>CAJTZI010000017.1:22037-38813 GCA_910584075.1 uncultured Oscillibacter sp.
ATCATGGTGGTGTGGTCCGCCGCCACGATGTGGCTGAGGGCCAGACGGTGAATGTCCATCATGGAGCGGCGGATGTCCTCCAGCTTCGCCTCACTGACCATATACTCGTCCACAATGGTCCCGGCGTTGGCGTGGACGTTGTTGATGCTGAACACCGCCAGGAGATTGGACAGCAGCGTTACCACGCCCAGCAGGACGATGGGCAGAATGAGGCGCTGCTGCAATGTGAGCTTTCCTTTCATGATGTCTCCTCCATAGAAACGGATTGACGCGCTACCGCGCCGTCACGCCCTCCACCATGTGGTCCAGCTGGGCCTGGAGGGACGCGCCGGAGGGATTCCCCCGGGCGCAGCTGCCGGCGAATTCCGCCACCGGGTCCCAGAACTTGCCGCCCACCCGCTGGAGCTGGGAGAACTCAGACTGGGCCAGCAGCGCCGCGATGGCGGGAGACGCCTGCACCTCCGGGGAGGCGGCGGCACTGGCGTTGGCGGGGCCCTGCCCCCGCAGCTGGAAGCGGAGGCGCTGATTGTCCTCGCTGATAATCCACTCCGCCAGCCGCGCGGCCCACTGGGGATGCTTAGAGTAAGCGTTTACGCCGATGAGCTTGCAGCCGGAAAAGGAGGCCATCTGGATCTGCCGTCCGGCACAGGTGAAGGTGGGCAGCTTGGCGGCTCCGGTGTTTTCGCCCCAGGCCTCCTGAACCGCCACCGCGTTCCACACGCCGCTGATTCCCGCGATGACGGAGCCGTCCCGCACGCCCTCCAGGAACTCCGTGTCCGTCCGGTTGGAAAAGCCCGGGCTGGCGGCCGCAGACAGCATGGCCTGGGCTACATCCACGCCGGTGACGGGACCCTCGGTGCTGTTCCAGCTGCAGTGGTTGGTGAGGCCGTCCTCGTTCAGGCCGATCTCCAGGCCGGTGTTGCCGAAGAAGGAGTAGACATACCAGGCGGAGGACCAGTCCATGGACACCAGCCGTCCGGCTCCGGCGGCGGCCGCCAGCATCCGGTCCAGGCTCTGCACATCCTCCTCGGAGAGGTAGGCCTTGTTGTAGTAGAGAAAATAGCCGTTGTCCGCTGTCAGGGGATAGGCGTAGAGAGTGCCGCCCACGCTGGCGGCGTCCACCGCCGCGGAGAGGCTGGCGGCACGGATCTCCTCTGCGTTTTCAATGGGATCCAGCCCGCCGGCGGCGGCCAGGGCGGACACCTGGTCATCGGCGAAGGCGAACACGTCCGCTCCCCCCTCCAGGTCGCCCAGCATGGCGTCCTTGCAGCTGGATTCGCTCTGGGGCTGATATGTAATGTGAAAGCTGGCCTCTCCGGCATAGCGGGCCTGGAAGGAGGAGAAGATCTCCTGAAGGAGCGCCTCATCCTCCTCGGCGCCCCATACGGTCAGCGTGACAGTCTCAATTTCCCCGCCGCTGTCCGCCGCCGCTGGCGGCGCCTCCTTGCAGGCGGAGAGGGAGAGAAGCATCCCCATGGACAAAAGCAGGGACAAAAGGTTCTTCTTCATAGTGTCAGACCCTTCCTGTTGATTCCGGAGGCCGGGGGCCGGGGGGCGATGCGGGGCGCTCCCGATCCCCGGCTCATTTTGGATCATTATACCATTCTCGTTTTTTTTTGGCAACCTATTTCCGCTCAGATTAGGATCCCCTCGCAGTGGTCGATCTCGTGCTGGATAATCTGGGCCGCCAGGGCGGTGAAGGTCTGAATCCGGGTCTGGAACAGCTCGTTCTGATAGCGCACCTTGACGGTCCGCCAGCGGCGGGTCCGCCGGGTTCCGGGAAGGGAGAGACACCCCTCCTCCGCCTCGTAGGGGCCGGATTCCCGGATGATCTCCGGGTTGAACATCACCGTGTCCTCCCCCTCGTTTTCAAATACGATCACGCGCCGGTTCACGCCGATCATGTTGGCGGCCATGCCGACGCAGTCCTCCCGGTGGGCGGCCAGTGTGTCCAGCAGGTCCCGGGCCGTCTCCAGGTCCTCCACCCCGGCGGGTTCCGCCTTCTGGGCCAGAAGAGCGGGGTTCCGCACAATTTCCCGTATCATTATGGATCACTTCGCTTTCTCACTGTCCACAGTCACTCCCCGCCGAGCAGGGTGACGGTATAGGCCAACGTTTTTTGCTCTCCCGGAGCCAGGGTGACGGCGAAGGGCTTGTCCTGAAAGCGTCCCGTCTCGCGGTCAGAGGCGGCGCAGCCCTGCCAGGGCTCCAGGCAGAGGAAGGGGGCGCCGGGTTTGGTCCAGAAGGCCGCTATGGGGAACTGGGAGAAGTCCATTTTCACCCCGTGCCCGGTCTCCCGGTGGACCAGGGAGACGCTGCCGGATTGAAGCTGCCGGAAGATGACGGTGTCCAGCCGCCGGAAGATGTCATAGTCCAGGGGAAGGACGCCGCCGGAGAGCATGGGCTCCTCCGCCCCGCCGCGGACAAGCCCCTCCGGCGTCAGCAGCAGGGTGGAGGCGTCCTCCCGCCGGTCGAACACCAGGTGGTAGTCCTCAAAGTGTTCCCCCTCCCGAAGGGGGCAGCGGAAGGCGGTGTGGGCGCCGATGCAGAAGGGGAGGGGGCTGGCGCCGGTGTTCTCCACGGTGAAGGCGGTGGAGAAGCCGTCTGCCAGCAGCTGGTGCCGCACCCGCAGAGAGAAGGGGAAGGGATAGCGCTCCAGCGTCTCGCCGCTCTCCCGCAGCTCCAGCACGGCGAAATCGCTGCCCTGTTCCGCAAGGGTGAACTCCGACTGCCGGGCGAAGCCGTGGCGGGACATGGAAAAGGTCCGCCCGCCGATGTCCACCTGGCCGTCCTTCAGGGAGCCTACGATGGGGAATAGGATGGGGTTCTGTCCGGACCAGAACGCCGGATCGCCGCCCCAGATGTACTCCGCGCCGTTCCGGCGCAGTGAGACCAGCTCGCCGCCCCGAGTCTGAACCGCGGCATCCAGAGCGCCGCGGGAAAGGGTAAAGCGCATAAGATCGCCTCCTGATTTGGTAGTGTGTTTACTATACCTCCCGGAGGGAGGAGAAGTCAAGCGGGCAGGGTGTTTTGGGAGTGCTCAATTGCGCGTTTTATCTTATGTTTTGGGGGCGGTCCAGGGACAATGCAGGGGCCGGCGCCCCCGCCGGCCTGTCTTCCCGCGAACTTCGGTTCTCCCATAGGACGGGCGGATGATCTCCGCCTCGGCAGAGCATCTTCAAATTGGACACTTCCGGGCGTTTTCCCCGGACCGTCCGCATAGGATATCAGCGTGACGATCTGACAGAGGGAGGGATGACAGTGAGACAGGTGATCGTAAAGCTGGAGGAGCGGACGCGGTTTTCCGGAACACGGATGGAGGAGATCATCCGGCAGGCCGCGGCGGCCTGGCTTGCCAGGGATCTCAGCGCCCCGCGCAGATAACGCCCGCGCCGGATTTCCGGCGCGGGCGACTCCCGTGCCGCCGCAGCGGCGGCGGAGATGCGGCCCAGGAGGTGTAAGAAATTCTCTGTGCAATCTATGTACGCCTGAGCAAGGAGGATGAAGACAAGCACCAAGCCGAATCCGAGAGCATCCAAAACCAGAAGTCCCTGCTGACGAACTATGCCATTGACCACGGCTGGGACATCTACGGCGTCTACTGCGACGAGGACTACTCCGGCGCGGACAGATTCCGCCCGGACTTCAACCGGATGCTGGCGGCGGCGAAGCAGAAGAAGTTCCAGGTGATCCTCTGCAAAACCCAGTCCCGCTTCACCCGGGACATGGAGCTGGTGGAAAAGTATATCCACGGGCTCTTTCCGGTCTGGGGCATCCGCTTCATCGCCGTGGCTGATCACGCCGACACGGAGGTCAAGGGCAACAAGAAAGCCCGCCAGATCAACGGCCTGGTTAACGAGTGGTATTTGGAAGACCTGTCCGAAAACGTCCGCATGGTCTTTGACCTGAAGCGGCGGGAGGGCCAATACATTGGGGGATTCCCCATCTACGGCTACAAAAAGGACCCCGCCCACAAAAATCATATTATCATTGACCCCGAGGCCGCTGAGGTAGTCCGCCGGATTTTTCGATGGTCATTGGAAGGCCGCGGCAAGCAGAGCATTGCCTATATGCTCAATGAGCAGGGTGTTCCAAGCCCTGCCCGGTATAAAGCGGAGCGGGGGTGGACCTGCAACCATCCGGCAAAAAATGACTACGGCCTCTGGAACAAGACCACGATTTGGCGCATCCTCCACAATGAGATGTACACGGGCACCATGATCCAGGGCCGGCGCAGGAAGGTCAGTTACAAATCCAAAGTTCTGATTGATGTTCCGGAGGAGCAGTGGTACCGGGTGGAGGGCACCCACGAGCCCATCATTGATTGGGAGACCTTCGCCGCCGTCCAGCAAAACCTCTCTCTCCGGGCGAAAACCGACGGCGGCGGGGAAACCCATTTGCTGTCCGGCCTGGTGAAGTGCATGGACTGCGGCTCCACCATGAGCAAGGTTGCGGACTGCCGTCAGGGGAGACCCCGCAGGGCGTACCTCCGCTGCAAGCTCTACGCCGACAGCGGCAAGGCGAGGCTATGCACCCGCCACTCCATCCGCCTTGATAAGCTGGAGGAGCTGATTTCGGACCGCATCCGATATTACGTCCAGACCTACTACAAGCTGGAGCCGGTGGACATTCAGCCAAAGCAGGACGCCGGAAGGGAAGCACTGGAGCAGGAACGCAGATCCCTGACCGCTCAATTGGAAAAGCGCAGTCAGGCTCTGAAAACGCTGTACTTAGACAAGGTTTCCGGCCTCCTTACCGACGGCCAATTTGCCGATCTGAACCAATCCTTCCTGAAGGAAAAAGGCCGCCTGGAACAGCGGCTTGCGAAGATCGAAAGTGAATTGGTTGACCAAGAAAAACCCCAACAGCAAGCGGACCTGATGGAGAGGGCAAAGGTGCTTCTGAAGCTGGAAACCGTTCCACGTGAATTGGTTGTTGCCCTGGTTGATAAAATCGAAATCGGAGAACGTAACCCTGACACCGGAGAGCAGCAAGTCCGCATTACCTGGAAGTTTTGACTTCTAACCGGCTCCCGGCGGGACGCTTGCACTGCCGCCGGTCCCACTGCCGCAGGACACCTGCCGCGCTCCGCGCGGATGACGAGAGACGAGAGCACGGGGCTCCGCCCCGTACCCCGCCACCGTTTGAAAAAGGTGGACGAAAACTTTGATCTGCGTCCTACCGTTACACTGCCCCACGTTGTCGAACCCCAATACCCGGCCGCCGTGGACCGGTATGTGGACCTGGGACGCTTTTATGACATCACCGCCGCCAAGGCGGATGCCGGAGCCGTCAAGACCCACACCCGCGCCTATAAGGCCGCCTACGTCCGGGCCTACCACAGCCTGAAGGCCGCCCGCCAGGTGGAGCTGGACGCCGTGGCCTCCGTGCGGGCCGGCTTTGACCGCCAGCGGGCGGAGCGCCGGATCTCCGGCATCATCTCCCGGGAGCTCCGCCGCCGGGGCGGGGAGCGGGGGAGGACCACCCGCCGCTTCCTGGGCAGCATCACCCACAAGGGGTATGTCTGGCGGTTTGACAGCGTGGACGCCCTGTGCCCCAGGGTCTATGAGTTCACCGACGGCTGGGAGCTGGCGGGAGAGGGGCTGGCCCGGCTCCACGCGGCGGCGGCCGCGGGCGGCTGGGATACCATCGTCTGCCCCTCGCCGGAGGACCTGGGCCGGATTGAACACCTGCTGATCCCCGGGCTGGGGCTTGCATTTGTCACCTCCCGGCCCGGGATGGACTACGGCAAAAAGCCCTACCGCCGTATCCGGCTGGACGCCATGACGGAGACCGGGGGCAGGACCCGGCTGCGGTTTCAGGCCCGGATGGCGGCGCTTCTGCGGGAGGAGGCCGTGACGGCGCTGAAAGATGCCAAGGCCAGCCACGACAGGCTTGAGGCGGTCTATAATCCGTATGTGGATTTTGACGGCGTGCGGGAGCTGGCGGCTATTGAGACAGGGAGGCTGCTCAGTTATCTGGACCGGTAGCTTCGCAGCCGCGCGGGTCATCCGGAAAGGGATTCCGGCGCTATGAAAAGCTGCCGTTCCGGCTCTGGGACATATAGACCCGCAGCTCCCTCTGGGCCCGGTGGTACTGCTCCGCGCTGAAAGCGGCCTTTCCCCGCCGGATGGAGAGAATGCCGTCCCTGGCGAACTGGGTCAGGGTGCGGTTGATGGTCTTCTCCGTCAGGCCCACCTCCTCGCTGATCCGCCGGCGGGTCTTGTCCACTACCGCCTGGCCGGCGGTTCTGACGCCCTGTTCCTCCGCCTGACGGACCAGGTATTTCAGCAGCACGTATTTGGCGGAGTGAAACAGCCGCTCTCCCCGGTTGTAGCTGGAACAGTACAGCTTGGCGGCCACATGGCGGCTTACGGCGCGAAGGAGCTCGATGTCCTGCCGGAGCCACGCGTCGAAGGTCTCCGCGGGCAGGAAGGCGGCAAGACAGTCCGTCACCGTTTCAATGGTCACGGAGGTGGTGGCGGCCCCGGCCAGCAGCGTGACCTCTCCGATGAAGGAGACCGCCTCGTTCATCTCAATCATGAAGACGTTTCCGTTTTCAAACTCATTTACCACCCGGAAGGTCCCCTGGAGCAGGATGCCGATCCGCTCCAGGGGGCTGTCCTTTTGGTGGATCAGGGTGTGGGCGGGGTAGGACTTCAGATGAAACAGGCCGTCCAGATTCTCGGGGATCTGAGCGGCGAACGACCGAAGGTCCGGCGCCAGCTCCAACAGCTCGGCGTAGCGCATGGCAATCCCTCCATTTCCGTTTTCAAAGGCCTGCGGGAAAGCGCCCCTTGAAACCATCATAACACGGCTTCAAGGGGCGCACAAGGACATTTCTCACTTCCAGCTCTGGAGCCACGGATGCTTTTCAAACAGAAGCTCCGCCTCCCGGCGGATCCGCTCTGTGTCGATGGTCAGCAGTTCCCGGTTCCGCATCAGCAGCTTTCCGTTTACGATGGAGTGGCGCACGTCCGCGCCGCTGGCGCTCTCCACCAGGGTGTGGACCAGGTTCTGGGTGGGCCAGAGGTGAGGGGCATCGGTGTCCATGGCGATGAGGTCCGCGGGAGCGCCCGCCTGGATGAGGCCCAGCCCGGGCTCCATCAGCGCCGCCGCGCCGCCCCGGGCGGCCATGGACAGCAGGGTCTCGGCGGGCATGACGGAGGAGTCCGCCGTTCCAACGCCCCGGGTGACGTTCATCACGCCCCGGAACAGCCGCATCTCCCGGAACAGGTCCAGTCCGCCGTGGGCGGAGCCGTCGGTGCCCAGTCCCGCGGAAATCCCTGCGGCCAGAAGCTGTGGAGTGGGGGGCACGCCCTTGCCGCAGTTGGAGAAGGGGCAGTGGACCGCCCGAATCTGCCGCCGGGCCATGATCTCGATCTCCTCCTGGCTGAGGAAGATGCAGTGGGCGGCCGTCATGGGAGCGCTGAGCAGGCCCTCCCGCTCCAGCCAGACGAAGGGGCGCTGGCCGTACCGCTCGATGAAGTCCGTTACCTCGCTGGCATACTCGTTCATGTGGGTTTCCACCGGGACGCCGTCCTCAGCCGCCGCCTGGAACACCGCCCGGAGCAGCTCCTCGCTGACGGCGGTGGGGGTGGTGATGGAGTAAATGGGCCTCAAAAGGCCGGTCAGGGATTTCCCCATGGACCGCAGCCGCTCCACGGCGGCGGAGACGGAGGGGGCCCGGAGACTCTCCGGGCAGAAGGGGTTGTCGTTGGTCATGACGCTGAGACGGCCCCGGAGCCCAGCCGCCTGATAGACCCCGGCGTAGATCTCCGGGTATTTCCCCCCGGCGTCCACAAAGCCGGTGGTGCCGCAGGAGATCATCTCCATGGCCGCCAATTGAGCGCTGAGGCGGGAGCTCTCCTCATTCAGGCGGCTTTCAAAGGGGACGTTGACCCGTTTCCAGATGACGGGCTTCTCGTCCAGCAGGCGGCCCCGGAGGAGCTGCTGGCTGGTGTGGAGATGTCCGTCCACCAGACCGGGCATCCAGAGGAGGGAGCCGCCGTCCAGAACGGTGTCTGCCTGATAGTGGCAGGCGTCCTGATCTGTGATGTCCAGAATCCGTCCGTCTCTGACGGCGATGGACTTTCCGGAGACGACAGACAGATCGGGGGAGAGATAGCGGGCGTTGGTGAGCAGAAGGTCGCAGCAGGGATTGTCAGGCATGGGAAAACCTCCTATTTCAAGAGCATGAAAAGAGAAAAGCAGATGGAGAATACGGCCACGCCCCGCTTCAGCAGGGACTGGGGCACGCGGGCGGCGGTGAGGCTGCCGCCAAAGACCCCCAGGGCGTGTCCCAGCACCGCCGCCAGCAAAATGGGCAGCAGAGCCGCCAGAGAGGGACAGCGGCTCCCGTACACGGCGATGGCGGGCAGGGCGATGAACACGGAGTCCAGCAGGGCGGTGCCCACCGCCGTCTTGGCGGGGACGCCCATGGCCACCAGCAGGGGCATCACCAGCACCGGCCCCCCCGCCCCGGAGAGGGCGCAGAGCAGCGCCGTGGCGAAGCCCAGGGCCAGCAGAGGCAGGGGCTTGGGAAAGGAGCCGCCGCTGCCGCTGCTCTTCCGGGGCCGGAGCTCCCGGACGGCGATGGCGAGACCCGAGAGGAGAACTACCACATAGAGGACGACCTTGACGGTCTCCGCCGCCAGCAGTCCCCCAAGGGCCGCCCCCAGCAGCCCTCCCGCCAGGCTTCCGGCGGAGAGGACCAGGGCGGGGCGGAGGGGCAGCTCTCCCCGCCGGTGATAGTTTAAGGAGCCGATGGCTCCGGAGACGGCGAAGCAGAGGAAGCTCAGCAGCAGGCTCTCCGTCACGGCGAGGCCGCAGGCGCTGGTGAAGAGGATGGGTAGCAGGAAGCCCGCCACGCCGCACCAGCCGATGAAGAGCCCCACGGCACAGCTTCCCAGGGCCGCCAGAATCAGCTCAGATGGCATGGGTCAGCCGGAGGACCGCCTGGGCCAACACCAGGGAACCGAAGAAGGTTCCGGTCATGACCAGGACGGTGATGACGATGAGCTTCCAGCCCTGCTTGAAGAACATCTTCAGCTGGTTGCTGATGGACATGCCGGCGAAGGCGCCCACCATGGTCAAAGGAGCGGTGAAGTTGATCTTCCCGGCGGACTGGATGACAAACTCGGAGACGGGAGACAGGGGGCAGGCGCACAGCAGTCCCAGAATGGAGCAGTAGGCCACGGTGGGCAGCTTCAGGGGGATGATATGGGCCAGTCCTGCGGCACACAGGGCGATGAGCAGCAGTACCAGCACGCCGGGCAGGGACTCGGAAAATGCCACGTCAAAGCCGATGAAGTTGGCGGTCATCATGCCCAGGCCGGAGATGGCCAGGACAAAAATCCAATCCTTGATGGTCATAGCGCTCTCCTCCTCAGTTCTTTCCGGCGGTTTCCCTGCCGGATTTGGTCAGGCGGCCCAGCGTGGGCTCCAGCTTGCGGTACAGGAAGTTGCACAGGGGGATGCCGAGGAAAATCGCCATGTAGATGCCGTCGATGCCGGAGATGGTCTCGCTGGCGGAGGCCATGGCGGCGATCTGGTCGGCATAGGCGGGCATGACCTCGGACAGGGCCGCCACGGCGGAGCTCATGAGAATGCCCGCGCCCACGCCGGAGGCCATGCCCAGGGCGTAGGGGTGAAAGAGGCCGGTGGCGGCGGCCATGGAGGCCATGAAGCCGAAGTAGATGGTGCCCACCATGCCGCCGACGATGTACACGGAGAGGCTGCCCTGGGCCTCCGGGGAGTCGGCGCCGAACATATCCTGCATCAGGGCCAGATTGGTCTCCCGGTTGATGGAGTGGGCGGCGCCGATGGCCTCCCGCTTCAATCCCAGCGCCAGGGCTGCGGGCATGGCCAGGAAGATGGTGCAGAGATTGCCGAACTCCTGGAGCAGCAGAGCAGGACCGGCGGAGATGACGATGGAGATGTTGGCTCCGGCGTTGATGCCCAGCTTGGCCACAAAGGGGAGGATGGCCACGCCTACAAGTCCGGAGGCGGCCTTTACCTTCTTGTCATCCAGGATTTTCAGCACGCTGGGACCGGTGAGGATGCCCAGAAACAGGGCGTAGAAAATTGGGAAGATGATGAAAGTACCCTTCCAGACGGGGATCTTGATCTGTCCGATGGAGTCCGCTATGAGGATGAAGACGAAGGCCAGCAGATACAGGACCCACTCGGCCCTGACCCGTTCCCACAGGGAAGCATATGCGCGCTGGGCTTTTTTCATGGAGCTCACTCCCTTTCTTTAGATGACTCCACTATACCCGGCCGGAGGGCTGGAGGAAAAGGACATATGAGCAGTTTTGCAGGGATTTTTGGATAAAATTGCGCAAAGGAGCGGCAATTTGCCGCTCCGCCCGCCGGAAAACCAAAGCGGAAACCGCGCTCTCCAAAGGCCGCAGAGAGCGCCCTTCAGGGCTGCCGGTCTGGAAAGCCTCCGATCTCCTCCAGGAACGCCTTGCCGTAGCGGCTGGCCTTGGCGTCGCCGACGCCGCCGACCGCCCGCAGCTCCGCCATGGTCCGGGGCTGGACCGCCGCCATTTCACGCAGTGTCTTGTCGGAGAACACCACATAGGCCGGGACGCTCTGCCGCCGGGCGATCCGGGCCCGCAGGGCCCGGAGACGGCCGAAGAGCTCCGCCTGTGGGCCCTCCAGCTCTGCGGGAACCGGGCGGCGGACGGATGCGGCGGGCCGCTCCTCCTCCGCCGTTCGCATGTACAGTGCCGGGCCGTTTTGGGCGACGTCCTCCGCACGCTCTCCCAGCAGCAGCACCGGGTACTGCCCTGGCGAGAGGGTCAAAATCCCCTCGTCCAGCAAGAAGCGGATGCGCTCCCGCACCGCCTTCTGGGTCAGTTCTGCCAGAGCGCCGTAGTGTTTTTCCCGATCCATGTGGTATTTCCGAACCCGGTCGGTGTCCGCCCCGCAGAGAGTCTCCGCGATGACACCTGCGCCGAAGTGCTGTCCCGTCTCCGCGACGCACCGGACGATGGCCTGGGCCTCCCGGCCCACCTCCACCTCCTTGAAATTGTGGAGGCAGTTATAGCAGGTGCCGCAGTAGTCCGGGGCGCTCTCGCCAAAATACTCCAGGATGTACTGGCGGAGGCAGCGCCGGGTGCGGCAGAAGCCGGTCATCTGCCGCAGCCGCTGGAGGTCCCGTTCCCGCAGCCGCTCCGCCGCGGCCCCGTCCATGCCCTCCCGGGCCTCCCCGTGGGTGATGAGGTACTCCCCTGTCCGCACGTCCTGGCCGCTGTACAGCAGCACGCAGGTGGAGGGCAGGCCGTCCCGGCCCGCCCGGCCCGCCTCCTGGTAGTAGCTCTCCATGTCCTTTGGCATATTGTAGTGGATTACATACCGCACGTCGGACTTGTCGATGCCCATGCCGAAGGCGTTGGTGGCAACCATCACCGCCGCCCGGTCATAGAGAAAGTCCTCCTGGCTCCGGCGGCGCTCTTCCGCCTCCAGCCCCGCGTGATACCGGGCGGCGGGGACGCCCTGGTCCCGGAGAAACTGGCACACCTCCTCCACCGCCTTGCGGGTGGAGCAGTAGACGATGCCGCACTTGCCGGGGCGGCCTTTCACCAGCTCCAGCAGGGCGGCCTTTTTGTCACCGGGCTGGCGAACCTCAAAAAACAGGTTCTTCCTGTTGAAGCCGGTGGCCGCCCGCAGGGGGTCCCGCAGGGCCAGCAGGCGCTGGATGTCCTCCTTCACCTCCGGCGTGGCGGTGGCGGTGAAGGCCCCCATCACAGGCCGCCGGGGCAGGGAGGCGGCGAAGGCGGGGATGTTTAAGTAGGAGGGCCGGAAGTCCTGGCCCCACTGGGAGATGCAGTGGGCCTCGTCCACTGCGATCAGGGAGATGTCCGCCGCCTGGGCGAAGGAGCGGAACCCCTCGGTCTCCAGCCGCTCCGGGGCCGCGTAGATGATCTTGTACCGCCCCGCCCTGGCCCGGTCCAGGGCCAGCAGGTACTGGCGGAAGGTGAGGCTGCTGTTCAAAAACGCCGCCGGAACGCCCATCTGCACCAGGGCCGTCACCTGGTCCCGCATCAGAGACACCAGAGGCGAGATCACCAGCGTGATCCCCGGCAGCAGCAGGGCGGGAATCTGGTAGCAGACCGATTTTCCCGCTCCGGTGGGCATGATGGCCAGGGCGTCCCGCCCGGACAAGAGGGCGTCGATCACCGCCTCCTGCCCGCCCCGGAAGGCGTCGTAGCCGAAATAGGTTTTCAAGGCTTCCTCTTTGGTCATAGCTTGTCCTCTCTTTCTCTCGGGGACCATTGTACCATAATCCCTTCGGGTTTGCACGGGGATTTTTGCGCTGCCGCCCATGCGGGCCGCGGGAGGCGGGGCGGGGATCCGGAAACGGGGAGATTTCATCCTTTGGCAGTTTTTGAATTTGCCTCTTGAAATTACTACAAGCGTGTAGTAATATGGGGCTGTACTACACCGGTGTAGTTTGTTGCCGGACCGTGGACGGGGTCCCGTCCGCGCTCCGGCGAACAGGGAGGTGCTGTGTATGAAATTCTTTCAGAGCCTGTCCGATTCCGAGATGGAGATCATGCGGTACGTGTGGGACTCCGGCGAGGCCGTGACCACGTCCATTTTGCTGGAGGCTTTCGCCCACAAGGGCTGGAAGGTTCAGACCGTCTCCACCTTTTTGACGCGCCTTGTGGACAAGGGCGCACTGCGGGTGGAGAAGCGGGGCAAGGCCAACGTCTATTTTGCCGCCGTGACCGAGGCGGAGTACCACGAGCTGGAGGCCCGGCACTTGGTGGACTCCAAGTACCACGGGTCCGTGCTGGGCTTCCTGACGGCGTTTTACGGCGGCAAGGGCCTCAGCGCCCAGGAGGCCGCCGAGCTGAAACGCTGGTTTGATCAGGAGGCGGGCATATGATGAGCACACTGGCCGGGATGAGTCTGGCCGGCGGCGCCGTGCTGGCGCTATGGCTGCTGGCCTCCGGGGTCCTGAGAAACCGCCTGCCCGCCCGGTGGCACTACCGGATTTTGAAAACCAGCCTGTTTTTCTTCCTGGTCCCCGTGGGGCGGCTCCTGCCGCTGGTGGGACGGGGTCTGTCCGCCCTGAGACCGGCGCCGGTGTCCGCCCCGGTACAGGCCGTGCCCCACATCCCTGTGACGGTGCTGCCGCAGATTCCCGCGGTTCCCGCCGTCCCCTCGCCGCCGCCGGTTTCCGTGCCGGAGCCGTTCTCCGTGACCGCCGGGACGCTCCGGGTTCTGGCGCTGGTGTGGGCCGTCGGAGCCGCCGGAGTGCTGGTGTACAAGGCGTTTGTCTATCTCCGGCTCCGCCGCCGGGTCTTCCGGCGGAACCGGCCTGTATCCTCCCCGGCGGCGCGGCTGGTCTTCTGGGACTGCAAGCGGCAGCTGGGCGTCCGGGGCATGGTGGAGCTGCGGGAGAATCCCGCCGCCCCGTCCCCCTTCGCCGTGGGACTGCTGCGGCCCGCGGTGGTGATCCCCGCCGTGGACCTGGAGCCGGCGGAGCTGCGCTATCTCTTCCTCCACGAGCTGACCCATATCAGGTGCGGCGATCTGTGGGTGCGCTTTCTGGCCATGCTGGCCCAGGCCATCCACTGGTACAACCCCCTGGCGTACCTGCTGTGCCGGAGCATTCAGACCGTCAGCGAGCAGAGCTGCGACGAGCGTGTGGCCTGCCCCCTGCCGCCGGAGGAGCGGTATGTGTACGGCAATGTCATCTTGAAATTAGCTGCCAACGCGGCGGCGGGGAGCGGTGACTGGGCCGCGACCCTGTCCACCCGTGAATCCATGGAAAGGAGACTGACCTGCGTGTTGAAAACTGAAAAATTGAAGGGGAGAAAACGGCTGCTGGCCTTGGTTCTGGCAATTGCCATCCTTGCCTGCGGCGGCGGAGCAGCCTTGGCGGCCCGGAACCCCCTGCCTGTGTCGAAGGAGGCAAAGGAGCCGGCCCATACGGTAGCCGCCCTCCCGAAGGAAGAGGGAACAGAGAGTGAAACGAAAGGCGGTGAAGCGGCCCCCGTCCCCGGAGAGACCGTCCCGATCACCGCGGTTCCCACCTCTGGGAGCTTCCCGGCCCCTACAGAGGAGCAGGTACTGACTGCCCGGAAGGAAGCCCTCCAGGGCATGTCCGACCAGCAGATCCAAAAGCTGGCGAAGACCGTGAAGACGGCAAACCTGTGTTTGGAGCAGGAGTATATGTACAACGACCTCTTCGGCAGACTGGAGGCCCCGGAGAGCTTATACTGGAACTATTTCCACCAAACAGGAGAGATCCAGATCGCCTGGGCTACGGAAGGTCATATCGACAAAGAAGCTGTCTGTGTGGCGGAGGGCTTAACAGAAGAGGAGTTCTACGCCAAATACGGGGTTCAGGTTGTAGCAACCAACCGCTATGACGCGGCGTTTTTTATCTCCCTTTTCAATACGCTGCGGGACAGTGCGCAGAACAGCGCCCTGAAAGCAGAGCTCCAGTACCTCATCGATCAGACCGCATTGGCGCGGGATACCCACGAGATGGAGCACGTGAATAATGTCTACAAGAAGCTCCACGACCTGGACTATTTCCTCCTGCGCTGCGGTCCTGCGGACGTAGGCCCTTATATGCAGGACACCTCCACCATCTACAAATACTACGGGACATTGGGGGCTTTCTATAGTGCGCCCGCTCCAGCAGAAAATCCGGCGGCGGGGGAGACCGCCGGGGACGGCAAAGAGCCGGACAAGCCCGTCACCACCAACGTCACCACCCAGCGAGGCGTTTTTGAAGGAGTTGAGGACTCATCTGATTGAACATGGATACCCTGTGACGGAGGACACCCCAGTGGTATTTGGCGACCATGAGCGGATTCTCAAGCGGGGCGGCACCATCCTGCCGGACAGCGACCCGGATTCCTACCGGATGAGGGACGATGGTATTCACAAGGTGTTTCTGGACAGGAATGGCCAGCTGGGGGATGAGTATCTGGTGGGTAACAAAAATGCCGTCGACCCCAGGGAAGCCGGTCTTCTGAGCAGTTTGACCCCGGACGGAGACTATCCTAAAAACAGCAGGGGCGAGAGCTGCGGGCACATGAACCTTTATGCCTATGTGGGATACTGGCCGGATTTGGAGTATTTTGCCGCATACCCCCATGAAGGCCGCCCCGCCGGGTACATATACAGCCGTGATGATGCAGACGCTCCTCTGAACAGGGACGACCCGGACGCCGCGCAAAAACCCAGAACACGGACAGACACCGCCGCCTACAAGGCGTGGCGGAAGGAAAATCCCAGCCCCACAGTGATTCCGCTGTACGACTTTGAGGGGGAGATCATCGGCACATATGATCGTGGCGCAGGAACCGGTGTGGATATCTCCGGTATGGACATTGAGGATGCCAAAGCGGCCATGGAGCACGATTCTGGCGTTTAGAACGTGGCTGGCGGCAGAAAGAGCTGGAGGACAAGGCGGACGCCCTGCACTGTGCATCTGAAATAAGCGGCAAGAGGCCCCGGCCGTTAGGCTGGGGCCTCTTGTTCCGCATTTGAAAAGGCGGGTCGACACGCTTTTCCCCGGCGCCGGCTTTTATCTGATCCTATAAAAAATTACAAAACTGGATATTTACATAAGATCAGGTGTGGCGTATCCTGTTGGCAGTGTCATATGGGAGGTAACGGATATGAAACGGACATGGACTACACAAAAAATCGTATATACCGCCGTGCTGGCGGCGCTGGTGTGCGCGGTGACCTTCTTTCGATTCCCGCTTCTGGGCTCCAAGATCCACTTCGCCAACGCCATGTGCCTGCTGAGCGGCCTGCTGATGGGTCCTGTGACCGGGGGTCTTGCCGCGGGCCTGGGGTCGACGCTGTACGACGCCCTGTTCGGCGGATACGACCTGCTCAACTGCGCTGTCACCTTTGTGACAAAGTTTCTCATGGCCTCAATCTGCGCCAAAATCGCCTTTTCCGGAGGCAGAGAGGCCCGGAGCCACAGATGGAACGCCGCTGCCTGCATCGCCGGGGCTTTGTCGTATGTGGCGATGTATATGCTCAAGACCTTTTGCTTTCAGATGCTGGTCTACGGCTATCCGATGGAGACCGCCGTGGTTACCATGGGCAGCAAGCTGCCCGCCTCCCTTCTCAACGCGGCGGCGGCCATGATTGCCGCGCCGGTGCTGTACACCGCCCTCCTTCCCGCCCTGCGGCGGGCGGGGCAGCTGGAGAGGATGCGGGGCTGACGGCTCCCGGCGTGATTTTTTGCCCAGCCGCCCATCATGAGATGTATTGTGTAAAGGGTGGTTTCACCATCCAAATACACATTGGCTGATGGTTCATTTGTGGCAAAATGACACAGGCTGGAAAGGCGGTGATCAACCAGCAGGAGGGAACCGAAGCGGGAGCGTCTGGGGATGACCTGGGCGCTCCGTTCTCTTTGCCGACCCTCTCGAAGGGCGCATTATCCGAGGAGAAAAATAATCCGAGAAGAGGAGCGAAAAGCCAGTAAAATCAAGGCTTTCAGCAAAAACTTCTCGGATTATTTTCAAGCGCAATTCATTTCAAAAAATCTGTGGGAGAGGTCTGCCGCTTTGGATCATCGGCTGGATCAGCATCCCAAAACCATCTCCGGTTCCATTCTCGGATATGCTTGTCGGTAGTGGTTTGGGAAAGCTCGGCATACCGTTCTGTCGTAGCAACAGAGGCATGACCCAGAAAGTTTTTAATCGCCATCAGGGGAACACCAGCTTCCAGCATATGTGTAGCGGTTGTATGGCGCATGGTGTGGGGCGTATATTTGGC
>CAJTZI010000018.1 GCA_910584075.1 uncultured Oscillibacter sp.
ATGCCGCTTTCGGCGGAACATTGCTATTATAACAGCTCGCCGCGCGTTTGTCAACTGCTTTTTTCGAATTTCTTTAACTCTTCTTTCGCAGCTCTCTCCCGCGCCTCCGCTGTCTCACAGCTTTGTTAGAATACCAAACACCTTCAGAAAAGTCAACCCCCTCCTTCGCAATTTGTACATTTTTTCTTTTTCGACCTTTTTCTGCCCTCTGATCAGGCCCTTATTCCGCCGTCATCCTAATAATTTTAATATTAGTCATTAGTTGTTCTTATGGATTCTTTTCCGCATTGCTGTGCTGTCCCGTCATTTTCACAGATCACACCTATTTCCCACCAAAAAACCTGCGGCATTTCCTCAGAAATGCCGCAGGCCGCAGCTCCCTTTTACCGGTGTTCCGCCAGGAAGAACAGCGCCATCAGCCCCGGTCCGGTGTGGGCGCCGATGATGGGCCCCAGCTCCAGAATCAGCACCTCCTTGGGATGAAACTCCTCCAGGATCCTCTCCCGCAGGCGCTCCGCCTCTTCCTGACAACGGGAGTGGCTGACCACCACCGTCTGCTCCTCCGGGTTTACCACAGTCTCTCGCATCTGTCTGACCAGCGCCGCCAAAGCGGCCTTGCGCCCCCGCACCTTTTCCATGGGGATCAGATGTCCCTCGTCGTCCACATGGAGCACGGGCTTGATGTTCAGCATGGTCCCTACCGCCGCCGCGGTGGGGGAGACCCGTCCGCCCCGCTTGAGATAAGTCAGGTCGTCCACGGTGAACCAGTGGGCCATGTGGAGCTTGGTCTGCTCCACAAAGTCCCGCACCTCCTCAATGGATGCCCCGGCCTGCTGCTTCTGCCCCGCCAGAAGGACCAGCATCCCCTGTCCGGCAGAGGCCGCCAGTGTGTCCACCGTGTAGATCTTCCGGTCCGGATACTTCTCCCCCAGCTCGTTGGCGGCAATGGCACAGGCGTCTCGGGTGCTGGAGAGGCCGGAGGAGAAGCACAGAAACAGCACATCCCTCCCCTCCCGGAGATGGACCTCCATGCCGTCCGTCAGCTCCGCCACATTGGCAGCGGCGGTGACCGCCACAGCTCCGTTCCGCATCCGCTCATAGAACTCCGGAATGGACATAGCTCGTTCGTCGGGATAGTGGGGATAGTTCTTCCCCTCCATGGTAAAGTTCAGCGGCAGCACCTCCGCGCCGGCCTGGTCCACCAGCTCCGGCGTCAGGTCACAGGAGGACTCCGTCAAAATGACATAGGGTTGGCTCATTGCGTTTCTTCCTTTCGGATTTGATTTTCACAATCATAACACAGATTTTTTATTCTTTCCATATAAAATTTTCACAATCATATTCTTTCTTCAAAATCCAAACATCGTTTAACACCGCTTTTATACATATAATGAAAAGGGCCGCCGGAGCGGCCCTTTCATCTCTCCTCTCAGCGCAGCAGCACAGGCTGCAGCTGCTCCCCCCGCAGGGCGGCGTCCACCGTCTCCGGGATCTTTCCGAAATCCGCCACCAGGGAACAGGGCTTCGCCGCGGCATTGTCCTGCCCGAAGGGCACAAAGTAGTAGTTCTTCCGTACCAGCAGCTCGCCGATATTCCTGGCTCCGGCGGCCAGGCCGTCGTTGCTGGACACCGCCACCACCACCGGCCTGCCGTTGCGCAGGTGGGACTTGACCGCCATGGTGACGGCGGTGTCGGCGATGCCGCTTGCCAGCTTCGCGATGGTATTGCCGGTGGCCGGCGCGATCACCAGCACATCCAGCAGCTTCTTGGGGCCGATGGGCTCCACCGACGGAATGTCGCACAGGACCTCCTGTCCCGTCAGATCCTCCAGCCGCTCCAGCAGTTCCTCGGACGTGCCGAAGCGGGTATCCGTAAAGGCGGAGGCCTCCGAGGCGATGGGAATCACCGTCTCATAGACCGCCGCCAGCTGTTCCAGCGCCTTAAGCACCTGTTCATGTGTACAGAAGGACCCGCTCACCGCAAATCCGACGCGTTCCGTTCTCACGCAGGGTCACCCCGTTCTTCCAATAGGATGTAATACACCGCGTCCCGGATCACCGCCGCCGCCGTCCGGGGCGACAGCCGCCCCGGCAGGGACCTGGCCCACACATTGGGCAGGCCCAGGCTCTCCGCCGCCGCCAGGTCGATGCCCTGGACGGACGCCAGGTCCACCAGCAGGCAGCGGCCAGGCAGCTGCTCCAGCAGCGTCCGGCCCAGGACGGGCGAGGGGACGGTGTTGAACACCGCGCCGAAGCCGGACAGCTCCCCGTCCAGCTTCCCGGTCTCCAGCGCCCGCCAGCCGTAGGCGCGTACCCAGGCCAGGTCCGCCGGACGGCGGGCCGCGGCGCTCACCCGGGCGCCCAGGCCGTGGAGGCGGTGGCACAGGAGCTTCCCGATGCGGCCAAAGCCCAGCACCAGGCACTCCATACCCAAAAGCGTCTCATCCAGCCGCTCCATGGCCACCTGCACGGCGCCCTCTGCCGTGGCGGCGGCGTTGGCCACCGTCAGCTCCTCCCGGAGGAAGTAGTCCTCCAGGCAGAGTCCGCAGTCCGCGGCCTCCCGGCGCTGCTGGGGCTTCACCTGCCCCGCCAGCACCCGCTGCTGAGACCGCAGGCGGCGGAACAGGTCCAGGGTGGGCATGGGCCCCTCCTGGCAGTTCAGCACGCCGTCCCCCCGGCACAGCGGCAGGGGCAGGACGATCACGTCCGCCCCCGCGGCCCGGTCCAGGCTTCCGGCGCCCACAGGCTTCCAGGCGTCCAGTCCGTAAGTATGGACGGTGTTCCCGTCCGCGGCCAGCAGGCGGCTCAGCTCCGCCTGCCGCCGGTCGCCTCCGATCAGGCCAAAGGTTTTCTCCATCCGGCACTCCCCCTCGCCCTATGGTATGGCGGGAGGGGACGGTTGGTGACTCAGTCCAAAGCCTCCCACTCCACGAGAGGCGCAGACGCGTCATAGGCCGCTGTGTATTGATAGCACAGGTTCTCCCCAAAGGACAATCTCCAGACGCCGCCATCGATTCCCTCCTCCAGGTACCACGGGTCGAAAAAGACGCCGTCCGCGGTGACGTCCATCCTGTCGATGTAATTCAGGCAGTAGGCGTACACATCCTTCTGCTGCTCGCTGAAAATCAAAAAACAGCCGTCCCGGATGAAATCCTCCGGGTCCCGCTCCACGTACAGTACGCACTCCCGCTGTCCGTCCCCGTCCAGATCCACCCAACACCGCCGCCGGGGAACCAGGGGCTTTTCTGCGTACTCCTCAATCCCACCGGGCTGTAAATACTCCTCCATGGTGGTCCACCCCGCGTCACCGCCCCAGCCGTCGCCGGAGACGGCACAAAACGACGTCCCCTCCTCCAGCGCCGCCAGGATCAGGGACCGGGCCGCCCCATCCCGCTCCGGGTCCGGCTCTGCCGCCGTTTCCTTCCGGCCATAGTCGTCAACGGGCAGTGTCAGGGGCGTGTGCTCCGGCCACTCCGCCATAGTGCGGCAGCCCCGGATATACGCCGCTCCCGGGACCACATCCTCCATACGGTAGGTCAAGTCAGAAAACTGTTTCTCCATGTCGGTCTCATAGAGGTAGTCCCCCTGGCGAAGCTCCCCGTCCTCCAGGGTAAGCCGGTACACAAAAACAGGTCCCTTGGGGGTATCCTGCACGATAATCCCCGGCCGGTCCGGACTGGTGAAAAAGGAGATGTACCGGCTCTCCCGCCTGCCCGCCTCTGTGACCTCCCCATCCCGGACGGTGTAAAAACGGGTGTCCCAGCTGTCCCACCCGGAGCGAAGCACCAGCTCCGGCACGCCGTCCCAATCCAGATCATAGAGAAAATACTCCTTGCTGAGATTCTCCACCTGCGCGGGGTAGTCATTGGGGTCATAGTCCGGGCGCTCCATGTTCAATATCGCCTTTTCCTCCTCACAGAGGTCCTCCAGGAACTTCACATAGACCTCCTGCCAGTCCTCCTCCGGCCCGATCACCTGAACCGGCAGCCCCTGAGCTTCCGCCGGCTCCTCCGCCGGAGACCCGCCGCAGCCGCTCAGCGCCAGGCACAACGCCAGTCCCAAAACCATCTTCCGCATAAAAAATCACTTCCATACCGAGATAATCCCAGTATGGAAGCAATTCCGGTCTTTTTCAACAATAAAGTCGTGACAGGCCGGTTACAAACCGGCTACGATTCGGTGACAAATTCCAACAGCGCCGCCCGCTCGTTGGGCAGCTCGCCGTCCACCACCCTGTTCAGCAGCGTCTCCAGCGTCCGGCCCACGGCGGGGCCCCGGAGGCCCAGGGCCTTGAGATCATTTCCGTTCACCGCCAGCTGCCGCAGGGAGAAGCAGGCGTCCTCCGCCAGAAGCCGGTTCAGGATGGCCTCCCCCTTGGCGATCTCCAGCTGCCGCCCCCGGTAGGCGGGGGCCTGGGCCAGGTTGTCCGCCCGCTTCAGTGCCAGCAGCAGCCGCAGCTCCTCCTCCCCCAGCCGCCGCAGAGCCCGTCCCACGCCCTTGTCCGTCCGGGGAATATCCCGGTCGTGCCACGCGATCAGCCGCACCACCCGCTCCCGGAATTCGTTGGGAAGCCGCAGCCGCCGGAGCATCCCCTCCGCCAGCTCGCAGCTCCGGCCTGCGTGGCCGTAAAAGTGTCCCACACCCCCCTCGTCCAGGGTAAACACAGAGGGCTTGCCGATGTCGTGGAGCAGGGCGGCGTACCGCAGCTCCGGTACAGGAGGCGTGTTGGCCAGGGCCGTAGTGCTGTGGTCCCAAACGGTGTAGCAGTGGTGAATATTTCTCTGGTCAAAGCCCACCATAGGCAGAACCTCCGGCCAGAAGACGCCGACGACCCCGGGATGCCTGTCCAGCGCCTCCCTGGCGCACTGTCCGCACAGGAGCTTTGTCATCTCCGCCTGAATCCGCTCCGGGGCGATGTCTCGCAGCAGCTCCCGGTTCCGCTCCATGGCGGCGCCCGTTTCATCCTCTCCCTCCAGCCCCAGCACGGCGGCGAAGCGCATCCCCCGCATAATCCGCAATGCATCCTCCTGAAACCTCCGGTCCGGGTCCCCCACACACCGCAGAACTCCGTTCTCCAGATCCCGCCGCCCGCCCAAGGGGTCCCGCAGTTCCCCCCGAAGGCTCAGCGCCATGGCGTTGACAGTGAAATCCCGCCGCGCCAAATCCTCCTCCAAAGAGCGGGTAAAGGTCACCTGCTCCGGATGCCGGCGGTCCCGGTACTCCCCGTCCAGGCGGTAGGTCGTCACCTCCACCGCCCGCCCCGGCGTCTTTACAGTAACGGTGCCGTGGCGCAGCCCCGTGGGCAGAGCCCGGTCTCCAAACAGCGCCATCACCTCCTCCGGCAGGGCGGAGGTGGTCACATCCCAGTCCTCCGGCGCCCGAACGGGGGGGCGGGTGCCGTTCAAGACCCGCAGGTCCGCCAGCAGCGCATCCCGCACACAGCCGCCCACGCACCACGCCTCATATCCAGCCGCCTCCAGCCGCTCCAAAAGCCCCCTCACGCCCTCCGGAATCGCCAGCATCCTGTTCACCGCCTTTTTCTGTTGCATTTCCCGTAATTCTATACTATAATAATTTGCCAACAATCTGATTATATACCGCATTCCCCTCCCACGCAACGGAAAAAAGCGGTTTTGGAAAGGAAGTCCCCATGATGAACAATCCCACTCCCATCTCCGACTACCTCGTCCCCGGCAGACGGGCCCACCTGGTGGGCATCGGCGGCGTGTCCATGTGCCCCCTGGCGGAGGTGCTGCTGGGCAAGGGTCTCCAGGTCCAGGGGTCCGACATGAGCGAAAGCGAGACCGTGAAGCGCCTGCGCTCCCTGGGCATCCCCGTGGCCGTGGGCCACAACGCCGATAACCTGGGGGACTGCGATCTGGTCATCCGCACCGCCGCCGTCCACGACGGCAACCCGGAGATCGCCGGGGCCATCGCCCGGGGAATCCCTGTCTATGAGCGGGCCCAGGCCTGGGGGGCCATCATGCGGCATTACCCCAACGCCCTGTGCGTCGCCGGTACCCACGGCAAGACCACCACCACCTCCATGTGCACCCACATCTTCATGGCGGCGGAGGCGGACCCCACGGTGATGATCGGCGGCACCCTGCCCATGCTCCACTCCGGCTACCGGGTGGGCCGGGGGGACACCATCATTCTGGAGTCCTGCGAGTACTGCAACAGCTTCCTGAGCTTCTTCCCCACGGTGGCGGTCATCCTCAACGTGGAAACCGACCACCTGGACTTCTTCAAGGACCTGGAGGACATCAAGCGCTCCTTCCGCCGCTTCGCGGAGCTGGTACCCTCCAGCGGCAGGGTCATCGTCAACGCCGACAATGAGGGCGCCCGCAGCGTGGCCCAGGGCTTAGACGCCTTCACCTTCGGTCTGGAGCCCGGGGCGGCATGCACCGCCGTCAGCCTCCGGGAGGAGAAGGGCCGCCCCGTCTTTGACATCCACGTCCGCGGCCAATTCTACGCCCATGCGGAGCTGAGGGTCTACGGGCGGCACAATGTCTCCAACGCCCTGGCGGCGGCCTCCGCCGCCTACGTGCTGGGCCTCCCCGGCGAAGCGGTGGAAAAGGGTCTTGGGTCCTTCACCGGCGCGGGCCGGCGCTTTGAGTATAAGGGCAGCTTCAACGGCGCGGAGATCTACGACGACTATGCCCACCACCCCGACGAGCTCCACGCCCTGCTGACCACCGCCCGGGGACTGGGTTACCGGCGCCTCGTCGTGGCCTTCCAGCCCCACACCTACTCCCGCACCTCCAAACTCTTTGATCGGTTTGTGGAGGAGCTGAAACTGCCGGACACGGCCATTCTGGCGGAGATCTTCGCCGCCCGGGAGACCAACACGCAGGGCATCTCCTCTGCGGACCTGTGCCGCAATATCCCCGGGGCGGTGTACTGCTCCACTCTGGACAAGGTGACGGAGCAGCTGCGCAAAACCGCCCAGCCCGGCGACCTGATCCTCACCGTGGGCGCCGGGGACATCTACCGGGCCGGGGAAAGACTTCTGGAAAAGGACGTGTAATACCGTGGAAATATCCGCTCTGTGCCATAACACCCGTCCGGATGGGCCGCTTCTCCCCCAGGAGGAGGCCGCTTTCTCTCTGTTGGAAGAGCTGGGCATCGCATATGACCGGGTCTCTAGCGAACCCGCCGACACCATGGAGAAATGCGCCGCCATCAGCGAGGTGCTGGGGGTGCCCATCTGCAAGAATCTCTTCCTCTGCAACCGGCAGAAGACGCAGTTCTACCTGCTGTGCATGGGCCCCGGCAAGCCCTTTCACACCAAGGACCTCTCCCCCCAGATCGGTTCCGCCCGCCTCTCCTTCGCCCCGGAGGAGTTCCTCTGGGACCTGCTGCGCTGCACTCCCGGCTCCGCCTCTGTTCTGGGCCTTGCCAATGACCAAGATCACCGGATCCGGCTGCTGATGGAGCGGGAGGTCTTTGAGGCGGAGTACCTCAGCTGCCATCCCTGCATCTGCACCAGCAGCTTGAAACTGAAAATGGCGGACGTGCTGGAGAAGCTCCTGCCCCGCACCGGCCATCAGATCACCGTGGTGGACCTGTAACCCTCTTTATAAATAAACAAAAGCCGGACCGGGAAAAACCGGTCCGGCTCTGCTTTTCTCTTCAACAGCTCGAAAAGACCAGACAGCCCTTCCAAATACTGCGGCGCAAGTACCCCGGCAAGCCGAGGAAAACGGCCTTGGTTTTCATTTCACAGTCAAACACAGCATGTTCCACGCGCCGCCGGGCTTTGCCGGCTCGCTTGACGTTATCAGCTGTGGTGCGCCCAGGACTGGGCGGCGGTCATGGCGAAAAAGCTGTCATCCACGCTGTCCCCGGTATCGCCCCAGGTGGTGTCAATGTGGACCTCCTCGCCGTCCAGTACCGCCACCGTCCAAATATGCCCCTTGCCGGACAGGGCTGTGCAGGGGATGTCCTCCAACTTCAAAAACAGGTTGTAAGCCCCAGTGTACCCGTCGCAGACGGCGGTGCCATTGGCGAACAGTCCGTAAGGGATGTGGCTGATGGACTTGTCCCCCGCCTCGTAGTCATAGGTGCAATTCCCACAGATCCACTCGAAATAAACCCGGGCCTTCTCCGTATCCGTCATAGAGGCGGTGATATCCCCGCTCTCCCAAAGCTGCTCCCGGACGTCCAGTGCAGCCGCCATGGTCTCCTCCCGATACTCCCTGGTGCGCTCCCCCAGGTTGGCGGCGGAGAAAGTCAGCGTCACCCGCCCCGCCTGGTTGTAGGTGCAGTAAACGGAGTTATAGCACTGCTCACAGTAGGTTTTCACAACGGACAAAGCCTGCTCCATCACCCGTCTGGCCTCAGCGGCCGTGATACCGGGATACTGCAACGCCAGCACGCTGGAGCCGCCGGAGAGCATATACCGCACGGCCTCGTCCATCTCCTCCAGGGTGCCTGGGGACGGGATGTAGTCCCCGGGAGGCACCAGATCCGCCAGCGAGGGCTCCCAGCTGCCGTCCGCCTCCGTCAGGGTCCAGTCCGGTTTCAGCCGCAGGGACGGGTCCACCATGCGGGTCAGCATGGCCGCCGCCGCGCCACGGGTGACCGTGGCCTCGGGCAGGAAGGCCCCTGTCTCATCACTGCCCACAGAGAGTCCCGTACGGTACAAAAGCAGAATGTCCTGGTAATAAGGCGTGTACTCCGATACGTCGGTGATGAACTTCCGGGAGGCATAGCCCTCGGTCACGATCCGGTCGTTGATCAGGGGCAGCTCCTCCGCCGGCAGGACGTTCGCCAGCACATGGGCCACCTCCGCCCGGGTGGCCGGCGCGGCCAGCTGGCCGTCCAGCTCCGCGCCCAGCACCTCCTCGGCCTGGAGGTAGCGGAGATACCCCGCAGCCGCCGGACCGCCGTCCCCACGGTAGGTCTCCGCTCCCCTCTCGGCGGCCCCGGTGCGGTAGATGCTCCGAATGCGACCGGCAAAGATCACCACCTCCCCCACGGTCATGGGGTCCTGGAGGCCGTAGGTGCCGTCCGCCCGGCCCTGGGACAGGCCGTATTCGTACAGCGCCGCCACGTTGTCGTAGAAGGGCGAGGCGGTGGTTAGGTCGGAGAACTGGCCGGAGTAGGCCCGGCCCCGGGTGAAATTCTCCCGGCTGTTCGGGGCGGCGTGGACAGGAATCGTTAAGAGCAGGGCAGCTGCCAGCAGCAGCGCCGGAATGCGGCGTCTCATCACAGGGCTACCTCCTTACAGGCCTGGGCGGAGAGGAACTTCGGGAGGGCTGTCAGTCAGGGATGTGCAAATCCTCCGGAACACGGTCCTCCACATAGGGATTCAGAAACTGGTTCACCAGAGTCAGTGTCTCCTCCCGGTTTACGTAGATATAGGGGGATTTCCACTCCCCCGGCAGGGTGCAGAAGTCGATCTTGTCCGGCCCCATGGAGATCAGCTGGGCCCCCAGCCAGGCCAGGTTGTTGACGGTCAGGTCCGTCTCCACATACTGGTGGAAAATCTTCACAAACTCGTTGACCTTGGTGACGTTGGCGGGGGTCAGGGTCTTCTTGGCCACTGCTTTCAGAAAATTCTGCTGGGTGGCCATGCGGCCCACATCCTCGCTGCCGTAGCCGGTGCCGTCGTTGTTATGGCGGAAGCGCACCACCTTCAGGGCGTCCGCGCCGTAGAGCAGGCGGGTGCCCCGGGTAAAGTGGATGGAGAGGTCCTGATAGGGATCATCATAGTCCATGTCGATGGGGATATAGAACTCCACGCCGCCAATGGCGTTCACCAGGGCCTCAAAGCCCCGGAGATCCACCAACACCGTGTAATCCACCGGGATTCCAAGCTGATCTGACACCACCTCCGCCAGAAGTTCCATGCCGCCGGTGTTGTAGGCGGCATTGATCTTGTGGTTCTTCCCGTTGAACACGGCCTTACTGTCCCGGGGGATGCTGACGCCGTAGGCGTATCCGGTGGCGGCGTCCACCGCCAGCAGGATGTTGGTGTCGCTGCCGCCGTTGCCGTCGTCCACGCCGGAGACCAGGATGGTGTAAAAGTCCGGCTTCCGCTCACGGTGGGACCGGAGAGCCTCCGCCGCCGCGTCCGCCTCCGGGTCCTTCTCCCCGGCGGGACCGGCCACCGTCTCCGCGAGGGGCAGGTCCTCCTGCTTCTGCTCCGGGGCCCTGAAAAAGCTGTGGATGCCGGCGTAGATGACAGCCACAGTCAAAACCGCCAGAATGACGACCAGCGGCATGTTGTTCCGCTCACGGCGGCGGGCATGGGGTCTTGGCATGGGAAACTCTCCTTAGCAGCGCGGCGACGCCGCGGAAATTGAACGGATATAGCGTGTTTTTTTATTATAAGGCCCCCGTGGTAAAAACACAAGAGGGAAATCCCGGCGGTCACCGGGACGGCCGCAAACCGGAGCTCACGGAATCGTCTTGCTGTACAGCAGGCATTTCAGCGGCACGTGCCTCCGCCCCAGGTCGATCGTCACATCCCGCTCCTCCGATCGTTCAAATCCCCGGCGTTCACAGAACTGGTATGTGCAGGCGCTGTCGGTGTAGAGATAGACCAGCTTCCCCGGCTCCTCCCTCTCGAACGCGGCGAGCAGGGCCGTGCCGATCCCCCCGGATCCGGCACGCGGGGTCCGCCGCGAGGAAGATGATCTCTCCGTCCGGAGCGTGATCCCCGCAAAATGCGCGAAACATCTCACGGTTGGCCTCCTCATAAGCGCTGACGCCCTCGCCTGCGGCAAGAGGCTGCAAAGCGTCAAACACTCTTACAGAGGCCCCGCGCCAAACACTGTGATACATCCTGTCCTCACCCCTCATATCGGCCAGCAGCACCCCGGCAAACATTCCGTCCGCGTACACGCCGTAAGCCCTTGCGGCCGGTTCAGCTCCATATGTCAGAAATACTTGCTGTAAAGGCTGAGAATCCACCTGTTGTCCATATGCCAGTCCAGGTGCATCCCCTGAATGGCAAACCTCTGGACCTTTTTGTAATCCCGCCTCCGGAGCCCTCTGACCTCAACGATCACACTGCCCCCCAACTCCAGGCTGGCCGTCTCCGCAGGCCGCCGACAAAGCAAAGCGGCCGGCCCCGTCCCATGAGACGGGGCCGGCTCTCTTTCATTCCGGTCCGCTTACAGAAATTTCTGCATTCCCTCGGTAGCGTCGGAGACTTCGGCGCTGATGGTAACGGTGAACTTGATGCCGTTGCGCTCACCAAAGGTGTCCAGCCAGTTCAAAAACGCCTCGGTCTCACTGTTGATCCCCTGGCCCACGGTCTTGAGCAGATTGTCGATAAACACGTGGGAGATGTCGTAATTGCCGGCGTACAGACCGCTGATGAATCCCCGGTACAGATCATAGTTGTTCAGCTTGTACTCCTGGGCGTCGATGAGGCGGATATGATAGTGAATATCATATGTCATATTGCGGTTTGCCTCAATGCATACCACGTGGCCGGGCTCGTCCTTTGCCGCGTTGTTGATCAATTCGATGAGCTGCTTGGTCTTGCCGGAGCCCTTCGTGCCCATAATCAGTCTGACCATATCAAATCACTCCTGTCATTTAGAATCTCCGTTCGGGGAGATTTGTTATGTTTAGGATACCATAGTCCCCGGGAAAAAACAATGCAAAAAACGAGAGTTTGGGATTTATTCACAAAATTTCTACGCACCCCTGTCGAAAAGAGGAGAAAGGCGGCGCCCTCCGGCGCCGCTCTCCGTTTTTTACCTGTTCAGCTTTGCCTCCAGCTCCGCCTTCCGGTCCTCATAGCCGGGCTTGCCCAGCAGAGCGAACATATTCTTCTTGTATGCCTCCACGCCGGGCTGGTCAAAGGGATTCACCTCCAGCAGGTAGCCGGAGAGGCCGCAGGCGTACTCGAAGAAGTAGATCAGCTGACCCAGGCTCCGGGCGTCCTTGCCGCCGGCCTCCACAATGAGGTTGGGCACGCCGCCCTCGGTGTGGGCCAGCAATGTGCCCTCCATGGCCCGGTCCCGGATGAAGTCCATGGACTTGCCCGCCAGGAAGTTCAGCCCGTCGCCGTCATCCTCGTCCCGGGGGACGTACAGCTGGCGGCTAGATGCCCCCAGGCGCACCACGGTCTCAAAGATGTTCCGGGTGCCGTCCTGCATGTACTGGCCCATGGAGTGCAGGTCCGCGGTGAACTCCACGCTTGCGGGAAAGAGACCCTTGCCGTCTTTGCCCTCGCTCTCGCCGTAGAGCTGCTTCCACCACTCCAGCATGAAGCGGAAGGCGGGGTCGTAGCAGGCCAGAACCTCAATGGGCTTCCCGGCGCGGTACAGGGCGGTGCGGGCGGCGGCGTAGCGCCAGGCGGGACACTCGCAGGAGGGCTTGGAGGCACACAGCTCCATCATCTCCGCCGCGCCGCCCATGAGGGCGTCGATGTCGACGCCGGCCACGGCGATGGGCAGCAATCCCACGGCGGTGAGCACGGAATAGCGGCCGCCCACCTCGTCAGGCACCACGAAGGTCTCCCACCCCTCGGCGGTGGCCAGGGACTTCAAGGCCCCCCGGGCCTTGTCGGTGGTGGCGAAGATGCGCTCTCTGGCGCCGTCCCTGCCGTAGCGCTTTTCAAGCTCCGCCCGGAAGAAGCGGAAGGCCACGGCGGGCTCGGTGGTGGTGCCGGACTTGGAGATGACGTTGACGGAGAAGTCCACCCCCTCCAGCAGGTCCAGAACCTCCTGCATGGCGTCGGCGGAGAGGCCGTTGCCCACAAAATACACATTGGGCGTGCTCTTCTTTTTCAGGTTGTAGTTGGGTGAGCACAGGCAGTCGATGACGCCCCGGGCCCCCAGGTAGGACCCGCCGATACCGATGACCACCAAAGCCTGGGAGTTCCCCTGAATCTTGGCCGCGGCGGCCTTGATGCGGGCGAACTCCTCCTTGTCGTAGTCCCGGGGCAGGTGGACCCAGCCGGTAAAATCCCCGCCCAGGCCGGAGCCGTCCTGGAGGCGCTCATGGGCGCTTTTCAGCTGCGGGGCCAGGGTATCCTCATAGGGCTCGGAGAGGAAGGTCTCCATCTGGAACAGTTTGACATCCAACATAATCATCGATCCTTTCTTATGTGCCAAGGAAGCGCCGGTACATTCCGCGCGCTTGGGATCTCATCAGCGCCTCCCCGGAAACGCGGCCCAAACCACCGCTATTATAGATGCAGTATACCATTCCGGCTGACCGGAGGCAAGAGAAAACCGTCACAGTCCCGCCGAAAAATGGACATGCCTTTGGTCAATCCGCCAAAAAGGCCATTCGCAGCGTCCGCAGGAACATCTGCCAGAAGGTGATCCGGGGCACCTCCTCTCCCGCCAGCAGAGGGATCTCCGCAACCACCTCTCCGCCTTCCCCGGCGGTGACGGTCAGTGTCCCCAGGCTGTCCCCCGGGGCCACCGGGGCCTCCACGGACTCTTTCAAGGTGACGGTCTGCTGTAATCCGGCGGCCCTGGACTTCTCCAGCAGCAGCGCTCCGCCGTCCCCCAGCACCGGCTGGACCGTGGCCTGGGTCCCCAGGACCACCGGCACCGGCGCCAGGGGCGACTCCGGCACGATTTTAGTCAGGGTATACCCGGCAAAACCGTAGTTCAGCAGGGTCTGTGCGTCCTCAAACCGCTGGGCGGAGGTGGCTCCCTTCATGATAACGGCGACCAGCTCCATGCCGTCCCGCTCTGCCGTGGCGGAGAGGCAGTAGAGGGCGTTGTCCGTGGAGCCGGTCTTGAGGCCCGTGGCCCCCTGGTAAAAGCGCACCAGGCGGTTGGTGTTCACCAGCTGAGACTCTCCTCCCCGCAGGGAGTCCATCCAGATGGTGGTGTACTTGCGGATGTCCGGGTGGTTCAGCACCAGCTCCCGGCTCATGAGGGCGATGTCGTAGGCGGAGGTGACATGGCCCGCCGCCGGCAGGCCCGTGGCGTTTTGGAAGGTGGTGTCATTCATGCCCAGCTCCCTGGCCCGCTGGTTCATGCGCTCCACAAAGGCCTCTTCGCTGCCGGCGATCTGCTCTGCCAGGGCCACGGCGCAGTCGTTGGCGGAGACCACGCAGACGGCCTTGAGCATCTCGTCCACCGTCATCTGTTCGTTCTCCTTCAGCCAGATCTGGCTGCCGCCCATGGAGCAGGCGTGGGCGGAGGCGGTGACCATGGTGTCATAGCTCAGCTGCCCGCTGTCAATGGCCTCCATGGCCAGCAGCAGCGTCATAACCTTGGTGACGCTGGCGGGCTCCCGCTGGGTGTGTTCGTCCTTGGCGAAGAGGACGGTGCCCGTCTCCTTCTCCATCAGCAGGGCCGAGGGCGCAGAGACGTCCACAGCCTTGGCGCCGGCCGTCAGCGCCAGTATGGCGCACAGCAGCGCGATCAGTCGTTTCATAGAGATTCCCCCCTTGCAGCATTGCTATACCCTATGAGAAGCGGGGGACATTCATGACAGGCCCGGAAAACCCGTCACAGGGTGAAAAGGCGTTCCACAGAAAAAACAGCCGAACGGCCCGCCGCAAAAGACGGATGCCGTTCAGCTGTCTTGTTTCAAAGCGTCTGTCCAAAAGCATACCCCTGGCGAAAGACCCATCCGGCGGACAGAAGCAGAAGGCCGGTCAGCCCGTATCCGAACAGGATGCCTGTCCACAGGCGGCGCCGGTTCCTGCTCTCATAGGCCGTGCGGAGCTGAATCACGCCGTCCAACACCAGGGGAAGCAGCAGCGCCGTGGACCAGAAGGGACCGGGGTGGCCCAGCCGCCATGTTGTCAGGGCGGCCAGGGCCCCTGCCAATTCTCCCGTACAGCGGGCGCAGACCGGAAACTGCTCCCCTTTGTAGAAAAAGGAGCGGTCCGGCCGGCAGTGGCATCCGCAGAAAATGGGAAGCCACTTGTACAGCCACGCCTTAAAGCATCGCCGCGCCAATGCCGATGATGAACATCAACACATAAAAGACAACGCCGCAGATGACGCTCACCAGAGCGCCCATGCCGGCGGCCTTGCCGGTCCTGGGTTTGGTGTCCTTCCACACCAGGAACAAAATCAGGCCCACCAGCGGGATGCAGAAGCCCAGCAGTCCCCAAAGAAATCCGCCGTTATCCGCTGCCTGCGGGGTTTGAGCCGCACCGCAGCGAGGGCACTCGCTGTCCTGCTCGTTGATCTCCGCTCCACACTTCTTGCAAAATGCCATAACGCTTTCTCCTCCAACATATGTTTTCTCGTCCGCGGAAAACCACCAAAGGTCTCTGCCAGTAAGGGATTCGGTTTTTGGTCTAAAAACCGAATCATGGTGGATCCACCATGATTTCAAACTGTTTATGATCTTTTCCGGTGTCGCGCGGTCTCTGCCCATCATATAGGCGATTGCATTTTATACCCTCTGTCCCTTTTTGTCAACTATCCGCGAATTTTGGAGGCAGGAGGGGCGCTCTGCGCGGTTCTGAGGAGCCCCGCCTCTCGGGGCTGGAAATCTAAAAATGAAAAAGGAGAAAAACAGATGAGGAAACGATCGCTTTCTTTTGCGCTGGCTTTGGCGCTGTGTCTGGAACTGACAGTTCCATCCCTTGCGGCGGACGAAAAACCGCTGTCAACGTGCGCTGGATGACCAGCCCCATACGGGGCGTCTTTGACCCGGACACGGAACTCCTTTGCCGGAATGCGGTAAGTACGATAGCCAGAGCGATAGACCCGGGTTTCGAGTCCTCCGCTGGTGACAGAGGCAGAATATGAGTTGGCTTATGCAAAGTGGGAGCGGCAGTACAATGAATGGGTAGAACCCCACGGCAGCAAACCCCTTTGGAAATATTAGAACCGGCGATTATTACTATAAAGCAGCGCTGTGGACATCTGAAAAGGGGGTGGTATCCGGTTCTACCTTTGGTGTGAATACCGGCTGCACCCGTGCCATGACTGTGGAATACCTGTGGAAAGCGGCGGAAAGTCCCGCGCCCGCTGGCAAGGCCAGCTTTACCGATGCTCCTGCCGATGCGGACTACGCACGGGCGGTGGCTTGGGCGGTGGAGCAGAAGATCACCAGCGGCACTGGGGATGGTAAATTTTCTCCAGCTGCTACCTGCACCCATGGTAAATCGTTACCTTCCTGTGTCGTGCTATGAGGAAATAGTTCTGAAGAGTTTTTCTGGTTTGACAGCGCGTAACCCCCGAAAAAATATCCACCGCCTTTTCCTATGAAAAGGCGGTGGATATTTTTTCGGGGAAGAACGTCAACTGCATGACATTGGCCGTCCGCCTCCCCTTTTTCGTAGGTTTACCTGCTCAGCTGCTCGTCAATGGCCTTGGCGGCGGTTTTGCCCGCGCCCATGGCCAGAATCACGGTGGCCGCGCCGGTGACGGCGTCGCCGCCGGCGTAGACCTTCTCCCGGGAGGTCAGACCGTCCTCATTGACGATGATGCCGCCCTTTTTGTTGATCTCCAGGCCCTTGGTGGTGGACTTGATCAGGGGGTTGGGGCTGGTGCCCAGAGACATGATCACACAGTCTACATCCAGGTCAAACTCGCTGCCGGGAACCTCCATGGGCCGCCGACGGCCGGAGGCGTCGGGCTCGCCCAGCTCCATCTTGATGCAGCGGATTTTGTTCACGTCGTCATTCTCGTCGGCGAAGATCTCCACCGGGTTGCAGAGGGTCTTGAAGATGATGCCCTCCTCCTCGGCGTGCTCCACCTCCTCCTTACGGGCGGGGAGCTCCTCCATGCCCCGGCGGTAGACGATGTAGACCTCGGCCCCCAGGCGCTTGGCACAGCGGGCCGCGTCCATGGCCACGTTGCCGCCGCCCACCACGGCCACCTTCTGCGGACGCTGGATGGGGGTGTCGGAGCCGGGGAGATAGGCCTTCATCAGGTTGATGCGGGTGAGGAACTCGTTGGCGGAGTATACGCCCCGGTAGTTCACGCCGGGGATGTCCATAAACATGGGCAGACCCGCGCCGGAGCCGATGAACACGGCCTCGAAGCCCTGCTCCTCCATCAGCTCGTCAACGGATATGGTGCGGCCCACCACGGTGTCCGTGGCGATAGTGACGCCCAAGGCCTTCAATCCGTCCACTTCTTTCTGGACGATGGACTTGGGCAGACGGAACTCGGGGATGCCGTACACCAGCACGCCGCCAGCCAGGTGCAGCGCCTCGAACACGGTGACCTCGTACCCCTTCCGGGCCAGGTCGCCGGCGCAGGTAAGGCCCGCGGGGCCGGAGCCCACCACCGCCACACGGTGCCCGTTGGAGGCGGGCTTCTCCGCGGCGGCAGAGGTGTGTTGATTGTGCCAGTCGGCCACGAACCGCTCCAGACGGCCAATGCCCACGGGATCGCCCTTCTTGCCCCGGACGCAGTACTTCTCGCACTGGCTCTCCTGGGGGCAGACCCGGCCGCAGACGGCAGGCAGGGCGGAAGTGGCGGCGATAATCTGATAGGCGGCCTCAAAGTCTCCCCTGGCCACCTCCTGGATAAACTCCGGGATATGTACCATGACCGGGCAGCCGGTCATACAGGGCTTGTTCTTGCAGTTCAGGCACCGCTGGGCCTCGTCCAGAGCCTGGGCCTCGGTGTACCCCAGGGCGACCTCCTCAAAGTTCTTGTTCCGCACATTGGGGTCCTGGGAGGGCATGGGGTTTTTCTGTAAAGACATATTGGCCATGATTATTCGGCCTCCTTCTTGAACAGGTTGCAGGTCTCCTCGTATTTGTGCTTTTCAAAGGGCATGTACATCTGGTTGCGCTTCACAGCCAGGTCCCAGTCCACCTTGTGGCCGTCAAAGTCCGGGCCGTCCACGCAGGCAAACTTCATCTCGCCGCCAACGCTCAGGCGGCAGCCGCCGCACATGCCGGTGCCGTCGATCATAATGGGGCTCATGGAGACGGTGGTGGGCACACCGTAGGGCTCCGTGGTCTTGCAGACGAATTTCATCATAATCATGGGGCCGATGGCAAAGATCTCGTCATACCTCTCCCCCGCGTCCAGCAGCTCTTTCAGCGCCTCGGTGACCAGGCCCTTGCGGCCGTAAGAGCCGTCGTCGGTGCAGATGATCAGCTTATCGCTGGACTTCTTGAAGTCCTCCTCCAGAATCACCAGGTCCTGGCTCTTGAAGCCCACCACGGCGTGGACCTCGGCCCCGTCGTCGTGGAACTTTTTCAGTACGGGATAGGCGATGGCGCAGCCCACGCCGCCGCCCACGACGCACACCTTCTTCTTGCCGGCGGTCTCCGTGGGCTTGCCCAAGGGGCCCACAAAATCCTGGAGGCAGTCCCCCTCGTTCAGGCGGCGGAGCTTCTCCGTGGTGGCGCCCGCCGTCTGGACGATGATGGTGACGGTGCCCTTCTCCGGGTCATAGGCGTTGATGGTGATGGGGATGCGCTCGCCGTTCTCATCCACGCGGAGGATGATGAACTGGCCGGGCTGGGCCTTTTTGGCAATCAGCGGCGCCTTGATCTCATACAGCGTCACCGTGGGCCGCAGGGCCTCTTTTCTTACGATCTCATACATTTCGGTTCCTTCTTTCCACATCTTCGGATGTTCGGATTTGCGCGGTTTGGTACGCCTTTCCCTGATACACTCCTTCTATTTTACACGAACCTCGCCAAGCCGTCAATCGCTTTCGGCCCGGAGCGGAGAAAAAACCGCCCTTTTTTGAAAACCGGTTTCGTTTGACTTTCCCAGGAGACCGTGTTATCCTGACAAAAAAGCAAAGAGAGGGGTAATTCCTATGGAACTGAAAGACACAAAGACCGCCGAAAATCTTCGCAAGGCGCTGGCCGGAGAGTCCATCGCCCGCAACAAATACACCTACTTCGCGCAGGCGGCCCGGGCCAACGGGGACGACGAGGTTGCCGCCGCCTTTGAGCAGATGGCGGTCAACGAGATGATGCACGCCAGATTCTGGTTTGAGCAGCTGTTTGGACATCCCTCCGAGACAAAGGCCTGTCTGATGCAGGCGGCGCAGGGCGAGTACAGCGAGTGGCACGACATGTACCCGGAATTCGCGCGGCAGGCCCGGGAGGAGGGCCTGGAGGAGCTGGCCGCCATGTTTGAGAAGGTGGCGGCCATTGAACAGAGCCATGAGCAGAGATTCCTGACCCTGCTGGCCAGAATGGGCGCGGCGCCGGAGCCCCCGCAGCCGCAGTCGGGTTGGCGGTGCCAATTCTGCGGCGCGGTTTTTCCGGGCCGGCCCGATGTGTGCGGCACCTGCGAGGCGATCGGGGCATTCGAGTATTTCGACAACGGAAAATAACCCCGCGCACCGGCGGGGCGGCGCCGGGAGCGCCCGGTCTGTCCGGACGCCGGCCTGGAGGCGGTCTTCGCCTCCGGGCCGGTTTGCTTTTGGCGCGATCCCTCCTCAGAGCAGCGTGAACCGCCGCCCCTCGGAGCGGACCACCCCCTCCTCCCGCAGGCGTTTCAGCTCCCGCATCATGGCGCTGCGGTCCGTGGCGATGTAGTCCGCCAGAACGCTGAGGGAGAAGGGCAGGGTAAAGCTGCTCCCTCCCGCCCGTCCGGCCAGCTGCCGGAAACAGCACAGGAGCTTTTCCCGAATGGACCGGCGGGAGAGCACGTCGATCCTCTCCGACAGGGCCTGGGCCTTGTCCGCCATCAGCCGCAGCATATTCTGCACCAGAGTGCTGTGACAGGCGCAGGCGTTCTCGCACCGCCGGAGGATGTGGGGATAGTCGATAAAAAGCACCTCGCAGGGAGCGCGGCACACCACTTCCAGACTGTCCCCCGCCGACCCGGCGAAGGCCAGATTCCGCCCGAACACGCCGCCGGGGCCCAGCTCCTCCATCACGGTGGCGACGCCCTCCTCGTCAATCCGGATCAGCGCCGCCGTCCCCCGCTCAATGACGCCCACATCGTCCCGTCCGGCGTCCGCGAAGTTGTAGATCAGCTCCTCCGCCTGATAGGACCGCCCCACCGCCTGAAAACAGGGCAGCATCCTCCGGTATTCCTCATAGGTGATGTCCCGAAACAGCGGGCTCTTCTCCAGCTCCTGCGGAGCCAGCATATCCCTCGCCCCTCTCTTGTTGCATATACGACATCTTCATGATACCAGCATCCGGTGAAAATGTAAAGGCCAATCTTTCTCTCCGCCCGAAGGCAGAGCAAAACCGGCGCAGTTCTGCGGGACACAGCGCCGCCAAAAGTCCTTCGGCCGTTTCCCACAGATCCGGTCAAGATTCTCTCGGAAAATTTAAGGCAAATTTCACAATTTGTTCATCAACGCCGGAAAGCCCTATTGTATAGTATAACTACCAAAATCCCATAACCTGCCATCCACCCCAGGTGGGACTGCCCGCCGCCAGCGAGAAACGAGGCTAGTGATGAATATTGCATATTTTCTGCTCCCCAAGAGCCGCACGGCTTATCTGTATGATGACTACACAGTCCGCCAGGGCTTGGAGAAAATGCGGTATCACGGATATGCGGCCATTCCGGTCATCTCCCGGGATGGAAAGTACGTGGGCACCGTCAGCGAGGGGGACTTTCTCTGGAGTCTGCTCTCCGAGGAGGGCGGCCGTCACACCACCCGCAGCCTGAAGGACCTGGAAAAGCTCCGGGTGCGGGACATTTTCTGCGAGGACAACGCCCCGCCGGTGGGGATCACTGTCAGCATGGAGGAGCTGCTCACCAGCGCCATGAACCAGAATTTTGTCCCCGTGGTGGACGATCTGGAGAATTTCATCGGCATCATCACCAGAAAGGACATCATCCGTTATTTCGCCGAACAGAAGAATCCGGCGGCCGTCACCCAGCGTATGCGGAAGATCGTATAGCATAAGGCGTCAGGACCGGCAGGGTTGTCCCCTGCCGGTCCTTTCCCGTGCCCTCAGCCCCTCTGGGCGTCGATCTTCTCCTTCAGCTCGTTGAGATAGACCCACCGCTCCGTCTTCTCCTCCAGCGCGGCCTCCAGCTCCGCCTGCAGGACCTGGAGCTCCTGGAGCTTCACATAGTCGCTGCCGCAGCGCTCCTGTTCCGCCTGACACTCTGCCAGCCGGCCCTCCAGGTCCTCGATCTCGCCGTCAATGGTCTCAAACTCCCGCTGTTCCTTATAGGTGAATTTCAGCTTCCTCTCCCGGGGGCGCTCCGCCGCAGGGCGGGGCTTTTCCGCCGCTTCGGGGGCCTCCTCCCGGCGCTTTGCCGCCCAGTCGGACCAGTTGCCGGTGAAGCGCAGGACCGCCCCGTTCCGCACCTCGAAGACGGACTCCGCCAGTTTGTCCAGAAAGAAGCGGTCGTGGGACACTGCCAGAACGGGACCGGGGAAGCTCTGGAGATAGTCCTCCAGAATGGACAGGGTGGTCACGTCCAGGTCGTTGGTGGGCTCGTCCAGCAGCAGCACGTTGGGGGCCGCCATCAGCACGGACAGCAGGTACAGCCGCCGCCGCTCCCCGCCGGACAGCCGCCCGATGGGCACGGACTGCAAATCCCCGGAAAAGAGAAACCGCTCCATCATCTGGCTGGCAGAGAAGGTGCCCTCGTCGGTCTTTACCTCGCCGGCGATGGAGTGAATAAAATCGTACACCCGCTGATTCAGGTCCAGCTCCCGCCCCTCCTGGGAGAAATGGCCGGTCTTCACCGTGGCTCCGGCCTCCACGCTGCCGCTGTCCGGCGCCAGCTCCCCGGCGATCAGGCGCAGCAGCGTGGATTTCCCCGCGCCGTTGCTCCCCACGATGCCGATGCGGTCATTCCGCAGCAGATTGTAGGAAAAGCCTTCGATGACCGTGCGGTCCCCATAGCGCTTGGTGACGTCACGCAGCTCAATGAGCTTCTTCCCCAGGCGGCTGGAGGCCGCCGCCATCTGCATGGCCTCGTCTGTCTCCGGCGCGTCCTGGTTCAGCAGGGCCTCATACCGCTGGATGCGCTCCTTGGACTTGGTGGAGCGAGCCTTGCACCCCCGCATCATCCACTCCCGCTCACGGCGGAGGATGGACTGCCGCCTGCGCTCGCCGACCTCCGCCATGGCGAACCGCTCCTCCCGCAGCTTCAGGTATTTGGAGTAGTTGGCCTCATAGTGGTGCAGCTTCCCCCGGCTCAGCTCGGTGATGTGGTTCACCACCCGCTCCAGGAAGTAGCGGTCGTGGGTCACCATCACAAGGCCGCCCCGGAATTTCCGCAGCCACTCCTCCAGCCAGGCCACCATCCCGCTGTCCAGGTGGTTGGTGGGCTCGTCCAGCACCAGCACGTCCGCCGGGTGGATGAGGGCCGCCGCCAGAGCCGCCCGCTTCCTCTGCCCGCCGGAGAGGCTGCCTACCTTCTGATCATAGTCCGGCAGGCCCAGCCGGTTCAGCATGGACTTGGCCTCGTACTCGTTCAGCGTCCGGAACTCCGATGGGAAGTGGAGGAACACCTGCTCCAGCACCGTGGCGCCGTCCTCCATCACCGGATTCTGAGGCAGGACGCTGACCTGCACGTTGGGATTCCGGGCGACAGTCCCGGCGTCCGGCTCAAGATCGCCGGCCAGAACCTTCAAAAAGGTGGACTTGCCGGTGCCGTTGATGCCGATGATCCCGGTCTTGTCCCCCTCGTTCAGATAGAAATTCACATCATCCAGCAGACGGCGGCTGCCGAAGTCGATGGTGAGATGCTCCGCGGATAACAGCATGGATATGCCTCCTGCGTTTTATAAAGTGAAAACCGGATTTATAGCCGGGAAACACCGGCATCACATCTGCCGGGAGCCGGTCAATGACAGCAGTATAGCACAGACCCGCCCCCGCCGGCAAGCCGTGAAATTCCCGGCGGCATCATGAAATTACGGTTTCCCCGGTTTTGACGGTTGCTTATTCCGGACAAAACTGGTATACTGGTATATCCATTGTATTTGTGTATTTAGGAGCTTCACCATGAACAACAAAAAACTCTCCCGTATGCTGGAGCCCAATTTAAAGCTGTATTTTCTGTGCATGGCTCTGTTCTGTCTGCTGGCCCTGGCGGTGAACCCCCTGCTGGCCCTGGCGGAGGCCTGCGTCACCGCGGCGCTGTACGCCTACTTCTCCCAGGCCAACAAAAAGCGCCGCCAGGGGATCTTGCAGTACATTGACAGCGTCACCGGCAGCGTGGATACCGCCAGCAAATCCACCCTCATCCACTCCCCCCTGCCCATCATGGTCTTCCGCCCGGACACCGGGGAAGTCATTTGGAGCAACGAGGATTTCCTCCAGCTGGCGGGGGTGCGGGAGCACCTCTTTGAGATGCGGGTGGAGGACGCGGTGCCGGACTGCCCCGTCCAGTGGCTGCTGGAGGGGAAGCAGGAGTGCCCGGAGCGGGTGATGATGAACGGCCGCCGCTTCCGGGTCTACGGCAGTCTGGTGCGGGCCAAGAGCCGCAGCGGCGAGCAGAATCTGGTGGCCACCACCTACTGGGTGGACGTCACCGAGTCCGACGCCCTGCGGGAGGCCTACACCGCCACCCGCCCCGTGCTGGCCCTCCTGATGGTGGACAACTACGAGGACCTGATGAAGGCCTGCGCCGACACCCAGCGCAGCGGCATTCTGGCCCAGATCGACGAGAAGCTGGACCAGTGGGCCGCCGGCACCGAGGGCATTTTGCTGAAAACCGAGCGGGACCGCTATCTCTTCCTCTTTGAGGAGCGGCACTATGACCACTTTGTGGAGGAGAAATTCTCCGTGCTGGACGCCATCCGGGACATCAAGGTGGCGGAAGGCGTCCATCCCACGCTGTCCATCGGCATCGGCAAGGACGGCGCCACGCTGTCGGAGCTCTTGAAAAACGCCAACCTCTCCCTGGAGATGGCCCTCAGCCGGGGCGGCGACCAGGCGGTGGTCCGGGGCAAGGTGGACTTCGCCTTCTACGGCGGCAGGGCCAAGGCCGCGGAAAAGCGCACCAAGGTCAAGTCCCGGGTCATGGCCAACGCCCTCAGCGAGCTGATGGCCGACGCGGGCCAGATCTACGTCATGGGCCACAGCTACGCCGACATGGACGCCGTAGGCGCGGCGGTGGGCATCTGCTGTGCCGCCCGGAAGCGGGGCAAGCAGGCCCAGATCGTCATGGACCTGGAGCACAACGCCTCGGAGGCGCTGCTGCAGCGGGTGCGGTCCATGCCGGAGTACGCGGACACCTTCATCTCCGGCGGCGAGGCCTTTTTGAAGATGCAGCCGGGTGCCCTCCTGGTGGTGGTGGACACCAACCGCCCGGAGCTGGTGGACAGCCCCCAGGTGCTGGACGCCTGCAACCGGGTGGCGGTGATCGACCACCACCGCCGGGCCGCCACCTATATCGAAAACGCCGCCTTCAGCTTCCACGAGCCCTATGCCTCCTCCGCCTCGGAGCTGGTGACGGAGCTCTTGCAGTACCTCATCGAGCCCGCGGACCTCATGCGGGGGGAGGCGGAGGCCCTGCTTGCCGGCATCGTACTGGACACCAAGCACTTCACCCTCCGCACCGGGGGCCGGACCTTTGAGGCGGCGGCCTTCCTCCGCCGGGCCGGGGCCGACACGGCGGACGTGCAGCGGCTGTTCCAGAACGATCTCAGCGACATGGTCTCCCGGTACGACATCGTCCGCCGGGCGGAGCTGTACCGGGGCGACATCGCCCTCTCCGTGGTTCCCCAGGAGGGGGTGGACCGGGTGGCGGCAGCTCAGGCGGCCGACGAGCTTTTGACCCTCAAGGGAGTGAAGGCATCCTTCGTCCTCTACCGCAACGGGGACAACGTCCTCATGTCCGCCCGCTCCCTGGGGGAGGTCAACGTCCAGGTGGTCCTGGAGGCCCTGGGCGGCGGCGGCAACTCCACCACCGCCGGCGGGTGCGTTGAAAACGGCGATCCCCTGGATGTGCGGAGCAGGCTGGTGGCGGCCATCGACGCCTATTTTGAAAAATAGGCAAGGACGCCGCGGTGAAGGTCTTTTTCGCCTCGTTTTTTATCTGCCTGGTGCTGATTTGCGGGGTCATGCTGCTGGGTGCGCTCTTCGGAGGGTTTGGTCTTTTGCTGCTGGCCGTCCTTGCGCTGGCAGCGCCCATCAGCGTCCTCGTCAACATCCTCAAAACCCAGAGGAAGAAGCAGGAGGAGCTGGAAAAGCGGATTCATTTTTTAGAAAACAGGGAACATTTAAGAGATAAGGAGAAATAACCGATGAAAGTGATTTTACAGCAGGATGTCAAGGGCCAGGGCAAGAAGGGCCAGATGGTGGAGGTCTCCGAGGGCTACGCCCGGAACTTCCTCCTGCCCCGGAAGATGGCCATCCCCGCCACGGCGGACGCCATCAACACCATGAACCTCAAGGAAAAGGCCCGCAGGGCTGAGGAGGCCCGCCTGAAAGCCGAGGCAGAGGACATTGCCGAAAAGCTGAAGGAGTGCCAGGTAAAGCTCACCGCCAAGGCCGGCGCGGGCGGCAAGCTCTTCGGCGCCGTCACCACCAAGGAGATCTCCGAGGGTCTTCAAAAACAGTACGGCATTGACGTGCCCAAACAAAAATTGGTGCTGGAGGACCCCATCAAGGCCTTTGGCAGCTACCAGGTGAAGGCCAAGCTGGGCTTCGAGGTCAGCGGCACGGTGTACGTGTCGGTGTTTGAGGAAAAGTAGGGGCGGCAACCTGCCGCCCGTCCCCCGCGGCATCCGGACCTTCGGAGGCCGTTTCTCCCCATGTCCGCCGTCCTATTGACAATCCGGCAATCTCCATTGGACGGGCGATTGATCATCGCCCCTACGGGTGGCTTTGGGCGGTGCGGTGATGGACGGGGAAAAGAGAGGACGTTTTGAAAGCCTGAGAGAAGGATGGTGTTTCCCTTGGCAAACGAGGACCTTTTGCTGCGCCAGATGCCCCACAGCCTGGAGGGTGAGCAGGCGGTGCTGGGCTCCATGCTCATTGACGCCGACTGTGTCAAGGACGTGATGGACAAGCTCCGGCCCGCCGACTTCTACCTGCGGCAGAACCGGGAGATCTTTGAGACCATCTACTCCATGTTCACCTACGCCAGACCCATCGACGGCATCACCGTCTGCGAGGAGATGCGCAAGGCCGGCACCTATGACGACCAGACCACCCGCTCCTACCTGGCCCAGCTGATGGAGATCACCCCCACCAGCGCTAACGTGATGGAGTACGCCGCCATTGTCCGGGACAAGGCCCTGCTGCGGGGCGTGGCCCAGGCGGCGGCGGAGATCACGGCCCTGGTGCAGGAGGGAGTGGGGGAGGCCGCCGAGATTCTGGAGGCGGCGGAGCAGAAGGTCTACGCCGTCCGCCGGGGCCAGTCCGCCCAGGACATGGTGCCGTTGCGCCAGGTGCTGCCGGAGGTGCTGGACCGCCTCAGCGAGATGGGGGAGAGTGAAAACCACCTGCCGGGTCTTTCCACGGGCCTCTCCGCCATTGACCAGAAAATCACCGGATTGAACAAGTCCGACCTCATCCTGCTGGCCGCCCGGCCCGGCATGGGCAAGACCTCCCTGGCGCTTAACCTGGCGCTGAACGTGGCGAAAAACAACCAGAAGACAGTGGCCGTCTTCTCCCTGGAGATGTCCCGGGAGCAGCTGGCCGCCCGGCTTCTCAGCTCCGAGGCCCTGGTGGAGAACAACCGCCTGAAAACCGGCTACCTCCGGGAGACAGACTGGGAGAAAATCGCCGGGGCCGCCACAATCCTGAACCGGGTGGACATCCGCATTGACGACAACCCCATGCTGTCCGTGGCGGACATGAACGCCAAGTGCCGCCGGCTGGACAACCTGGGGCTGGTGGTCATCGACTACTTGCAGCTGATGACCTCCGCCGGAGGCCAGAGCCGGGGCGGGGAAAACCGCCAGCAGGTGGTGTCCGATATGTCCCGGATGCTGAAAATTATGGCCAAGGAGCTGAACGTGCCGGTCATCTGCCTCAGCCAGCTCTCCCGCGCCAACGAGAAGCGGGACGACAAGCGTCCTATGCTCTCGGACTTGCGGGAGTCCGGTGCCATCGAGCAGGACGCGGACATTGTGCTGTTTTTGTACCGGGACGACTATTACAACGAGGATTCGGAGAAGCATAATATTGCGGAATGCATCGTCGCCAAGAACCGCCACGGCGAGACCGGCAAGGTGGAGCTGCGGTGGATGCCGGAGTACACCCAGTTCTCCACTCTGGACAAACGCTATGACGAGGAGGACTGAGCTCCTGGAACGGGCCCCACGCACGGTTCTTCCCAAGGAGGACCAGCGTGTGCTGTGCGCTGTGTCCGGCGGGCTGGACTCCATGTGCCTCCTCTTCATGCTGGACAGCTGGTGCAAAGACCGGGGCGGGCAGGTCATCGCCGCCCACTTCAATCACCAGCTCCGGGGGGCGGAGGCGGACCGGGACGAGGCCTTCGTCCGGGAGGCCTGCGCACGGCGGCGCGTCCCTCTGACCGCGGGCCGGGGGGATGTCCGGTCATTCGCGGAGCGGGAGGGCCTCTCCCTGGAGGAGGCGGCCCGAACCCTGCGCTACGCCTTTTTGCACCGGGCGGCGGAGACGGAGGGCTGTGAGCGGATCTACACCGCCCACCACGCCGACGACAACGCCGAAACGGTGCTGCTGAACCTGGTCCGGGGTACGGGGCTCCGGGGCCTCACCGGCATGGACTGGCGGCGGGGACCGCTCTTCCGTCCTCTGCTGGAGGTATCCCGGGAGGAACTGGCGGAATACGCCGCCCGCTGGGACATCCCCCACGTGGAGGACGAAACCAACGCCAATCCGGACGCTGCCAGCCGGAATTTCCTGCGGCTCCGGGTCATGCCCCTCTTGAAAGAGCTGAATCCCCGGGCGGCGGAGCACATCTGCCAAACCGCCGGACAGCTCCGGACCGTGGACAGCTCCCTGGAGGAGGACGCCGCTGCCCGGACGGACCACGCCGAGCGGCAGAAGGGCCGGGTGATCCTGTCCGTGGACGCTCTGGACCACGCCCCGGACGCCGTGAGGCCCAGGATGCTCCTGCGGCTGTTCGATCTGCTGGGCGCAGGCCGGAAAGACATTGGGGCGGTGCATTTGAACGCCATTTTGGATTTGACCCGCCCCGCAGCCCGGGGGAAAGAGGGACGGCTCTCCCTGCCCCACGGCGTCACCGCCCGGTGCTGCCGGAGGCAGCTGATTCTGGAGCTCCGGCCCCAGGCGCCGGCGGAGGTCCGGCTGACTCCGGGAGAGCCCCTTCGCTGGGGGGACTACACCCTGACCCTTCTGGAGCGGCCGGACGGAGAGGGAATCTCCCTTGACCGGCCGGAAAGGCCGGGGGAGAGCCCGGTGATCACGGCCGCCCCCTGTCCGGCCGGAGAGCGGCTGACCCTGTCCGGGTCCCGGGGGGCGCGGAGCGTGAAGCGGCTGTGCCTGGACAGACACATCTCTCCGGAAGAGCGGGACCGGCTGCCGGCCATCTACGCCAACGGGAAGCTGGCGGCGGTGTGGCGGCTGGGCGTGGATGTGGAATTTCTGCCGGAGGGAAACGCCGTCCGGTTTATTAAAATCGAAAGAAACAGAGAGGCGGATGGATCATGAGAAACGAGATGGAAAAGGATATTCTGAAAGTCCTGATTACCGAAGAGGATCTGCAAAAACGGATCGCCCAGCTAGGCGAGGCCATCTATGAGCGGTTCCAGGGCAAGCGTCCCCTGTTCCTGGGGGTGCTGAAGGGCTCCTTTGTGTTCATGGCGGACCTGGTCCGGGCCTGCCAGCTCAAAAGCGACGTGGAGTTCATCGCCGTCAGCTCCTACGAAAACGCCACTGTCTCTTCCGGCCGGGTGAAGATCAACCACGATCTCCAGCAGGACATCACCGGCCGGGACCTCATCATCGTGGAGGACATTCTGGACTCCGGCAGCACCCTGGCCTTTTTGAAGGATTATTTCCTGACCAAAGGGGCGTCCTCCATCACCATCGTCACCCTGCTGGACAAGCCCTCCCGCCGCACCAAGGCCATCACCGCCGACTTCGCCGGCTTTGAGGTGCCCAATGAGTTCGTGGTGGGCTACGGCCTGGACTACTGTCAGGAGTACCGCAACATTCCCTACATCGGCGTGTTGAAGCCGGAAGTCTATGCCGGCTGAGAAGAGGAGGTTCACATATGAGCGGCTGTACCAACACCCGTCCCTGCCCCTGCACCTATGACTGCCCCCGCCGCGGCAAGTGCTGCGAATGTGTCGCCCACCACCGGGGCCACGGCGAGGGCGTACCCGGCTGCTTCTTCTCCCCGGAGGGGGAGGCCACTTATGACCGAAGCGTCGAGGCTCTGGCCCGGGACCGGGGCCTGATCCCCTGAGATGCCCGTACTTCAGGCAAAAACCGCCCGGCGGGGTCAGTCCCCCGAGCGATTTTATCCCCAAAGGAGGGACTTGATTGAGCAGATATAACCGATTATCCAACAATTTCAGCTTTGTCTTCCTAGTGCTGATCATCGTGCTCTGCGCCAGCTGGCTGTGGCAGACAGAGACCCGCTCTACCCAGCTGGACTACTCCCAGGTGCGCCAGCTCTTCATCCAGGAAAAGGTGGAGCGCTTCACCATCGACTCCAATTACAACCTGACCATGACCCTGCGGGAGGCGCGGGACGACAGCGTCAAGACCCTTCGCTACCGCCTGTTTGACTTTCAGCTGTTCTACGACGACCTGAACGAGCTGGTCCAAAGCCAGTACGCCAAAGGGATCCTCACCGGATACGACTACCCGCCTCCGGAGACCACCAACTGGCTGGAGATCCTGCTGCCGGGGCTTTTGATCCTGGTGGCCGTGGGGCTGATGGGGTATCTCTTCCTCTTCCGGGCCCAGGGGGGCGGCATGGGACCGGACCGGATGGCCAGGTTCGGCACCGCCCACACCCGCACCCTCACCGAAAAGGACAAGAAGGTCACCTTTGGGGACGTGGCCGGCGCCGACGAGGAAAAGGAGGAGCTCCAGGAGATTGTGGAGTTCCTGAAGGATCCCCAGCGTTTTCTGGACCTGGGGGCCCGCATCCCCAAGGGTGTGCTGCTGGTGGGCCCGCCGGGCACCGGAAAGACGCTGCTGGCCAAGGCCGTGGCCGGAGAGGCCGGCGTGGGGTTCCTCTCCATCTCCGGCTCCGATTTTGTGGAGCTCTACGTGGGCGTGGGCGCATCCCGGGTCCGGGACCTCTTCGACCAGGCCAAGAAGACCTCTCCCGCCATCGTCTTCATCGACGAGATTGACGCCGTGGGCCGCCAGCGGGGTACCGGCGTGGGCGGCGGACACGACGAGCGGGAGCAGACCCTGAACCAGCTGCTGGTGGAGATGGACGGCTTTGCCGCCAACGAGGGCGTCGTCGTCCTGGCGGCCACCAACCGCGCCGACGTGCTGGACCCCGCCCTGCTGCGCCCCGGCCGGTTTGACAGGCAGATCTATGTGGGCCTGCCGGACATCAAGGGCCGGGAGGACATCCTGAAGGTCCACGCCAAGGGCAAACCTCTCTCCGAGGACGTGGACCTGCGCAAGCTGGCCCGGGGCACCGCCGGCTTCACCGGCGCGGATCTGGAGAACCTCATCAACGAGGCGGCCCTGCTGGCCGCCCGGAAGGACCAGCGCTTCATCGCCATGGAGGATTTGAAGCAGGCGGAGATCAAGGTCATCGCCGGTCCGGAAAAGCGGAGCCGGGTTATTCCCCAGCACGAGCGGGAGCTGACCGCCTACCACGAGGCGGGCCACGCCGTGGTGATGCATGTCCTGCCGGACCACGATCCGGTGAGCCAGATCAGCATCGTCCCCCGGGGACAGGCCGGCGGCATGACCATCTCTCTGCCGGAGGAGGACCGTTCCTACCTCTCCAGGCGGTATATGGAAGACCAGATCGTGGCCCTGCTGGGAGGCCGGGCGGCGGAGAAGCTGTGCCTGGGGGACATCTCCACCGGCGCCAGCAACGACATTCAGCGGGCCAGCGCCATCGCCCGGAAGATGGTGGCCTCCTACGGCATGAGCGAGAAGATCGGCACCGTCTCCTTTGACTCCGGCCACGACGAGGTATTCATCGGCCGTACCATGAGCCAGGGCCGCAGCTACTCCGAGGCCGTGGCCGCCCAGATCGACAGCGAGGTCCGGGCCCTGGTGTCCGCTGCCTACGACCGCTGTGAGGACATCCTGCGCCGCCAGCGGGACAAGCTGGAGGCAGTGGCACAGTACCTGCTGGAGCACGAGACCATGGAGCGTGACGCCTTCCTGGCCGTCTTCGGCGAGACGGAGCCCTCCACAGAGTAAACATGTGTTTTATTCAGCCGCCCGCGCACACAGCGCGGGCGGCTCCGGTCTTTGTAGGCAGGGCGGGAAACCGCTGTGAAAAACCGGTAATTCCGGAAAAACGCTGCTCTCCGGCAGGCGTTTTCATCAAAATCACGAAAATATATGTCCGCCTTTTACGGACACCTCTCCGGCCCCATTTTGGCCCATATCCGTTTTTGTCCGTCTTATGCAGACATAAAGCCTGTCAAATGCGGACATTTTATGAAGAAGTCAGAAAAACGGCCCCTCTCTTTCTGTGTATTATTCATCTTGCAAAACGGCTGAAAACCGCATAAAATATTCCACAACCTTGGAATGGAAATCCATTCCGCCAATTCGAGGAGGATGAAAAGAATGAAAAAGCTATTCGCTCTGCTGCTGACGCTGGCCATGGTTTTGTCCCTGGCGGCCTGCGGTGGCAATTCCGGCGGCTCTGACGGCGGCTCTGGCTCCGGCAATTCCGGCAGCAAGGTCATCAAGATCGGCATCTACGAGCCCTCTTCCGGCGCCAACGGCGCCGGCGGCAAGAAGGAGGTCCTGGGCATTGAGTACGCCAACACCCAGGTCAACACCGTCACCATCGGCGGCGAGGAGTACAGCATCGAGCTGGTGCCCGTGGACAACCAGTCCGAAAACGACAAGGGCGTCTCCGCCGCACAGCAGCTGGTGAGCTCCGGCGTGGCCGTGGTTCTGGGCTCCTACGGCTCCGGCGTGTCCATGGCCGCCGCCCCCGTGTTTGAGGAGGCCAAGATCGCCGCCATTGGCTGCTCGTGCACCAACCCCGGCGTGACCCTGGGCAACCCCTACTACTTCCGGGTGTGCTATCTGGACCCCTTCCAGGGCAGCGTGCTGGCGAACCTGGCCAGGGATGAGTTCAGCGCCGAGACCGCCTATGTCTTCACAGAGCTGGGCGACGACTACTCCGTGGGCCTGGGCGAGTACTTCACCCAGGAGTGCGACCGCCTGGGCATCAAGGTGGTGGCCGATCAGAATCCCCAGGGCAACACCGATATGTCCGGCTTCGTCAACGGCGCCAAGAGCGCCGGCGCGGATGTCATCTTCGCCCCCTGCTCCACCACCGTGGCCTCTTTGCTGATCGACCAGGCCGCCTCCGCCGGCATCCCCCTGATCGCCGGCGACACCTGGGATGACGCCGTCATTCTCCAGGCCGCCAGCAAGTCCAAGGCGGACGTCTACTTCTCCACCTTCTATGACGAGGGCGCCTCCGACGACGCCGCCGCCTTCATGGAGGGCTTCAAGGCCTGGCTGAACGCCAACAGCGACAAGCTGTCCAACAACGGCGGCAGCGACACGGTCTCCGCCGTATCCGCTCTGGGCTATGACGCCTACATGGTAGCCGTGGAGGCCATCAAGGCCGCCGATTCCGCCGACTCCGACGCCATCGCCCAGGCCCTCTCCGGCGTGACCTACACCGGCGTCACCGGCGACGTGGTGTTTGACGACGAGGGCGATGTGGACAAAAACATCATCTTCATCAAGGGTGTGGACACCGAAAAGGGTGAATTCTATTCCGTAAAGGAACAGGGCCTCGCCCAGTGAGCTTACCCGCGGGAAACCATGCGGCAGCGGGGGGGGGCCCCCGCTGCCGTGCGTGGCGTTTCGCCGCCGGTTTTCCGGAGGGCAGAGACGAAATCTGCTTTCCGGAAAACCGGCGAAACCTGGAAATAAGGAGAGAGAATATGGTACAAGTTTTGTCGACCCTGCTGCCGGGCATCTCCGTGGGCGGACAGTACGCCCTCATCGCCCTGGGCTATACGATGGTCTACGGCATTCTGCGCCTGATCAACTTTGCCCACGGCGACATCTTTACTGTGGCGGGCTTTGTCATGTTTTACGCTGTCACCGCCATGCCGGTGCAGCTGGCGATCCCCCTGACCATCGCCGTCACTGTGCTTCTGGGGTTCACGGTGGAGCGGCTGGCCTACAAGCCCCTGCGCTCCGCGCCCCGCATGAGCGTGATGATCTCCGCCATCGGCGTCAGCTACCTGCTGCAAAATCTCATGTGGTATATCACCGGCGGGCAGCCCCAGCAGTACCCTGTCATTCCCTGGGTTTCCGACAGCATCTCCGTCTTCGGCGCGGAGACGAAGCGGGTCACCGTCATCACCCCCATTCTCACCATCGTGCTGATTCTGGCGCTGGTGACGCTGATCAAAAAGACCCGCATCGGCATGGCCATGCGGGCGGCCTCCCGGGATTTTGAGACGGCTCGGCTGATGGGAATCAAGATCAACAGCGTCATCTCCATGACCTTTGTCATCGGCTCCTTCCTGGCCGCGGTGGGTTCCTTCCTGTTTTTCAGCAACTACTCCACTGTCTCCCCCACCGTGGGCACCATGCCGGGTCTGAAAGCCTTTGTGGCGGCGGTGTTCGGCGGGATCGGCTCCATTCCCGGCGCCGTGGTGGGCGGCTTTATCATCGGCATCTGTGAGAATATCATCCGTGGTCTGGGGTACTCCACCTTCAGCGACGCGTTTACCTTTGCGCTGCTGATCGTGGTGCTGTTTGTAAAGCCCACGGGCCTCTTCGGAGAGAAGCTGGAGGAGAAGGTGTGAGGATGGAAACAAAACGCAGCAAGACAATTCTCTGGAGTCTGGTCCTCATCGCCGCGTTTTCGGCGCTGTCCCTGGGTGCGGAGAGCATCGCGGAGGCCACCGGCCAGACGCTTTTGATGACCGTTCTGAAAAAGGGCACCGTCTACGCGCTGCTGGCAGTGTCCATGAACCTGCTGAACGGCTTTACGGGCCTGTTCTCCCTGGGTCAGGCGGGATTCATGCTGATCGGCGCCTATGCCTACGCCATTTTAACCATCCCTGTGGCGAAGCGGGCCGGCGTCTATCAGTACTATGACGGCGGCATTGTCCAGTTCTCCATTCCGGAGACCTTCTCCGGCGTGTTCGGCGATCTGGCGGGCGGCGTCATCGGGATGGTGGTCACTCTGGTGATCTGCGGCCTGCTGGCGGCCTTTTTCGGCTGGCTGATCGGCCTGCCGGTGCTGCGGCTCAAAAGCGATTATCTGGCCATCGCCACCCTGGGCTTCGCGGAGATTATCCGCACCTTTATCCAGTATGAGAGCTTCGCCCCCCTCACCAACGGCTCCAACACCCTGCGGCAGTATCCCACCTTCAAGCACCTCTACCCCTATGTCATCATTGTGGGCCTCTGCATCCTAGGCATCGTTCTGCTGGTGAACTCCACCTACGGCCGGGCCTTCAAGGCCATCCGGGACGATGAGATCGCCGCCGAGGCCATGGGCATCAATCTGGCAAAGCACAAGATGCTCTCCTTCATCATCAGCTCCTTCTTCGCCGGCGTGGGCGGCGGCCTGCTGGCCATGTATATGAGCAGCGTCCAGGCGAAGGGCTTTACCGTTGCCATGACCTACGAGATCCTCCTCATGGTGGTCATCGGCGGAATCGGCTCCATCAGCGGCAGCATCATCGCCTCCTATCTCTTCATCGGGTGCAGCGAGTGGTGGCTGCGGTTTCTGGATGATCCCAGCAACAATCCCGGCGGCCTCAAGCTGCTGGCTCCCGGCTTCCGGATGGTGGTGTTCTCCGTCTTTATCATGATCGTGGTGCTGTTCTTCCGAAAGGGCATCATGGGGGAGCGGGAATTCCCGGATCTTCTCCGGCACAGACCAAAAAAGACAAAGAAGGAGGCCGCCGGAAAATGAGTGAAAACGTCCTGAAAGTGGAAAACGTCACCATGCAGTTCGGCGGTGTGGTGGCTGTGGACAACATGAGCCTGGAGGTGGACCGGGGGGAGATCGTGGCCCTGATCGGCCCCAACGGCGCCGGAAAGACCACCGCCTTCAACGTGGTCACCGGCGTGTACCAGCCCACCAACGGCGCGGTCTGGTTCCGCGGGGAGAAGATCGTGGAAAACCATCCCCAGGGCAAGATGAAATCCCAGTACAAGGGCCAGCACGCCGGGGACTACTCCCACACCCTGGCCCCCACTCCCGACGCCATCACCAAGATGGGCATGGCCCGCACCTTCCAGAACATCCGCCTGTGGAAGTCCCAGACCGTGTTTGACAATGTGCTCATCGCCAAGCACTGCCGGACCCACACCAATTTCCTCTCCGCCGCCCTCCGCCTGAACCGCAAAGAGGAGCAGGCCCAGCGGCAGCACGTGGAGGAGCTCTTGGAGCTGGTGGGCCTCTCCGATGTGAAAGGTGAGCTGGCCACCTCCCTGCCCTACGGCAAGCAGCGGCGGCTGGAGATCGCCCGGGCCCTGGCCACAGAGCCGCAGCTCTTGCTGCTGGATGAGCCGGCGGCCGGCATGAACCCCCAGGAGACCGGCGAGCTGACCGCCTTCATCGGTGAGCTCCGCTCCAAGCTGGGGCTGACCGTGTTTCTCATTGAGCACCACATGGACCTGGTCATGGATATCTCCGACCGCATCTACGTGCTGGACTTCGGCAAGCTGATCGCCGAGGGTACGCCGGCGGAGATCCAGAACAATCAGCGCGTCATCGACGCGTACCTGGGGGTGGCGGAGGATGCTTAAAATTGAGAATCTCCATGTGGCCTACGGCGGTATCCAGGCCCTGCGGGGCATCTCCATGGAGGTGCCCGACGGCAAAATTGTCACCCTGATCGGCGCCAACGGCGCCGGCAAGTCCACCACCCTGCGGACCGTCACCGGACTTGTGAAAGCCGCCTCCGGCTCCGTCCAGTGGAACGGGGAGGAGCTTCTGGGCAAGTCCATCGACCGGATCATCAGCGCCGGCATCGCCATGAGTCCCGAGGGGCGCCGGGTGTTTCCGGATCTGACGGTGCTGGAAAACTTGAAGCTGGGGGCCTACCTCCGCCGGGACAAGGCGGAGATCGCAAAGGATCTCCAGTGGGTCTACGAGCTCTTTCCCCGGCTGAAGGAGCGGGACTGGCAGGCGGCCGGCACCCTCTCCGGCGGTGAGCAGCAGATGCTGGCTGTGGGCCGGGCGCTGATGAGCCGCCCCAAGCTCTTATTGATGGATGAGCCCTCTCTGGGGCTGGCCCCTCTGGTGGTGCAGGACATCTTCTCCATCATCAGGGAGATCAACCGCCAGGGCGTCACCATTCTTCTGATCGAGCAGAACGCCAACATGGCCCTGAAAATCGCGGACTTGGCCTATGTGCTGGAGACCGGCAAGATCACCATGAGCGACACAGGCGCGGAGCTGCTGGCCGACGAGCGGGTGAAAGAGGCCTATCTGGGCAAGCACAAGGGCTGAGAATCCAAAAGCAGGAAGCACGCAGGGATTTATAAAGAAGTTAAGCGCAAGGCAGGCCGCCGCAGCCTGCCTTGCGCTTGTTATTCCGCGCCGCCCACTGTGGCACTTTTCAGGAAGGTGTCCGCGGGGGAGGGCCGCAGCTGCCAATTCAGCGGCCGTCCGCAAGATTGCTTAGTGTCTCAATCTGCCATAGCCGCTCTTGTTTGACAGCATTTGCATCATTGGGAAACCGCAGATTGACGACTTTACCCGCATAGTCAGAAGCTGCCATTGCGTGTTCCTGCATATGCCCTGCTGCAACAGCTTGCCCCACCACTCGCAGCGCCGTTTTCGCAACAATGTCTTGTGTATCTTTCGCTAACTGATGGACTTAAAATCCAGCCTGTCTTATATCGTGCATACTCGCATTTCCCATTTGCCATCTCTCATTTACCGCATACCCCTCTTTGATCATAGGATTGTTCACATCGTCATAATCAATCGTCGTCAAGATGTCCGTTGCCAATAGAAGGGCAAACTTACATAACTCTGCCTGAGAAGATTTTTCATATTCATCCTCTAGTGAGATGTAATATATAAAGGGTGATTTCACCAAGCCACTACATTATATTGACTGCGGTTCATTTGTGGCAAAATGACACAGGCTGGAAAGGCGGTGATCGACCAGCAGGAAGGAACCGAAGCGGGAGCGTCTGAGGATGATCTGGGCGCTCCGTTCTCTTTGTCGGCCTCTGCGAAGAGCGCATTATCTGAGGAGAAAAATAATCCGAGAAGCGGAGCGAAAAGCCAGTAAAATCAAGGCTTTCAGCAAAAACTTCTCGGATTATTTTTTGTGCTTTATAATGTCTGTACAGCGGTGAGCTGAATCAACATTATAAGGAGGATGTGAAAATGCGGCGAGAGGACATCATTC
>CAJTZI010000019.1 GCA_910584075.1 uncultured Oscillibacter sp.
TTCCCGCCTGGTACTGCGATGAGTGCGGCCACATCAATGTCTCCCGGGAGGACCCGGCGAAGTGCGAAAAGTGCGGCAGCACCCATCTGACCCGGGACCCGGACGTGCTGGACACCTGGTTCAGCGCTGCCCTGTGGCCCTTCTCCACCCTGGGCTGGCCGGAGAAGACCGGGGATCTGGATTACTTCTACCCCACCTCCGTCATGGTCACCGGCTACGACATCATCTTCTTCTGGGTATCCCGGATGATCTTCTCCGGCTGTGAGCAGATGAAGAAGATTCCCTTCCACACGGTGCTGATCCACGGCCTGGTGCGGGACGACAAGGGCCGGAAGATGTCCAAGTCCCTGGGCAACGGCATCGACCCGCTGGAGGTGGCGGAGAAATACGGCGCGGACGCCCTGCGCTTCAACCTCATCACTGGCAACAGCCCCGGCAACGACATGCGCTTCTATACGGAAAAGTGCGAGGCCATGCGGAATTTCGCCAATAAGATCTGGAACGCCAGCCGGTTCGTGATGATGAATCTGACCATTGACAGCTACGCCCTGCCGGAGACGGAAAGAATGGCCCCGGAGGACAAGTGGGTTCTCTCAAAGCTGAACACCCTGGTGAAAGAGGTCACGGAAAACCTGGACAGCTACGAGATCGGCGTGGCCTCCGCCAAGGTTTACGACTTCCTGTGGGACACCTACTGCGACTGGTATATTGAGCTGACCAAGACCCGGCTGAACGGAGAGGACCGGGAGGCCAGTCTGACGGCTCAAAATGTCCTGTGCCATGTGCTGGTGGAGCTCATGAAGCTGCTGCACCCCTTCATGCCCTTCATCACAGAGGAGATTTTCCAGGCCCTGCCCGGCCAGACGGGCTCCGCCCGTGAGGGCGAGTTCCTGATGACCTCCCGGTGGCCGGAGTACCGGGCGGAGCTGAGCTTCCCGGCGGAGGAAGCCGCCATGGAGGCCGTGATGGACACAATCAAGGCCATTCGGGCCCGGCGGGCGGAGATGAACGTGCCGCCCAGCAAGAAGGCGGAGGTTCTGCTGGTCACTGCCACGCCGGATATCTACGCCCAGGGCCTGCATTTTATTCAGCGGCTGGCCTATGCCTCCCGGGTAACCTTCGCGGACGCGGCCCCCGCCGACACCGCCGGACAGGTGACGGTGGTGACCCACAACGCTACGGCATACCTGCCCCTCAGTGAGCTGGTGGACGTGGCCGAGGAGCTGGCGCGGATTGAAAAGGAGATTGAGAAGGCCAGAAACGGACTGCGGATTGTGGAGCAAAAGCTCTCCAACGAGAAGTTTGTCTCCAGGGCGCCGGAGGCGGTGGTGAATGTGGAGCGGGAGAAGGCCGCCAAGTTGCAGGACTTGATCGCCAAGCTGGAGGAGTCTGCCAAGGCCATGGGGGGCTAAAACACCAAGGGCCCTGCCGGATTCCGGCGGGGCCCTTGGTGAAAGGGTTTATGCGTCGGAGAGGGACAGCTCTGCGGTCTTTCACCCGGCGAAGCTCCCAATAGCAGAAAAAGGACTCTTACTGAAAATGTCAGCCATCCTGACAAACGGGTCTGACAGGAGGCCGCCGTTTCTGACGTCCCCCTGTCAGAAATTTTGAATATGGATCATGGATTTCTTTCTGAAGATCAGAGAATTTGGAGTACATATGAAGGGCTTTATAAGATCAGACCAGATGTTCTCCCTCTGCGGACTGAACTGCGGCCTCTGCACCATGCGCCTGGGCAGCTGCTGTCCCGGCTGCGGCGGGGGAGAGGGGAACCAGGGATGAGCCATTGCCCGGTGCAGCCTGGAACACGGCGGAGTCGCGTACTGCTTTCAGTGAGGGGAGCATCCATGTGCCCGCTGTCAAGAGGTGGAACACGACAGATTCATCACCTACAAAACCGTCTGCGGGACCTGGAAAAGGCCCGGCGGATGGGATTGGACGCCTATTGGGCAGAACAGCGGGAGAGAAGCGGAATCCTGCAGCTCCTGCTGGAGCGGTACAACGACGGCAGAAAAAGACCCTGTTCGCCCTGGCGGCAAATCTGCTGGAACTGGAGGACCTTCGGGGAATTCTGGAGCGGCTTTCGGAGGAGACAGCCCAACTGCCGCTTCGGGAGCGGGCCGTCCGGGCCGCGGCGCTGTGCAGGGAGGCGGCGACTCTTTGGGGAATCGACCTGCGGCTGCGAAAACCGCCCGGAAAGTCCGGAAAATGAAAGAAGATGAAAATTTCCATAGGGATTCCAAGGGTTTCGACAGAAAGTAAAAGTCAGACATGCTATCATCACCGTAAGGCGTAGAGCCTTGCGGTGATTTTTTGTGCAGAAGAGGAAAAGGGACGAAGAATATGGAGATGAACGTAAAAAGTGCGGACAGGCAGCTGCTGCTGGAGCTGTCCGGGGAGATCGACCACCACGGCGCGCGGGATGCCCTGCGGGAGCTGGAGCTGGCGGTGGACGCGGCGCTGCCGGCCAGGCTGGTGCTGGACATGACCGGCGTGACGTTTATGGACAGCTCCGGCATCGCGCTGATCCTGCGGGCACAGCAGCGGATGCAGCTGCTGGACGGCAGCGTTCTGGTCTGCAACGTACCGCCCCAGGCCAGAAGGGTTTTGGATGCCGCCGGCGTGGGCCGGCTGGTGACGATTCGGTAAAGGAGGTTTACATAATGAAGACAAAAGCGTCCAACGAGGTCACTCTGGAATTTCCAAGCCGCAGCAGCAACGAATCATTTGCCCGGGCCGCGGCGGCCAGCTTCGCAGCGCAGATGGACCCCACCCTCAACGAGCTGGAGGACATCAAGACCGCTGTCAGTGAGGCGGTGACCAATGCCATTGTCCACGGCTATCCGGATTCTATCGGCAAGGTGGTGGTGAAGGTGCGCGTCTGCCTGGAGAACACGCTGGAGATCACGGTGCGGGACTATGGACGGGGCATTTCGGATGTGGACAAGGCCCGGCAGCCCATGTTCACCACCGGGGGAGAGGAGCGCAGCGGTATGGGGTTTACCATCATGGAGAGCTTTATGGACAGGCTGACCGTGCGCTCCGTGCCGGGAAAAGGCACGTCCGTGGTGATGAAAAAACGGCTGGCACCCCGGCTGAAAGCGGTGAAATGAGCGCCGCGCTGGAGCTTTTGCGGGCGGCGCAGGAGGGAGACCGGGACGCCTGCGAACAGGCGGTCATTGAGAACAACGGCCTGATCTGGAGCGTAGTGCGGCGGTACTACGGCCGGGGCGTGGACCCGGACGACTTGTATCAGCTGGGGTGCCTTGGATTTTTGAAGGCTATCCAGGGCTTTGACTTCGACTACGGCACCTGCTTTTCCACCTACGCCGTCCCCAAGATCGCCGGGGAGATCCGGCGGTTTCTGCGGGATGACGGCGCGGTTAAGGTGGGGCGGAGCCTGCGGGAGCAGTCCCAGATGCTCTATGGGCTGCGGGAGCGCCTGCGCCACGAGCTGGGCCGGGAACCGGCCCTGTCTGAGCTGTCGGAGGCATCCGGACTGACAGTGGAGGAGATCGCCCAAATCGATCTGGCCACCGATACGCCGGAGTCCCTTCAGCAGGAGACCATCGACGGGCTGACCCTGGAGGGGGTGCTGGGCACAGAGGCGCCGGAAGAGGCCCTGGTGGAGCGCATCGCCCTGCGGGAGGCCATAGACCAGCTGCCGGAGAAGGAGCGGATGACAATCCTGCTCCGCTATTTCAAGGGGTTGACTCAGGAGCGGACAGCCCGGGTGCTGGGGGTGTCCCAGGTACAGGTATCCCGATTGGAGCGCCGGGGGCTGAAACGGCTGCGGGAGAGCTTCGGGCCCTGAAATACGACTCGTCCTGAAACTCTGTCATGGTGTTCCAGTAGCGTTTGGGCATATTGGTCATCCGGCATTTGGGGTTATAGCGCTCCTTGATGGCAATGGTGTCATAAAACCGCTTCCATAAGAGCCGGTAGGAGGCCTCGGTCTCGTCCGGCGGGGCCATCTGGAAATCTGCCAGAGGACGGATGACAGCCTTTCCGGCGGCATAGAAGAGAGCCTCGCGGTGGGTACGGTCGTAGAGGAAAAACCGCTCATTGAGATACCGGGCGCAGAAGTGGCCCCGCAGGATGGGCAGTACCCGGTTTTTCGGCTCGATCTCGCCGCCCAGAACGCCACCCAGGTCGGAGAAGCGGACAAATCCCTTTAGGAGATGGGCCTCGCCCTCCAGGTGCCGCACCGCCCCGGCCACCGGGTAGAGGACCGGGTCGGAGAGGTTGCCCAGAAAGCCGGGGCCCTCTTGCAGCAGCTTTCGGACGAGGCGGTAGAGATGGAGCTCCCGGTCAGGCAGGCAGGTGAGAAACCCCTTGCGCAGCAGCTCCGCCGCCCGGGGGGAGCATTTGACCACCTTCCGGTATACCCGGCCCGCGTGGTCCCGGTCCGTCGGAATAGAGCGGCTGGCAAATAGTGTTGGAACAAAGTCCTCATCGCGGCAGATGGCGGTGGGGACTTCTCTGTTGGCGTAGCTGTCAAATACGCAGCAGAGGAAGCCCTCAAAGCTGCCGTCGTAGCAATAGATTAATTCCGTCATAAGAGCCTCACACAGCGGCGAAGAGGGACAGCTGCTCCATAGGCGGCTGGGGCAGCAGGGGCCGCTCCGCGGCAATCAGCCCCCGCAGGAGGCTGTCCGGCGTGAAGCGGAGACCGTCGGCGATTTTGCCGGAGGCGGTGAGGAAGTACTGGGCCCGCTTCATCACCACGCCCAGCTTCGGGAGATTTTCAATGTGGAGCGGTCCTGTCCGGCGGGCGGACAGGATGCGCCGGGCGGAGGTGATGCCGATGCCGGGCACCCGCAGCAACGACTCGTAGTCGGCGGAGTTGACCTCCACAGGGAAGAACTCCAGATGGGCCAGAGCCCAGCTGCACTTGGGGTCCACCCGGGGATCGAAGTCCGGGTTCCCCTCGTCCAGCAGCTCCTCTGCCCGGAAACCATAGAACCGCAGCAGCCAGTCCGCCTGATACAGCCGGTGCTCCCGCAGAAGCGGAGGCTTTACGTCCCTGGCGGGCAGCAGGGCGTGTTCCACCACTGGCACGTAGGCGGAGTAGAACACTCGTTTCAGCCGGTAGCGGTCGTAGAGACCCTGGGTCAGCCGCAGGATGTGCAGGTCATTGTCCGCCGTGGCCCCTACGATCAGCTGTGTGCTCTGGCCGGCAGGGGCGAATCTGGGAGCGTGGCGGTACTTCACCAGCTCCTCTTTGCTCTGCCGGTTCCGAACCTGGATCTGGCGCATGGGGGCGAGAATTGCGCCCTTGCTCTTGTCCGGCGCCAGGGCCTTCAATCCTGCCTCGGAGGGCAGCTCAATATTGACGCTGAGACGGTCCGCCAGAAATCCAAGCTGTTCTACCAGCTCCGGCGCGGCACCGGGGATGGCCTTGGCGTGGATATAGCCGTTGAAGCGGCAGGTCTCCCGCAGAAGCCGCAGAGTGCGGATCATCAGTTCCGTGGTGTAGTCCGGGCTGCGGAACACGCCGGAGGAGAGGAACAGTCCCTCAATGTAATTCCGCCGGTAGAAGTTGATGGTCAGGTCCGCCAGCTCCTCCGGGGTGAAGGCGGCCCGCCGCGTCTCGTTGCTGCGGCGGTTGACGCAGTATTTGCAGTCATATACACAGCGGTTGGTCATCAGCACCTTCAGCAGCGTGACGCACCGCCCGTCGGCGGAGAAGGTGTGGCAGCACCCGGCCAGAGAGGTGGAGGTATTGCCGATATATCCTTTTTTTGCCGTGCGGCTGCCGCCGCTGGAGGTGCAGGCGGCATCGTACTTGGCTGCGTCAGTGAGAATGGTCAGCTTTTCAAGCACGTCCATGGCTCTGGGTCACCGGGTCCGCCGGGGGCGTTCAATGGCGTCGATCAGCCGGAAGAGCTGGGCGGTGAGGACCACCACGCCGATCACGATGAAAAAAAGAGTCCAGCCAGTCATGAAAAGACCTCCCTTGAAGCCGCAGCCTGGATACGCGGCGCAGTAGAATGTTTGTTCGATTACATTGTATATCGAACATTCGTTCTTGTCAAGGGGAAAATAAAAAAAGCGGCCGCCCCTCAGTGGGGATGGCCGCTTAAGTGTCTTTTACGGTTCTGCAATCCTTCCGTCTGTGGAGATAACCGCGGCCTGCCAGGGGATGGATTTTCCACTGGCCTGGAGCGCCCGTGTCACGGCGTTTTCCAGACCGCGGCAGCAGGGGACCTCCATGCGGACGATGGTTACGCTTTTAATTTCGTTTCCGGCGAGGATCTCCGTCAGCTTTTCCGCGTAATCTCCCTCGTCCAGCTTGGGACAGCCGATCAGAGTGATGCGGTTTTTAATAAAGGTGTCGTGGAAGCCGCCGAAGGCATAGGCGGAGCAGTCGGCGGCGATCAGCAGGTCTGCCCCGTCGAAGCAGGGGGCGTGGAGGGGGACCAGCTTGATCTGCACCGGCCATTGAGAGAGGCGGCTGGGGACGGCTGCCGCAGACTCCTCTGCCGGCTGGCGGCGGAGCGTCTGGGCCCGGGTGCCGGGACAGCCCTGGGAAATGGCCCCCTTTTCCGCCTTTGCCTGCAGGACGGCGGCCTCGTCATAGGCCGGTGCCTCCCGCTCCTCGAAGGTGATGGCCCCGGCGGGACAGGCGGGCAGGCAGTCCCCAAGACCGTCGCAGAAGTGTTCCCGGGTGAGGACGGCCTTTCCGTTCACCATGTCGATGGCGCCCTCATGGCAGACGGCGGCGCAGGCACCGCAGCCGCTGCATTTCTCCCGGTCAATCTTGATCATCTTTCGCAGCATTTTGCTCTCCTCCCATGTGCTTTGATGGCATTATAACGCAAAAAGAGCCGGGGATGTGTTGCGTGCGCAACACTTTCCTGGATTCTTTTCTGGATGTTTTTCCGGGGCTCTCCGCTCTTGCTATTTTCTGAAAAGTATGTATAATGAGATCCAACAGGCAGAGTAGGGACACATGTGTCAACGGGCAGCGAAAGCTGTCCGCAGTGCCGGAAAGACGGGGAGTTGCTTTCTGGACGAAAGGGAAACCGCAGTGTGTGTCCCGCATCCCGCTGCCGCATGAAGGGGCTCTCCTCTGTGCGGCGTACTGCCGGAACAGAAGGAGGTATTTTTATGTCCAAAATCAACACACGGGCCCTGTGCCGCATCGCCATGCTGGCGGCGCTGTACGTACTGCTGAACAACACCATTGCCATCAAGGCAGGCAATCTGCGCATCACCTTTGCCTCGCTGCCGGTGGTGCTCTCGGCACTGCTGTTTGGTCCATTGGAGTCCGCCCTGACGGCCCTTGTAGGGGAGTTCATCAACCAGCTGATCGGCGGCTACGGCATCACCGTCACCACGGGGCTCTGGCTCATTCCCCCGGCGGTGCGGGGGGTGGTCATCGGGATCGCGGCCATGGCCCTCCGGCGCACGGACCGTCCCCTGGAGCGCCGTCCGGTGCTGGGGTATGTTGTCTGCGTCCTTGCGGCGCTGTGCACCACCATCTCCAACACCGCCGTCATCGCCGTGGACGCTTGGGTCACCCACTACTACTCCCGGGCCTATGTCTTTGGCGAGCTGCTGTACCGCCTGGGCTCCGGGGTGCTGATCGCCGTGATTGTGGCCACCGCGGCCCTGCCCATGGCCGTGCTGCTGCGCCGCCAGGGACTGGCCCGGGCATAGGAGGACACGCCGTGACCGGACAGGAGGCCATTGGATATATCCACTCCCACCAGTGGGAACGCCATGCCCCAGGGCTGGACCGCATCCGGACGCTGCTCCGCGCCCTGGGGGCCCCCCAGACGGAACAGAAATTTGTTCATGTGGCGGGTACCAACGGCAAGGGCAGCACCTGCGCCTGCATCGCCGCTGTGCTCCGGGCCGCCGGATACCGGGTGGGGCTGAACACCTCGCCCTATCTCATGACCTTCCATGAGCGCATCCGGGTGGACGGGGAGATGATCTCCGATGATGAGCTGGCGTCGCTGGCGGAGGAGATCCGCCCCGCCGCGGCGGCTATGGCGGAGCACCCTACGGAGTTTGAGCTGATTACCGCCATAGCCCTGCTGCACTTCCGTCGGAAAGGCTGTGACATCTCCGTACTGGAGGTGGGCCTGGGCGGTGCGCTGGACGCCTCCAATGTCATCGGCGTGCCGGAGGCCGCGGTCATCACCGCCATGGGGATGGACCACGTGGCCCTGCTGGGCCCCACACAGGCGGACGTGGCCGCCGCCAAGGCGGGGATCATCAAGCACGGCGGGGATGTGGTCAGCTATGGCGGGTGCCCGGAGGCGGACGCGGTGTTCCGCCGGGTGTGCAGAGAGCGGGGAGCCGGCCTGACGGAGGTGGATTTCTCCCGCCTGCGGCTCCGCTCTGCTGGGCTGGACGGAGCCCGGTTTGACTTCCTGCCCTATGAGGATCTGTACCTCCCGCTGGCGGGGGAGTACCAGCTGAAAAATGCCGCCGCGGCCATCACCGCACTGGAGGTCCTGCGGGAGAAGGGCTGGTGCGTTTCCGGGGAGGCCGTTTGCCGGGGATTGGCGGCGGTGCGCTGGCCCGGGCGGTTTGAGGTTTTGCGGCGGGACCCTGTGTTTTTACTGGACGGGGCCCACAACGCCCACGGCATGACCGCCGCCGTGGAGAGTCTGCGGGCCCTGTTTCCAGGCCGGAAGGCCGTTTTTTTGCTGGGCCTGCTGGCGGACAAGGATGTGTCCGCCATGCTGGATTTGCTGGCGCCTCTGGCGGAGCGGGTCTTCACCCTCCGGCCGGAGAGCCCCCGGGCCATGGAGGCGGAGGCGCTGGCAGAACTGCTGGAGGCACGGGGAGTTCCCGCCCGGGCCTGCGGCACGGCAGGGGAGGGAGTCTGCTCCGCCCTGGAATCCGCCGGGCGGTCCGGCGTTGTCTGTGCGCTGGGGTCGCTGTACCTCTCCGGGGACATCCGCCGTGCCGTGGAGGCGCTGCCACAGTGACTGGAAGGCGCCCTGCCGAGGTGAAGCGAACCGGCAGAACCGGATCACAGACAAGAAGCCCCCTTGTGCAGGATGATCGACCTGCATAAGGGGGTCAAATTATGGGCGATTATTCTTAAATTAGAGAAATCTGTGAAGCCGCGCCTTACAGCTGGGGCGGCCGGGAGGACGTTTTACGCCAAGGTTCTCCGGCTGAAAGACGACAATTGAATATGAAACAACGGAAAACCGCCGGTTTGCAAAAGTGTACTTTTGCAGAACCGGCGGTTTTAACTGTCTACACCTTTATATTCGGCGGCCCGTGGTGAAAATTAAGAGCTTTTTGAAAAAATTTTTCCCCGCTGTGTCCAGTTTGTAAAAGTACACCATTGCAAAGCGGTTTCTTTCGGACCAAATCGAAAGGACGCTGTCTCGAAAACCGGAAGCGGGGAGAGGAGACGGCCTGATGTACGGACAACGTCCTGCCGGGAACGGCGGAAAGACACAGTACACCACCATCAAGGTCCGTCTTGAACCCACGGCGGAGCAGGCAGAGCTGTTTGAAAAGACCTTCGGCTGCTGCCGCTACATCTGGAACCGGATGCTGGCGGACCAGCAGCGCTTCTACGACGAGACGGATACCCACTTTATCCCCACGCCGGCGAAGTACAAACAGGAGGCTCCCTTTCTGAAAGAGGTCGACAATCAGACCCTCATTCAGGAGCACAACAAGCTCTCCCAGGCCTTCCGCGTTTTTTTCAAAAATCCGGAGACCTTCGGATACCCCAATTTCAAGCGGAAAAAGGATGACCGGGACTCCTTCACGGCCTGCAACCATGTGTTTGAGTCCGGCCCCACCATCTACCTGACGAAGACCGGCATCCGCATGACCAAGGCCGGAATCGTCCGGGCCAGATTCCACCGCCGCCCTCAAAACGGCTGGAATCTCAAGCGGATTACCGTGGAGCGGACCCGCACCGGAAAGTACCACTGCTGCATCCTGTTCGCCTGCCGGGTGAAAGAGCCGGAGCCCGTTGTTCCGCGCCCGGAGACCACGGTGGGGCTGAACTACTCCGTCTCCCATTTTTACGCGGCGGACAACGGCACCATGGCGGACCCTCCCCGCTGGATGAAGCAGTCCCGGGAGAAGCTGGTCCGGCTCCAGCGGCGGCTGAGCCAGATGCAGCCCGGCTCCAGAAACTACCGGGAGGCCGCTCAGAAATACCGTTTGCTCCATGAGCATATCGCCAACCAGCGCCTCGATTTTGTGCACAAGGAATCCCGGCGGATAGCCAACGCCTGGGACGCCGTGTGCGTGCGGGGGGATGATCTGGGCGAGATCGCCCGGAAGCTGACCTGCGGAAACGCCCTGGACAGCGGATACGGAATGTTCCGGGAGTGCCTGCGCTACAAGCTGGAGCGGCAGGGCAAGCTCCTCATTGTGGTGGACCGCGGCGTCCCCACCGCCCGGACCTGCTCGGTCTGCGGGCTGGTGCGGGAAGCCCTCGGCCCGAAGGAGGCCGCCTGGACCTGCCCGAGGTGCGGCGCTTCGCACCGGCGGGAGGTCAACGGGGCGAAAAACATCAAGGCCCAGGGGCTGGCGCAGTATTTTGGCAGTCAGGAGCGGCGCGCCAGCGCCTGATCAATATCTGTATGTTCGCTATGCCGGCCGGGACGCCGGTGAAAGCCCATGGTTCCGGTTGGGAGAGCGTTGATTGAAGCGGATTTGAATGACAGCTCTGTTTCAATCAGCGCTTTCCGGACCGCGGAGTGGGAAACGAGCGGATGTGTACGCACATCCAAAGCCTGGAGACAGGCGTCCACAATATTATGACGATGAAAATCCCCGCAGACAAGCGGCGGCGCGAAGGACCGCCCGCCGGAACACGCTGAAGGAGCGCCGTATGCTGAAATTATCTCTGCTTCCCGAGGAATACCTGACCATCAATGAAGACATCGTTGTCCAGCTCATCCGCGTGGCGGGGGGGAGAGCCAGTCTGGCCATCCACGCCGGTCGTGAGATTCCCATTGTGCGGGGCACGGTGCTGGAGCAGCAGGGGAGGGAACGCCCGGCCTGCCTGCTTCCGCCCTCGGGCAGGAAGGCGCGGTATTACCGCGATCAGGTGTTCCGCTGGAACGACGACCGGGAACGGGCCGTGCGGACCATGAAGCGGACGATTCAGCAGCTGGCGGAGAAGGGCTGCGGCCAGGAGGCGGAGGTCCTCAGCACACAGCTGGAGCGGATTATTCCCGCCTTTTGGGAGGAAGACCTGTCGGCCCGATAGTTTGTTCGATTTCACCCGGTTGCGCGAACCGGCTGAAATACAGTTCCGCGCCACGCCCTGGCAGTCTGGCCAGATACCAGGAAACGGGCGCACCACACCAGTGCCGGTAAAGGGAAGTTCCGGCACGCCGGAAACGCATATCCCCAAAACATTTTTTTGAAAGGAAGCATTAAAATGAGGATCCAACATAACATCATGGCTATGAACGCCTACCGCAACTACAACACCAACACCAGCGCTCTGGCCAAGAACCTGGAGAAGCTGAGCTCCGGTTACAAGATCAACCGCGCCGGCGACGACGCTGCGGGCCTCGCTATTTCTGAGAAGATGCGTGCCCAGATCACCGGTCTGAACGCCGCCCAGAAGAACGTCAAGGACGGCATCTCCCTGGTGAAGACCGCCGAGGGCGCCATGCAGGAGATCCAGGACATGCTCAACCGCATGGACTACCTGGCCACCCAGTCCGCCAACGGCACCTATGACAACGAAGTGGACCGCATGAACCTGCAGAAAGAGGTTGACCAGCTCCGCTCCGAAATCAACCGTATCGCCGACTCCGCCAACTTCAACGGCATCAAGCTGCTGGACGGCAAGGCCGGCATCAACACCACCGCGTTCACCAACTTCGAGAACGTGTCCGGCGTTGTGGGCCACAACGGCACCATTGACATCAGCAGCCTGCTGGGCACCAAGGCCGCCGGCACCGCCCACCTGGAGGAGAAAGGCAACACCCAGGCGAACGGAAGCGCCGTCATCGACATCAGCGCCCTCAAGGTCGAAGCCGCCAATACCAGCGATACCGCCAACGTGAATTTCGAGATCGGCGGCAAGACCTACACCGCAGCCCTGACCGGCAAAACCTCGTATGGCACCGCCGATATCGCCGCCGCCCTGAAGAAGGCGATGGTGGAGGGCGGCGACGGCGTTGACATTACCACCGGCGCGGCGCACGCGAGCTCTTCGAGCAACACCGGAATCAAAATTGGCAGCAACGTGTACAAAGTCGATGTGGACGGCGACGGCGTCAAGCTGACCCTGGCCGGCGTGGGCGCCGGCGGTGCTAACTACACGGAGGTCTCCGCCACTCCCGGCGCCACCACCAACGACTTTGACAAGGCCACGGCGGATCAGGTCAACAAGGATCTGGGCATGAACGTGAAGCTGGGCACTGTCTCCGGCGCTACCTCCAATACGGGCGACGTGGTCCACGAGACCACCAAGGTCACCCAGGCCCAGGCCTATAAGGCCGACAGCATGGCGGGCATTGACCTGGAGCTGACGGAGGATATGGTCAAGGACGGAGCCGTCATTGAGATTGACGGCTACAAGTTTGCCGTCCAGACCGGGACGACCGCTCCCACCGGAGCCGACAAGGTCATCGACCTCTCCGCCGAGAAGGCCGCCGGCAAGTCGGACGCGGAGCTTGCCCACATCCTCGCCGATAAGCTGAGTAATGAGGCGAAGTTCCAGGGCGCGGACGGCCGCGAGTGGAAGATCGGCTCCTCCAACCAGGGAGGCAAGACCACCATCCACTTCGAGCAGGTCAAGGCGAGCAATGCGGGCAAGGAGCTGAAGAGCGAGGCGGACCTGACCAGCAAGATCAAGGTGACCGCTCCCGCCACCGCCGACAAGGGCGCCGGCGTGGCCATCACCGTGGATCCCACCAAGATTGCCGCCGGCAACCGGCTGAACATCGACGGCAAGACCTACACCTTCGTCAAGGGCACCGCCGACGCCACCAAGGGCGAGGTCAGCGTGGACGGCGACGCTCTGCAGAACCTGGCCAACGCGCTGGGCAGCGACTATGAGGTGGATGTGAAGGCCGGCACCGGCGACGACGCGGACAAGAAGATTCTCACCATCCGCTCCAAGACCGGCACCACCGCCGACGCCGACGCCGTGGCTGCTTCCGAGTCCCCCGTCATCACCGGCGACGGCCTGCAGCTCCAGATCGGCGACACCTCCGAGACCTACAACCAGCTGTTCGTCAAGATCGGCGACATGCACACCAAGGCTCTGGGCATCGACAAGCTGACCATTGCCGATCCCGAGGGTGCTTCCGCTGCCATCCAGACCATCCGCGACGCCATCAACCAGGTTTCCAGCGTCCGTGGTGATCTGGGCGCCACCCAGAACCGTCTGGAGCACACCGCCAACAACCTGAGCGTCATGGCGGAGAACATCCAGGACGCCGAGTCCACCATCCGCGACACCGACGTTGCCGAGGAGATGATGGCCTACACCAAGAACAACATCCTGGTTCAGTCCGCCCAGGCCATGCTGGCCCAGGCCAACGCTGTTCCCCAGGGCGTGCTGCAGCTCCTCGGTTAATCTGCACACCGGTTGTTCTGAAACAACAGCATCTACCCATAAAAGCGGGGCGGGCATTTGCCCGCCCCGCTCTTCCTGACTCTGCACGAAAAACACGAAAGGAATCGGTTTTATGCAAGCAATCGAAATCGCCCGCCGCATGGCGGAGCTGGGCCAGCCGCAGGAGGCCCTGCGGGCCTATACCCTGGCCGTCCACGAGGGGGGCCTCGCTCCGGAGGAGGAGCTGGAGGCCGCCGCCTTTATCCTCCAGGCCGGGGGGGATTATGAGATCTCCTACACCTGTTTTCTGAATCTCTACCGGCGGGGCCTCTATCAGGAGGAGACCCTGACCCTGCTGACCGGGGCCTTTTACGAGCCCAATATCAAGGAACTGCAAGGCCGCTATGAGCGGAACGTGAAGCTCTTAAAAAAATACCCCTACCTGTTCCGGAAGGACTTTCCCTCCTTTGAGGAACTGCCCATTCAATTCTATCCCTACAGTGACGACAGCTACGTCCCCTTCTTCCCGGCCCGGCAGGAGTTTGGGGAGTTCATTGATATCAGAAAACCCGTCATCAGCCGGAACTTTTTCAAAGACCTAGAAAAGCCCATTCTGGCGGCGGAGGTCTACTCCCAGTATGAGCTGGAATACCTCCGGGACAACGTGCGCCGCAGCGACTACATAGGCCGGGAGAATCACGTGTACCTCCACTATCAGGACTGGGGGACCTTCTGCGCGTATCTCCAGTGCTGGAACATGCGGCCCCTGCTGGAGGAGGAGAAAATCGTCTTTTTGATCGGGGACGAGATCGCCCAGTACCCCATTGACTTTAAGGAGCGCTTCGGCATTGACTACAGCCAGTATCCCGTAAAGCCCATCGGCATCCGGGAGGTCACCCGCATGATCTGGCTGTCCCAGCTCCAGTCCCACAACGGCATCAACTTTTTCGCCGAGATTCTGGACGGACACCCCAACCTCATCTCGGCTCCCGCCCAGATGTTTGATACAACCGAGGAAGGGATCAACACCTGGAAGGAGAACGCGAAAAAAATCCACGGAACGGCGCAAATCGTCAAGACCACAGAGACTGTGACCCGGATCCAGAAGGAGCTGTACTGTCTCAAGGGCGTGACCGACAAGGACATCTTGGTGGCCGGATATCTGGGAGACGGGCGCTGCACCATGGCGACAGACCCCGCGTCCCGGATCGTGCCCGCGCTGCTGCTCTCCCCCCACTTCGGATATATCAGCTACCGGATTCTGGTGGACCCCAAGCAGAATATGACCGTTCTCTACTCCCCGGAGTATGAGAAGATCCAAAATTCTCCGATTTTCAAGAATTTCAAATATATCAAATCCGTGTCGCCCTTCCGCCGCCCGACCACCAGCAGCGCCGCCGGGGTACGGTATACGTGGAGAGAAAGCCAGAAGAGCCGGGAGACGGAAAATGCAACGGCTGTCATGGACGATGTGGTCCCCCGCCTGCTGAACCGCAGCTATCTGATCGACTGGCAGGACCGGCTGTTCCAGGACAGCGTGCTGGTCCGGTTTGAGGATGGCAAGCTGAATCCCAAGGCCACCTTCACCGCCCTGGCGGAATTTCTGGACCTGCCCTATACGGAGAGCATGACCTACTGCTCCACCTTCGGCGAGCGGGACCCGGAGAGCTGGAAGGGCGACGCCCGGGGCTTTGACCTCCGGGCGGTCCATGAGACCTATCCGGATTTCCTGGGGGAGAACGAGCGGTACTTCCTGGAGTACTTCCTCCGGGACGTCTACGAGGCCTACGGCTACGACTTCCAGTATTACGACGGCCGGCCCATGGACGAGCGGCGGGTGGAGGAGCTGGCGGACCATTTCGGCACGATCGACCGCTATATCATCGAATCTCTGAAATACGCCACGATCCACGCTCCAGAGGAGGACGGAACCCCGAAGGAGGACTTTGCGGACGATGAGATCCGGGCCAAATATATTGAGAAGTTTATGAAGACCACCCGCGAAAACCGCCTGAAAACCGGCAAAACCCTCCTGCGGGGCCTGCGCTTCGTCAACAACCACGCCCAGGAGCTGAAAATGATGCCCCTGCTGAAACTGGACCCGGCGCTGCTGGAGCAGCCGCTGTACCGCTGAGGGAGGGCCTATGAGCGGAAACGTATACTGGCTCACCGGCCTCTCCGGGGCGGGAAAGACCACCATCGGGCGGCTGTGGCATGAGGAGCTGCGCCGCTCCGGCGTCCCCGCCGTCTTCCTGGACGGGGACGAGCTCCGGCAGGTCTTCGGGGACGACCTGGGCTTCACCGAGGCCGACCGCCGCAAAAGCGCCATGCGCAACGCCCGCCTCTGCGCCCTGCTGAGCCGCCAGGGGCTCACGGTGGTGTGCTGCACCATCTCCATGTTTGACGCGGTGCGGGAGTGGAACCGGGCCAACATCCCCGGCTATTTCGAGGTCTATGTAAAGGCCGCCATGGAGACCCTTCGCCGCCGGGACCAGAAGGGGCTTTACAGCGGCGGCACGGAGGTGGCGGGGGTCCACTTCTCCGTGGAGGAGCCCAAGACCCCCGATCTCATTTTGGAAAACGACGGACAGACCACACCCGCGGAGCAGGTCCGGCGCCTGCGCACAACATTTTTGGAGGAATGAACAATGAAAACTGAGTGGGATTATACGAACCTGGCGGACGCCTATCTCCGCCGCCCGGAATACGCGCCCAGCGCCATTTCCGACCTGCTGGCCGCCGCCGGCGTGAAGCCCGGCGATGCCGCCTGTGACGTGGGGGCCGGCGCGGCTCATCTGACGCTGGAGCTGGCGAAGTTCGGCCTGAAAGTCTGGGCTGTGGAGCCCAACGACGCCATGCGGGCCAACGGCATCAAGCGGACGGCGGAGTATCCCAATGTGCAGTGGTTTGAGGGCGTGGGAGAACACACCGGCATGGAGACGGGCAGGTTCTCCCTGGTGACCTTTGGCTCCTCTTTCAACGTCTGCGACCGGCAAAAGGCCCTTGTGGAGACCAGCCGGATTCTGGCGCCGGAGGGCTGGTTTGCCTGCATGTGGAACCACCGGGACCTGGAGGACCCGCTCCAGCAGTCCATTGAGGAGATCATCAAGAAGAACATTCCCGGCTATTCCTACGGCACCCGGCGGGAAGACCAAACGGCGGTCATCGATGCCTCCGGTCTCTTTGAGGCTGTGCAGTTTATCTCCGGGCGTGTGGAGCACCATCTGAATGCCGAGGATTTTATTGAGGGCTGGAAGTCCCACGGCACGGTATACCGCCAGTCCCCGGAGGTGTTTGAGAAGATCGTGGGCGAGATCCGGCAGACGGTGGAAGCGCTGCACCGGGACACCATCATGGTCCCCTATACCACCCGCATCTGGATGGCGCAGAAGAAGCGCTGAGCCTATGCTGCAATTTACCACCAAGGCGGAGACCCTGCGGTCCCTGGAGGGGCGGCTGGCCGCCGCCCGGGTCCTGCCGCAGGTATGCCTCACCGCCGTCCAGGCTCGGGAGGACCCGGGTCTTGCATGGGCCCTCCTGGGGAGGGCGGGTATGGCGGAGGGGGAGCTGATTGTCCGCAGCAGCGCCCAAAATGAGGATACCACCCAGTGCTCCAATGCCGGAAAGTTCCTCTCGATTCCCAATGTCCGGGGAGAGGCGGCCGTCCGGGAGGCCGTGGCCCAGGTGGTGGATGCCATGGGCCCGGACCCTGAGAACCAGGTATTCCTGCAGCCCTGCCTGACGCAGGTGGAGCTTTGCGGCGTGGCCTTCACCGCCGATCCCAGCACCGGGGGAAACTACTATATCTTCAATTTTGACCGCGCCGGCTCCACCAGCTCCGTTACCGACGGCACCGGGCAGGGCCTGGAGACCTTCTATCACTTTAAGAACGCCCCCGTGGCCCCTCCCGCTCCGCTGGACCGGGTCGCCGCCCTCTGCCGGGAGCTGGAAAATCTCTTTGAACGGCCCGCTTTGGATATTGAATTTGCCGTTTCGAATGGTATACTGTACTTATTGCAGGTCCGTCCGCTGGTTCTCATCCGGCCGCTTTTGGAGCCGGAGGCCCAAAAGCAAAGCCTGGACCTGATCCGGGACAAGCTCCGGGCCTCTATGCAGCCGCACCCGGACCTTTGCGGCCGGGAGACCGTATACGGCGTAATGCCGGACTGGAACCCAGCGGAGATGATTGGCATCCGGCCCCGCGCCCTGGCCCTGAGCCTTTACCGGGAGATCATCACCAATGGGGTCTGGGCATATCAGCGGGACAACTATGGCTACCGGAACCTGCGGTCTTTTCCGTTGATGGTGGACTTTCAGGGGCTGCCCTACATTGACGCCCGGGTGAGCTTTAACTCCTTCCTGCCCAAGAGCCTGCCGGAGCCGCTGGCGAAAAAGCTGGCGGAGTATTATCTGGAACGGCTGCGGACACACCCGGAGCTCCACGACAAAGTGGAGTTTGAAATTGCCTTTACCTGTTACACCTTTGACCTGCCGGAGCGGGTAAAGGCTCTGGGAGCGCAAGGCTTTACGGAGGAGGAGCAATCCTGTCTGATTGAGGGGCTGCGGGTGCTGACCAATTCTGTAATCCGCGAGGACGGTCTCTGGCGGAAGGACGCCCAAAAGATTGAGGTGCTGCAAAAGAAGCATCGGGAGATCATGGACAGCGGCCTGGAAATCCCGGATAAGGTCTATTGGCTGTTGGAATACTGCAAGCGCTACGGCACCTTGCCCTTTGCGGGTCTGGCGCGGGCGGGATTTATCGCGGTGGAATTTCTGCGTTCCATGACGGCGGTGGGCCTCCTGACGGAGGAGGAGCGGGGCCGGTACATGAACGGCCTGTCCACCATCGGAAAAAATATGTCGCGGGATTTCCGAGAGCTGTCCCAAGATGCGTTTTTGAAGAAATACGGCCATCTGCGGCCCGGGACCTACGATATCTGTTCACCCCGGTACGACCAGGATGGCGGGCGGTATTTTGATTTTGCCCAGTCCGCCGGGAACGCGCCGGAGGAGGAATCTCCCTTCCAGCTGACCTTGGAGAAGTATGCCCGCCTCCAGACCCTGCTGGAGGAGCACGGCCTTTGTGCCGATGTCCTGTCCCTCTTTGACTTCATCCAGCACGCCATTGAGGGGCGGGAGTACGCAAAGTTCGTCTTTACCCACGCTCTGTCCGATACCCTGGAGCTTCTGGCGGCGCTGGGGAGCTCCTGCGGCCTGGACCGGGAGGCCATGTCTCATGTGAGCATCCAGCGGGTGACGGAATGCTGTTCCCGGGCGGAGGAGCTGGGGCGTGTGCTCCGGGATTCCGAAGCGGAGGGCCGGGCCATGGAGGCCGCCGCCGCGGGGATCACCCTGCCGCCCCTGCTTTGGGAGGAGAGCCAGATATACAGCTTTTTCCTGCCAAATGGGGTCCCCAACTTTGTCACGCAGAACCGCTGCACTGCGGAGACCCTGGTGCTGCCCTCCGACGAGACGCTGAGCGGGAAGCTGGTGCTGATCCGGGGCGCGGACCCCGGCTATGACTGGATTTTCTCTCACAGCATCGCCGGCTTTGTCACCGCCTATGGCGGAGCCAACTCCCACATGGCGATCCGGGCGGCGGAGTTCGGCATCCCGGCGGTGATCGGGGTGGGGGAAAAACAGTTTGCCCGCTATGCCGCGGCAAAGCGGCTGGCGGTGGACTGCAAGAACAAGACGGTGGTGATTCTATGAAGCGGATCTATCTAACCCAGCGCGTGGAGCAGATCGAGAGCATCGGGGAGCGGCGGGACGCCCTTTCCCAGGAGTGGGCGGAGCTGGCGGAGGCCTGCGGCTTTTTGCCCATTCCCCTGCCGAACCGCCTGCCCACGGTCCGCCGCCTGCTGGAGGAGCTGCCGCCAGACGGCATTCTTCTCACCGGCGGCAACAATCTGGCTTCCTGCGGTGGAGATGCCCCGGAGCGAGACCAGGTGGAGCGGTATCTGATTGAACGGTCCTTGGCAGACCGCATTCCCCTGCTGGGTGTCTGCCGGGGCGCACAGATGCTGATCAGCTACTTTGGCACTCCGCTCCAGCGGGTGGAGGGTCATGTCAGAGTGGAGCATCCGCTCTCCAACGGCGGTACGGTAAACAGCTTTCACAGCTGGGGAGCCCGGGAATGCCGCCCGCCGCTGACGGATCTGGCCTGGAGCGCGGACGGAGTTCTGGAGGCGGTTCGCCACAGGGACTGCTCCTGGATCTGGGGCGTCATGTATCATCCGGAGCGGTATCATCCGTTCCGGGCACAGGACATTGAATTTATGAAGGAGGCGCTTCAGCTTTGAAGACGATTATCCTGGCCGCCGGACGGGGCAGCCGTCTGGGCGAACGTACCAAGGACCGGCCCAAGTGCATGTGCACCCTCCTGGGCCGGACGCTGCTGGACCGGTGCCTGTCGAGTCTGGCGGCAGCCGGAGTGGAACCCGCGGACACCGGCATTGTCACCGGGTATCGGAGCGAGATGTTCCCTGTTTCCAATGTGACCTATTTCCACAACCCGGACTGGGAGAAAACCAATATGTTCTGGTCCCTTACCATGGCCCGGGAATGGTTAAAAGCAGAGCCCTGCATTGTCTGCTATTCCGATGTCGTGTTTTCACCCGGCGCCGTGCGCAGTCTGGCAGAGTGCGGTGCGCCGCTGGCGATCACGTACTACACCGGCTATTGGGACCTCTGGTCCCGGCGGATGGAGAACCCTCTGTCGGACCTAGAGACGTTCAAACTCGGCCCGGAGGGAAGGCTGGTGGAGATCGGAAAGCTGCCTCAAAACCGGGAGGAAATTCAGGGGCAGTTCATGGGCCTGCTTCGCTTTACGCCGGAGAGCTGGGCCTGGGTGGAGGAGACCATCCGCCTGCCCATGGCAAAGACGGTGGAGAAGCTGGACATGACGACGCTGCTCCAGGAGCTGCTCCAGCAGGGCCGCCCAGTCCGGGCCCTTCCCACCAGCGACCTGTGGCTGGAGTGCGACTCCCAGCAAGACATTGAGGTTTACGAGCGGGACTTTGCTGAAGAGTTGAGGGAGAAGGGATGATCATCTGCGATCTCCACACGCACTCCACAGCCTCGGACGGACAGTATACGCCGTCGGATCTGGTATCCCTGGCAAAGGAGCGGGGCATCGAGCTTTTGGCTCTGACAGATCACGACACGACGGACGGTTTGGAGGAGGCGGTCCGCGCGGGAGATGCCCTGGGGATCCGGGTCCTTCGAGGCATCGAGCTGGGGGCCGCGGAGTACAGCGGTCTCCACATCCTGGGCTACGGCTTCGATCCCACGGGGCTGGAGCCCCTGTGCCAAAAGCTGAAGGAGAGCCGGAACAACCGGAAATACCAGATCTTGGATTTCCTGCGGGAGAAGGGCTGTCCCCTGACGCTGGAGGAGGTGGAATCGATTGCCGGAGGGACCGTCATCGCCCGTCCCCACTTCGCCCAGGCCATGGTCCGCCGGGGATACACGGAGTCGAACCGCGAGGCATTTGACAGGTATCTGGACACGAAAGAGTTCCGGCAGCGGGTGAAGCGCTTAAAGGCGGACGCCCGGACCTGTGTGGCGACCATCAAGGCCGCAGGCGGCCGTGTCTCTCTGGCCCACCCCTATCAAACCGGTCTGGAGGGACAGGAGCTGGAAAACCTGGTGCGGACCCTGGCGGACTATGGGCTGGATGCCATTGAGTGCTATTACCCCAAGCACACCCCGGAACAGCAGGCATTTTACCTGCGCCTGACGGAGAAGTACCGCCTCCATGCCACTGGGGGCAGCGACTTTCACGGTGAGCGGGTGAAGCCGGAAATCCCCCTTTCCGCTCTCCCCCTGGACGTGGAGTGGCTGGTGACGCAGCCTCTGAACGCAGGCTCCAGATAAAACCGGTTCATGCCCACTGGCACATTTTGGCGGCCTTATGGATCAAAAATCAGGTGATACCCGGCCGCTTGGCCTTGTGCAGCCAATATGAACGTCTGCGAAAATTAGGGCTTGACTTTTTGCCAAACCCTGTATATAATACTGCTTGCGTTCCAAAGACAGCAGGTGGGCTCTGCCCGTAAGTCCTGCCGAGGATGGCAGATCGTGAGATTGCTGCTCCGTCCGTGCGTCTTTGCGCGGACGGTTCTTTTTTGAACGCGCCTATGATTCCTATGGAGGTGAACACAAGAATGCCTAACGCAAAGGTCTTATCCGAGAAGCAGGCCATCGTGGCCCAGCTGACTGAGAAGATCCAGAAGGCCACCGCCGGTGTGATTGTCGACTACAAGGGTATCACCGTTGAGGAAGACACCGCACTGCGCCGGGAGTGCCGGGAGAACGGCGTGGATTACGCGGTGGTGAAGAACACCCTGCTCCGCTTCGCTTTCAACAACACCGGCTTGGGTGATCTGGATGATCTGCTCAACGGCACCACGTCTCTGGCACTGTGCGACGACCCCGTGGCCCCTGCCCGTGTCATGGCCAACTACGCCAAGAAGCTCAACGACAAGTTTGAGATCAAGGGCGGCTTTATGGACGGCAGGCCCGTGGATCTGGCCACCATCAACTCCCTGGCTTCCATCCCCGCTCTGCCCGTGCTGCAGGCCCAGGTTCTGGGTACCATGCTGGCTCCCATCACTGGCTTGGCTGTTGTGCTGAAGCAGATTGCCGAGAAGCAGGGCGCTCCCGCCGAGGAGGCTCCCGCCGCCGAGTAAGCGGCGCCCAACACACTTAAAAATTTACTATCAGGAGGTTCATACAATGTCTGAGAAAGTTACCGCCATGATCGAAGAGATCAAGGGTCTGACCGTTCTGGAGCTCAGCGAGCTCGTCCACGCCCTGGAGGAGGAGTTCGGCGTTTCCGCCGCTGCCATGGCTGCTCCCGCCGCCGCCGCTGCTCCCGCCGCCGAGGAGAAGACCGAGTTTGACGTGGTCCTGGCCGGCTTCGATGCCGCCGCCAAGATCAAGGTCATCAAGGTTGTCCGCGAGATCACCGGCCAGGGTCTGGCCGAGGCCAAGGCTACTGTCGAGGGTGCCCCCACCACCCTGAAGGAGGGGGTTTCCAAGGACGACGCCGAGGCCCTGAAGAAGCAGATCGAAGAGGCCGGCGGCAAGGTCGAGCTGAAGTAATTTCGGTTGTTTTCAGGCCGTTCCCCCAGCGGGAACGAGGCATTTTTCGCAACGGAGGAGCCCGCGGCAAATGCCGCGGGCTCTCTTTTCCATGCTGAAAAAGAGAGGAATTGATTTATGAAACGGGAGCGTTTCCAATCCAGGCTTGGATTTTTGCTGGTGAGCGCTGGGTGTGCCGTGGGTATTGGAAATGTGTGGAAATTTCCATACATCACCGGTGAGAACGGCGGCGGCGTGTTTGTGCTGTTTTATTTGCTGTTTCTGGTGATCATGGGCGTGCCGGTGCTGACTATGGAGCTGGCAGTGGGCCGTGCCAGCCGCAAGAGCGCCGTGCTGAGCTACAAGTCCCTGGAGCCCTCCGGCAGCAAGTGGCATATCCACGGCTGGTTCTGCGTGGCGGGCTGCTGCCTTTTGATGATGTTCTACACCACCGTCTCCGGCTGGATGCTGGGCTACTTCTTCAAGTTTGCCGCCGGGGCCTTTACGGGTCTGGAAGGCGAGGCGGTGGATAATATGTTTTTTGAGGGGATGCTGGGGAACCTCACTGAGATGACCATCTGGATGGTGGCCACTGTGTTGGTCGGTTTTCTCATTTGTAGCTTCGGTTTGCAGAAGGGACTGGAGCGCATTACGAAGGTGATGATGGTGGGCCTTCTGGCCCTGATCGCCGTGCTGGCTGTCCACAGTCTGACCCTTCCGGGAGGTTTGGAGGGCGTCAAGTTTTACCTCCTGCCGGATTTCCGGCGGGCCGCTGAGGTTGGCCTGGGCAATGTGATCACTGCCGCCATGAATCAGGCCTTCTTCACCCTGAGCCTTGGCATTGCTGCCATGGAGGTCTTTGGCAGCTATATGAACCGGGACCACACCCTCACCAGCGAGGCTATCCGTATCTGCTCTCTGGATACTTTTGTGGCGCTGATGGCGGGCCTCATTATCTTCCCGGCCTGCACCGCCTACGGCGTCCGGCCGGACAGCGGCTCCTCCCTGATCTTCCTCACCCTGCCCAAGGTGTTTTTGAACATGACCGGCGGACGGCTTTGGGGCGCGCTGTTCTTCCTGTTCATGACCTTTGCCAGCTTCTCCACGGTCATCGCCGTGTTTGAGAATCTCCAGGCCAACTGCATTGATAACTTCGGCTGGAGCCGGAAGAAGGCCACTGTGATCAACTGCGTGCTGATTCTCATCGCCAGCTTCCCCTGCGTCCTGGGCTTTAACGTCTGGAGCGATCTTCAGATCATCGGAGGGCGGGGCGTGCTGGACAGCGAGGACTTCCTGGTGTCCAACCTGCTGCTGCCCCTGGGATCCCTGGTGTATCTGCTGTTCTGCGTCAGCAAATGGGGATGGGGCTATGACAAGTACCTGGCGGAGGTCAACGCTGGAGAGGGAGTGAAGATGCCCCGTTGGCTGAAGCCCTACTTCCTGTATGTGCTGCCGGTTCTGATCCTGGTGATTTTAATCCAGGGGCTGATCCCCTCATAAGCGTGTGCGGAAGAAAACCCCGCTCTGCCGGAGGCAGAGCGGGGTTGCCCGCTTTATTCCCGCAGACCCATGGTCTCCCATTTGTGCCCCAGAAAGCGGGGGAGGAAGAAGGCGATGCGCAGAATCCAGTCCACAAACATGGCCATCCAGATGCCCAACACGCCGAAGCCCAGGTGCCGGCCCAGCAGGATACCGAACCCCACCCGCATGGTCCACATGGACACAGTGGAGACCACCATGGTGAACCGGGTGTCCCCGGCGGCCCGGAGGGCCTGGGGCAGGGTGAAGGATAACGGCCAGATCAAAACGCCCATGACGCCGTGCATCCATACGATCTGCCGGGCGTAGCCCGCCGCCTCGTCGGACACGTTGTACAGCCGCAGCAGCAGGGGCAGGGAGACGAGGGTGGCGGCCACAAACAGCGCCATGAAAAAATAGGTGTACTTCATCAGCCTGCTGGTATAGGACCGGGCCTTTTCATAGCTGCCCGCCCCGATGCAGCGGGAGACCACCGTCACAATGGCAAGGCCAAGGGCGTTGCCAGCCACGCACTGGAAGGAGGCCAGATTGTTGCCGATGGCGTTGGCCGCCACGGAGGCAGTGCCCAGCACGGACACTGTGGACAGCAGCAGGATCTTGCCCAGCTGGAACATGCTGCTTTCCAGCCCGTTGGGTACGCCGAAGCGCAGGATGTTCCGCACCACGTAGCGGTCATGGCGGAGGGTGAACCGCTCCACCCGCATGGGCAGACCTGGGCGGCGCAGCAAGACGGTCATGACGGCGGCGGCCGCCAGCCGGGACACCAGCGTTGGGATGGCCACGCCTTCGACGCCCATGTGAAAGCCGAAGATCAAAAGGGCGTTGCCCGCCGCGTTGACGGCGTTCATTCCCAGGGAGACCCACATGGAGATTTTAGAGTTGCCCATCACCCGGAAGAGGGCCGCTCCGGCGCTGTAAATGGCCAGGAAGGGGGTGGAGGACTCCACAATGAGATAGTAGGTGTTGGCATAGGCGGCCACGTCCGGTTCCACCTGGCCGAAGACCGTGCCCAGCACAAATCCCCTTGCCAGGTAGAACAGCAGCGTGATCAGCAGGGAGACCTCCCCCATGAACAGCAGCAGCTGGGCGCTGGAGTGACCGGCCTTCTCCGGCTCCCGGCGGCCCAGGTACTGTCCCGCGATGGCGGCGCCGCCGGTGGCCAGTGCCGCGAAGGCGTTGACCAGCAGCACATTCACCGTGTCCACCAAAGATACGGCGGAGATGGCCGCCTCTCCCACCTGGGAGACCATCACGGAGTCGAAGAGGCCCACGGTGATGGCCAGCAGCTGCTCGATGACCAGCGGCACAATGAGCCGCCGCAGGTCCCGTCTGGAAAATTCAATTTCTGTCTGCATGGTTTCCCTCTTTTCACACCCTCAGCGGAATTCCCGGGGGCTCATATGGAAGGTGTTCTGAAAGGCCCGCAGGAAGGTGGAGTACTCCGAAAAGCCCGCCTGCTCCGCGGCCTTCATCACCGGCACGCCGGAGCGGATCAGCTCTCCGGCCCGCAGCAGCCGCTTCTGGCTGATATACTGGTGGACCGTGTAGCCGGAGACGGCCTTGAAGCGGTGCATAAGGTAGTAGCGGCTGAGATAGAACCGCTTGGAGAGGCTCTCCACGGTCAGCTCCTCCTCCAGGTGGGCGGCGATGTATTTGAGGATCTCCTCGATCTTGGGATCCACCCGGTAGCTGTCCCGCTCCTCCTGGGCGGTGCGGCTGCGGAGGATGTCCCGGTTCACCCCGATCAGCAGCTGCTGGCACAGGGTGTCCGCAAAGCGTCCCGCCGCGAACTCTCGGGACCGCAGGGCCTCCTCCAGCCGCTGGATGTCCTTCATGTACTCCAGCCGCCGCTCCGGACCGGTGCGCAGCAGGTGAAAACCCCGCTCCCGGGTGGTGTGGAAGCAGGCGTCCAGGGCCTCCCCCGGGTCGCTCCGGTCCGCCAGCCACTCCCGGCCCAGCCAGACCACCACCCGCTCATAGGGCTCCGAGGGGTCGATGACGGGCCGGTGGATCATGTTGTGCTGTACCAGCAGCACGTCCCAGGGGCGGAGAAAGTAGGTGACGCCCTCCACCACATAGGTGACCTTGCCGCCCAGCAGCAGAATCAGCTTGTCAAACTCGTGATAGTGGTAATCCAGTTTTGGCGCGCGGCTGTCCTTCAGGTGGAAGAGGCGGAAGCCCTCGTTGAGATAGCCCCGCTTTCCAACCTCGTTCCGATCCAGCATGGGCTCACCTCCGGAATTTTCTAGGTTGAAACGTTATGACTATACCGCACTTTTTGTGGTTTTACAACCGGGATTCCGCACAAAACCATGCAAATATTCCGCTCCTCTTTGGGCAAAAGGCCATTGGCCTCCCAGGGAAAAACCGCCGGAAGCAACGGGCTTCCGGCGGCTGTGGGTGGGGCATGGGATCAGTATCCTCTTGTTCTGTCCACCAGGTTTTTCAGAGGCTCGCACCGGCCGTAGCGCAGCAGGTCTGCGCAGAACATCTCCACGTTGACGTCGCAGGTGTATCCCAGGGTCATGTTGCCGGAGACGTGAGGCGTCAAAATCAGATTCCTGGCGTTCCACAGGGGATGGTTCGGGGGCAGGGGCTCCGGGTCCATCACGTCCAGAGCCGCGCCGGCGAGACGCCCGCTGTTCAGCGCCTCAATCAGGGGCTCCTGCTCAATGGCGGTGCCCCGGCCCACATTGATGATATAGGCGTCCGGCGGCAGCAGGGCGATGCGGTCCCGGTTCAAAATGTGGATGGTCTCCGGCGTGCCGGGTAGGGACATGACGAGGACCTTGACGGAGGGCAGGAACTCCTCCAGCCGGGAGATGGGGTATACCTCGTCAAAGCCGGGGACCGCTTGCCCGGAGCGGCTGAGGCCGGTGATTTTCGCCGCGCCCATGCCCCGCAGGCGCTGCGCCACATTGACGCCGATGTTCCCGGTTCCCAGCAGGGTGAACGCGTTGTCCCGGATGGAGCGGATGGGCAGCTGGTTGGACCATCCGCGGTCCCGGACGACGGCCTCGTACTCCGGCATGCGCCGCAGCAGCATCAGCGTCACCATCACCACGTGCTCGGCGATGGTGACACCGTAGCCGTTGGAGTTGGTGAGCATACAGTCGGGGTTGGCGAAGACGGAGGGATCCTTACAGTAGGGGTCCACCCCGGCGTAGGAGCAGCAGTACCATTTCAGGGAGGCGGGGGCCGAGCGCAGCAGATCCGGAGAGTGGGCATAGAGTATCTCGCAGTGCTGGAGGCAGGCCGCTGCCTCCTCAAACTGGTCCGGGGTGAAGAAGTGGGGCACAAGGCCCGCCTGATCGGCGGCGGAGCGAATTTTGGCCCGGTGGGCCTCGGTCAGAAATTCCTGACAGATGCAGATGTCACGGCTCATGACGGTGGTACCTCCTTATTTCAGTCGGGTTTGCTTTTCTGGCGGTTGGACCGCAGGAGAAAGGCTCCCATGGCGGCGGAAAAGTTTCCGCCTTTGACCAGCTCCAGGAAAAAAGGCTGTATGCCGCGAAGACCGCGGCAGCGGTGACAACAAACGCCCTTACGGCGAGTGTCATGGAATAAGTCCCTCTCTCTATGGGGTGAGGGATTGGCAGATCTGTTCGGCACAGCGCATCCCATCGGCGGCGGCGGAGAGGATGCCCCCGGCGTAGCCGGCCCCCTCGCCGCAGGGGTACAGCCCCGGCAGAGAGGACTGGTATGTCCCGTCCCGGGGGATGCAGACGGGGGAGGAGGAGCGGCTCTCCACGGCGGTGAGCACCGCGTCCGGCGCGTCGTAGCCCTGGAGCTTCCGGCCCAGGATGGGCAGGGCCTCCGCTATGGCGTCCGATACGAAGGGGGGCAGGCACAGGCGCAGGTCCGTCCATGTGACGCCGGGGCGATAGCTGGGAATCACCCGGCCGGGGCCCGTGGAGGTCCGCCCCGCCAGGAAGTCCTCCACCCGCTGGGCGGGGGCCAGATACCCGCCGCCGCCCAGGTCGTAGGCGGCCCGCTCCAGCCGCCGTTGGAAGGCGATGCCAGCCAGGGGGGAGTTCCCGCCGAAGTCCTCCGGTGTCACGTTTACCAGCAGCGCGCCGTTGATGTTCTCCCGGGCGCGGGCAAACTCGCTCATGCCGTTGGTGACCACCTGGCGTTCCTCGGAGGCGGCGGCCACCACCTCCCCGCCGGGGCAGACGCAGAAGGAGAACACCCCCCGCCCATTGGGCAGGTGGCAGGAGAGCTTATAGGTGGAGGCCGGGAGGCCCGGGTGTCCGGCGTACTGCTTGTACTGGGCGGCGTCGCAGTCCGACTGACGGTGCTCAATCCGCACGCCCACGGCGAAGGGCTTGGCCTCCAGTCGGACGCCACGGGCATGGAGCATGGCGAAGGTGTCCCGGGCGGAGTGGCCGGGGCACAGGGCCAGGTGGGAACAGGGAAGGGAATCAGCCCCCCCCGGTCCCTCCGCGGCAATGCTGGTCAGGCGGCCCTGCCGGATGCCCAGGTCCGTCAGGCGGGTTTCAAAGCGGATGTCCGCCCCCAGGCGGAGCAGCTCCCGGCGCAGATTTTTCAAAACGGCGTGCAGGTAGTCGGTGCCCACATGGGGTTTGGCGTCGGTCAGAATGTCCTCCGGCGCCCCGCAGGACACCAGCTGCTCCAGAATAAAGCGGTGGCGCGGGTCTTTGGTGCCGGTGTTCAGCTTTCCGTCGGAGAAGGCGCCGGCGCCGCCCTCACCGAACTGGACGTTGGAGGAGGGGTCCAGCACGCCGGCGGCCCAGAAGCGATCCACATCCGCCTGCCGCGCCTCCACGGGGCGGCCCCGCTCCAGCAGGATGGGCCGCAGGCCCGCCCGGGCCAGCACTAGGGCGCAGAAGAGACCCGCCGGTCCCACTCCCACCACCACCGGCACCCTCTCCGGTGCGGGCCTGGGGGCGGGAAGCGCGTAGGCGGGCCTGGGGGCGGAGAGGCTCACCCGTTTGCTGCGGCAGCGCCGCGCGGCGGCGGCCTCGTCTTTGACGGAGACCTCCACAGTGTAAACCATGAATACCCCGTCCCGGGCGTCCACACTGCGGCGGAGGACACGGAGGGAGAGTATATCTGCCTCCCGGACCCGCAGCAGCCGGGCGGCCTCCGCGGTGAGGCCGGATCTAGGGGCGCCGGGGGAGAGCTTGATGTTTTCGATTTTCAGCAAGCGTGTCACGCTCCTTTTCTGAGGAGATGTACAACGCCATTGTAACACAGATTTTTCCGCCGGAAAACCGCGGGTTCAAAAAATATATACAAAATTTTCAGGCGTTTTTAAGTTACGGAGCCTATACTGTGGTCAAAGCTCAGGGGAGCGGAAGAGATTTCAAAGAAAATGCAAAGAAACTTCAAACTTTCGACATATTCCCGGCGTATGATCGGTTCTAAAGAAGAGCAGACCGGGATAGATAATAGGAGGTAAGTATTTCATGTATAACGACGAACACAATCTGTACCACTACACCTACCGCAGAGACGGCAGTGAGCCCACGCCGCCGGCCGCGGACGACTACCAGCCCGCCCGGGGGCCTGTGCAGGAGATGAAGCCCGTGAAGAAAAGCAGGATCGGATTGAAGGTCACCGCCCTGGCCCTGAGCTGCGCCCTGCTGGGCGGCGGCGTGGGCGGCGGGGTGGTCTGGGCCGCTACGAACCACAATAACAGCCCCACGCTGAATGCCCCCGTGCTGAGGAACGACGCCCCATCCTCCGGGGATACGGCCTCTACCGTAAAGCTCAACCGGGTGGACGGCAAGACCCTCCTCACTGATGCGGAGGTGTACGCCGCCAATGTGGACAGCGTGGTGGCGATCCAGACCACCGGCACCGTCACCTCCAGCAACGGCTTCTGGCAGACTCAGCAGCCCACCTCGGGTGCGGGCTCCGGCTTCGTTCTGACCCCTGACGGCTTCATTGCCACCAACTACCATGTCATTGACGGGGCCGAGGCTGTGAAGGTAACCTTCTATAATGGGGACTCCTACGACGCGGAGGTCATCGGCGGTGACGAGGACTATGACATCGCCGTCATCAAGGTGGATGGGGAGAATCTCCAGCCCGTCACCATGGGGGACAGCACCCTGCTGAACGTGGGCGACCGGGTGCTGGCCATCGGAAATCCCCTGGGGGAGCTGACCTTTTCCCAGACCGGCGGCATGGTCTCCTCCGTGAACCGGGCCATCAACGTGGAGGGCGTGTTCCTCAACATGATCCAGACCGATGCCTCCATCAACCCCGGCAACTCCGGCGGACCCATGTTCAACCAGTATGGACAGGTGGTGGGCATCGTCTCCGCCAAGTACACCAACACCTCCTCCGGCGCCAGCGCCGAGGGACTGGGCTTCGCCATCCCCATCAACGACGTGGCGGCCATGGTCCAGGACATCATGACCAACGGATACGTCACCAACAAGCCGTATCTCGGTGTCACGGCCATGTCCATGAGCCAGGACCTGGCCAGCCAGTTCCGCTATGACATCACCGAGGGTGTCTTCATCAGCGCCGTGGACAAGGACGGTGCGGCGGACAGGGCGGGTCTGCAGATGGGTGACGTGATCACCAAAGTGGACGAGCACGACATCCGGAGCATGGCGGATCTGACCATTGTGAAAAAGCAGTACAGTGCCGGAGACACCGTCACCCTCACTGTCTATCGCCAGGGGGAGACTGTGGAGGCGCAGCTGACCTGGGACAGCGTGCCCGAGGATCAGCAGCAGCCTCAGGAGGTGCCTCAGCAGCCCCAGAGCGGCAGCGGCCAGTACGGCAGCGGCTACACAAACCCCTACGACCTCTTCGACTACTTTTTCGGCAATCGGGGCTGGTAACGCCCGCAGGGATCCCCCTTTCCCGTGTCCGGGGTCGGCTTCGCGGCAGCAGCTGCGGCAAGGCAAAAAGCCGCCTATGCGGCGGACGGGGAGAGCGGTTATAGATATAGGACGCAGATCATGGACAAAGCGCACCGTGCATTGGCACGGTGCGCTTTTTGCGGCAATCAGGGATCCTGTTCTTTTACCCGGATCTCCAGATAGAAGTGCTCCTGCGCCGGATCCAGCTCCGCCGAGGTGACGCCGCTCTCCAGGTCAAAGCCCAGGTTCTGCCGGACGATCTCAATGCCCTCCGTGTTCTCCAGAGCGGCGGTTTGGCGGGTGAAGTCCAGAGAGGACCCCAGCCGGGTCACCAGATCGTAGCCCTGGAGGCCCGCGTTCTCCGAGCCGGAGCAGTGGAAGTCGTAGCTGGGCTCTTTCCACATGGTGCACTCCACCGTCACGCTGCCCCCGGCGGGGACGGTGACGGGAAATTCCAGGTACAGCACCCGCTGGTGGAACAGCGTCTCGCTGAGGATGTCGTCCAGCCGCCCGTCGGCGTAGCGGTCCTTGGGCCGGCCGGAGAGGATGCCGTATTGGGTCAGGAGCTGGGAGAGGGCCCCACGGTACATGGAGAAGGGAACGCTGTCAAAGGCGTTCTCCTGGTCCAGTGCCCGGCCCTGGGTGTAGAAGGTCCGGTACTCCCGGTACAGGTGGTCCAGCACTGCGTCCAGGGTGGTCTCCTCCCGGGTGACGGTACAGGAGACGCCCGAGATCTCATCACCGGCGTCACAGCCGCCGTCCTGATAGCCCTGGAGGGTGTAGTCTCCGATGTCCTCCCCCAGCACCACCAGGACCTTGGTTGCCGATTCCCGCCGGACGCCGTCAGGAACGAAGTAGCTGTACTGCCGCCAGCCGGTTTCATCGTCCCAGCTCTGACCGTTGAAGCCGCAGCAGAGGATCTCCGTGACCGCCGGGTCAATGGTAAAGGTAATGGCCTGGGTGGCGGCGTGGTACTGTTCGTGGGGGGCCTCAAAATCCGAAAAGTGGTACACGGTTACCGGGATGTCCAGCGTCGGATACTCTGCCAGGGCTTGAGACAGGTAAGCACCGTCCTCCAACAGGGTCCGGTACTCCTTCCAGCTGTTGAGTCCCGCCAGGTTCAGGGTGTCGTGGTCCGGGTCCTCCTCACCGTAGGCGCTGCTAAAGCCCCCGGCGTAGGGACCGGCGTACAGGGCCGCCTCCGCCGTAGCGCCGTCCACGGACACCGCGGGCCGGACCCTTGCCAGGGAGTCGAAATTCCCGGCAAATGGGTAGAGGGCCGTGACGGTGACGTCCTCGGACCCGGGGTTGGACAGGACATACCGGTCCGTCACCTCCGCCCCCCACTGACGGGGCTCTCCGTCAGCATATGCCCCGGGGGTGAAATCCCAGGTGAGAGTACGCTCCGCCGTGAGGCCGGAGCTGGTCTCCAGCGTGGTCAGGGGGAACGCCGGCCCGGCATAGGACATGAACACCGTACCCTCGCTGTGGCCGCTGCCGCCGCTGCCGCTCCCCGGGGCCGCGCCGTCCGCGCCGCCGCTGAAAGTGCCGTTCATGGCGCCGCCGGAGCGAAGCCAGAGTCCCAGGCCGCAGATCAGGACCAGGCACGCCGCCAGCCCCAGCGTTCGCCACGGGGCAGTCCGCCGCTTGGAAGCGGCGGCTGAGGAGGCGGATACCGCCTCCTCAATGAGGTCGTCGTCCACCAGTCCTAAAATCCGAAACAATCGCTCGCCCTTCATAGTGCAATCCCCTCCTTTTCCAGATAGTCCCGCAGGGCCTTTCGGGTGCGGAAGAGGGAGGATTTTATCTTTCCCACGCCGCACCTTTGCTCCGCCGCAATGTCCGCCAGATCCTGGCCGTACCAGTACCGCCGGAGGAAGATCCCGCGGCTCTCCGCCGGAAGACGGCGCAAAAAGGCGCAGATCAGCGCCGCGATCTCCTGATCCTCCAGCTGTTTTTCCACCCCATGGGGGGCGGGAACGCAGTCGTCCAGTTCCCCCAGCAGCACCTCCACGGCGCCGCCGCCCCGTTTCTGGGTCCGGCCCTCCTTCCAGCGGTCCAGGGACAGGTTCCGGGCGATCCGGCCCAGCCAGGCCCGGAGGACCGCGGGCCGGGTCGGGGGAATGGCATTCCAGGCCCGCAGGTAGGTGTCGTTGACGCACTCCTCAGCATCGCCCCGGCTGTGAAGAATATTCCACACCAGAGAGTGGAGGAAGGGGCCGTATTTGCCGGCGGTCTCCTCAATGGCCCGCTGGTCCCGGCTCCAGTACAGCTCGATGATGGCGCTGTCCTCCATGTCGTTTGCCTCCTTTCACAAGGTCTTTGCCAGTATAGACGGGAAAACGGCGGATTGGTTTCAGAAAATTTCGGGGGAGATGTGTTTTTCAAACAAGGCCAAGACCAGTATATCACAGAGTTGACGAAATTGGGAAAAGGTGTATAATGGAAAAAGACGTTTCAGGGAGGTGCCCGCCATGCCACGCCGCCGTGTCCAACTGAATGCCGTTCAGACCCTGGCCCTGGGCTTTGCGGCGCTGATTTTGCTGGGCGGCGTGCTGCTGGCCCTGCCGGTGTCTTCACGGGACGGACGAGCCCTGCCCTTTTTGGATGCTCTCTTTACCGCGGCGTCCGCCTCCTGCGTCACGGGACTGGTGCTCTATGACACCTGCACCCAGTTTACCCTCTTTGGACAGGCTGTGATTTTGCTGCTGATCCAAGTGGGGGGCATGGGCTTTATGACCGTCTCCATTCTGGTGGCGGTCTTGCTCCACCGCCGCATCGGATTGCGCCAGCGGTCCATTTTGATGGACAGCGTGGGGGCCCTTCAGATGGGAGGCATCGTGCGGCTGACCCGCCGTGCCATCCGCGTGACATTGACCTGTGAAGGGGTGGGGGCGGCGCTGCTGGCGCTGTGGTTCTGTCCCCGGTACGGCCTGGACCGGGGCCTTTGGATGTCGCTGTTCCACGCGGTCTCCTCCTTCTGCAACGCCGGGTTCGACCTGCTGGGCACCGGGGCCTCCCTGACCACCATCGCCGGAGAGCCGCTGCCCAACATCGTCCTTATGGCGCTGGTGATCTGCGGCGGTCTCGGCTTTTTGGTGTGGGACGACCTGCTGACCCACGGACGCCATGTCCGCCGGTGGCGTCTGCACTCTAAAATCGTGTTGTTCTCCACCACGCTGCTGTTCGCGGGCGGTGCGATTGCGTTCTATTTTCTGGAGAAAGACCACGCCTTTGCCGGGGCCGGTCCCGGGCGGCGGGCACTGATGGCGGCGTTCCAGTCCGTTACCTGCCGGACGGCGGGATTCAACACGGCGCCCCTGACGGCTCTGAGCCAGAGCGGCACACTGCTGACCATGATTTTGATGTTCATCGGCGCAGGCTCCGGCTCCACCGGCGGCGGGGCCAAGGTGAACACCGTCTCCGTGTTGCTGTTGAGCGCCCTTGCCCAGGTGCGTCGGAAGGAGGACGTGAACGTGTTCCGCCGCCGCCTGGACACGGCTACCATTCAAAAGGCGTATTCCTCGGTGAGCATCTTCTTCCTGGCGTGTCTGGCGGGGACCATGGTCATGTGCCTCCAGGGCATCTCCCTGGACGGGGCGCTGTTTGAGGCCATCTCCGCCGTGGGTACCGTGGGGCTGACCCGGGGCGTGACGCCGTACCTGCCGGAGCTTTCCAAGCTGGCGGTGCTGCTGATGATGTTTGCCGGCCGGGTGGGCAGTATGTCTGTGGCCATGGCCGTGACCCGGGACCGTCCCCAGCCCAAGCTGCGGAACATTCCGGAAAAAATCCTGATCGGATAGGGGGAACGCGATATGAAATCCTTTTTGGTGGTGGGTCTGGGCCGGTTTGGCCGGCATCTGGTGAAGTGTCTGGCGGAGCTGGGCAATGAGGTGATGATCCTGGACCAGGACGAGGAGCAGGTGGCCCGGCTTGCCTCTGTGGCCACCGCCGCCTGCGTGGGGGACTGCCAGGATGAGCAGGTGCTCTCGTCTCTGGGAGTCCGGAATTTTGACGTGTGCTTTGTCTGCGTGCGGGACGACTTCCAGTGCTCTCTGGAGGCCACCGCCACGCTGAAGGAGCTGGGGGCCAAATGTGTGGTGGCCCGGGCGGACCACGAGCGGCAGATCAAGTTTTTGAAGAAGATCGGCGCGGATTTTGTCATCCATACGGAGATGGACATGGCGGCCCGGGCGGCCATGCGCTTCTCTGCCCGCAACGCCTTCGACTACTTTGAGCTGACGCCCAAATACGCGGTCTTTGAGATTGAGACGCCCAAAGAGTGGGAGGGCCGCACGGTGATGGAGATGGACGTGCGCCGCCGGTACAACGTGAACATCCTGGGCGTGAAAAACGGAGACGAGATCGTGCCTTTGCTGCGCCCGGACTACCGTTTTGAGCCCGACGCACACCTGATCGTGGCTGGTGACAAGGAGGCTGGCATCCGGCTGATGAACGAGGAGTCATAAACGCCGTAAAATTTTTGCGCTGAAATCTGGAAATCATAGTTCCGGCGGCACTGCGCATACTACCGCCGGGGTGATTTTATGCCGGATCGCAAAAAGGCGGTCAATAACCTGGACGACAGCAAGCCCTTTCTGCGGCTGGAGCCGGAGAAGCGCATGTGTCCCATCTTCGACCCTGTGACCATCGCGAAATTCCCGGTGGCCCCGCCGGAGGAGATGGGCTTTCGGGTATTGGACAACTTCTGCGAGGAGCACATCCTGTAAGAGGCAGGGGGCGGTTTTACCGCCCCCTGCTTGTTTTGTCCAGCTTTTATTTGACGCGGATCCCCAAAAGTGCTATAATGAAATCACCAAGAGAGGAGGCGTTCTTATGAACACAGTCATCACCATTGGACGGCAGTTTGGCAGCGGCGGCAAGGAGGTCGGCATCCGGGTCGCCAAGGAGCTGGGCATTCCGTTTTACGATAAGGAGCTCTTGCGGGAGGCCGCCAGGAAGAGCGGCCTGTGTGAAAAGATCGTGGAGAATTTTGACGAGCGGCCTAAGAGCCTGCTGTACTCCATCGCTATGGACTCCTACATGTTCGCCCTGCCGGGCAGCGGCGTGGGGGACTCCCTGGAGCAGCAGGTGTATCTGGCCACCTTCAATACCATCCGCCACATTGCGGAGCAGGGGCCCTGCGTCATGATCGGCCGCTGCGCGGACTACGCTCTTGCGGATCATCCCAACCACCTGAGCCTCTTTATCCACGCCCCCATGAATGTGCGCATCCAGCGTGTGGCAAAACGGCAGGACATCACGCCGGAGAAGGCCAAGACGCTGATCGCCAAGACCGACAAGCGCCGGGCCTCCTATTACGAGTACTACTCTTCTCAGAAGTGGGGAGCGGTGGAGAGCTATGACTTCTGCCTGGACTCCAGTTATCTGGGATTGGGCGGTACGGTGGAGCTCATCCGCGCCATGGTGGAGCACAAGGAGCACCCTGTGCCCAGTCCCACGGAGATCGATCCCACGCAGAGCGATACATAAAGAGGACCTACGGAAAGAGGCCGCGCTCGGGGCAACGCCCGTAAAAAAGCCAACACCCGCTGGAAAGAAGTTGCTTTTCAGCGGGTGTCGCTTTATTATGAACTCATCGACAAATCCCAATTTGAACCCAACGAAATTGTCAGCCGTCAGGAGCTTTTATAGGATGCTATTAAATCCCCGGAAACGCCTGAAAACACAGGAATTTAAGCAAGTCAACCACTCATTCCCCCTTATCCGGTCCCACCCCCTTTTAAGGGCTTCACGGGAGCTGGCAAGGGAAAAATCAAGGGAAGATATAGGATTTTGAAGCGTCAAGGATATGGCAAGTATGGGCAGTCGTGATGTGACCAGACAACAAACTTGCACCCTATATCAGCCCAAAACTTCATACACGACACGAAAACGGACATCGGAAGATGCCGGTCATTACATAAATATACATTTTCCGCCACAGTTTTTCCGATGGTATGGCCTCCGCTGCCGCACTGACGGCCTATGGTAATTACACATTTTTTCATTGCTTTGCCTCTTTTCCAAAAATTTTCTTCCAAGAGAGCATTTGTCAAGGGGGATTTCAT
>CAJTZI010000020.1 GCA_910584075.1 uncultured Oscillibacter sp.
GGTCCGGGAGCTGCGGGACGCCGCACGGCGGCAGGAGGACTTCATCGGCAGTTTTGCCCACGAGATCAAGACACCCCTGACCTCCATCATCGGCTACGCCGACCTCCTGCGCTCCCGGCCCGCCACGGAGGAGCAGGTGCGCCAGAGCGCCGGGTATATTTTCAGCGAGGGCCGGCGGCTGGAGGCCCTGAGCCGGAAGCTGCTGGACCTGGTGGTGCTGGACCGGCAGGACTTCCCCCTGCGGCCCATGCCCCTGGACGTGTTTTTAGGCCGGGTGGGCGGGGCCATGGCCCCGGCGCTGGAGCAGGCGGGCGTCCGACTTACCGTCCGGGCCGGGTCCATACTGGCGCTGATGGAGCCGGATTTGATGGAGACCGTGTGCCTGAACCTGCTGGACAACGCCCGCAAGGCCATGGAGAGCGGCGGGGAGATCCTGCTGGAGGGCCTCCTTGAGGAGAGATGCCCCGTCATCCGCGTGACGGACAGCGGCAAGGGTATCCCGGCGGAGGAACTGAGCCGGGTGACAGAGGCGTTCTACATGGTGGACAAGTCCCGCGCCCGGGCCCAGGGAGGCGCGGGACTGGGGCTGGCATTGTGCCGGCGGATCGTGGACCTCCACGGCGGCGCACTGGAACTGCAGAGCCGCCCCGGTGAGGGCACCCGGGTCACCGTCCGGCTGAGAGGAGCGGAGCTATGACAAACTGGAAAGCTATGAAAAACTGGAAAAATTGGCTGGCCCCCATCCTCACCGGTCTGACCGTGGTGGCACTGGCTCTGCTGCCCCTGCGGCTGTCCGCGCTCCAGGATGAGCGGCTCACCGGAACCGTCCACACCGAGCTCCTGGCGGAGGACAGCAACTTCCCGGCAAAGCCCCCGGAACTGCCCAGGCGGCTCCAGCTCCTGGCCCAGCAGAGAGAGCTGGCGGATACCCTCACCATAGTCGGGCAGGAGGTGGAGGGCAGCGCCCTGGCGGAGAACATCAGGCTGGCCCGGGGGGAATTGGCGAATCTGGCAGAGGCCGGGATTCTACCGGGGGAGATCGACCCGGACATCGCCAAGCTCTTTGCCAGCAAACTCTACCTGCGGGACCAGACGGACCTGTCCAGCGCCGGCTTTGTGGAGCTGAGCGGCTATGACAAGGCGTCCGGGGAGTACCGCTCCCTGGTGCTGGACGCGGAGACAGGGCTCCTGGTGAGTTTGGAGGTGGACTCGGCGTGGATCCGGACGGAGCCCCTGGCGGCGTCGGAGGTCGGGGCGGCTTTTCTGGACCGGCTGAGCGTGGAATATGAGATATACCAGACGGATCAGTGCGACTGGGCCTGCTTCCGCCTGTCGGAGGCCCCGGTGCTGTACTATGCCACCATCGGCCGCACTACTCTGCACATCGGCCCCTGGCTGGACTGGGAGGCGCTGGACCGCTCCGAAGCCCTGGACGACGCCCTGGGCTACCCCACCGACACCTCCGTCAGCATAAGCAAGAGATGATGCCGTTTTGATGGGAAAAGCTGTCCACTTTGATGGAAAAACGCCGGAGTTTTGACGGGGACAGGCTCTATCATGGGAACAGAATCCAAAAGATAAGGAGCTGTTCTCATGTCTTCCAATCGTTCCTGCGTTGTAAAAGAGTTCCCTCTCCCGGAGCGGGAGTACCGGGTGGCCCCGGCCCGCTGCTGGGACGCGGAACTCCGGACACATTCCGCGCCGCCCCGGCGGGACAAAAAGCGCCGCCGCTCCCTCCTGCCCCTCCTGCTGATGGGGCTGGTCCTCTTTGGCGGCGGCTTCCTGTTGGGCCGCGCCGCCCGGGCCCAGGAGCCTCCGGCCCAGGGTTCCGGCACTCCTGTCTCCATCCTTGGCTCGGACGGCGGCGGCCGGACGGACGGCCGGATGCCGGAGATTCCCGCCGGACAGACGGAGTGGACTGCCCTGGGCCGGGAGCCCGAGTCCTCCGCCGCCCCGGAGGACTGGAACCTGATTCTGGTGAACTGGGAGAACCCCCTGCCGGAGGACTTCTCCATTCCAAGGCTGACTCAGCTGGTGAACGGCCACGCCATCGACAGCCGGGCCTACCCCGCCCTGCAAGACATGATGGACGCCGCCCGGGCGGAGGGGCTCCAGCCCACCATCTGCTCGTCCTTCCGCACACGGGACAAGCAGGAAGAGCTGTTTCAAAATAAAGTCCAAACGCTGCTGGCGGAGGGATACGGCCGGACCGAAGCGGAGGAACAGGCCGCCATGTGGGTGGCCCGTCCCGGCACCAGTGAGCACCAGGCGGGCCTTGCGGTGGACATTGTGGACAAGTCCTACCAGCTGCTGGACCAGGAACAGGAGGATACGGCGGTACAGCGGTGGCTCATGGCCCACTGCGCCGAATACGGCTACATTCTCCGCTATCCCACGGACAAGTCCGCCCTCACCGGCGTGAATTACGAGCCCTGGCACTACCGTTACGTGGGCATGGAGGCGGCGACAGAGATTATGGAGCGGGGGCTCTGCCTGGAGGAATACCTGGCGGAGATCTGTGAATAAAAGCGGCGGCGGGAGCCTGGGCTCCCGCCGCCGTTTTGTGAGTTTTGCGATTTTCTTACAGGGAGCACTTCCCCCGGGCCATATACCGCCCCCGGGGCGATTCGTCCAATACACTGCCCCTCTCCACAGCTAGATCGCCCCGCAGCCACACCTGCCGGATGCCGCCGGCGGTGACGAAACCCTCGTAGGGGTTGTAGTCCACATTGGCAATACAGTTCTCCGCCCGAATGACGTGGCTGTCGCCGGGGTCGTAGACCACGATATCCGCATCGCTGCCCGCCTGGAGTATACCCTTCCGGGGAAAAAGGCCGTAAAGCCGGGCGGGATTCTCGCACAGGGCTTTGCACATCTGGGCCTCCGTGATGCGCTTGGTGGCCACGCCGTAGGAGTAGATCAGCTCGCCCCGGGTCTCCACGCCGGGCAGGCCTCCGGGGATCTTGGTGAAGTCCTCCCGGCCCATGTCCTTCTGGGATAGGGTGAAGGAGCAGTGGTCCGTGGAGACGGTCTGAATCTCCCCGTGGCGCAGCGCCCGCCACAGGTCGTGCTGTTCCCACTTCTCCCGCAGAGGCGGGGCGCAGACGTACCGGGCGGCGGTGGAATAATCGCCGCTGCAGTACAGGCTGTTGTCCAGCAGCAGGTACTGGGGACAGGTCTCCACATAGACCTTCTGGCCCCGATGCCGGGCTCGCTCCACCTCCTCCAGGGCCTCCTGAGAGCTGAGGTGGACAATGATCACCGGGCAGTTTGCCGCTTGGGCAACGCGCAGCAGCCGGCTTACCGCCTCCGCCTCCGCCAGGGGCGGACGGGTTATGGGATGGCTGGCGGGGGACAGCTCCCCGGCGTTTTTCCGCTCGGCAATCATGCCGTCGATGATCCCGGCGCTTTCGCAGTGGACGCCGCAGATGCCCCCCAGGTGCCTCAGCTCTTTCAGCGCCCAGTAGAGATCCCGGTCCCCCACCATCATGGCGGGATAGGTCATATACATCTTAAACGACGAGATGCCCTTGGCAAACATATCCGGGATCTCTGCCCGGATGGACTCGTTCCAGTCGTCAATGGTCATGTGGAAGCCGTAGTCGCAGAAGGTGCGGCCATCGGCCTTTTTGTGCCACAGTTCCAGTCCGTAGTGGAGACTCTCCCCCTTGTTGGGACAGGCAAAGTCGATGACCGTGGTGGTGCCGCCCCGGAGAGCCGCCCGGCTGCCGGTGTAGAAATCGTCCGCCGTGGTGGTGCCGCACACGTCCAGGTCAAAGTGGGTATGGGCGTCGATGAAGCCGGGGAACAGCAGGCAGTGCTCTACGTCCACCACCGTGTCAGCGTCCCCCCGGACGCTTCGTCCCACCTTTACGATCTTCTCGCCGTCGATCAGGACGTCGGCCCGTTTCACGCCGGCGGCGGAGACCACGCTTCCGCCCTTCAAGAGAGTGCGCATAGGCTTTCCTCCATTTCATAAATTGATTTGGCCTATCATACCACGTTCTTGCGGGAATTACCAGCACAACTTGACCGCGGAGAAAAAATCTTTTATGATAGGAGACGCGGAGATAAAAACACAGCCCGGTCGGTAGTCCGGGCGGCCCCGGACGGGGCTCAGTAACCTGCCTCCTTGGTTGTCCGTTCTCCGGATTTTTCGGGGCTCAGGCCCCGGCTTTTAAGGAGGAAGCTGTCATGGAAACCGGATACGCAAGGCTGACGGTCTATTTTGAAGACCCCTTTTGGGTGGGGCTCTTTCTGCGGGGCGGCGGCGGGACCTGGGAGGCCTGTAAGGTCACTTTCGGGCCCGAGCCAAAGGATTGCGAGGTGTACGCCTTCCTGCTGGAGAACCACCGCCGGCTGCAATTCAGTCCGGCCATAGCGGGTCAGGCTCCGGCGGCGGAGGCCGCCAACCCCAAACGGCGCCAGCGCCAGATCAAACGGCAGCTGGAGCGGCCGGGGTGCGGCACCAAGGCCCAGCAGGCCCTGGCAGCCCAGCGGGAACAGGGCATGGAGGCGAAAAAGCGCCGCACCCGGGAGGACCGGGAGTCGACGCAGGCCCGCCAATTTGCCCTGCGCCGGGAGAAGCGGCGGGAGAAGCACAGGGGACACTGAAGCCGCCGCCCGGGAAAAACCGCCGTCCGGACACAGCCCGGGCGGCGGTTTGTTTCCGCTGGCGGAATATCCTCTCTCCGGAAAAATCATCTGCGGAGAGTGTGGGACCGTCTTGACCTCCGGGATACAGTGATGACGGTGCGGACGATTTCCTGTTCGCCCGTCCCACCAGCGACGATATGCCCTGCGGGGAGGAGTACCCCAGCATGGACCGGAGCAAGAAGGAGTCTCTGGCGTCCTCTGGTCCTGGAAACGCCCGCCCGCCGCCCTCCCGGCGCGAAAAGCGCCGGGAGGGTTTTCGCCCGCCGCCTTCCGGGATTGGAATTTTTTGTGTATTTTGGGTGTGACAAACTGCAAAAGATGTGGTATAATGTCATACAGAACAAAAAACACATCATACAGGAGGACCTCGTGTGAACCAGAAACTGACTATCCGCCAGCTGGCGCTGATCGGCTCCATGCTCTTCGGGCTGTTCTTCGGAGCGGGCAATCTGATCTTTCCCATGATTCTTGGTGCGAAGGCCGGGACTTCTCTTCCGACGGCTCTAACCGGTCTGCTGGTCACTGCCGTGGGTATCCCGCTGCTTGGCATTGTCTCCATGGGCATCTCCCGCAGCGAGGGGCTGATCCATCTCTCCGGGCGGGTCTCCAGGCGGTTTTGCTATCTCTTCACCTGTGCCCTCTACCTGACCATCGGCCCCCTTTTCGCCATCCCCCGGTGCGCGGCCACCAGCTTCACCATCGGCGTCCGGCCTCTGGTGGGAGAGAACCCCGTTCTGCCCCAGGTGATTTTCACCGTGCTGTTTTTCACGGCGGTGCTGTTCTTCGCTCTGCGGCCCTCCAGGATCCTGGACTCCGTGGGGAAGTTTCTGAACCCCGCTTTTCTGGCCTTTCTGGGGGTGATGCTGGTCACCGCTCTCATCAAGCCGGTGAACCCGCTTTCAGCGGTGCCCGTCAGCGGCAGCTATGGAGACGGCGCCTTTTTTGCCGGCTTCCTCCAGGGCTATGACACCCTGGATGCCCTGGCCAGCCTGGCCTTCGGCATCATCGTGATCCGCACCATCCGCCAGCTGGGGGTGACGGAGCCAGGAGCCGTGGCGGGCAGCACCGTCAAGGCAGGTTTGGTGAGCATGGCGCTGATGGGGCTGATCTACGCCGCCACCGCCCTGGTGGGGGCACAGAGCTATACCCTGTATGCGGAGCGGCTGACAGCCCCCGGCTTCAACGGCGGCGACGCCTTTGCCGTTATCTCCCACCACTACTTCGGCCAGGGCGGCAGCCTGATTCTGGCGGCCACGGTGACGCTGTGCTGCATGAAGACCGCCATCGGCCTGGTGACGGCATGCAGCGAGACCTTTTTGGAGCTGTTTCCCGGAAAACTGGACTACCCCAAGTGGGCGGTGGTGTTCACCGGGGCGTCACTGCTGATCTCCAACATCGGCCTGTCCCAGATCATTGCTCTGTCCGCGCCGGTGCTGTATTTCCTGTGCCCTCTGGCCATCGTGTTGATCCTGCTGGGAATCGTCGGGAACTGGTTCGGCCACGCCCGGGTAGTGTATGGCTGCACCATGGGCGCGGCCATGGCGGCGGCGGTGTTGGAGCTGGCCCGGGTAGTGGCCGGTCCTGTTCAGCCCTTGGTGGACTGGACGGCAAGCTGGCTGCCCCTGTACGGCTATGGCTTGGGCTGGGTTGTTCCAGCAGCGCTGGGCTTCGCGGTTGGACTGCTGCTGAACGCCAGGAGAACACGCGCGTAACGGAGCGGCACGGCGGAGTTGCCTTTTTTAAGATAGAAAAACGCCTGCCGGCGGTCCTAAAGACCGTCGGCAGGTGTCTTTGATTTGAACCTTACAGCGGCATCCAGCTGCCGCTGGCAATGGCCAGCAGCTTTCCCGTGTCCGCGTCGGTCAGCTCGCCCCGCTGGCGGATGAGGCTGCGTCCGGCCTTGACAATGTAGACCGTCAGCTCCACGTTCATGCCGTACTCCACGCCCCGGATGAAGGATACGGTCATGTCCGTGGTAGTGGCCTCGTTGGGGCCGGCTGTGAAGTTGGCCACCACGCCGAAGGCGCTGTCAAACATTCCAAGGATGGCGCCGCCGTGGATGCCGCCCTTTTCATTGATCTGCCATTTCTGGGTCTCAAAGGCGTAAGTGACGCTCTGCTCCTCGTAGTCGCACCGCACCAGACGGACGCGCATTTTTTCGTCAAAGCCGCCGTCCCCCAGGTTTAGGTAGTGGGCGGACTTCTCCTCCACCAGCTTCGTCCAGGCCTCTTTTTTGTCCATGGAATCGGTCTCCTCTCTGTATTTCAAATTTGATAGAGCGCTGATTCTGCACCGCCGGTTTTGTACTATTGAAATCGTATACATAAACTGCAGCTGTTGGAATGAAATCTGAGCGGCGGATTAAATCTGTTTTCTGCGGCATTTTCGCAGAATTGTGAAACGGACAATGGAAACTACTGCAATCGTCAGCAAAAGAATCGCGGCCAGAACCAGCAGGGTGATCCAGTTTGGGGATTTCACCAGCTCCACGGGATTCCAGCTGCGGCTCACCGTTTTGCGGCCGTCCGGGGCGGAGTACCGGGCGGGAATCCCGTCCGGACCGAGGGCTTGCAGGTACATGGCCAGGGCGTACCACTCCTTGATCTCGTTTCCGGCCCCGTCCCGGAGGATGCAGTTGTTGAAATCCGTCACCGGAGTTCCGTCCGCCATCTTGGGCTCCAGAGAGAGGAGGCCCATGGACTTGCCCTTTACAGTTCCCAGCATCTGGGCGGAGTACATGCCGGTGACCACCCGGTAGAGCTGGTTGTCGTCGATCTCGCTGAATACCGTATCTACATGGGCGGCCGTATAACCGTATTCCCCCTGACCGCCGCCAGAGCCAATGGTGGCGGCCGGTTCGGTACGGAGGGTCTCCTCATAGAGCTGGGCGTCCGTCACCCGGTTGAAAAACATCCGGTGGGTATTGAAGCTGTACTGAATTCCGGCGCAGTACAGCTGGGCCGCGGGCATGATGGGGGTGACGGAGGCGTCCACCTCCAGCGCGTCCCGCAGCTCCGCCCCGGTGAGGTACACCGCCACCAGGGGAAAGCCGGAGGTGTCGTCGCTACCCACCCCCATGGACAGCACGTCAAAGACCTGGGAGACGGTGATGTCCCCGGCGGCCAGGGGAGCCCGGAGAACGCCGTCCGCCGTGACGGCCACCGTGACCTGGGGTTCTCGGCCCGCCGCCCGGTCCGCGGCGTTGGCGGCGTACAAAAAGGCGTCGGACACCAGCTCTCCCAGGGCATTACCCTCCTGGATGCCGGAGCGGGGGGGGGCGAGGGAAAAGTCTGAATGGGCCAGTACCTGATCGTAGGTGAGGCCGTACCGCTTTAGATACGTCTCACCCACCTGTGCCTTCCAGCCCTCCACCAGGGCGGCGGTGTCTGGGTCGTGGGGGAGGGTCTCGTCGATGGGAGTCAGATGGTAGTCTGTCAGGCGGAGCGCATCTCCGTCTTTTTCCAGGGTGATGGAGCCCAGATTGCGGCAGTAGGGTCCGGCGGAGACAATATACGTGTCATTTACCACAATGGGCTCCGCCAGCGTGGTGTGGGTGTGGCCGGAGATGATGACGTCAATGCCGTCCACGGCCTTTGCCAGCGCATAGTCCTCTCCCTCGCCGCTCTCGGTGCCGGAGTGGGACAGGCAGAGGATCAGCTCCGCCCCCTGGGCCTCCAAGGCTTCCACACACCGCTGGGCCGCCTGGGCCATGTTCTCCAGAACAAAGCCGGAGGTGGGGGCGCAGTCATGGGAGTCCACACCCATGAGGCCGAAAAGGCCGTAGGTGACGCCGTCCCGATCAAAAAGCAGGGTTTCCGCCACGCCGTAGTTGTCCATAGCCGCCAGAATGACGTCCCGGTCCGGGTTGTCCGGAGCGGGGGCGTAGTTGGCTTCCACAAGGGCCGGGAGCCGCTCCCCGCTGTCTGCCACAGCATTCAGCATCCGGGCCAGCCCCGCGCCGGTGTGGTCAAATTCGTGGTTTCCCAGGGTGGCGGCGTCGTAGCCCAGGGCACCCATGGTCCGCAGCTCCGCGGCCTGGGTGGTGTAGAGGGTCTGGATTAGAGAGCCGATGGAGAAGTCCCCGCCGTCCACCAGCAGGGCGTTGGGATGCCGGGCCCGCTCCCGGTCGATGGCGGTTTTCAGTCGGGCGTAGCCGCCGGATTCCCCGCCGTCCTCTGTGCGCTGGGGAAGGAAGTGGGAGTGGAGATCGTGGGTAAAGAGGATGGTGGCTTCAAAGTCTGAGGAGGGCGGCAGCGCCTCCACTCCGGAGACGCAGAGGACGATCAGCAACAGGGCCAGGAGGAGGGATGGGAGCTTTTTCATGGACAGAACCTCCTTTATTTGCTCAGTTGTTAAGACTGTATCTGATTTAACGCCTATTATAGTACATTTGGCATAGTTTTACAATACCTCCATCTGCCGGAGCCCACTTGCCCGTGATGTTGTTTCTTGACAATTTCCTCACAATAATCCCTTGACATTCGTCCGAAATCGTACTATACTGCTGTGAGTACGATTTCGGACAAAGAGGGGGATGCATGATGGGATACAGCCCTTCAAAGGCCATGCGGCGGTGCAACCATTTAGTGGGGGAGATCGACGGGGTGTACCATGAGATGGCGCTGAAGCTGGGACTGTCCGACAGCGCCATGATCGTTCTTTACACCGTCTGCGACAGCGGCGGACCCTGCCCACTGCGGGATATCTGCCGCCGCTCCGGCCTCAGCAAGCAGACACTGAATTCCGCCCTGCGCAAGCTGGAGACGGAGGGGATCGTCTATCTGAAGCCGGTTTCCGCCAGGAGCAAGAGCGTATTCCTTACAGAGGCGGGCCGTGCCCTGGCGGCGGAGACCGCCGGAAAGGTCATCCAAATGGAGAACGACATCTTCGCCTCCTGGCCCCGGGAGGATGTGGAACAGTACCTGGAGCTGACGGAGCGGTTCCTGCTGGATCTCCGGGAGAGGGCGAAGAAAATTTAGAAAGGAGAACTGGGCCGCGGCCGGCCCCTGAAATAGAACGAGTATGATCCAGTTATCCGACCATTTTACCTGCCGGCGATTGCTGCGCTTTACATTTCCATCCATCATTATGCTGATTTTCACCTCAATTTACGGCGTGGTGGACGGCTTCTTTGTGTCCAACTTCGTGGGCAAGACCCCCTTTGCCGCCGTCAACCTCATCATGCCCTATCTGATGATTCTGGGCTGTATCGGCTTCATGTTTGGCACCGGCGGCAGCGCCCTGATCGCCAAGACCATGGGGGAGGGAAAGACGGAGAAGGCCAACGAGATCTTCTCTCTGCTGGTCTACACCTCGGCGGCCTGCGGTGCGGCGCTGGCTGTTTTGGGCGTCTTGCTTCTGCCCCGGGCGGCGGCGCTGATGGGAGCGGAGGGGCAGCTGCTGCGCGGCTGCGTGGTCTACGGCACCATCAACCTGGTGGCCCTGCCCTTCTATATTTTGCAGTTTGAGTTCCAGTGCCTCTTTGCCGCCGCTGAGAAGCCGAAGCTGGGCCTCTGCGTGACGGTGGCGGCGGGGCTCACCAACATGGTGCTGGACGCCGTGCTTGTAGGCGTTCTCCGCCTCGGGCTGGAGGGCGCAGCGGCGGCCACGGCTTTGAGCCAGCTGGTGGGCGGCGCCGCGCCCCTGGTCTACTTCGGACGGGAGAATACCAGCCGCCTGCGGCTGGTGCGCTGCGGCTTTGACGGCAAAACGTTGCGGCGGGCCTGCGCCAACGGCGCCTCCGAGCTGATGAGCAATATCTCCATGTCCCTGGTGAGTATGCTGTTCAATGTGCGGCTGATGACGTACGCCGGAGAGAACGGCATCGCCGCCTACGGCGTTTTGATGTACGTGAGCCTGATCTTCCAGGCGGTGTTTCTGGGGTACTCCGTAGGCGCGGGACCGGTGATCAGCTACCACCACGGCGCCGAAAACTACGAGGAGGGCAGGGGACTGCTGCGCAGAAGCCTGGCGCTGATCGGGGTGTTCTCTTTGCTGATGTTCGCCGCCGGACAGACGCTGGCGCGCCCGCTCTCTTTGCTGTTTGTGGGGTATGATCCGGAGCTGCTGGATATTACCGTCCGGGCCTTTGCCATCTTCTCCTTTTCCTTCCTGTTTTCAGGGCTTGCGATCTTCGGCTCTTCCTTTTTCACCGCTCTGAACGACGGATTGACCTCCGCCCTGATCTCCTTCCTGCGGACGCTGGTGTTTGAGTGCCTGGCGGTGCTGCTCCTTCCCCTGGTCTGGGGTCTGGACGGCGTCTGGCTTTCCACGGCGGCGGCGGACGCGCTGGCGGTGGCGGTCACTTTGGCCTTTCTGGCGGGAAAGCGGAAAAAGTACCGTTATTGAGGTCCATATTGCAGAAGAGACGGAGCGCCGGCGCGCTCCGTCTGTCTGTTATTTTTTGGGTACAATGGGCAGCCAGACCTCGTTGTGAAGGTTGTCCGCGGAGTAGACCTCAATGTCCGGGGCCTCGGCGTACTCATAGCCGGAGCTGGGCAGCCACTCGCTGACGATCCGCCGCTGGAGGTCCTGCATGGCCTGTGGCATGGGGCCGCGGCAGGGGAACACCGCCCATGTGCCCGCGGGGACGCTGTATTCCGCCATGTCCGCCGGTGCGGGGGCGCGGGTGGCCGCGGCGATGTAGTACCCGGAGAAGCTCCCGCCGTCGCAGGCGGAGACGCCCAGGATTCCCATGGGGCCCGAGCCGTCCATCAGCGCTGCCAGCCGGGGAATTTCCCCGGCGGTTTGTCCCCAGAACTCAGGGACCCTCTCAAAGCAGTTCTCCAGGGACATGGGCCCCTTCATGGAAAAACCCACCACCCGGAAGGCCTCCCGCTCCTCAATCCGATACTCCATAGCTTCTTCTCCTTTGATAGACAGAGTAAAGGTGATGCGGGGAAAGGACCGCAGTGCCGCGCCCCGGACCCGCGCCGCGCTGGGAGGCAGGCCGTGGACGCTTTGGAACGCCCGGTTGAAGGCCGTGGGGGAGTCGTAGCCGTACCGCACCGCCGTGTCCATGACCTTGGCGCCCTCCGCCAGATCCATGGCGGCCGCGGTCATCCGCCTCCGGCGGACGTATTCGGAAAAGCTGATCCCAGTCATGCAGGGGAACATCCGCTGAAAGTGATAGGCGGAGCAGGCGGCCCGCCGGGCCGCGCCCTCCAGGGTGATCTCCTCCGTTAAATTTTCCTCCACATATGACATGGCGTCGTTGAGCTGGCTGATCCAATCCATCCGCACCACTCCTTTCTGCAGTCAGGATACCGCGTTTTCCGGCGTCTGTCCTCGTATTTTCCCTGCGGAAAAAGCGAGGGGCAGGCCGCGGCCGCAGAGTGCGTGCCTGCCGGTGATAAAACCGCGCCCATCGCGGGATGGGCGCAGCTTCAAGTCAATTCAGGAAGTCCTTCAATTTCTTGCTTCTGGAGGGATGCCGCAGCTTCCGCAGGGCCTTGGCCTCGATCTGGCGGATCCGCTCCCGGGTGACGTTGAACTCCTTGCCCACCTCTTCCAGGGTACGGGTCCGGCCGTCCTCAATGCCGAAGCGGAGCTTCAGAACTTTCTCCTCCCGGGGGGTCAGGGTGGACAGTACGTCCATCAGCTGCTCTTTGAGCAGCGTGAAGGAGGCGGCCTCGCTGGGCTCGCTGGCGCCCTCGTCGGGGATGAAGTCCCCCAGGTGGGAGTCCTCCTCCTCGCCGATGGGGGTCTCCAGGGAGACAGGCTCCTGGGCGATTTTGAGAATCTCCCGGACCTTGTCCACGGGCATGTTCATCTCCGCGGCGATCTCGTTGGGCGAGGGGTCGTGGCCCAGCTCCTGGAGCAGCTGCCGGCTGACCCGGATGACCTTGTTGATGGTCTCCACCATATGGACGGGGATGCGGATGGTGCGGGCCTGGTCGGCGATGGCCCGGGTGATGGCCTGCCGGATCCACCACGTGGCGTAGGTGGAGAACTTGTAGCCCTTGGTGTAGTCGAACTTCTCCACCGCCTTGATCAGGCCCAGGTTGCCCTCCTGGATCAGGTCCAGAAACAGCATTCCCCGGCCCACATACCGCTTGGCGATGGACACCACCAGACGAAGATTGGCCTCCGCCAGCTTCTGCTTGGCGGTCTCGCCCTTTTTATAGTCCTTTCTCCAGGCGGCCTCCTCTGCGGCAGTGACGGTGACGGTCTCACCGCTCTCCCGCTGCCGTTTCAGCTCCGCCAGCTTTTCGGCGGCCTCGTTTCCGGCGGACATGGCCTGGGCTAGATCCACCTCCTCATCGGGGGTCAGCAGGGGGACCTTGCCGATTTCCTTGAGGTACATCCGGACGGGGTCGTCCAGGGAGAAGTTGTTGACCAGGGTATTGGGGTCAACCAGCTCCTCTTCCTCCACATCGGCGATCTCCTCGGCGGCGGGTTCCTCGTCGGGCAGGTCCCGCAGCAGCAGGTCGTCGGAGCTGATGTCGATGTTCAGCGCCTCCAGGGAGTCGTAGAGCTGGTCCATCTGGTCGCCTTCCAGATTCAGATCGTCCACGGCCTCCATCAGCTCGGCGGAGTCCAGTTTGCCCTTCTTCCTGCCCCGGGCCAGCAACTCCCGCAGTTTTTCGTTGCCGCTGAGCCAGCTGGCGGCGGGCAGGGCGGCCACCTGCTTGTCGTCCAGGCGGAGGATGCCGGCTTTCTTGGCCTCCTCGTCGGTGAGGAGCCGGGGCGGGTCCTCCTTCTTGCCGGACTTGGACGCCAGACTGTGGTCCTCCGCCTCCGAGGCGGCCAGAAGCGCGTCCGCCTGCTGCTCCAATTCCTTGGGGGTCAAATTTTTTTCGTTAGCCATGAAGCTTTCCTCCAGTATTTTTCTTGTTCTTGTTTTTTTCTATGGCTGCCGCCAGCGGATCTATGCTCCCATCGCTAATTAGACGCTTTTTGTGAGCAGTTTGTATGACATGTATGTAATCTGATAGCATAATTTCCCGATTTGCTTCAAATCTTTTGTTATCAGATTGCAGTGCAGAAACAAGAAAACTCATTTCATCTTGAGTAAGGTTTTCTGCTATGAGCGAAATTTGGGGACGGCGTCCAGAGAGATGTTCAGCCCATAGAAAAGAAAAGACTTTACTATACAAAGGATACGAAAACATATTTGCATTTAACGGAAAATCACTTTTGAAAAGTCCATCATCCAATGTCAGCAGTCGGATTATACCTAATTCAGCGCGTGCAGAAAGGGTATCTTCTATGCGCATTTTCCTGTCCTTTGGTTGAAGTTCTATTGTGGGATTTAAGGCTTTGTGTATATCTTTTTTATATTCTTGCCGTCGTTGTTTCTTTAATATGATGGAAATATCGTATTCTAAAGATTCTTTTGGAATAGAAGCTATTTCGGCAGCCCGAACTGTATAAATGTTCCGTTCAGATACACTCGAGATTGTAGCCAAAAAAGTGCAAATTTCTTCACAATAGGCAACTTTTGATTTGTCATCGCTGAGGTCATATTTCCCGGCGATCTGGGCCATGCGGAACTCCACGCCGTTCTCGCTGCCGTCCAGGAGCCGCTCAAAGGCGCCGGGTCCCTGGTTTTTGATGAAGTCGTCCGCATCCTGCTTCACCAGCTCCCCGTCCGCCGTCCGCCGCCGGGGTAGCTGGAGCACCTTCACGGAGAACTCCGAGTTGTTCAGAATCTGCAGTGCCCGCTCCGTGGCGACCTTGCCGGCGTTGTCGTTGTCATAGCACAGCACCAGCTCCTTGGTGAACCGGGAGAGGAGCCGGGTCTGTTCCACCGTCAGCGCCGTGCCCATGGAGGCCACGGCGTTGTCAAACCCCGCCTGGTGGAGGGTGACGATGTCCAGGTTTCCCTCACAGAGGATGATGTTGGGCCGTTTGGTCTTTTTTGCCAGGTTCAGCCCGTACAGAACCCGCCGCTTGCTGTACACCGGCGTCTCCGAGGAGTTCATATATTTGGGCTCGGACTTGTCCAGTACCCGGCTGCCGAAAGCCACCACGTCCCCCCTGGTATCGATCACCGGGAGCATGAGGCGGTTTCGAAACTTGTCGTAAAAGCCGCCCCGTTTGTTGTCTACGATCAGACCGGCTGCTAGAAGCTCAGACTTGGCGTAGCCTCTGGAGGTCATTTCATCCAGCAGCACGTCCCAGGCGTCCGGAGAGGCCCCCATGCCGAATTTCACCGCAGTGTTCCACCGGATCTGGCGCCGCTCCAGGTACTCCCGTACCGCCTGACCCTGGGGCTGCTGGAGAAGCTGGTGGTAGAAGCGGGCGGCATCCCGATTCAGCTCCAGAAGCCGCTGCCGGAGGAGGCCGGCCTCCCGGTCGCCCTCCTCCTCCGGCACCTCCATCCCCGCCCGCTTGGCGAGGAAGCGCACCGCGTCGGGAAAAGTCAGGTTTTCCTCCTCCATGATAAAGTTCACAACGCCGCCGCCCTTTTTGCAGCCGAAGCAGTAGTAAATCTGCTTATCCGGGGCCACGGAGAACGAACCCGTCTTCTCGCTGTGGAAGGGACAAAGGCCGAAGAGGTTGGCGCCCTTGCGGGTCAGCTGCACATAGCTGCCCACTACGTCCACGATGTCGCATCTGGACACCAGCTCGTCCAGAAAACTCTGAGGAAACGCCATGGTCCGCCTCCCTCCGTTCGGTCAGTTTTTCCAAATTTCCCGCCGGTCATACAGGAAACCGGCGCAAAAATAGACCGCGGTATTTTAGATATACCCCGCAGACATCGGATTTCCTCTTTTTTTTCACAAATTTTTAGAAAAATTTTGTGGGAAAGGAGAATTTACACTGGTGAGAGGAGTGGCTACAATATAATCGTGTGATAACAGGGAGGGAAACTATGTCCATCGAACTTTGGGCCGTCCGGCTGGAACGGCCCCTGACGGCGGAGGAGGCGGAGACCATGACGGCCCTGCTCCCTCCGGAGCGCCGGGAGCGGCTTCTGCGGGTCCGGCAGGAGGAGCGGCGGAAGGAGCCGCTGTGCGCCTACTTTATTTTACGTCAGGCTCTGGAGGAACAGTACGGCTGGCGGGAACTGCCAAAAATCGCCCTGACGAACCGGGGAAAGCCCTACTTTCCGGAGTATCCGGAGGTGCAGTTCAACCTGAGCCATACCGTCGGCGCGGTGCTGGTGGGTCTTTCGGACGAACCTCTGGGGGTGGATATTGAACACATCCGCCCGGTGAGCCAGCGGGCCATGCGGCGGCTGGCAGACGTGGATACGCGGGAGGATTTTTTCCGCAGCTGGGTGCGGCGGGAGGCCCGGGCCAAGCGCAGCGGCGACGGTGTGGGTACCATGCTCCGGGAGGAGACGCCTTTGCGGTATGGGGAGGTCTACTATGAGATCGAGACCTTTCCCGGCTACGCGGCGGGAGTGGCCTCTGGCAGCGCGGAGAAGTCGGGTACCGTGCGGCGGCTGGTCCTGGGCGGTGCATCGGAGGAAGAGACGTGAACGACGGGGAATTGGTGGAGTTTGTTCTGGCCTTTACCGGGGAGGTCAACGCCCTTCAGCGCAGATACGCTCCGCTGCTGACGGCGGAGCGGGAGCGGGGCCGGACGGCCGCCTTTCTGGAGGCGTACCGCGCGGAGGCGGGGCTGATCTACGCCCGGTATCTCACGGGGCAGGAGAGGACCTATTATGCGCCGATCTCCGATCCGCCCACCTACGCCGCCATGGAGGAGATGACCCTCAGCACGGTGGAGCGGGTGAAAAACCGGGCCGTGGTGGAGATCCTGACCAGCGAGGGCCGACTGGACTACCGGTTCAAGCTGGTGTGCGAGGGCGGAGTGTGGCGGATCAACAGCTACCAGCAGCGTATTCACACGGAGTTCTGTATCCGCCGGTGGATCTACGGCGACTTCTGATATCGGGCAGGGGGACTTTCCCTGTCCGATTTTTTTGGCCTTCGCGGAACCAAAGACTCCTCTTTTCCGACTAAAGGGGTGAAAGCGGCTTTCAAAAGGAAGTGAACACATGGAGGATCAGGACATCATCACATTGTACTGGGAGCGATCGGAAGAGGCCGTCCGGGCCACGGCGGAGAAATACGGCAGCTACTGCGCCGCCATTATCCGCCGGGTGCTGGGGGACAGGCGGGACGTGGAGGAGTGCCTGGGCGACACCTGGCTGGGGGCCTGGAACGCCATGCCGCCCCAGAGGCCGGAGCGCCTGCCGCCTTTTTTGGGGCGCATTGCCCGGAACACGGCCCTGGACCGGTTTGACTACAACGCCGCCCGGAGCCGGAGCGGCTGCACGGCGGTGCTGGAGGAGCTGGCGGAATGTGTGGGCGGCAGCCCCCCGTGGAGGAGGACTTTGACCTGCGGCGGCTGGGGGAGGCCATCTCGGCGTATCTGGACACCGTCTCGCCGGAGTGCCGCCGGGTCTTTCTCCGGCGGTACTGGTACTGCGACGCCATTCGGGAGATTGCAGATGGATACGGCTTTACCCAGGGGAAGGTGAAGTCCCTGCTCCACCGCGCCCGGAAGGGACTGCGGGCCTATTTGATCGAGGAGGGGTACGATCTATGACGAAAGAGGAGCTGTTCCGCGCCGTGGGGGAGGTCCGGGAGGACCAGATTACGGAGGCGGAGACTGTGAAAAAGGCAAACCGTCCCTGGCGGCGGTACGGGGCTCTGGCGGCGTGTCTGGCGTTGGCAGTGGCGGGGGCCTTTGCTCTGGAGCGTTTGGAGGATGCGCGGAAGTGGACGGAGCTCCAGGAGAGCTTTCAGACTGCCGACACGGTTCATCCCGAGAGCGCCCCGGACGCCGGCGGCGGGGAGGACGAGGACCGCTGGGGCGCGCTGGTTATGCCGTTCAACCCGTTCAACCCGGAGGAGGCTCCGGTGGACGGCGCGGACTACTGGAGCGGCATTGGAAAACGCCCCGCCTCCAACTACTCAATCGGTGTGGAGATCGCGGAGCTGCAGGGTGGAGACGCGGAAAACGAGGCCTCAAAGCGGAATGAGGGAACCTCCGAAGATCAGGCGGGGGTCAGCTCGTCGGCCTGTCTGGCCTGGCTGTCTCCGGAGGAGATCTTTGCCCAGGACACGGTGATCTTCCGGGGAACGGTCCGGGACCTGCGGTACTATGCGGTGGAGAGTGACGGCTTTGAGATGCAGTACACCGTGGCGGAGGTGGAGGTCACCGGCCCCATCCGGGGAGACCTGACGGCAGGGGAGACACGGACCGTACTCTACATGGGCGGGCCGGATATGTCTGCCAGCACTTCCGGTCCTCTGGATGCTTTGGAGGCGGGCAGTGACGCCATCTTCATGCCCGTCGCCGCCACGCCGGAGACCGGACGGCAGGACGGGGACAGCTGGTTCTGTTACGCCGACCTAGGGGAGTTCTACCTCTCCGAGGGGCTGCGGTACGTGTTCCTGGACACCGTGGACGGCCTGCGCTTTGAGCGGGGCCTCTACGCGGAGATCGCGGAGGCGGAGACGCTGGATGACATCGCGGACTATATCCGGGGGATGATCGGGGAGCCGGAGGGGGCGCGGCCCACAGAGGCTCCGCCGGAGCCGCAGGCGGCCCCGGTGGATATTGACCCCGCTCTGCTGGACCCCGGCTATGGCGTGGAGGGGGCCAATGGAGAACGGGAACTCCCGGACGGCACGGTGTTGAGGCCCGAGGACCTCAGAACCGGCGGCTGAGCGCACTCCGCGGGAGTTTTGCTGACCAAGGGCGGCGGCGTGTACGCCGCCAAAGGCACCGCTTACGCCTCCAGGACGTTGGAAGCCCCCACCCGCTAAAGCGGGTGGGGGCTGAGTACGCCCAGGGGGAGAGCAGTCTCTCCACGTCCCAATTCCCGGGATTTTGGATGAATTAGAAAACGCCCTGTGCCATCATGGCGTCAGCCACTCTCTGGAAACCGGCGATGTTGGCGCCTGCCACCAGGTTGTAGCCCAAGCCGTACTTCTCGGCGGCCTCCACGCTCATGTTGTAGATGTTGTCCATGATCCGGTGGAGCTGCTTGTCAACCTCCTCCTCGGTCCAGATCAGGCGTTCGCTGTTCTGGGCCATCTCCAGGGCGGAGGTGGCCACGCCGCCGGCGTTGACGGCCTTGGAGGGGGCCACGATGACGCCGGGCTGTTCCATCAGGAATTTCAGCGCGTCGTTGGTGGTGGGCATGTTGGCAACCTCAATATAGTACTTCACGCCGCTGGCGGCAATCTGCCTGGCATGCTCCAGATGCACGTCGTTCTGCATGGCGGATGGCATGCACACGTCCACCTTCACACCCCAGGGCTTCTGGCCGGGGAAGAACTCCACGCTGAATTTCTCCGCGTAGTCCTGGACCCGGTTGCGGCCGGAATTGCGCATCTCCACCAGATACGCGATCTTCTCCGGCGTCGTCACGCCGTCGGGGTCGTAGACATAGCCGTCGGGGCCGGAGAGGGTGACCACCTTGGCTCCCAGCTCTGTGGCTTTTTTACAGATGCCCCAGGTCACGTTGCCGAAGCCCGCGCAGGCGATGGTTTTGCCCTTGATATCCTCGCCCTCATGTTTCAGGACGTTCTCCAGATAGTACACGGAGCCGAAGCCCGTGGCCTCGGGCCGCACCAGGGAGCCGCCGGAGGCAAAGTCCTTGCCGGTGAGGACGCCGTTCTCCCAGGCGCCCCGCAGGCGGCGGTACTGGCCGAAGAGGTAGCTGATCTCCCGGGTGCCCACGCCCATGTCGCCGGCGGGCACGTCCACGTCCGGGCCGATAAAGCGGTGCAGGGCCGTCATGAAGGACTGGCAAAAGCGCATGATCTCCGCGTCGGACCTGCCGGTGGGGTCGAAATCGCTGCCGCCCTTGCCGCTGCCGATGGGCAGGCCCGTCAGGGCGTTTTTGAAGGTCTGCTCAAAGGCCAGGAACTTGATGATGCTGAGATTTACGTTCTTCTGGAAACGCAGACCGCCCTTGTAGGGGCCGATGGCGCCGTTGAACTGGCAGCGCCAGCCGGTGTTGGTGTGCCAGGCGCCGTCATCGGACATCCAGGCCACACGGAAGCTGATGGTCCGCTCCGGCTCCACCATCCGCTCCAGCAGACAGGCTTTCTCGTACTCCGGGTGCTTTTCCACCACGGGCTCCAAGGAGGTGAGGACCTCCTCCACCGTCTGGATAAACTCCGGCTCACCGGCGTGCTTGGTCTTGACATCTTCGATCACTCTGGCGAGATATGCGTTCATCTGAAATGACCTCCTTCAAATCATGAAGATCCCAATCAGGGGGTGCGGGACGCCCCGCGTTTTATCGTTATTTTAGCACCTTCCAAGGGAAGAAGCAAGAGGGCAGCGCCGTTTCCCGGGAAAAAGATGGGAACATTCTGGAAACTTTGGAGTCTGCCGCCGCCATCGCCTTATTGACTTTTCACAGGGGCGGGGTATAATGATTCTGGAAAAACCACCTGGAGATTTTTGAGAAGGGGAGAACAGATATGCTTACATATCCCATTGAAGTGGCGGGCCTGAGGCGGGAGCTGCCCATCTGCAAGGTTACGGAGGAGCTGTACATCGGTGCCTTCATCGTCTTCGGCGATGCGGAGCTGACGGTGGCCTGCGCCCGGGAGCTTTTGAAGCTGGTTCCCGCGGACAGCTATGACTATATGCTCACCGCTGAGGCCAAGAGCATCCCCCTGATCCACGAGATGGCGCGGCAGTCCGGAGCGGAGAAGTACTTCATCGCCCGGAAGGGCCCCAAGGCCTATATGCCGGACCCCATCCACGTGACGGACAAGTCCATCACCACCGCCGGGGAGCAGAAGCTGTTCCTGGGCCGGGACGACGCGGAGTTGATCCGGGGAAAGCGCGTTTTGCTGATGGACGATGTGATCTCCACCGGCGGCTCCCTCCATGCCATGGAGGCCCTGGTGGCCATGGCCGGCGGCACTGTGACTGGCAAGGTGGCTGTGCTGGCGGAGGGCGAGGCCCAGAGCCGGTCCGATATCAGGTTCCTGGCTCCCCTGCCTGTGTTCAACGCCGACGGGACGGTGAAGGGCTGAGACGGCACAACAAAAAACAGGGTGCGCCGGAGGGAAGGTGCGCCCTGTTTTTTGCGGAGAAGTTTGACCTTTTTGTCCGCGCCGGCGGCTTTGAGCATCAGACGGTCTTACGGATCGCGGATGGAGACCTGATCAGCGAGAGAAAAGTTTCGGAAAAAATCTTTCCAGCGGACCGAAAATGTGATATCATGGACAAACTATGAAGAGAAAGACCATCTACTACCTGCCGGGGCTGACGGTTCCGGCCATCCTGTCAGCGCTGTTCATGGTTTGCTCGGCAGTGGTGCGCATTGTGTGGGCCTGCGGGGAGACGTCTCTCTCCCGCTCCTTCCTGTGCCTCCAAATTCTCCTGCCTCTGGCGGCGAACGTGAGCTTTGTGCTGATCCTCCTGCGGGACGGAAAAGACCGCCTGTTCCGCTCCGCCATCCCCGTGTGGCTGGGGTGCGTATTCTTCGCCGTCAAAGCCTTGGGCTTTCCGTCACGGCTGCACACGGTACTGTGCTTGCTGCTGTACGCCCTGGTGGCGGTGCTCTACACTGCCACGGTGACAGGGCTCGTGCCCACACAAAAGCTCCTCTGGGTCCTCTTCGGCCTGCCCATGCTGTACCATATCTTTGTGGAGGACACCCGGAAACCGGGCTGGCCCCTCCACGACTGGCTGCCGGAGGTGTCTGTGCTCTTGTGCATGGCGGCGCTGCTCAGCGTATCCCTGGCCATGAAAAAACGGCCGGCGGGGGAGGGGGAGTATGTTCCCGGCTTCGGCGACCGCAACGACGGGCGGCGGCTGCGGTCTCTGTCCCCCATCTTCGCGGTGTCGCCGTATTTGATGAAGACCCGCAACACCTCTCAGAACTTTCTGGAGGACCACGTGGAGATCACGGAGATGGAGCGTTACATCGTCTCCAAACGGCGGGCGGGGCTGAAAAACTTCGGGGTCCTCCACGTGCTGCTGGCGGCCTATGTCCGTGCCTGCGCCCGCTATCCGGGGCTGAACCGGTTTATTGCCGGACAGAGGGTCTTCTCCCGAGGCCGGGAGATCGAGATCAACATGACCATCAAAAAGACCATGTCCGTGGACTCCCCGGACACGGTCATCAAGGTTGTTTTCGACCCCGCCGATACGGCGGACACGGTGTATGAGAAGTTCAACGCCAAGGTCCGGGCTGTGAAGGACGCGCCGCTGGACACCGGCTTTGACAAGCTGGCGGGGGCCTTCAACCTGATTCCGGGACTGCTGCTGAAATTCTTCGTCTTTCTGCTCCAGGCGCTGGACTACTTCGGTCTGCTTCCCCGGGCGCTGACCCGGCTCTCCCCCTTCCACGGGTCGCTGTACATCACCTCCATGGCCTCCCTGGGGATCCCGCCCATCTACCACCACCTGTACGACTTCGGCAATGTGCCGGTATTCTGCTCCTTCGGGCAAAAGCGCCGGGTCTATGAGACGGCGCGGGACGGCACGGTGGTGCGGCGGAAGTACATCGACTGCAATTTCGTGACGGACGAGCGGATCGTAGACGGGTTCTATTTTGCCTCCGCCCTGCGGTATCTCCACGGCCTTTTGAACGATCCCCGGCAGCTGGATGCGCCGCCGGAGGAGATCGTATCAGATCAGGCGTAACGGAGCCGGCAGCCCATATTGGCTTTGATTCCATCATCAAGGGCCAGAGGGAATTTCCCTCTGGCCCTTGAATATGTACGCGATCAGAAAGAGCTCCCCATATTCGCGCCCTGTTTCAGGCGGAAGGAGGCCACAAGCCCCTTGAGGAGGCTGGCCTGGGAGGACAGCTCCTCGCTGGCGGCGGCGGACTGCTCGCTGGTGGCGGAGTTGTTCTGGACCACGCCGGAGATCTGGTCGATGCCCTCGGTGATCTGGCTGATGGAGACGGTCTGGCTCTCCACCTCCTCCACCACGATGGACATCTTGGCGGTGACGCCGCCGGCGCTCTCGCTGGTGCGCTCCAGGGCCTCGGTGACCTTGCTCACCACATCGCTGCCCTCGGAGACGGCGGCGATGGAGCTCTCAATCAGGTCCTTGGTGGCTTTGGCGGCCTCGTCCGACTTGTTGGCCAAGTTGCGCACCTCGTCGGCCACCACAGCGAAGCCCTTGCCGGCGCTGCCCGCCCGGGCGGCCTCCACAGCGGCGTTCAAAGCCAGGATGTTGGTTTGGAAGGCGATGTTTTCGATGGCGGCGATGATCTTGCTGATCTCCTGGGAGGAGCTGGAGATTCGCTCCATAGCCAGGTTCAGGTTCTTGACATACTCCACGCTGATGCCCAGCTGGGCGCCGGCCTGCTCCACGAACTGACCGGCTTCCCTAGTGGCCTGGGCGGTTCTCTGGGCATTTTCGGAGATGTCGCTGATGGTGGCGGAGAGTTCCTCCACGGAGCTGGCCTGCTCGGTGGCGCCCTGGGCCAGGGCCTGGGCGCTGGTGGACACCTGATCAGAGCCGGAGGCCACCTGCTCGGCGCTGTTTCGGATCTGGTACATGGTGTCGTTCAGCCTGGCCACGATGCTGTCCAGAGACTCCTTGATGGACATGAAGTCCCCCACATAGTCCTGCTGGGCGCTGTTGGTCAGGTCACCGCCGGCGATGGAGTCCAGCACGCCGGCGATCTCGCCGATGTAGGAGCGCAGGCGGAGGATGGTCTCCTCGAAGATCCGGCCCAGCTCTCCGATCTCATCGTTGGAGCGTACGCCGACACGGATCTCCTCACCGCTGCTGAGGCCCAGATGGCCCTGCTCCAGGTAGCCGGCCACCCGTGTGATCTCGGCCAGGGGGGCGGAGACCGTCTTTTTCAGATACGCGGCCAGAACCATGATGCAGATTGCGATGACGATGAGGCTCACCACGGAGGACAGGATGACGGTCAGAAGGATCTGGCGGCTGGCCTCAGTGCCGGAGATGCCGGCGAAGATCAATCCGTTGATGTTTCCCGCGGCATCCCTGGTGGGAACATAGGAGCAGAGGTATTCCTCATCCAGGATGATCGCCTTGCCTACATAGGACTGTCCCTGCTGGAGCACAGTGCCGGACAGGCTGGAGGAGAGCTTGGTACCCACGACCCGCTCCCCGTCCTGAATCACAGTGGTGTAGGCCCGGGTATCGCCCTCAAAAATGGTGAACTCACAGCCCATGCGGCTCTTCAGCTCGTCCAGCAGCTGGTTGGGGTCCTCGCCGCCGCCGGTCTGGCTGAGAAGATAGGCCAGCATATTGGTGCCGTTGGTACAGCGGTCTTTCAGCATTTTGGTAGTCAGGCTGCGAAACATGGTCACGCACATTGCTACGGCGAAAATAACTGAGACCACCTGCATGATGATGACCACCTTGCCGACCTTCTGGCCGATGCGCCTATTCTTTTTTCCGGCGCCGCCCTTGGAGAACTGGTTATTTTTCATGCTTGTTCACTCCATCTGTTATAATGTTTCTCTGCGGGCGGATCCCCACCCAGCCTATCAATTATAATAAAGGACAGTGTTTTTTGCAACCCTATTTTTTGTATCTCCTTTTAGCGGAGAATGTTAATGGAAAATCAACAAAAAGCGTATTGAACATTTTGGGGGTTCATGTTAGAATAATCCGTAACGGCGTCTGAAAGGAATCGAAGGTCAAAACGGGCTCTGTCCGGAGCGCCGCCTTCTGTGCCTGCGGACACGGAAGAAGATCAGCGAGGAGAGGAAGAGCCCATGGAACGCGGAGGCTTTTTGCCGAATGCGGCGGAATCTGGCTTGTCGGGCGGCATATCGCCTCATGGGCTCGGAGATGCCGGGCAGGAGTACAGAACAATGGAGGATGAGATGGAGCGAAAGGACCACGGGATGCCGGAGCGGATTCCGGCTGAGGATGTGCGGACAGGGCAGGGAACTGGCTCTTTGACCGTGGAGGAGAGCTGCCAGCGGCTGACGCGGTATCTGGAGTGTATCCTGCGGGACGCGGAACAGACGCGGCTGGATGTGGATGCCCTCAGTAAGCCCTGCCGGGAGCTGGGCAGAGCGATGCTGTCGTTTCAAAATCAGGCGGCGGAATTGAACGCCTACTCCTCTGAGCTGTCCAAGGGCAATCTCTCCGCGGATATTCCCGAAAGTGAGAGCTGTCTGTACAGCGGCCTGAAAGAACTGCACGCCAATCTGGAGCGCCTCGCGCGGCAGGCCGGACAGGTGACCAGAGGGGACTACTCCCAGCGGGTGTCCGGCCTGGGAGAGCTCTCCGAGGCCTTCAATGTGATGACGGACCGGTTGAAAGAACGGGAGGACCAGCTGCGAGAGCAGGTCCTCCGGGCGCAGCGCCGGGCGGAGATCATCGAGAGCTATACCGAGATGCTGGTGGAGCTGCTGGGCCAGCGGGACGAGTGGCTGCTGGTGGTGGACAGGGAGACTCGGGAGATTATACACTGCAACAAGAAGCCCCAGGACGGCGAAGCGGACGGCTCATTCTGCGATACCTGCCGGCACCGTCTGTCCATCCGGACGCAGATTCTGGAGGCGGACATTGCGGAGCGGTATAAGATTTGGGAGATCGAGGGGGAGGAAAATGTCTGCTACCGCGTGATCTCCTTTCCCATTGAGTGGAAGGAGCGGCCCTCCTGCGTTCATATTGTGATGGACGTCACCGCCGAAAAGATGAACGCCCGCCACCTGACCGACAAGATCTATCACGACATCGAGACAGGCGTCCGCAGCCGCAAGTTTTTGGATGAATTCATGGGCAGGGCGCTGCGGGAGCGTCAAAATATGACCATGTGCTATCTGAACCTGGAGGGCGTGGGGGAGATCAACGCGGCCCACGGACAGAAGGTGGGAGACGCCTATATCCAGAATTTTGTGGAGATTGTCCGGAAGCACTTCCGCAGCGGCGATACCTTTGCCCGCGTTCAGGACGATAAATTCTGCCTGGTGCTTACCGGCAATGTCAAGCACCTGATCGAGCGGAAGATGGATGAGATTCTGACGGTTTTCCAGCGGGACGACGACCGGATCTTCGGGCACCGCTGCAACTTCCAATACAGCATTGTGGAGATCGAGGGAGAGGAGAACCAGCTGTCCCTGGATGAGCTGCTGAAAAAGGCGGAGGCGCTGATCCGGCAGAAGCGGAAGCGGGATCCCTTTGAGTTTGATACTTGGTAAATGGCAAAAAGGCCGTCAGGTTCCAGCATTCGGACTGGGACCTGGCGGCCTACCTGCTTTTTCATGACTTTACAGATGCAGCCAACATGCTTGAGAAGGAGAAAACAAGGCGGTGACGCAAGAAGGCATTGTAAGCAAGGGGGGAGACAAAACTGAAATCAATAAAGTCTGTCGTCCTGCCTGCGGCTCCGTTTCTCTGCCGCTGAAAGCGGAAAAGGTGCTGAGCCGGGAGGCTATGATCCAAGGAAAAAGGCGTTTTTGCGGTACCAAGGTTTCCCCAATGGGATAGTCCCGCTTTTCAGCCTTTCAGCTGAAAAGCGGGACTTGTTCGTTAGCGTTAACGTCTCCAACTACCCATGGGCTCGTCGGAGAGCACCTTGGAGTAGATGGTGTTGCTGGCGTAAGTGTAGTCGTCACGCTGGAATGCACGATTGGTGAGGCTGTTGCCGAACAGGGTCAGGTCCAGGTTGCCGTCGTTGTAGGTGATGGCTTCCACCTTACCGGACATCTGCTCAGCATTGGGGGCACAGCCGGCGATCATATAGTCGGACGTGTCGCCCTCAACGCAGCGGATCAGGATGGACGTGTTGGGATTCTCGAGAATCTTGCCATCAATGTACACGCCGTCCACGGCGTAGATGATGTCGTCGCCGTCAGCCACATGGTTTGCGGTTAGCAGGCTGTCGGTGGGATAGGTGATGCGGTGGAGCATATCGCCGTCGGGACGGTTGGGTTCGAAGCCCGCATCAGAGAGCAGGTTTTCCTTGATATAGTTCATGGGGCCCCAGCCGATCGCCAGATAGGGCGTTCCGGCCTTTACGGCGGCCAGGACAGCGGCCTCGGTGCGGGGATTGGCGGTGGGCGCCACATTGCCCACAATGATGTCCGCCTTGGCAGGGTCATTGGTGACCTTGAAGTTCATCTGCTCAGTGAGGGCCAGACGGTTGACGTTGGCAGTCTCACTGTTGTGCATGATGTCGTAGCGAGTGGAGCCGTAGCCGTCGGAGAACCAGTTGGCATAATAGCCGCTGGAGATCTTCGCGTCCTGGAACTCATCCAGCAGGCCGACCAGATAGATGGTGGGCTCACGCAGCAGGCGCCGGGCGTCAGGCGCGGTGCTCACGCCGGTGCCGCTGAGGGTGAACTTATTCTTCACAGACTGGAAATCGGCGTAGCTGACCACGAAGTCACCCTTATAATCGCCGGATACGACCATGCCCACAGTTTTGCGGGAGCCTAGCAGGGTGTTGACTGCGTTGACAGAGTGGATGCTGTCATTGGAGATGATAACATAGCCGCCGGTCTCACCGGTGAAAGTGGAGGCGCGGGTCACGGAGGTGACGGCCTTCAGCTTGCCGGAGAAGGCGCCTTCCACGGCCACGGGAATGGCGGTAAAGCCCCACTGCTCAGGGTAGTTGGTCACGGCATCGGAGTAGAGGGAGATGAAGCCGGAATAAGAGGCGTCCACACCGCTGTACAACACGCAGTTGGCGTAGTTGCGTTTGGCCTGGTGCATATCCACCACGAAGGAGCCGGCCTTATAGGTGGTGTCGTTCACGGTGGTGTCGGCGGTGAGCTTGCTGACCTTGATGTCGTTGCGGATGAGGAACTCAGCCATATCATAGGCAGCGCCCACGCTGCGCTGACTGTCTGCATCCACGGGGATGACCCAGTACTCGCAGAAGAACTTGCCGTTGTCCTCAAAGAGGGGACGCATATCGGTGACGGGGATCTGCTTGTCGTGATAGTCCACATACCAGGGAGCGATCTCCTTGGAGGCGTCGGTGTTGTTCAGACCGCGCAGGAAGAACTCCATCTGGCGCAGGTAGACCTCCTCCTTGTGCTCCATGTAGTACTGGAAAATACCGTAGAATCCGCACTCGAACAGACGGGTGGAGGCCTCGTTGGCGCGGGGAGTCTCAATGGTGTAGCCGGCGGCGTTGCAGTTGAGCATCGCGTAGCTGGGGGTGTAGTTGGTGCTCAGGTCGTCCCACGTATCCCACACGCCTTCCTCGCGGTCAAAGTTGTCGCGCAGAGGCACGTAATACTGGGAGAACTTGTAGTCATAGCCCTCTCCGGCGATGGTGCCCAGGGCGGCGTTGCCATAGGCCTCGGCGCCCTCAAAGAAGTGGGGGATCAGAATGTCGTATTCCAGGTTGGGCTCGTGAGGCGGGGTGCAGGGCTCGATCAGGAAGTCGGTCATGTAGCCGTGCAGCTCCACAAAAGCCACCGGATTCCAGTTGTTGATCAGCTGTGTGATGGCCCGGGTCTCAGCCTGTGTCTGGAAAGTGGAGTCGCGGTTGTGGTCGATGCCGTTGTAGTTCCGGCGGGAGCCGTAGGTGCGGCCGTCGGGGTTTTCTGCAAGGGAGACCACCAGAATCAGGCTGTCCAGCAGATCCTCCACATTGTAGGAGATGTCGTCACTGATGGCGTAGATCTCCTCGGAACCAAGCTCGCCGTCATTGTCGGACTGCTCGCCGTTGGGCTTGATGTCCAGATGGGGCGCGCCGCAGCCGGTGATGTCGAACTGATCCAGCTGATCGGACCAGTACTTGGGCACATCGGTGCCGTCTTTCAGCCCGGTGAGCTTGCGGTATGTAAGGGTGTCCTCCGTTACCAGCTCCCACAGCAGGTTGAGCTCGGCGTCCATATTGGGATACTCGTCGGAGTGCTGGTTGTTGATCATGAAGGGAATGCGGTAATTCTTCAGAGAGCCGTTCTGAATCCGATTAATCACACCCTGGGGATTGGTGGTAACGGTTTTGTTGAGTGTCCGGAAGGCGTCCACGGAGGACTTGCTGTCGGAGAGGACCACGGCGTACATGGGGAAGCCGCCCTCAGACTTGCCGTACTCAATGATCTCCACATACCGGCCGGAGCGGGCCGCGGCCGCGGCTTTCAGGGCGTTGAGCTCATTGAGGACCTCGTTGTAGCGGTGATAGCTGCGGTATACCTGGACTTCCAGCTCACAGGAGCCCACTGCCTTGTTTCCGGCGGAAGCGGTGAGCAGGTAGGGGCCGTTGAAGCTGTTAAATACGTTGCGGATTCCGGGGCCGCCGTAGTCGGTAAAGCCCACCTTGCCGAAGAAGGGGTTGGTGGAGAACTTTAGGGTGACTACGGTATTGGAGCCGTCGGCGGCGACAGAGACGGCCTCAGCGGTGGTGGCCTTTTTGGCGCCGGCGCTGTCCACAAAGTAGAACCATGGGCTGTTTTCAATGCCGTCGCCGTACTTCTCGTTCGCACTGTCCCAAATCTGCCAGTTCTCCAGCCTGTCACCGGTGTAGACATGGGGATAGATTTTGGGGTCCTGGACAAACATGTCCTTGGTACGGGTCAGGGACCAGACCAGGCTGGATGCCCACTCCTGCGCGTCGCCCTTCACGGTGGAGCTGGGGACGGTTAAGGTGGCGGTGAGGTCCTGAACGGAGTTGAGCTCCAGAACATAGTCGCTGATGGTGATGTTGTCGCCCTCAACAGGGCGGCTTCTGTCCGCGTAGCTGTCTCCTGTGACGGCGGACGCGGGCAGGACCAACAGAGATACCAGGACTCCGATGGTCAGGAGCAGAGCCAGGGCACGTTTGGGGGCAGTGCTGGAATAGTGTTTCATGTTCCTTTCCTCCTTCAAAATGTGCCGAAACAGATTCGCCGGGTCAGGCGGTTCTCCCTCTTTTCACCTCCTAATGAATAAAGTTAAAACGCCGGGAACGGTTCCCGCAGCGTTTTTGACACATCGCATATCGCAGCATATGGAAGAGAAGACCTAGCCTGCCTATTTACAATATCAGGATAGCACAGGTGATGGAGGTTGTCAATAATGCGAAAAAATATTTTATTTATTTCGACTGTTTTGTCTACTTTGCCAATGTAACGTGCCCTCCACAGAGCAGACGGAGGAAGCGTCTGTGGAAACTTTTTGGAAATCCCTGGTTATTCTTTGCGCTTCGGGCGGAAAACGCAGGCGGCCGCCTGTTTTTCTCCGGCGCTGTGTCTGCTTTTTCATATTCACATCGGAAAAGCGCTGAGCCGGTGCGTGGACACTTTAGCGCGGCATATCTTCTTGCCGGATTGATCAGGACCTGAGCCGCATCCGTGCGGGACTCCTGTGTGGCGGCGGCAGACGAGCGGGAAGCGGCTCCGGCAGGCAGCGGTACTTGCCGGGGATTTTTTTGTGATGTAATATAGAGAGGCAGACGGCGCGGTCCGGTTGCGCCGTCAAACAGTCCAGTCACGTCAGGCGGCCTTATTTTGCAGGCCATTTTACCGAGTAGACATATAGGGGAATACTGGTATGATCAGAACGGCAATTTGCGATGACGAGCCCCAGATCCGCGCCGATCTGGCGGCGCTGATCCAGGCGCAGCCCTTTTCCTGCGAGATTGTGGAGTATGCCTCCGCCGGCAGCTGCCTTGCGGACGGCAGGGAGATCGATCTGCTCCTTTTGGATGTTGAACTGGACGCCGCCGGTATGGATGGAATGGCCCTGGCCGCCAGGATCCGGGAGAGATATTCCGATGTCCGGCCAGTCATTATCTTTGTGACCGGCTATGAGCGGTATGTGTTCGACGCCTTTGACGTAGGGGCGTTCCAGTACCTGCTGAAGCCGGTAAACAAGGAGAAATTTGCCCGGGTCTTTGCCCGGGCGGTGGAGCGGATCCGGGCTCTCCGGGAAAATCCCCAAAGAGGCCGCGCGGTTACGCTCCAATGGGCGGGCGCCAGCCGGACTGTGCCGCTGGACAGCATCCGCTACATCGAGAGCAGTAATCACAAGGTTGTGCTGCATTTGAAGGAGGGGGAGTTTTCCTGCTATGGGAAGATCCGGGATTTGGAGGCTGAGCTGGGGGAGCAGTTCTGCCGTATCCACAAGGGCTATCTGGTCAATCTCGCCTATGTGGACGGGTACAGCAAAAAGGAGCTGACGGTATCCGGCGGGGAAACGCTGATGATCTCCAAGTATAAATATCAGGATTTTGTGAAAGCGCATCTCCACTTCCTGAAAAAAGGAGCCGCCCTATGAGCGAGACGGGATTTCGGATATTCAACCGGGTGTTTTCAATCGGCGCGGCGCTGCTGTATGCCGGCCTGCTCACCGCCTTTTTTCGCCCGTTTATCCCCCGGGGAAAAAGGCCGCGAAATCTGCTCCTCGTCTTCTCCGTCTATCTCCTTTTTGAACTGGCCTGCAATCGGGCGGCGCTTCCCCAGGGAGCCTTCGGGTTGATTTTGACGGCGGCGCTGTTGGCAGTTTCCCGGCGGATCGGTATGGAGAGAGCCCTGATGTTTCTCCTGACACTGCTCTACTTCAACGCCAGGATCTCCGGTGGGCTGATGGCGGAGAGTCTGTATTTCATTCTGGAGCGGCTGCTGCCGCTTCCCACGGAACCGCTGGAGGCGGTTTTTCTCCGGGCCGCCATTCTGGTCATGCTCTTTCTGCTATCTCATGCGGCCCTGTTCGCCGCTATGCTGTATATCCTCCGGCGACAGCTCCAAAAGCGGCGGTTTTGCCTTCACCGGCGGGAGTTGTGCTATCTCGCCCTGGTGCCAACGGCGGGGATTCTGTTCGGTCAGGTGATCTCCCGGCTGCTGGTGGAGTTCAAGGACGGCGTTCTGCTCCAGC
>CAJTZI010000021.1 GCA_910584075.1 uncultured Oscillibacter sp.
CTGCTGACGGATGATGAAGTAACACCTTGGCTCTATGATACTGGAATGGCCTCGGCAAAATTGACGGCTTTGCAGCCAGCCTTGGAGGGTGCTGCCGTCTGATCACCAGCGGATGCGCACCCTCTGTCCCCACAGTGCCTCGATCTGAACGCCGACCAGAAACCAGCCGCGGCTGTCCATCTCAATGCGGGTGGGTACCCATTGCTCGTTCTGCCAAATATCCATTGTGGTACCGCAATGAAGACCACCATAGCAGTCATCGCTGTTGAAACGGATATCGGCGCGGCCGCTTTGTATATCGGGAATTAAAATGCCTTCTCTCATATTTGATGCTCCTATCTTAAAATAGTAAGTACCCCATGCCCACAAGTCAAACCTTGGCTGCTTGGGCATGGGGTATAATCGAGTTCAACTATTCATCCAAATGGTTGGTTTTAAGTACAAAATCAGGCTATGTCAGAGTCTTTTCAAGTGGTGTAAAAGTGGTGTAATTCACAAAATTCCGATTGCTCCATTATGATGTGATCCCATTGAAAACACTGGGGGTTTTGTCGCTTGCAAAGGGGTGAAATGGATTTCCAATGCTTTCAGGTACACAGTTTCACCTCGTCGGATTTTCATATACTATAACTAGTATATTATATCAGAGAAATCCTGATTTTTCAAGAGGCAGGTTGTCCTGAAATGAGGCTCAATCAATCACGCAAAAAGCGGGGGGACCGTCTCGGTCTCCCCGCTCTGTCTCTTTTTCCGGCTCTCCCGCCTCAGCCCAAACGGCGGCTCATCTGCTCCGGGTGGTCCGCATAGTTCAGGGCCGCCTCCCGAGTAATCTTCCCCGCCTTGTACAGGTTCAGAATGGACTGGTCCATGGAGATCATGCCCTCGTCCCGGCCTCCGGCGGCGATGGCGTTGTCGATCTGGTGGACCTTCCCCTCCCGGATGAGGCTGCGGATGGCATTGTTGGTGTGCATAATCTCAAAGGCCGGCACCAGCTCGCCGTCCACCCCCGGCAGCAACTGCTGGGACACCACCGTCCGCAGCACCATACTCAGCTGGGTGCGGATCTGGTCCTGCTGGGCCGCCGGGAAGGTGTCCACAATCCGCCCGATAGTGTTCACCGCCCCCTTGGTGTGGAGGGTGGCGATAAGCAGGTGTCCGGTCTCCGCCGCCGTCATGGCGGTGTGGATGGTCTCCTGGTCCCGCATTTCCCCCAGGAGGATCACGTCCGGCGCCTGCCGCAGGCAGGCCCGCAGGGCGGAGAGGTAGTCCTCCGTATCGATGGCGATCTCCCGCTGGCTGACGATGCTCTTGACGTCCCGGTGAAGGTACTCGATGGGGTCCTCCAGGGTGATGATGTGGGTCTCCCGGGTGTGGTTGATCCGGTCGATGACGCAGGCCTGGGTGGTGGACTTGCCGCTGCCGGCCGTGCCGGTGACCAGGATCATGCCGTGGGTCTCCTCCGCCAGATCCATCACTTGGGGCGGAATGGACAGCTTCTCCCAGTCGGGGATGTCAAAGGCCACAACCCGCACCACGGCGGCCAGAGAGCCCCTCTGGCGGTATGTGTTGACCCGAAACCGGGCCAGCCCTCCCACGGAAAAGGAGAAGTCGTCGTCCCCCCGGCTGAGATACCGCTCCGGCGGGCGATTGGCCAGCTCGTAGAGGCCCATGATCAGCCGCTCCGTCTCCTGGGGAAATACCCGTTCACTGTTGACGGGGGTCATGCGCTTATCCAGCTTGACACACACCGGGCCCCCGGCCACGATGAACAGGTCGGAGGCCTCCGCCTCCACCGCGTATTTCAGATAGTCCAACAGTTCCAATGTTCCGGACCTCCATGTCGTGAATTATTCAAACAGCGTCCCGTCCCAGAGGTCCAGACCCTCCACGGTCTCCCACTCTCCGGTGTACTGGGCCTGCCAGCGCAGGATCTCGCAGTCCTCTCCGTCCAGAAGGACCTCCACCTGGAGCTCCTGACTGTCGGAGATGGGAACGGCGTATGTATAGCGCGTCCCGCGGTGCCAGGAATCATAGCTGTGGCTCTCCGCCTCCGCCGGCGTCTCGCCGTTTCTCAGCCGGGCCAGAATCTCCTGGGCGGCGCAGTCGGCGGCGTAATACTCCTCCACCGCCCGGGCGGAGGCCTCCGCAAGGCGGGCGTCGGCCTGGACCGTGGTGAGGCTCAGCAATGCGAATACCGTCAGGCACAGCACAGCGAAGGCCACCAGCAGCGAGATGCCGCCCACCGCCGGGGGTGAGAAGATCTCCCGTCTCTTTTCAGTCACGGCCGCTCACCTCCTGCCACGCGATGTTGATGGAAAACAGGGTGTCCAGCATCTGGTCCGCATTTCCATTGCCGGTGATCACGCAGACCACCGCCCGCTGGAGGCCCGGAAACTCCGGGTCCGACAGGTCGGTGTCCGCCCGGGAGGGCACGGTCAGCGGATCGGCGGGGTCCGGAGGATTGGCGGAAACGGACAGCCGGTAATACGGCGCGGGCCGCTCCATACCGCAGTCCCCGGCGGGAATGGGAGTCCAGTTCTCATCGTAGTCCAGAGAGAAGGTGACAAATTCCTCACTGTACGCCGCGCCCAGGTCCTCCGCGGCCCTGGAGAGGGCGTTTTGGGCGTCGCCGCCGTAGTGCCGGACGGTTTCTGCGGCGTTCTGGCACAGCACCGCCGCCCGGTCCCGGGCCTCGCTTCTGGAGGAGAGACTGTCGGACTTCACGAAGGCCTGCAAACACAGGGCCGCCGCCAGGGCAAATACCAGCAGCATCACCATCTGCTCCATCAGAATCAACGGCGCCTTGCTCCTCATGAAACCGCCTCCTCTCCGCTCCGGAGGGACAGCCGCAGGGTGTCCTCCGTGCCGTCGGCGGCGGTGAGGGAGGCCTCCAGCAGCCCGTCCTCCAGGGACAGCTCCAGCGCCCTCGCCTCCATGATCTTCTGCCCGTCCTGGGGCTCCATGGGCTCCTCCGCCAGGCAGTAGAGCTCCATGAGCCACCCGTCATAGCAGTAGACCCGGGCGGCGTAGGTCTCATCCGCCCCCAGAATCAAGGCGTCTGTGCCGCCGAAGTCCTCCACGGCAACGCCGCCGGCGTGGTCCGCCTGACGGACTCGGGTGGCGATGTACTGCACGCCGGTGCGGCGCTCATAGGCCGCCTGGTCCCGCTCCGTCAGACGGCGGTAGGCGTCCGCCCCGGTAAGCAAAACCACCAGCACGCACGCCGCGAAGACCCCGAACAGCAGCAGGGCCACCAGTCCGTCGATATGATGTTTTACCTGCTTTTCTCTCATGACTCACGCACCACCACGGTGATCTCGGGCATGAGGTTGTCAGCAAAGGCGCTGTAAAACACCGCGTACCGCTCCTCATCCACTCGGATGCCGTAGTGGTCCTCCAAATACTCCAGATTGGGGGGATAGACCCCCTCGGCGGCATAGCAGGCCGCGCAGCTGCGGCGCAGGGCCTCCTCCAGCTGCCGGAGATCCTCGGCGTCGCGGCCGGAGGACAGGCCGTCCAGGGCGGCGGCGAACATCACCAGCGCTGCTGCGGCAATGGCGGGCAGCAGCAGCCCCCGCAGCATCCCCAGCCAGGGATTCTTTTTCCTTCTCATGGGCTCACCCGATGGCAGACATGATGTGCATCAGCGGCAGCATCACCGACAGCAAAATCAGCCCCACCAGGATGGAGCACACCAGCACCAGCGCCGGCTCCACCCGGCTCACCTTTTCCTCCAGGGCGGCCTCGCTCTCCTCGGAGAGGTCAGCGGCGATCTTCTCCATGGCGGCGTCTCCCGCGCCGCCCCGCTGGCCCATCTCCAGCAGGCGGCAGGCCCCAACCGGCAGCAGGCCGCTCTGCTTCATGGCCGCGCTGGACCGCTCGCCGCCCTCCAGGCGGGCACGGCAGTCCAAGCACCGCTCTCTGGCGGCGGGGGTCTCCTCCATCAGTCCGGCGGCCAGTTCCACTGCCTCCTCAATGGGCATGCCGCTGGCCATGCCCATGGCCAGGGCCTGGGCCAGACGGGCGTCGTTCATCTTCCGGGCCACGCCCTTGTCTCCATGGCTCCTGCGCCAGGAGACGGTCAGCTTCTCCCGGAAGGAGGGCACGGCGGCAAAGACCGCCAGAAACACCGCCGCCAGGACCAGCAGAACCCACAGCACCGGCATGGCGCCGTCCAGCCAGCGGCCCAGTGTGAGAAGGCTCCCGGCCACGCCGGTGAGCCGCCCGCCAAGGGAGGCGTACACATCGTCAAAGATGGGCAGGACCTTCACCAGCAGCACCGCGATGACCACCAGCATCAAAAGCAGCATCACCGCTGGATACAGCAGGGCGCTGCGGACCCGGCGGTCCAGGCGGGCGCGGCTCTCATAGTACCGGGACAACGCCGCCAGGGCCTCCTCGGTCCTTCCGGCCCGCTCGCCCACCTCCACTAGGCCGCAGACATAGACGGGAAAGCCCTCCGCCCTCCGCATGGCATCGGAGAGGGCGGCGCCGCCGTCCACCTCCTTCGCCATATCCATCAGCATGGCCTTGTACTCCGGGTCGCTCTCCTCCGCCAGGAGGGACAGGGCGTCCCCTGTTCCCACGCCGGCGTGGAGCAGCATGGACAGCTCCAGGCACAGCGTGGACAGTTCCCCGTGGGAAATGCCGTTCTTCTTCATGAAACGCTCCAATCCGCGCTGACGCGCATGAAAAACTATGCTCCTATTGTACAGGAAATTCCGGAATCCGTAAAGGGTAATATTCCCTGAATAATATACACTCAGTAAAGGCTGGTCTCTTTATAGTGGCTGCCGTCGCCGATGAACTTCAAAATCGAGCTGCTGCTCTTGCCGGAGGAGGCAAAAGTGGGATCCATCCTGTGCCAGCCGGTGCTGTCGAAGTAGATGGCGTTGTCAATCCAGCCGGTCTTCTCGGTCCATACGCTAATCCAGGCGTGGTAGGCCGGCTTGCTGGCGCCGGCATAGCCCACCACCAGCTTGCAGGGCACCCCCAGACTGCGGAGCATCCCCGCCGTCAGGCTGGCATAGTCAAAGCAGATGCCCTTCTTGGCCGCCAGCACGCTGTCCAGCACCGGCAGGTATCCGCTCTGGACCGTGGCCGCCAGCTGGCGGTCATAGGTCACATTGTTCACCACGAAGGAGTAGACATTCTCCACCAGCTTCAGGGGATCGGTCTCGCTGCCCGCCAGCTCCTTGGCCTTGGCCAGGGTATTCGCGGCGTCCTCGTAATCCACATACTGGTTGGGCCGCAGGTAAGGGGCAAACTCATCGCTCAGCGTCACCTTGAAGCTCACCGACACCACCTCGGCGTACTTGTTGCCGCTGGTGTTCTCAAACACTGTCACCTTGTAATTGCCGTCGCCATCGGACAGCGGGAAGGTGGTCCACTCCCCCGGCCGCAGATCGTAGTAGGGCTTATCCCGGGTGGGGCCGGAGACCTGCACCTTCAGCTTCTTGGACGTGGACGCGGTGAACTGGACCATCACGTAGCCGTCCTTTGTATTGGAGTAGTCGATCACAGCCCTGGAGTTTTTCTTCACGGAGGTGCCGGAGGCCACCGGCAGCAGCAGCGTATCCGATGCTCCCGCCAGGGGCACCGCGGTATCCGGCAGCGCGGCCTCCGCCGGCCGCGCACCGCTGACGGTTTTTCCCGCGCCAAGAGCGGAGGCGCTGCCCGCCAGCAGAACCGCTGAGAGCATCAGCGGGATCATCCTTCTGAAAATCTTCATAATTGATACCTCATTTTTGCCCAAATACATGACTTGGAGCCGGCTCACACGCGGCCCGCGCTTCCAAACTAGGGACAGTATAGCATATGCCTTTGGAAAACGGAAGTATTTTTTCAAGACTTTTTTTCATTTTTTGATTTTTTATATAACTAACTAGTTGCGCATCGGAGGAAAATGTGTTAATCTGATGCAGAAAAGCAGACCGTCTCTCATATCCGGAGAACACCGGAGGCCTCTTCCCGCATTTCCTTGTCTGTATTTGATCTGAACAAATCGAAAGGGGGCATCTCCATGGACACGCCCGCCCTGTGCGTGCAGACCCTTGGGGGCTTTTCCATCCGTCGGGGAGAGGCGGTGCTCACTGGCGGCCGCTCCCGCAAGCTCTTCCTGCTGCTGGCCTTCCTGATCTGGGAGCGGGCCCGTCCCGTGTCCTACGGGGAGCTGACGGACCTGCTCTGGGCCGGGCGGGAGGGCGGCTCCCTCAACGCCCTGAAGGCTGTCCTCCACCGGGCCCGCTCCGCCCTGGACCAGCTGGAGCGGGGGTGCGGAAAGGCCCTGATCCTCAGCCGGGAGGGCGGCTGTCAGTGGAACCCGGAGGTTCCCCTGGTTCTGGACGCGGAGGACTTTGCCCGCCTGCTGGAGGCGGAGGGCCTGGAATCCCGGCTGGAGGCCCTGACCCTGTACCGGGGGGACTTTCTCCCGTCTCTGGCCGGCCACCCCTGGTCGGACGCCCGGTCAGAGGCCCTGCGGCGGCAGTACCTGGAGACGCTTCTGGCCGTCCTCCCCGCCCTGGCGGAGGCGGACCGCTGGCAGGAGATCGCGGACCTGAGCGTCACCGCCTGCGCCCTGGAGCCCTGCCGGGAGGACCTGTGCCGCCTCCGCATGGAGGCCCTGCTCCGTCTGGGCCGCTGTCAGGAGGCCACCCAGGCCTACGGCGCCCTCCACGACCACCTGCTCTCCCGGCTGGGGGTCCTGCCCTCCCAGGCCCTGCGGGACCTGTACCGGGAGGCCCTGGGAGATCAAGACCCCAGGGCCGTCTCCCCTGCCACGCTGCTGGAGACCCTGCTGGAGTCCCCCCGGTCCGGCTCCCTGCTGTGCGGCTTCGACGCCTTCCGCACCATCTGCCACAGCACCGCCCGGATGGCGGGCCGCAGCGGTCGGCCGGTCCACATCGCCCTTCTCACCGCCGCCGGGGACGATTCCCTGGCCCGCCGCAGTCTGGACCGGGCCATGGACCACCTGGAGGAAATCCTCCGGGAGGGCCTGCGGCGGGGGGACGCCGCCGCCCGCTGCGGCGCGGCCCAGTTCATCCTGCTGCTGCCCCAGGCGGACTACAATGCCAGCCGGACTGTCTGCGCCCGCCTGGTGCGCTCCTTCACCCGCCGCTACCCCCACTCCCCCGTCCGCATTACCTGCTTCGTGCAGCCCCTGCCGCCCAATTAGAGCAGTTCCCGAAAATGCCGGGAACCGCTCCGGGACCCAAAACACAAAATTGAGCATTGCCCCGTCTCCTCCCATTTCCCGTAATTTCTCATCCCCAATTCCTTGACAAGCCCCTCTCCCAAATGCTACCATGGAGATGTCTCCCTTCAGGAGACGCAATTATTGAAAAGGAGGTACACTATGGACAAAACGGACCAGCGCTATCACCATTTCGTACAGATCCTGCGGGAGGAACTGGTGCCCGCCATGGGCTGTACGGAGCCCATCGCCATCGCCTACGGGGCCGCCAAGGCCCGGGAAGTCCTGGGCTGTCTGCCGGATGAGATCCTGGTGGAGGCCAGCGGGAATATCATTAAGAATGTGAAGAGCGTGGTGGTGCCCAACACCGGAGGTCTTAAGGGCATCGAGGCCTCCGCCGCCGCCGGCGCCGTGGCCGGGGACGCCGGGAAAATCCTGGAGGTCATCTCTCAGGTGACAGAGGAGCAGAAGGCGGAGATCAAGGCCTATCTGGACAGTCATGAGGTCCGGGTGGCCCCCGCCCCGGGGGACGTGGTCTTTGACATCATTGTCACCCTCACCGCGGGGGCGGACACCGTCCGCCTGCGCATCGCGGACTATCACACCAATATCATCCTGATCGAGAAAAACGGCGAGACTCTGCTGGAGAGCGGCAACGTGGTCTCCGACAGCGCCAGCGGCCTGACGGACCGCAGCTGCATGTCCGTAGAGGCTATCGTGGACTTTGTCAACACCTGCGACATCGAGGATGTGCGGGAGATTGTCCAGCGGCAGATCGACTACAACTACGCCATCGCCCAGGAGGGCATGACCCATGAGTGGGGCGCCAACATCGGCAAGGTCCTGCGGCAGCACTACGGGGACGACATCAAGACCCGTGCCCGGGCCATGGCCGCCGCCGGGTCCGACGCCCGCATGAGCGGCTGTGAGATGCCGGTCATCATCGTCTCCGGCAGCGGCAACCAGGGCATCACCGCCTCGGTGCCTGTCATTGAGTACGCCAAGGAGCTGAACGTAAGCCAGGAGACCATGCTCCGGGCCGTCGCCCTCAGCGACCTGCTGACCATCCATATGAAGACCGGCATTGGCCGCCTCAGTGCATACTGCGGAGCTGTCAGCGCCGGGTGCGGCGCCGGCGCCGCCATCGCCTGGCTCCAGGGGGGAGACTTCGAGACCGTGGCCCACACCCTGGTCAACGCCCTGGCCACCATCTCCGGCATGATCTGCGACGGGGCAAAGCCCTCCTGCGCGGCCAAGATCGCCGCCGCGGTGGACGCGGGCCTTCTGGGCTACCATATGTACAGCAGCCAGCAGCAGTTCTACGGCGGCGAGGGCATCGTCTCCAAGGGCGTGGAGAACACCATCGCCAACATCGGCCGCCTGGGCCGCCTGGGAATGCGGGAGACAGACCGTGAGATCATCCGCATCATGACCGGGCAGCCTCCCACGGCGTAAAGTCTCCCCCGCTCCGCGTATGCGCGGGCTCCGCCGCGCGTATGCTGGAACAGAGAACCGCTGAGCAAAATTTGCGTTGTGTGTGTTTGACACAGAAAGAGAGGATTTCTATGGCTACTGAGAAAAAGGGAATGAGCCTGCCCCTGAAGCTGCTGATCGGCATTGTGGTGGGCATCGTCTTCGGCCTGTTCCTGCCGGAGAGCGTCATGACCATCGTCGTCACTCTGAAATACGTGCTGAACCAGCTCATCATGTTCTGCGTGCCCCTGATCGTCATCGGCTTCATCGCCCCCTCCATCACCAAGATGGGATCCAACGCCACCCGGATGCTGATGGTGGCAGTCGCCGTCGCCTACATCAGCACCGTGCTGGCCACGCTGATGTCCATGATCGCGGGCTACGTGCTGGTGCCCTTCCTGCCCATCGCCTCCAGCATGGAGGGTCTGAAGGAGCTGCCCGGCGTGGCCTTCCAGCTGGACATTCCTCAGATCATGCCCGTCATGAGCGCCCTGGTATTCTCCGTCCTCATCGGCCTGGCCGCCGTGTGGACCAAGGCCAGGACCATCACTGCGGTGCTCCAGGAATTCCAGAACATCGTCCTCAGCGTTGTGAAGAAGGTAGTCATTCCCGTCCTGCCCTTCTTCATCGCTTTAACCTTCTGCGGCCTGAGCTATGACGGCACCATCACCAAGCAGTTCCCCGCTTTCCTGCTGGCCATCGTCATCGTCATGGCCGGCCACTACATCTGGATGGCTGTTCTGTACGGCTTCGCCGGCGTCTACTCCGGCCGCAGCGCCATTGAGGTTGTGAAGCACTACGGCCCCGCCTACCTCACCGCCGTGGGCACCATGTCCTCCGCCGCCACACTGGCGGTGGCCCTGGACTGCGCCCGGAAGAGCTCCGTCCTCCGCTCCGACATGGTGGAGTTCGGCGTGCCTCTGTTCGCCAATATCCACCTGTGCGGCTCCGCCCTCACCGAGACCTTCTTCATCATGATCGTCTCCAAGGTGCTCTATGGGGAGCTGCCCAGCGTGGGCCGCATGATCCTCTTTATCCTGTTGCTGGGCATCTTCGCCATCGGCGCCCCCGGCGTCCCCGGCGGCACGGTCATGGCCTCTCTGGGCCTGATCACCGGCGTCCTGGAGTTCACCGGCGACGGCACCGCCCTGATGCTGGCCATCTTCGCCCTCCAGGACAGCTTCGGCACCGCCTGCAACGTCACCGGCGACGGCGCCCTGACCCTGATCCTCACCGGCTATGCCGAAAAGCATGGCATCAAGAAGGAATCCATCCAGACAGTGGAGCTCTGATCCCCCTCGCTTCCCCCATTTTCGGGCTCCGGCCCGGGAATGGGGGATTTTTTGCCCCCGTCCGCCCGCCAGCCGCGGCGGGCCCGTGTCTCCTCCGTCCACTTCCCGACCGGCAGGCCCGCGGCTGTGTCAATTTTTGTCAAACACTGTCATATATCGTCACAAGTGCGGAAAACTGGGGAAATTTGTCATATTCTGTATACATCCAAAGATAGAGAAAGGATGACAGGGATGAAAAATCTCTCACGGATTCTGTCGGAACTTGCAAACCACGCAAGCTGGGATGGCTACGGTCTGCTCAACCACGCAATCATGAAGGCCGTTCAAGCGCAGCCCATGCCGGTCAATATGGACCAGCTGTGCGAACAGCTGGTCGGCGTCGGAGACAAGCACAATCCGCAAACCATTTACCGCTCCATGGCCCGGGCGGTGGACGACATCTGGGCCAATCCGAAGAGCCGGCCGCTCTTGAAGGAGTATTATCACCGGGAGCTGGTGGAAAAGCCCACTCTGGACAGCTTTATCTGTGCCCTTGCCCGGTATCTGTGGGAGCAGGAGGCCGCGCCGGACCTCTACGAGATCATCTTCGACCAAGTCAGCGAGAAATATGGAATTATCAGTCATATCGGAGACCCCAAGATCTGGGCCGCCTTTCCCGCCATTACGGCGGACAAGGTGCTGGTGGAGCAGATTGTCTCCTTTCTCTGCGACAAGGAGATCCCTCCAGAGATTTTCAAAAACTTCTATCTCTCCGGCGGGCTGCTGTGCGATCCCGAATGAAAGAAGCGCCGCCTGTAACAGGCGGCGCTTCTCGTGTTTGGATTCCGGCCGTCCGGCCTGTCAGGCCGCGGCCTTCTGGGCACCCAGCTTCTGCAGGGCCACAACGCCCAGCACCAGAACCAGGCCGATGATGTCGCTGGCAAACCCGGGGAACATCATGCTCAGGCCGCCCGCTGCCATCAGCACGCGGAACAGGGGACTGATCCTGCAAAACAGCGTGCCGTTCAGGGCCGCCGCCACGCCGAACAGACCGATCAGGGAGGTGACCACGATGACCACCACATCCAACGGCCCGGTGTCCACCAGCAGCATGGCGGGGTTGAAGGCGAAGATATAGGGCACGATGAAGGCGGCAATGGCCAGCTTTGTGGCGTTGACGCCGGTCTTCATGGGGTTGGACTTGGCAATAGCGCTGCCGGCGTAGGCCGCCAGGGCAACGGGGGGCGTAATGTCCGCCACGATGCCGAAGTAGAACACAAAGAAGTGGGCAGGGATCTTGCCGATGCCCAGGGTAATCAAAATAGGGGCGCAGGTGGAGGCCATGATGCAGTAGTTGGCTGTGGTGGGCACGCCCATGCCCAGCACGATGCAGCACAGCATAGTCAAAAACAGAGCGATGAACAACGCCAGGGCCTCATTGGGAATCATGCGGCTGATGTTCACCACCGCGCTGACCAGCTTGGACGCCAGACCCGTCACAGTGATGCAGCCGGCCACCATGCCGGCCATGGAGCAGGCCACCGCCACGGTGATGCAGCCCCGGCCGCCGGCCTCCAGGGAGGAGGCAATCATTGTGGCGGTCTCCTTCACCACGTGGACGGCGAAGCCTTCGCCGTGCTGGGCGCGGCTGTCCCGGAAGATGTGGGGCAGGCTCACCAGAATGGTCAGCACGATGGCGATGGCCGCGGAGAACTGGAGGGTCCGGACGCCGGTGGACACCAGCCACACCAGCACCACCAGAGGAAGAAGCAGGTAGATGCTGCGGATCAGCAGCCGGAACTTTGGCAGCTGGTCCCGGGAAATACCCTGGAGCCCCAGGCGCTTGGCCTCCAGATGGACGGAGAGGAAGATTCCGGTGAAGTACAGCAGGGCGGGCAGAATGGCTTTCAGCGCCACGGTGGCATAGGTGGTGTCCATATACTCTGCCATCAAAAACGCCGCGGCGCCCATAATGGGCGGCATGATCTGACCGCCGGTAGATGCGGCGGCCTCCACCGCGGCAGCAAACTCGCCCTTGTAGCCCGTTTTCTTCATCATGGGAATGGTGACGGAGCCGGTGGTCACGGTGTTGCCCACGGAGGAGCCGGAGACCATGCCGCACAGGGCGGAGGAGATCACCGCCACCTTGGCAGGCCCCCCGGAGGAGGATCCCGCCGCGCAGTTGGCGAGGTCGATAAAGAAACCGGAGATGCCGGTGCGCTCCAGGAAGGAGCCGAAAATGATGAACACGGCGATGAACTTGGCGCACACCTGGACGGGTGTGGCCATGACGCCGGAGGTCCCATAAAACAGGGTGTAGATCACCCGGGCCAGACTCTGGCCGCTGGCGAAGGTGTAGATCATCAGGGCCCCCACCACGAAGAGGATCGGCAGGCCCACGCACCGACGGCACAGCTCCGCCAGGCACAAAATGCCCACAATGCCCAGGCTGATATACAGCCACGCCCCGTCCACGGCGTTCTCACCCCAGGGGTCGATCTTGGCGGCGCTGGTGATGACCATCACCAGCCCCTTGTAATTCAGGCAGTAGTAGAAAAAGGAGCCGGCGCCCAGAACCATCAGCACGACATCGTACCAGGGCATGGTGTTGGGGGTCATATGGCCCTTGTGGATGGGATAGTTCAGATAGCCCATGATGATGATCAGGCCCAGGAAGGCCGACAGGCGGATGGGCAGATCCGCTGTGCTCCACAGGGTGGACCAGATGCAGTACAGAGAGAACAGGGCCGTGATCACGCTGACCACCGCCTTGGGCTTTCCCTCCCAGACGCGGGTGGCGGACTCCCGGTCAAACTTGCGCATGACCTCGTCCATCTCCGCCGCCGTGCCGGTCTCCACGTCCGGCAGGGCGTTCTTGTCTTTCTCGCTCATAGGGTGAAACCTCCTCAATCGAAATTTCTCCTGCTGTTTTGAAAAGGCGGAGAATTCGTCTCTGCCCTTTCAACACAGCAAGGGCCGCGAAACGCGGCCCTTGCCGGATGGAATCCCTTCCGGACCGGGAATTTTAACGCTCCCTGAACGGACCTCTCTCAGTAGGTCCCGGCGGGAATGGTGTAGGCGCTGTAATAGGGGGAGGCGGCCAGCAGGTCGTTGGTGTGCTCCTTGTCCAGGCTCACCAGATACACGGGCTTGGAGGTGGCCAGGTCCACAATGGCGGTGGTGGGCGCACCGGCCACCACGAAGGCGGCGTCGATTTTGCCGTCCTTCAGGCTCTCGGCGCTGTCGCTGAAGCCCTGGTACACGGGACTGATGCCGCTGTCGGGATCAATGTCGTAAGCTCCCAGCACATCCACGGCGTTGAACCACACGCCGGAGCCCCGGTCACCGATGGAAACGGACTTGCCGGCCAAGTCGGCCACGGACTTGATATCGGGGTTAGTGGTGACAATCTGGACCTGCTCCATATACAGGGCGGCCACCACGGAGAAGTTGTCTACCGCGCTGTCAAACAGGCGCTCACCGTTGTAGCCGTAGCTCATAACGTCAGACTGGACGAAGCCCAGCTGCACGTCGCCGGCGGCCAGGTCCTCGATGTTGGCCTTAGAGCCGCCGGAAGTGACGGCGGTGACGGAGACGCCGGTGTTGTTGGAGACGTAGCTGGAGAGCACGCCGCCGAAGCCGTAGTAGGTGCCGGACTCGCCGCCGGTGCCGAAGGTCAGTGCCTTGGAATCGCCGGTGCCGGCGCCGTCCTTCACGGCGGCCACGTCCTTGCCCTTCTCAGCGAAGTACTTGGCCGCGCCGGGGTGATAGGGCACGGAGGTGACAGAGGAGGCAAAGTCCAGGTCCAGCTCGCCGCCCTTGGCGTGCTGCTCGGTAATGGCGTCCTTGTTCTCAAAAATTGTGGAAACAAAGTCATAGATGTCAGCCTCGGGCACATCATCCCGGGCGATGACCACGGCGCCCACGGCCACGGTATTGGTGTCCACGGCGGCCGCGCCCTTGCTGCCGGTGTCGCCGCTGCCGGAATTGCCGCCGCCGCAGGCGGCCAGTACGGTGACCATCATCGCGACGGCCATCAGAAGAGACAAAATCTTTTTCATCACAAATCCTCTTTTCCTATTTTGATACATGGTCTTGCTCATGTTGAATATTATAACGCGTGTCCCTTCATTTTTCAAGTACATTTTTGAGTTTCCAGCCCTTTTCTGCAAGTTTGCACTGTCATTCCTTCATTTCTCCCCCGCTTTTGCATCACTGTCACAGAAATCCTGCAAATTTTCCCCCGCCTCCCCCATCCGGAGCAGGGATTTACCGGCGGAGCGCGGAAAAGAGGCGCGGGCAGAACGCCCGCGCCTCTTCAAAACTCACGTTCCTTATTTCCGCTCCTTGGCGTCCACTTCCCTGCCCAGCAGCTCCAGGAACTGGTCCAGGGTCATGGCGCCCAGATCCTCGCCGCTGCGGTGACGGACGGAAACGGTCCCGTTCTCGACGTCCCGGTCGCCCACCACCAGCATATAGGGGATCTTCTCCAGGGTGGCCTCCCGGATTTTCTTGCCGATCTTCTCGTTGCGCACGTCGGTTTCCGCCCGGAAGCCGGCCGCGTCCAGCCCCGCGGCAATTCCGGCGGCGTACTCGTCCGCCCGCTCGGTGACGGTAAGGACCTTCACCTGCACGGGGGCCAGCCAGGCGGGGAAGGCGCCAGCGAAGTGCTCGGTGATCACGCCGATAAACCGCTCGATGGACCCAAGCACCACCCGGTGAATCATGACAGGGCGGTGTTTCCCTCCGTCCTCGCCGGTGTACTCCAGCTCGAACCGCTCGGGCAGCTGGCTGTCCAGCTGGATGGTGCCGCACTGCCAGGTCCGGCCCAGGGAATCGGCCAGGTGGAAATCCAGCTTGGGGCCGTAGAAGGCGCCGTCGCCCTCGTTGATGACGAAGTCCTTGCCCATGCCGGTGATGGCGGTTTTCAGGATGTCCTGGTTCCGCTCCCACTCCTCCACGGTGCCGATGTGGTCCTCGGGCATGGTGGAGAGCTCAATGGTGTAGCTCAGGCCGAAGGTGGAGTAGACCTCATCGAAGAGGCGCACCGTCTCCTGAATCACGTCCTGCATCTGGTCCCGGGTCATGAACACATGGGCGTCGTCCTGGCTGAAGCAGCGCACCCGGAACAGGCCGTGGAGGGCGCCGGACAGCTCGTGGCGGTGGACCAGGCCGATCTCCCCCACCCGCAGAGGCAGGTCCCGGTAGGAGTGGGGCTCGCTGGCGTAGACCAGCATGCCGCCGGGGCAGTTCATGGGCTTGACAGCGAAGTCCACCTCGTCGATGACGGTGGTGTACATATTGTTCTTGTAGTGGTCCCAGTGACCGGAGCGCTCCCACAACTGGCGGTTGAGCATGATGGGGGTGGAGATCTCCACGTAGCCGTACTTCTTGTGGACCTGCCGCCAGTAGTCCAGAAGGGTGTTTTTCAGCACCATGCCCTTGGGCAGGAAGAATGGGAAGCCGGGGCCCTCGTCCCGGAGCATGAAGAGGCCCAGCTCCCTGCCCAGCTTCCGGTGGTCCCGCTTCTTGGCCTCCTCAATGCGGCGGAGGTACTCGTCCAGTTCGTCCTTTTTGGGGAAGGCGATCCCGTAGATCCGCTGAAGCGTCTGGCGGTTGGAGTCACCCCGCCAATAGGCGGCGTTGCAGGCGGTGAGTTTAATGGCGTTGCCCTTGATGCGGCCGGTGGAGTCCAGGTGGGGTCCGGCGCAGAGGTCGGTGAACTCCCCCTGCTTGTAGAAGCTGATGGCGGCTTCCTCGGGAAGATCGTTGATCAGCTCCACCTTGTAGAGCTCACCCTTTTCCTCCATGAACTTCACGGCCTCAGCCCGGGGCAGCTCAAAGCGCTCCAGCTTCAGCTTCTCCTTGCAGATCTTGCGCATCTCACCTTCGATCTGCTCCATGATCTCCGGGGTAAAGGGGAAAGGGGAGTCCATGTCGTAGTAAAAGCCCTCGTCGATGGAGGGTCCGATGGCCAGCTTCACCTCGGGGTACAGGCGCTTGACGGCCTGGGCCAGCACGTGGGAGCAGGTGTGCCAGTAGGTCTTGCGGTAGGTCTCGTTCTCAAAGGTATACAGATTGTTTTCCTCGCTCATGATAGTCCTCCTTGTATTTCGGGGTTGAGATCAAAAAAATCCCGCCCCTGACGTTCTCAGGGGTGGGATACGAAGTCGTATTCCACGGTTCCACCCTGCTTGCGCCCCAAAGAAGCGCCGCTCGCGTCCGCTGTAACGGGCGGGCCCGTCCCGGTCGTCCCGGGCGGCTCTGGAGTGGTACAGCCGCCGCCTGCCGCAGGACCCTCGCACCAAGCGGGCCCCTCTCTGCGCGGCGCATCGCGGGTTCTTCTCCGTCAACGCTGATTTCAGGAGGTACTATACCATTGGACAGGGGAAATGTCAAGAGCGGCTCTGTGCTCCAAGTCTCACCCATAAAACGGTGCGAAGCGCAGATCAAAGTTTCGGGCCGCCCTTTGGGCGGCAAACAGCGTTTCCCGCCAGAAATCCGCTCCTCACGCGTTCGCCCTGCGCTTTACCCTTGCATTGCAGAACGCCTTGTGATATAATCCGACACAGAAAACAAAAATGCGGCGGCTTACGGGTGCGCCAACACCCGCAAGCCTGCACAGGTGAAAACGCCACCTATACAACGGTACCAACCGCATCCGCAGGGAATATTATACGACATTTCACCCTCTTTTGTAAAGGGTGGTCTTGCCGCATTTGTCCGCGGGAGCATTTTTGTCGGGTGGAACACGGGATTCACACTGTGCGGGCTTGCTCCGCACGGTGTTTTTGTTTTCTCCCGGCTCCCCGGGGGCGCAGGCCTCCGGGGAAGCTGAGGGCTCCGCCGTCACCGTATTTCACGGCGCCCTGACCGAAAAGCGGCCGGAATGAAAATTATGTGCGGTCTTCAAGACGGATCGTGTAAGGAGGGATCACAAGTCAATATTTCTGTATAGAGAAACTTCGGAAAACAATAATTATTGATGGGAGTGAACGCTAACGGGTGCATTTTTGATTTTTATCATCATCATTTTCGGTCTCGTAACGGCCGTCAGTCTTTTGAGCGCTAAGAAAGCGAGCCGAAGGGGCCGGACGGCCGGCGCGGAGGAACAGCGCCAGCGCCGCGGCGGACAGTTGGTTCTGGAATGGAACGGTCCAAAGGCGGAGGGTGCATCGGATCCGGAGTTCGGGGAGCTGCTGGTGGAAATCCCCAAGAAGTCCGGCGGCAGTGCCCGGTTTTATCTGCGCGGTGTGATCATAGAGAACAAGCGCCTGTCCTATGACAGCCTGCGGGATGTGACCTTTGCCGAACGGACACCGGGTGCCCTGCTCCAGACGCCAAAAACCGCAGCGGTGATGTGGCTGTTCCCTCTGAATGGGATGGGCAAGCCTGTCTCTTTGTTCAGCATGCACTACCAGTACGAGGATGCCACGATGCAGGCGATTCGGGCCGGACTGGGATTCGGACAAAACTAACAGAGCGGGGCCTCCCTCATTTGAAAGGCCCCGCTTTAATCTCCGGTATCGTATTCGGTCTCTCCTGTCAGCTTCTCACACCTGCCGCCCTCTTTCCGCTTGTCAGGCCCCATCCCTGCTGATATACTCAAAAAATTTGAAAGGCCACTGCGGCAAGCGGTCAGCTCAATGAACCAGAATCTAAAGCAGCTCTTTAGAAACCGTCATTTGCCTGACTGCCGGTCAGATTTCCGCCCGTGCTGCCCGGAGCGGCCGCAGGCGCTCTGCCCGGGTCAGCTGGCGGACCGGCTCTTCCCGCATCAAGTCATGGGTCTGGAACAGCCTGTGCCCCAGGTAGGCGCACAGGCTGTTCAGTGCCGAGCGGCGGCTGTTGACGCTTCGGGGGGAGACTCCGTCCAGCTCCATCCGCCCTCTTCACACCCTGCCTGTCTCCGCGGGCCCTTTCCCTCCGGGAGGAACTGCTTTGTCAGGTTCTGTGGTCGGCCTCCAGAGACGCAGGGGCGCTTCCCCGCTCTTCCTGACACGCCAGAAATGCCTCAATCACTTCCGGCGTCAGAATTTTCGCCGCGCTCATCTCCGCTTTGTTCCTCCCCTCCGGCAAACTCCCGCAGGAATCTGTCGTGCAGTTCCTCCTCGGCCCGCTTCCGGGCTTTCACCGCGTCCTCAAACCGGGCATGGCTGCCCAGGTAGTGCCGCTTCCCCTTGAAGCAGATCATGGCCCGCCACCGCTGTTTGGAAGCCAGCCAATCCACGCCGGGCACGCCGCTGGTGTTGTTCTTTCGGACCGTCTTGGCCGCCAGCATCTCCACGCATGTGCCGTCCACATAGATCAGACCCGGCAGGCCCGCCTCCCTTCCGGCGGCAAGGCACCCGCAGCTGGCGGTGTGCCCGCTGCGCAGACGGTTGGTCCGCACCACCGTCTCCCGCCCGCAGTCGCACCGGCACAGCCACGCTGTCCGGCCGCCCACATTCTCCGCCGGCGCTGTGACCGTCAGATTCCCGTACCGCTGGCCGGTGAGATCGACCTTTTTTCGGCTGTGGCCCTTGACCGGCTCCTCCGTGGACGTTGTCGGGCCAGAGGCGGTCTGGGGATGAGCCGCGGTCCGGCTGTTCAGGTTGTTGCGCTCCATGGTTCTGGCACCTCCACGGTCTTTCCGGGAACAGGCGCTCGCAGAAATGTGTACATTTTTGCAACCCAAAGCGGCTAAAAAAATTTTCCTCCGAAGTGTTGAAATCCAGGAACTCCTGTGCTATTCTTTTTACAAACTGATACAGGCGGACGGGTTGCGGAAATGTACACATTTTCACATCATGTCCGCCTGTATTTTTTCTTTCAACTGCAGAATATTGGATGCTGAGAGACCGAAAGCTCCGTGGTTCATGAACGGCTTGACTCTGCGGCAGCCCCAGGAACAGATCAATCAATTCACTTTATTTGTGTATGGATATATGTCCCCTGACACTGTGGAAGGCGGCAGAGAATGGGAGGGCTCCATTTGAACAGGGCGGCGCATATCCATCAGGGAGCTGTCATCTGCTTCTCAGCCCCTGTATTTCAAAAAAATACCTTGCGTGTTTCTGCGTTTCATTCATGGCATATTCAGCAAGCGTGGAAGGAGAGGTTTCCATGATATCATAAAGTCCCTTTGAGTTACGTTCCTTTCAGGCAAAGCGGCTCACACATAGCTCTGGCTGTTCACATCGAATACCCCCCGGGTGGTGATCCGCAGGGAGGGGATCACCGGCAGAGCCATGAAGCTCAATGTCATGAAGGGGTCGATGCCCTGCCCCACGCCCAGGCCATGAGCTTTTTCTTTGGCGGCTTCCAGCTTTTCATTCACCGTCTCCAGCGGCTCGTCGCTCATGATGCCGGCGATGGCCAGAGGGACCTCGGCGATGGGCGCGCCGCCGTTCCACACCGCGATGCCGCCGTTCAGCTCCGCCACCCGGTTCACTGCGGCGGCCATATCCGCCTCATTGGTGCCCACCACGATGATATTGTGGGAGTCGTGGGAGATGGAGGTGGCCACGGCGCCGGACTTGAGGCCGTAGCCCTGGATGAAGCCGATGCCGATGTGATGGGTGTTCCTGTGACGCTCCACCACGGCAATCTTCAGCACGTCGTACTCCACGTCGATGCGGTCGGAGTAGCCGGCGTCCCGGGTAGTGATTTCCCCATCCACCATGCCGATGATGCCCCGGGGCCGGTGGTCCATGAAATCCTGCGCCGTGAGGCTTCCCAGGTGGAAGGTACTGTGGGCCCGCCGGGTGAGGCAGGGGTCGATCTCCGGGGCGGGGAAGTCCCGCACCGCGCCGTCCTCCACCATCAAAACGCCCTTCTTGAAGACCTTTTCAATATGGAAATCCCGGAAATTGTCAATGACTACGAAGTCCGCCAGATATCCCGGGGCGATAGCCCCCCGGTTGTTCAAAAGAAAGTACCGGGCGGCGTTGTGGCAGGCCACCTTGACAGCGGTGACGGGATCCGCCCCCAGGGCGATGGCTCTTTTCACGATATAGTCGATGTGGCCCTTTTCCAGCAGGTCGCTGGGGTGCTTGTCGTCCGTGCAGAACATGCACCGCTCGGCGTACTGATCGCACAGCAGGGGGGCCAGCGCCTCCAGGTTTCGGGCGGCGGTGCCCTCCCGGATCATGATGAACTGGCCCCGCTCCAGCTTGGCGATGGCGTCCTGAAGGTCGTGGCACTCGTGGTCGGAGTACACCCCGGCGGCGATGTATGCGTTGAGGTCGCTGCCCCGGAGGTCCGGGGCGTGGCCGTCGATCTTTTTGTGGTGGGCCTGAGCCGCCACAATCTTTTCCACCGGCTGGCTGTCTCCGGAGATGATGCCCACAAAGTTCATCATCTCCGCCAGACCCTGGACCCGGGGGTGGTCGTAGAAGGAGTCGATGGCGCGGTAGTCCAGCACTGCGCCGGACTCGTCCAGGGGCGTGGCCGGGACGCAGGAGGGCAGCATGAAGCGCACGTCCACCGGCAGGTTCTCCGTGGCCTGGAGCATATATTCGATGCCGTCGGTGCCCATGACGTTGGCGATCTCGTGGGGGTCGGCCACCACGGTGGTGGTGCCGTGGGGCAGCACCGCCTTGACAAACTCCCGGGGGGAGACCAGGGAGCTCTCCAGGTGGATGTGGGCGTCCAGGAAGCCGGGAAGCACGATCTTCCCGGTCATGTCATACTCCGCCGCGCCGGAGTATTCCCCCATGCCCACGATCAGGCCCTCCGCCACGGCGATGTCGGCGGTGCAGAGCCGGTTGGCGAATACGTTGACATAGACGGCGTTTTTCAGCACCAGATCTGCCGGCTCCCGTCCGGCGGCGGCCTCGATGATGCGGCGCTTTTTTACGAGTTTCCGATTGATCTTGCCCGCGTAGCTCTCAGACATGGGATCACTCCTTCTCAAAATAAGCTTTGATATTATTTTAGCTAATATCTTGCATAAACCAAAATAATATCCTGGCAGTAGTATACGCCAAATTGAGGCGGCTGTCTACCATATTTTGAAAAAAACCGGGTCCCGTCTCATGGACGGAACCCGGCAGTGTGCGTCTGGATCCTTGGCAGGAACAGGGAGAACCTGGTTCCCTTTCCCGGCTTGGAGAATACCCGGATATAGCCGCCCTGGCCCTCGGCGATCTGCCGGGCCAGATACAGCCCGATGCCCACGCCCTCGGCGTCCGAGGCGGCGCGGTAGAACCGCTGAAAGATCTTCGGCTGCTCCTCCTCGGAGATGCCGGGGCCGGTGTCGGTGACGTTGATCCGGCAGAACAGCTCGTAGGAGATGGCCTGGAGGGTGACGGCGCCGCCGGAGGGGGTGTATTTCACTGCGTTGTCCAGCAGGCAGCACACAGCCTCCGCCGTCCACTTGGGGTCGAATACCGCGGTGTCGTTCTCCGCCGGCGCCAGGGACAGAGCCACGCCCTTCTCCGCCGCCCTGGGGGCGAACTGGGCCGCGCAGTCCTCCAGCACCGGGGAGAGGGACGCCGGACGGGGGTGCAGGACCAGCACGCCGGTCTCCAGGCGGGAGATCTTTACCAGGGCCTCAATGAGGGAGCGGAGCTTCTCCGTCTGCCCCTCCAGGGCGGTGAGGCAGTCCCGGCCCTCCTGGGAGAGGGGCTGCTCCCCCAGGAGCTGAGCGTACAGCAGAACATTGGCGATGGGGGTCTTGGTCTGGTGGGAGATGTCGGCGATCAGGGACTTGATCGTCTCCTTTTCTTCCTCCAGGCTGCGGGACCCGGCGGCGGAGGCGGCCAGATACTGAGCCAGCCGCGCCTCCACGGCGGAGAGGTGGCTCTCGTCAAAGACCTCCTCCCGGAACCTGCCCTGGAGCGCCTGGTCCAGCATATCGTCCAGCCGGTTGAAAACCCGGCGGAGGCGAAGCCGCTCCCACACCACCAGAGCCGCCGCCAAAGCCGGCGCCAGAAGGAGCAGATTCTCCAATAGATCATTCAGGCTGACCACAGCTGCGCACCCCCTTCACTGGGAACAATGATGGTTCTAAATTGCTGAGAGGGCCGCCGGGGGCGGCGGCCCTGGGGACAGTGGCGGGACCAGTCCGTTTGTCAGGGATTGATGTCCGCCGCCGGAATCAGGAGCTGAGCAAGCGGACGATTCCGCCGGACGCCGTCACTCCTCATTCTAGGGCCTGTTCACACAAGCCCACGCCCACATCTTTTCGGCAAATTTTGTCGCCTGCTTTATTAAAAATTTTTGCCGTACGCCAGTACGCCTGCAAATTTTTACCTCGCATCCGGCTGAAATTTGCTGAAAATCCGCACATGTGGGATTATGTGAACAGGCCCTAAAGCGTGATTGTCCAGGTGTATCCCAACCCGTAGACCGTCTTGAGATATTGGGGCCTGGAGGGGTTGTCCTCCAGCTTGCTCCGCAGGCGCTTCACAGTCACGGACAGGGCGTTTTCGTCCACGTACTCCGCGCCGTCAGTCCACACCCGGTCCACCAGGGCCGCCCGGGTCAGGGTGCGGCCCCGGTTTTCCACCAGCACGCGCAGGAGCTTCTGCTCCGTCTTGCTCAGTTCGATCAGGACGCCGTCCCTGCGGAACTCCATCCGCCCGAAGTCGAAGGAGAAGGGCGGCAGCTCCACCCGGTCCGGTGCCGGCGGCTCACCCCGGCGCAGCTGGGCGTTGACCCGGGCCCGCAGCACCGCCAGGGAAAAGGGCTTGGTGATATAGTCGTCCGCGCCGGATTCCAGGCCGGTGACGATGTCCGTCTCCATGTCGTTGGCGGTGAGGAGGATGACGGGCAGGGATGAGGACTGCCGGATCTGCCGCAGCAGGTCCAGGCCGCTGCCGTCAGGCAGGTTGACGTCCAGAACGGCCAGATGAAAGGGCCGGCTCTCCAGCGCGGTTCGGGCCTCCGCCAGGGAGCGGCAGAGGACGGCCTCCAGCTCCGGGTGCTGGAGGGCCAGCCGGACGCCGTCCCCCAGAGCCCGGTCATCCTCCACGATCAGGATGCGCTTCATGGTGCCGCGGCCTCCTTTACACGGAGAGAGAGTCTGCCAAAACCAGCCCGGGGTTGTGCTTGGTGAGGAAGCCCACGCTCCACTCCCCGCCGAAGGCCACCAGCAGCCGTTCCCGGAAGTCCTCCAGAATGGCGGAGCCGGTGCACAGCACCAGTTCCTCCGGCTTGCAGGGGCAGGCGGTGATGAGCCGCAGGTGGTCGTAGGGCAGGCCGGTCATATACAGGTCCACGCCGTACTCGGACTTCATCCGGTACTCGAACACGTCAAACTGCAGCGTGCCCACCACGCCCACGATGACCTCCTCCATGCCGGCGCCGGGGAGCTTGAAGATCTGAATGGCGCCCTCCTGGGCGATCTGCTCCGTGCCCTTGATGAACTGCTTGCGCTTCATGGTGTCCTTGGGAGACACCCGCATGAAGTGCTCCGGCTCAAAGGTGGGGATGCCGGAGTAGCGGAATTTCTTCCCCGGCACGGTGACGGTGTCGCCGATGGCGAAGAGGCCGGGGTCGAACACGCCGATGATGTCCCCGGCGTAGGCCTCCTCCACGATCTCCCGCTCGGCGGCCATCATCTGCTGGGGCTGGGAGAGGCGCAGCTTCTTGCCGCTTTGAACGTGGAAATACTCCGTGTCCCGCTGGAATTTGCCGGAGCAGATCCGCATGAAGGCCAGCCGGTCCCGGTGAGCCTTGTTCATGTTGGCCTGGATCTTGAAGACGAAGGCGGAGAAGTCCTCGGAAAAGGCGTCCACCTCCCCCTGGTCGGACACCCGGCTCAGGGGCGGCGTGGTCATGCGCAGAAACTCCTCCAGGAAGGGCTCCACGCCGAAGGTGGTGAGGGCGGAGCCAAAGAACACCGGGGACAGTGTGCCGTTTCGCACGGCCTCCAGGTCGAACTCCCGTCCGGCCCCCAGCAGCTCCACCTCCTCCCGCAGGGCGGCGGCTCTGGCCTCGCCGACCATGTCTTCCAGGGCGGGGTCCTCCAGGGCTACCTCGGCGGAGCGGACCTTCTTGCCCCGCTCCTCGGCCTGGAAGAAGAGGATGCGCCCCTTCTCCCGGTCGTAGACACCCTGAAATTCCTTTCCGCAGCCGATGGGCCAGTTGACGGCGTAGGTGTCGATCCCCAACTCCCGCTCCACCTCCTCGCACAGCTCCAAGGGGTCCCGGGTCTCCCGGTCCATCTTGTTGATGAAGGTGAAGATGGGGATGTGCCGCAGAGCGCAGACCTTGAAGAGCTTTCGGGTCTGGGGCTCCACGCCCTTGGCCCCGTCGATGACCATCACGGCGGAATCCGCCGCCATGAGGGTGCGGTAGGTGTCCTCGGAGAAGTCCTGGTGGCCGGGAGTATCCAGGATGTTGATGCAAAAGCCCCCGTGCTGGAACTGCATGACGGAAGAGGTGACGGAGATGCCTCTTTGCTTCTCGATCTCCATCCAGTCGCTGGTGGCGGCCCGGGCCCGCTTGCCCTTGACCTCCCCGGCCTGGGCGATGGCTCCGCCGTAGAGCAGGAATTTTTCCGTCAGGGTGGTTTTGCCGGCGTCGGGGTGGGAGATGATGGCGAAGGTGCGCCGCCGGGAGATTTCAGAGCGGTAGTCAGACATAGTACCTCCATGCGCCGCGAGGGCGCTCTTAAAAAAGTTCAGCAGGCCCCGGAAACGGGGCGGAAAATACAGCCTATTCAATGTACCACAGGAAGACGGGATTTGCAAGGGGGAGGCTGCACCAGACAGGACAGCGCCCGTTACTTTTGGAACTTGAAAAGGCACATATGCGGCGGCTGTCTTCCAGGGGTATTTTGCCTCTGGCGGCGCAGGTCCGGGCGCCCCTCCGCTAATCCGTGCGAAAGCCCCGGGAACTGGTCTTTCCATAGACCTTTCCCGAGGCTTCCGCGGGTCTGACTGCCGGTTTTGCCGTGTGTGAAGGTCTCCCCCCGGGAGCCGTCGCACTTTTGAAAAGAGAGAGAAAGAGGTTGGTCTGAATCGCTGGCTACAGAAGATTTCCGAGAATCAGATACCCAATCACAACCAGAGCCGCCACAGTCAGCGTATAGGGCAGCTGCGTCTTTACATGGTCGACGTGGTCGGAACCCGATCCCAGAGAGGAGAGAATGGTGGTATCAGAGAGCGGAGAACAGTGGTCGCCGAAGCAGCCGCCGCCCATGACGGCAGCGATCTCCGCATAGACCAGGCTGGTTGCCTCGCCGCCCGTCATCTGAAACGCCAGGGGCATTGCAATGGGAATCATAATGGCATAGACACCCCAGGACGTGCCTGTGAAGAAGGAGATGAACGCGCACATGGCAAAGGTCAGAGCCAGAAGACTTCCCGGGGTGATCCAGGACTCGGTGATGCTGATGACGAAATCCGCGGTGCCCAAGGTTTTGCTGATGGAGTTGATGCAGTAGGCCGCCGCCAGGATCAGCATCGCGCCGGTGACGGACTTGATGCCGAGCATGACCGTCTCCATCATCTCACGAATATTGAATACCCGCTGGATCAGCAGGAGCACAGCCTGGTACACAACCGCCAGAACGAAGGCCTCCAGGATCTTGGCGGAGCCCATGACCACATATGTGCCAAGGCTCGTGCAGATCACGATCACCGCCGGGAGCAGGAAGTGCAGCACGATATTGGCCTTGAAGCCCTCGTTGGGCTTGATTCCGTCCAGCTCATTGGAGAGCATGGGGTGGGCGCCCTCCGCATAGACCTGTCCAGTTGTGCGGGCACGCTCTTCGGCCTTTTTCATCGCGCCGTAGTCTGGCAGAAATCCCAGGACGATCAGGAAGACCATAATGATCGTCAGAATACCGTACAGCTGGAAGGGGATGGAGCGGATCACCGCGTTCTGCCCCATGTCGGCGGTGGCAAAGGTGCCAAATCCCACGACCAGTCCGGCCACATAGATCCCCCAGGATGTAAAGGGGAAGGTGATGCAGATCGGAGCCGAGGTGCAGTCGCAGATCCAGGCCAGCTTCTCCCGGGAGACCTGCGCCTTATCCGTAATCGGCCGCATCACATTGCCCACGAACAGAGGGCTGAAATAATCGCTGAAGAAGATGAATACACCCAGGCAGGCTGACATAATCTGCGCAAGACGCGCGGTGATGTGCATCCTTTCGTTGAGCTTGTCCGTCACCGCCTGAATGGCGCCGGACTTTTGAAAAAAGGCAACCATGATACCGATGAATATCTCAATCGTAATGACCCAGATAAAATCCGCGTTTCCCAATGCGCTTTGGATAATGCCGCTGAAACCAAAGAGCAGGTTTTGCTGGGAGACCAGCAGACCGACCAAAACACCGCATAGGATAGAAAAAAGCGCCTCTTTGGTGATAAACGCCAAGATAACGGCAACTACCGCGGGCGCTAAGGAGAGAATACCGTAATTGTCCATTCTGACCTCCATTTTTATGAACCGTTCTATTGTCTATGGGCAACAACCGCCAGGTCGTACACAGAGATGTGCTCCTCCGGCATGTCTCCGCAGGAGCGGAGAATAATTCACCAGGTTTTGACCAACGTCTCGGCGTCCGTCCAGAGACGATCCTGCTTGAGCGCGGTCTCCTGCAAAGTGAGCTTTCCATCACAGCAGGTCATGCCCTTGCGCAGAAGCGGGTTGTCCTTGACGGCCTGCTTGAAGCCCTTTTCCGCAATTTGAAGGAGATAGGGAAGCGTCGCGTTCGCCAGCGTGACAGAGGCGGTCTGTGAGAAGGCGGAGGGGATGTTGTCTACACAATAGTGGGTAATGCCGTCTATCGTATAGACGGGGTCTGTATGAGTCGTGCTGCGGCAGGTCTCAATCGCCCCCTCGTCATCGCAGGCGACGTCAACGATCAGAGCCCCGGGCTTCATCAGTCTCAGATCCTCCCGGTAGATCACATGGTCCTTGCGGAACTTGGGCCAGTTGATACAGTTGAACACCACATCCGAATCCGTCAGGCAGGCCTCCAAATTTGCGCGGTTGGACATCAGGAAGGAGACATTGCCGGGCAGAGTCCTCTGGGCGGCGAGCATCGCGTTGATATTGACATCCAGAATCCGGACGGTATTGCCGAACGCCCCCGCCAGCTCCGCCACGCCCAGGCCCGTACAGCCGCAGCCGAGAATCGTGATGACGGGCGCATTCACACCGGCCACATTGGCCAGCAGCTTTCCGTTTCCGCCGTGGACCGCCTGCGAATAGTACAGGGCTGCCAGGAATCCGCCCTTGCCGGCCAGTTCGCTCATCGGGCGCAGCAGCGGGAACCCACCGTTCTCGTCCTGCACATCCTCGTAGGCCACGGCGGAGACGTGGCTGTTCAGCAGCACGTCGGTCTCCTCCGGATGGGCATTGGAATGGATATAGGTAAACAAAATCTTATCATCCGCCATCCACTTGTACTCCTGGGGAAACAGCTCTTTCACCTTGTAATAGAGATCTGCCTTTTCCCAGACGGTCTCACAGTCCGCGATGATCGCCCCGGCCGCCTCGTACTCGGCATCGGGAAACCCGCTGCCCGTGCCGGCTCCTGTTTCGACATAGACAGTGTGTCCATGCCGTACGATTTCCTGTACAGTGGCAGGGATCGCCGCAACCCGAAACTCATTGTCCTTTACCTCCTTGAGGACGCCAATTACCATAGAAAAAACTCCCTTCTTCTTTCATTTTTCCCGCTCTTCAAGCCGCGTCCCAGCCGGTGGATCAATGGCAGCACTCGGCTTGTATTAAAAATTGTATACAAAATTGAATTCGATATCAAGCCCTTTTTGAAAAATTCCCAAAGTTTGTAGAGACCCCCAAAAAACAGTTTGTGAATTATATATTGTATACAATTTTGTATTTTTGTGTTGACTTATTCTGACCTCACGAGGTATCATAGACGCAGACATCGGAACTCTCTCTGACCTGCAGCCCTATTATTTTCTGTTTGGAGGAACCCTTATGACAAAAGAACAACCTGTGATCGCAATCCTCCGCTGGGAATCCGGTCATGTACCCCAGGGATTGATGCAGCTGGAGGCCATGGCGGGCAACAGCACGAATCCGCGCTCTTATCCCTTTCCGGTTCGAATGGTGGAAGTGCCGGGCGCAAACACGGACACGGTGATTCTCCATCCCAGCCAGAAGCTTCTGGAGGATATGATTGAGCTCTCCCGCAGGCTGGCGGACGAAGAGGGGATCCGCGCCATCACCACAAGCTGTGGCTTTAACGCAATCTTTCAAAAGGCACTGGCCGAAGCGGTGGATATCCCCATATTTTCCTCTGCGCTGCTGCAGGTGCCCTTCGTACAGCAGCTGGTAGGAGAAAATCGCGCCGTAGGTGTGATCACGGCCAACAGTGCGGCCCTTTCAAAGGAGCATCTGCGTGCCTGCGGGATCACAGACGAGATGAACGTGGTGGTCATGGGATTGGAAAGCGCGCCGGAGTGGAGCAAAATCTTTGATCAGCCGGATATGCCGTTTGATATGGAGGCCGTCTCACAAGAGATCCTGGGTGTGGCCAGAGAGGGCGTCCGGCAGCACCCCCAGATCTCCGCCATTGTCCTGGAGTGCACTGACCTGCCTCCCTATGCCGCCCGCATTCGCCGTGAACTGGGCCTGCCTGTATTTGACTTCAACTCTATGATGGGGCATGTGGCCATGGCACTTTCCCAGGTTTCTCTGTATGAGCCGCAGATGTTCTAAGGTACGCTGACCCGCAATCAATATAAAAAACTCACCGTGAAGCTGCGGAAAACGCAGCCTCGGTGAGTTTTAATCTATGGTTCGGCCAGCAGCCGGCCTTTTTAGAACCTGTATTCATAACCGGGAAATGCCGAATGGGTGAGGATTTTCCCGCCGGACAAGGAAGTTTTCCGCAATAATCCTGACGGATTGCACGGGGAAGCGATGCGGTATGACGGAAAAAGACTGCTCACCCAGCGTTTAACAGTTGTGAATACAGGTTCTTAATGTAACGCCTGCGCCAGAATATGCGGTGACCGGCGGATATCGCCCTGCCCCAAGTGGATGTCATCCATCAACGCGGCAACACCCCGTTCCTCATCCTGGTCACAGAACGCCTCGTAAATCCGCTGGTGGATCGCCAGAGAGCGGCCACCGTTGGTGGAGCTGTCCCAAAACAGCAGATAGGTGGATACCTTGTTGTGTAGCTCGTTCAGATACTTCTCATAGTAAGGATTTCGCGCCTCCAGCGCGATGATCCAGTGGAACTCCCGATTGAGCGAGGCGTACTCCACCATATTAAAGTGCTTTTCCAGATCTGCCTGCTGATCCAGAACGTTGCGCATCCAGCTGACGCTCTCCTCGCTCCGATGCCGGATGGCTGCGCGGAAGGCCCCCACCTCCAGCAACACCCGCAGTTCATACACTTGGTCGAGATCCGTCATAGAGGGCTTTGCCACAAATGACCCTCTGTTCGGCTGCTGCTCGACCATGCCCTCGTAGCTCAACCGCAGCAGCGCTGTGCGGATCGGCGTACGGCTGATCCCCGTCTCCCTGGAGATGTCCTCCTCGACAATCCGGTTCCCCGGATAGAGCGTTTTTGTGACGATCAGTTTCTTGATGTAGCTGTACGCCTGATCCACCGGACTGTTTTCTCTCATCGCTTCCTCCACCGACTACGGCACACCCCGCTGTGCCATGCCGCAGTCCACTGTAATAAATTGGCCTTGTTTGAGAAATGGCCTGTTATATACTGCCAAGTGTGTTTGTTTTATTATACTAAATTGTATCCAAATGTCAAACATTTTGTGCCGCGGCCACCGCGGCGCCTCGCCCGCCGGGGGAAAAATTTCTTGACACGACTTTAGAACCCTGATAATATAATGAACCATAAAAACTGCATAGCGCGATGAACGGAAAGAGTAACAGAGATTCCAAGGACCAGAGAGGGCGCGTCACCGGCTGAGAGCGTGCCTGCGGCGGAGACTGTGAAAGTGCGTCCGGGAGCGCGGGGGATGTGGAAGCCCCCCGTCCGGCCCGCGTCAGGGGCTTTGTGAGTGAGAAATGAGAGTGGAACCGCGATTCGTCGCCTCTTGTACCGCGTGGTACAGGGGGCGTTTTGTTTTGGCGGCTGCCCTTCCGGACAGCCTTTATTTGGATAGGAGTTTGACCATGGAAGAATATACCCCACGGGCCGCGGGCCTTCTGGAGGCCTATCAGCGCCGGGACCCCGCCGCCCGCAGCAAGCTGGAGATTCTGCTGCTCTACCCCGGCGTCCACGCCGTCCTTTACCACCGCGCCGCCCACTGGCTCTACTGCCATAAGCTGAAATTCCCGGCCCGCTGCGTCTCCCAGTGGAGCCGCTTCTGGACTGGCATCGAGATCCACCCCGGGGCCAAGATCGGCCGCCGCCTGGTGATCGACCACGGCTGCGGCATCGTCATCGGCGAGACCGCCGAGATCGGGGACGACTGCCTCATCTACCACGGCGTCACACTGGGAGGCACCGGCAAGGACCAAGGCAAGCGCCACCCCACCATCGGCAACAACGTGATGATCTCCTGCGGGGCCAAGGTGCTGGGCCCCTTTAAGGTGGGGGACAATGCCCGCATCGCCGCGGGCGCCGTGGTGCTCACCGAGGTGCCGGAGAGGGCCACCGCCGTGGGCATTCCTGCCAAGGTGGTCCGCATCGCCGGGCAGACCGCCCACTTCGCCGACGAGGTGGACCAGACCAGTGTGGAGGACCCCACCCAGAAGATGCTGGAGATTCTCTCCTCCCGGCTGGACCTGGTGGAGAAGCTGCTGGACGAGAGGTATTTGAAACAGAGAGAGGAGGACGGCGGCTGTGTTTGAGAGGATGCACCACGCGGCCATCATCGTCTCAGATTATGAGCGAGCCCGGGAGTTCTACGTGGAGAAGCTGGGCTTTCCCGTCCTGCGGGAGAATTTCCGGCAGGAGCGGGGAGACTGGAAGCTGGATCTGAAATTCGGGGACGGGGAGCTGGAGATCTTCGCCATCCCCGGCGCGCCGCCCCGGCCCGACCATCCCGAGGCCCGGGGCCTGCGGCACCTGGCCTTCCGGGTGGAAGACGTGGAGAAAGCGGCCCGGGAGCTGGAGAAGCGGGGCATCCCCTGCGAGCCCATCCGCCGGGACCCTTACACGGGGGGCCGCGCAACCTTCTTCCACGACCCGGACGGGCTGCCCCTGGAGCTGCACGAGTGAATGATCATGAATCATAAAATAGGAGGAACCTGACCATGTATTTATACAATTCCGCAACCCACAAAAAAGAGGAGTTCAAGCCCCACGCCCCGGGCCATGTGGAGATGTACACCTGCGGACCTACGGTGTACCATTTCGCCCACATCGGAAACCTGCGCAGCTACATCATGGAGGACGTGCTGGAGAAATACCTGCGCTACGCCGGATACGGCGTCAACCGGGTGATGAA
>CAJTZI010000022.1 GCA_910584075.1 uncultured Oscillibacter sp.
GAGCAGAAGAAAACCAACGTCAGGAAGTTCATTTCCGTGGTAAAGAAGTACACGGACATGACCCAGCTTGACGCCACCATCCTGCGTGAGTTCGTGGAACAGATCAGGGTGTCCGACACCTACACGACCGACGAACAGCAGAAACGGGTGAAAATCCGGGAAATTGAAATCGTCTATAACTTCATTGGTGCGTTTGATTTTGAGGGAGCGCGGGAGCAATCCCAAACTGCCCAAGACAAAAATAATGCGAAAGTCGGCGCAGCTTGACGCTACGCCGACCCTCGCTTAAAATGTTTTCTTACGTCACCGCCCCGTCCGCTACTCGGTTATTTTTCAGACGGGGCCCGGAGAAAGCGGTATTTTTGGTAGTTGTATTCCCGCGCGGTTTGTGTTAAACTGTAAAAGATTATAATAGTATCATTATGTGCGGAGCCGTCTGCTCCGGATGGAAAGGATGAGTGACGGTGAAGATTGTTGTGCTGGCAGGGGGGCTCTCTGCGGAGCGGGCCGTCTCCCTGGTGACGGGCTGCGGCGTGTGCCGCGCCCTGCGGGAGAGGGGCCACAGGGCCATTCTGGTGGATCTGTTCCTGGGCGTGGAGAACGCCCCGGCGGATCTGGAGGCGCTGTTTGACGCCCCGGACGGCCTGTGCCCCCAGGCGGAGATCGAGACCCGGGCCCCGGACCTGGAGGCGGTGCGCCGCGGCCGGCGGGACCAGAGCCCCAGCCGGGTGGGCCCCCGCGTGCTGGAGCTGTGCCAACTGGCGGACATTGTGTTTATCGGCCTCCATGGGGAGGACGGTGAGGACGGCCGGGTGCAGGCCATGCTGGACCTTTTGGGCGTGCCCTACACCGGCAGCGGATATTTGAGCTCCGGCATGGCCATGGACAAGGCGGCGGCCAAGCGGATGATGGAGTTCGCCGGGGTCCCCACCCCAAAGTGGCGGCTGCTGGAATATACGGAGGAGGAGACGGGAGAGCTGGCGGAGACCCTGCCCATGCCCTGCGTCATCAAAGCCACCGCCGGCGGGTCCTCTCTGGGGGTGTTTCTGCCGGAGGACCGAAAAGCGCTGCAAAGGGCGCTGGCGGAGGTGCGGCGGTTCAGCGGCCGGGTGATGTGGGAGGAGCGGATTTTCGGACGGGAGCTGACTGTGGCCGTCCTGGGAGACCGGGCCCTGCCCCCCATTGAGATTTTACCGGCGGAAAAGGACTTTGACTACGCCGCCAAGTATCAGGCCGGAGGGGCCCGGGAGCTGTGCCCCGCCCCGGTGACGGAGGACGAGGCGAAGCTGCTTCAGGACCTTGCCCTGCGGGTACATAGAGCCCTGGACCTGGAGGTCTACTCCCGGGCGGACTTCATTCTGGACAGGGAGGGCCGGGCCTGGTGCCTGGAGGTGAACTCCCTGCCGGGCATGACCCCTGGCAGCCTGATCCCCAAGGCCGCCGCCGCCGTGGGGATGGATTACCCCGCGCTGTGCCAGGAGATCGTGGGGCGGTCCCACCACTTGAAGAGGAGAGGTTGAGCCTATGCAGCCCATGACCGTGCAGGAGATCGCCGCCGCCGCGGGAGGCGTGTGGCAGAATCCCCGGGCGGACGCGCCCGTTGTCTCCGCGGTGTCCACGGACAGCCGGAAGATTCAGCCCGGCTGCCTGTTTGTCCCCTGGGCGGGGGCGCGGTTTGACGGACACGACTATATTGACCAGGCTCTGGAGGGCGGCGCGGCGGGGTGCCTGTGCGCCCGCCTGCCGGAGATGGTGCGTCCCGATAAATTCTACATCCAGGTGCCGGACACCCGTCTGGCCCTGCGGGCCCTGGCTTCCGCTTACCGGGACCGGTTCCCCATCCCCTTCATCCAGGTCACCGGCAGCGTGGGGAAGACCACCACCAAGGAGATGCTGGCTGCGGTGCTGGAGGCCCGTCTGCGGGTCTGCAAGACGCCGGGGAACTTCAACAACGACATCGGCACGCCCCTGGCGCTGCTGGGCTTGGCCCCGGAGCACCAGGCGGCGGTGATTGAGACGGGCATGAACCACTTCGGAGAGATCCGCTACCTGGGAGAGATGGTGCGGCCGGACATCGCCGTCATCTCCAACATCGGAGACGCCCATGTGGAATTTCTGGGGAGCCGCCAGGGAATTCTCCAGGCCAAGTGCGAGATTCTGGAAAATCTGAAGCCGGAGGGGCTGCTGGTCCTCAATGGAGACGACGCCCTGCTGGATACGGTGCATGCCCCCTTCCGCACCGTGCGCTGCGGTCAGTCGGAGCACTGTCAGACCCGGATTACGGAGCTCATTGACCGCGGCGTGGAGGGTATCACCTGCACCGTGACCACGGAGAGGGACGTCTACCGTCTGTCCATTCCCGCCCCGGGAGAGCATATGGCCTATTCCGCCTCCATGGCGGTGGCCGTGGGCGAGGAGCTGGGATTGAGCCGGGAGGAGATCATCCGGGGCGTGGGGGCCTACGAGCCTGCCGGCTCACGGATGCGGGTGATCCGCCTGCCGGAGAAGCGGATGATTCTGGACGACTGCTACAACGCCAACCCCCAGTCCGTCACGGCGGCGCTGGAGGTGCTGGCCAAGACCGAGTGCGGCCGGAAGGCGGCCGTGCTGGGGGACATGGGGGAGCTGGGCGGCCTGACGGACCAGGCCCACTACAACGTGGGAGCCCTGGCGGCCATGCTGGGTGTGGATTTCATCATCGCTGTCGGTGAGAAGGCCGCCCGCATTGCCGACGGCGCCGCGGAGAGCGGCGGCTCCGTGGTGCATTTTGCCGCGAAAGAGGAGGCTCTGCCGGAGGTGAAGGCGCAGCTGGGACCGGACACCGCCATGCTGGTGAAGGCGTCCCGCGCCATGCGCTTTGAGTGGCTGGTGGAGCAGTTGAAAGAGGATTATGATTGAGATACAGGTAAACGCCCTGGTGAAGTCCTTCGAGGTGGGACACAATGTTTTAGACGGCCTTACTTTTCAGATCGACCAGGGGGAGCGGGTGGGCCTGCTTGGCAGGAACGGCGCGGGCAAGACCACGCTCTTTAAGATTCTCACCGGTGAGCTGGACCACGACGAGGGAACCGTCGCCATGGGTCAGGGCCGGCGGGTGGGACTCATCTCCCAGATCCCGGTGTATCCGCCGGGCTGCACGGTGGAGGACGTGCTGCGCTCCGCTTTCGCCCGCCTCACCAGGCTGGCCCGGGAGATGGAATCTCTGACGGAGCGGATGGCGGCGGGGGAGACGGACCCGGCGCTGCTGCGGCGGTACGGGGCACTGAGCGAGCGGTTCGAGGTCTTCGGCGGCTACGACACCGACGTGGCCGTGAACAAGATCGCGGGCGGCCTCTCCATCTCCGCGGAGATGCGGGGGCAGCTCTTTGACAGCCTCTCCGGCGGGGAGAAGACCCGGGTGAATCTGGGCCGGCTCATCCTGGAGGACACGGACATATTGCTGCTGGACGAGCCCACCAACCACCTGGACCTCCACGCCACGGAGTGGCTGGAGGAGTATATCCGCTCCTTCCGGGGCACGGTGGTGGCCATCTCCCACGACCGGTATTTCCTGGACCGGGTAGTGACCCGGGTCATCGAAATCCAGGACGGGAAAGCGGAGTTTTACAGCGGGAATTACAGCTTCTACGCTGTGGAGAAGGAGCGCCGCTATCAGGAGCGCATGAAGCAGTACCAGAAGGAGCAGGCCAAGATCCAGCAGCTGGAGAAGGCGGCGGAGCAGCTGCGCCTCTGGGCCTTCATGGGCATGGACAAGACCTACCGCCGTGCAGTAAGCATCGAGCGGCGCATTGAGCGAATGCGCACCACGGCCAAGCCCACCAAGGCACGGAAGATGGACGCCCGCTTCACCGCCGCGGAGTTCCACGGCGACGAGGTGCTGGGTATTCGGAGCCTTGCCAAATCCTACGGGGACAAGCACCTCTTTGAGGGCATCACATTGAAGGTGGAGGGGGGCGAGCGCATCGCCCTGATCGGCGACAACGGCACCGGCAAGTCCACCCTCATCAAGATGATCGTGGGGGAGCTGTACCCCGACGACGGGCGCATCCGGACCGGCCCCCAGGTGAAGCTGGCGTATCTCCCCCAGATCATCCGCTTTGACCACCCGGACTGGAATCTGGTGGAGACCATGATGGGGGCCAAGCGGGGCCTCTCGGCCCAGTCCGCCCGGAACCGGCTGGCGGCCTATGACTTCCAGGGGGAGGACGTGTTCAAGCCCGTGTCGGTGCTCTCCGGCGGGGAGCAGAGCCGGCTGCGGCTTTGCATGCTGATGGACGACGAGATCAACTTTCTGATCTTGGACGAGCCCACCAACCACCTGGACATCGCATCCCGGGAGTGGATTGAGGAGGCGGTGGAGGCCTACGACGGCACGCTGCTGTTTGTCAGCCACGACCGGTACTTCATCAACCGATTTGCCACCCGGATCTGGGAGCTGTCGGAGGGGACGGTTACGGACTATCCCATGGGCTTTGCCCAGTACCGCCAGGAGAAGGCACGAGAGGAGGCGGAGCGGGCGGAGACCGTAAAGCCCGCGGCGGAGAAAAAGGCTGCGGAGCGTCCCGTCCGTGGAAACCGGGCGCAGCAGAACGCCAGACGGCAGCTGACCATCTGCGAGCGGGAGATCGCCAAGGCGGAGGAGCAGATTGCGGAGCTGGAAGGGAAGATGGAGGCCGCTGCCTGCGATTACGAGAGACTGACGGAGCTGACGGCAGAGCGGGAGGCCTCCCAGGCGGCGCTGAACGCGTTATATGAGAAGTGGGAGCAGCTCAGCGAAGAGGCCGGCGAATAGCGCTGTTAAAAGTTTCGTCCACCTTTTCAAAGGCGGCGGGGGTCCAGGGGGCGGAGCCGCCTGGCGTCTTGGAGCGAAGCGACAACGACATCAAGGAGAAACGAGGCGAAGCCAAAGTTTCTCCCGGAGCACTCACAACAGAAGAAAGACAGCTATGAAGAAAAAACGCAGTATCTGTATCATCGCAATCTTGTTTTTCCTGGGCCTGGCCCTGGTCATCATCCCCAACGGAATGCGCTTCACCGGCTTTTTGTTTCTGGGCGCCGCCGCCCTGTGGGCGGTCGGACTTCTGTTGCGCCGCTGGGGCGAGAAGTCCCGCGGAGCCCTCTGGCTCTGGCGGATTTTCCTCACCGGCACCGGCCTGACGCTGGTCCTTCTGGTCTCCATCGAGGCCGCGGTGGTCTTTCGGGGCGAGGCGGACAACTCCGCCGTCCCCGTGGACGCGGTGATCATCCTGGGGGCCGGGGTCAACGGCGAGACGCCCTCGGCGGCGCTGTGGAGCCGCATCAATGCGGCGGCGGCCTATCTGGAAACGCACTCCGGTGTGCCGGTGGTGCTCTCCGGCGGCCAGGGGCCCGGGGAGGCCGTCTCCGAGGCGGAGGCCATGTACCGGGCGTTGAGCGGCCGCGGCGGGCTGGACGGTGTGCGCTGGGTTCTGGAGGACCGTTCCACCAGCACGGCGGAGAACTTCCGATTCTCCAAGGCGCTTTTGCAGGAACAGGGCCTGGACACGGACACGGCGGTGATCGCCGTGGTAACCAACGACTTCCACTGCTTCCGGGCCCATCTGATCGCCCAGAGACAGGGCCTTCGCATTGTGGATGTCCCGGCGGAGCTGCCCTGGTGGTGGCTGACGGCGAATTACTATGTCCGGGAGGCCTTCGCGGTGGTGAAGACGGTTCTTTTCGACCGGTAGCCGTTTGCGGCGAAGTTCAAAAACGCCGGCAAGCGGCGGCATGGGCCGCCCGGGAGGCGGAGCGCTCTTTGCGGGGGCTGAGTCCCCGGGGAACCCCGTGCCCCGTACCGGCCATTTTCCCGGATTGGGAGATATTTCAGATAGGAGAACGGCCATGGCCTGGAACAATGTATTATGTATGTATTACTCCCGCACAGGCAATACCAAACGTGCCATGGAGGAGATCGCCAGAGCCCTGAACGCGGAGCTGGCGGAGATTCAGGACGGCGTGGACCGCGGCGGCACCAAGGGATGGCTGCGCAGCGGGCTGGATGCCGTGCGGCGCAGCAGCCCCAAGGTGAAATTCAAGACCAGGTGGCCCCTGTCGGACTACCGGCTGGTGATCGTGGGCACGCCGGTGTGGGCCGGACGGTGCAGTGCCCCGGTGCGGGGATTTTTGAAGCAGAACGGCAGGGATATCCGCAACGCCTCCTACGTTGTCACCCGGGGCAGCGAGGACAAGAACGAGGAGGTCTTTCAGCAGATGGACCTCTACACCCCCTGCGGGCACCGGACGGCGGTGTCCCTGCGCAGCGGGTCCGTGGGCTACGATTTCTGGCAGGAGGAGTTCCTGCGTCAGACCCAGGAGTTTTTGAAGGAGGGCCGGTGGCAGCCCGAAAAATGAGAGGAGAGGGGGGACGCCTGTGCTGGAAAAACTGAAGGGGCTGGCCCTGCGGTATGAGGACCTGGAGGCCCAGCTGGCGGACCCCGCCGTTTACGGTGACGCCGGACGGCTCCGGGACGTGAACCGGGAGCTGAAAGAACTGGCCCCCATCGCGGAGGTCTGGCGGGACTGGGAGACCGCGGAGCGGCGGCGGGCCGACGCGGAGGCCTCCTTCCGGGACCCGGATCTGCGGGAGCTGGCCCAGGAGGAGCTGTCGGAGGCGAAGGCGGAACTGCGGCGGCTGGAGGAGCGGTTCAAGGCGTTGCTGCTGCCCGGTGACCCGGACGGCGGACGGGACGTGGTGCTGGAGCTGCGGGCGGGCGTCGGCGGCGAGGAGGCCGCCCTCTTTGCCGGGACGCTGCTGCGGATGTATACCCTGTACGCCCAGAGCAGGGGCTGGAAGCTGGACGTGGTGAGCATGAGCGGGACGGAGCTGGGGGGCGTGAAGGAGTGCAGCGTCCTGATCGAGGGGGCGGGGGCCTTCTCACGGCTGAAATATGAGAGCGGCGTCCACCAGGTCAAGCGGGTGCCGGAGACGGAGTCCAGCGGGCGCATCCAGACCAGCACCGCCACGGTGGCGGTGCTCCGCTCGGCGGAGGAGGTGGATGTGGAGATCGACCCGAAGGACATTCAGACCGACACCTACCGCTCCTCCGGCGCGGGGGGACAGCACGTGAACAAGACGGAGTCCGCCATCCGCCTCACCCACCTGCCCACAGGGCTGGTGGTGACCTGCCAGGATGAGCGGAGCCAGCATAAAAACAGGGAAAAGGCCATGAAGGTCCTGCGCTCTCGGCTCTATGAGATGGAGCGGGAGCGGCAGGAGGCCGGCACGGCCATGGAGCGCCGGAGCCAGGTGGGCGGTGCGTGGCGCAGCGAGAAGATCCGGACCTACCAGTTTCTCCAGGGCCGGGTGACGGACCACCGGGTGGGCCTGACCCTCTACAAGCTGGATTCGGTGCTGGACGGCGGGCTGGACGAGTTCATTGACGCCCTGGCGGCGGCGGACCAGGCTGAAAAGCTCAAGGGAGGCGGCGAATGAGACTGCGGAGACTGGGGCTGGCCGTCCTCTGGGCCCTGACGGCGGCACTGACCGTCCTTGAGGCCCTGCTGGTCTGGAGCTGGCTGTGGGGCGTGGGGTATGTGGCGGAGTTCGGCGCAGCGGAGAACCCCTACGCCGCCGAGGATATGGAAATCGCGGGAATCTGTGCCCTGGCGCTGCTGCCGCTGGCTTTGGCGGCGCTGGCCTGGGCCGCGCGGCAGATCGTTTTGTGGAGCAAAAAGCGGGCGGGATGCCCAGAGAGATAGAGGCGAAGCGTATGCATACATTGTATTTTGACCTGCGGGATACCAAGGGACAGCAGAAGACCATTGAGGACAATATCTCCGCCGCCGCCCGGCTGCTGCGGGAGGGGGCTCTGGTGGCCATTCCCACGGAGACGGTGTATGGCCTGGGGGCCAACGGCCTGGACGAGGCCGCCGTCCGGCGGATTTTTGAGGCCAAGGGGCGGCCTCAGGACAATCCCCTGATTCTCCACCTCACCGGGCCCCAGTGGCTGCCCCGGTACTGCCGGGACATTCCCCCCATGGCTTACGTGCTGGCCCGGAAATTCTGGCCCGGTCCGCTGACTATGATCCTCAAGCGCAGCGAGCTGGTGCCGGACGTGACCACTGCGGGGCTGGACACCGTGGCGGTCCGCTGCCCCAACCACCCGGTGACGCTGGCCATCCTCCGGGAGGCGGGGGTGCCGGTGGCGGCCCCCAGCGCCAACCTCTCCGGCCGGCCCAGCTGCACCAGCGCCCAGGACGTGATGGAGGACATGGACGGCCGGATTGAGGGCGTGGTGGACGGCGGACCCTGCGTGGTGGGGGTGGAGTCCACCATTCTGGACATGACCTGCGAGCCCCCCCGGCTGCTGCGCCCCGGCGGACTGCCGGTGGAGGAGCTGGAGCGGCTCATCGGCCCCATCGCCGTGGATCGGGCCGTCACCGGCGCCATGCCAGAGGGGGAGCGTCCCCGGGCCCCGGGTATGAAATACCGCCATTACGCCCCCAAGGCCCCCGTTACGGTGGTCACCGGTGCGCCGGCCAAGTCCGCCCAGGAGATCAAGCGCCGGGTGGGCCCCGCCTCCGGCGTGATCTGCTTTGATGAGTATGTCCGGATGTTCCCGGACCAGGTGGTCCACCCCATCGGTCCGGTGGACGACAAGCTCATCCAGGCCCAGAGGGTGTTTGAGGCCCTGCGGGCCTTTGACTCCACCAAAGTGACGGAGATTTACACCCAGTGTCCCGACGGCCGGGGCCTGGGCCTTGCGGTTGGGAACCGGCTGAAAAAGGCGGCGGGCTTCCGTGAGGTGGAGGCCGACAGCGAGAAGATCATCCTGGGACTCACCGGCGGCACCGGCGCGGGCAAGAGCAGCGCCTTGGCGGTGCTGCGGGAGCTGGGCGCCGTGGTGCTGGACTGCGACAAGGTCTACCATGAGATGCTGGCGGGAAACGAGGAGATGCAAAAGAACATCTCCAATGCCTTCCCCGGCGTGTTCCGGCCCGACGGCTCCCTGAACCGGCAGAAGCTGGGTCAGGAGGTCTTCATGAAGAAGGAGCAGCTGGAAAAGCTCAACGCCATCGTCTATCGCTTCCTGGTGCCTGAGATCCAGCGGCGGCTGGACGAGGCGGGGGACAGCGTCTGCGCCATCGACGCCATCAACCTGCTGGAGAGCGGGCTGGACATCGTCTGTGACCGGACCATTGCCATCACCTCCCCCACGGAGCTGCGGGTGCGGCGGATCATGGCCCGGGATGGGATTACGGAGCAGTACGCTCGGATGCGGATCACCGCCCAAAAGCCGGACGAGTACTACCGGGGCAAGTGCAGCTGCGAGCTGAACAACGACGCCGACACCGCGGAGGAGTTCCAGAAAATCGCCCGGCGGTTTTTCAGGCGGCTCATCCGGGCTGTCCGGGAGGAGAAGCAGAATAAAAAGATCTGAGGACCTGCTGAGAATAGACCTGCCGCAGGACCGGGAGAATAGGAACCATCATACCAAAAGGAGTGCCAAACATGGAAAACACAGAATTCAAGGAGCTGAAAAAGAAGCTCCTGTCCACCAAGAAAAACGGCTATGACCGCCCCCTGGACGAAGCGGCCATGGAGGCCTACTGCCAGGGCTACAAGGCCTTTCTGGACGCGGGCAAGACGGAGCGGCTCTGCGCCGCGGAGACCATCCGCCTGGCGGAGGAGCGGGGCTACCGGCCCTATGTCCGAGGCATGGCGCTAAAGGCCGGGGACAAGGTGTACCTCAGCAACCGGGGCAAGGCGGTGCTGCTGGCCCGCATCGGTGAGCGGTCCCTGGCGGAGGGCGTGCAGATCGCCGCCGCCCACATCGACTCCCCGCGGCTGGATTTGAAGCCCAACCCGCTCTATGAGGACGCGGAGCTGGCCTATTTCAAGACCCACTACTACGGCGGAATCCGGAAGTACCAGTGGGTGACCATCCCTCTGGAGCTCCACGGCGTCATCGCCCTGCGGGACGGGACCAATGTGCAGGTGAACATCGGCGGCGGTCCCGGCGACCCCCGGCTGGTGATCACGGACCTGCTGCCCCACCTGGGGGCGGAGCAGGCCAAAAAGCCCCTGGCTGCCGCCATCCCCGCCGAGACACTGAACCTGCTGCTGGGCAGCCGCCCTGTGGGCGGCGAGGAGGACAGCGGACGGGTGAAGCTGGCGGTGATGAAGCTGCTGCATGAGAAGTACGGCATCACGGAGGACGACTTCACCTCCGCGGAGCTGGAGGCCGTGCCGGCGGTCAGCGCCTGCGACATCGGCCTGGACCGCAGCATGATCGGCGCCTACGGCCACGATGACCGGGTCTGCGCCTACGCTGCCCTCAAGGCACTGCTGGACCTGGAGAAGGCCCCGGCCCGCACCGCCGTGTGCGTGCTGGCGGACAAGGAGGAGATTGGCTCCGACGGCGTAACGGGCATGCAGTCCGCTGCCTTTGACACCTTTATGGAGGACCTGTGCGAGAGCCAGGGCGTGCCGGTGCGGGCCTGCTTTGAGAAATCCTTCTGCCTCAGCGCCGATGTCACCGCAGCCTACGACCCGGACTACGCCGACGTATACGAAAAGCGCAACGCCGCCTATCTCAACTACGGCGTGGGCCTTTGTAAGTACACCGGGGCCCGGGGCAAGTCCGGCGCCTCCGACGCCGACGCCGAGACTGTGGCCTATGTCCGCCGGGTGTTCGATCACGCGGGCGTAACATGGCAGATTGCGGAGCTGGGCAAGGTGGACGCCGGCGGCGGCGGCACCGTGGCCATGTATATGGCCAACCGGAATATCACCACCCTGGACGCCGGCGTGCCGGTGCTGAGCATGCACGCTCCCTTCGAGACGGTGGCGAAGCTGGACTGCTACGAGACCTACCGGGGTATGAAGGCTCTGTACGAGTCTGAGAGCTGAGGGCCGCCGGAAGAGCGGCCCTGCGAAGAGAAGAGCAATACCGCGGGCCGTCAGGTCCGCGGTATTTGTGTCCCTGATCTTCGATCAGGGGCAGGCGCTTCTGTGTGGAACTTGTCCCTGGCTCCCGGCGATCTGCCCACTGTAAGCGGACATTTTGGGAGAACTTTCCCTGTTTCCCACAAAGAAGTTTTTCCGCTTCCGGTTGCTTTGACGGGAAAAGTGTGGTACGATAGTTGAGATAAACGGACAAATGACCGTAGGAGGCGGACGGAAATGGGCAAGACCATCAAATACTACATCGTGGCCGCAGACGCGCTGCCGGAGATTTTCGTCAAGGTGGCGGAGGCAAAACGGATGATGCAGGCCGGAGAGGCGGACACCGTGGGCGAGGCCACCCGTCTGGCGGGCATCAGCCGCAGCGCGTTCTACAAGTACAAGGACGCGGTGCGGCCCTTCAACGACATGAAGTCGGAGCACATCATCACCTTCCAGGCCATGCTGAAGGACGCCACCGGCGTGCTCTCCCGGGTGCTGGCGGTGTTCGCCGCCTCCGGGGCAAACATCCTCACCATCAACCAGAGCATCCCCACCAACGGCTGCGCCGCCGTGACCATCTCCGCCGAGACCAGCGAGATGGCGGAGACGCTGGAGCAGCTGATGGCGGATGCGGGGAATCTGGACGGCGTGGTGAAGTTTGAGATTCTGGCGGGCTGAGGCTTCGCCAGGAATTAGGAATGAGAAATTGAGAAGAGGAGAACTGCGGCGGGGCGGTTCGGTCTGTACCCGCCGCCTTTTGCCGGACGCCGTTTTGACGGTGCGGGCTGGACGCCCCCAATTCCGCATTTCCGACTTATAGAAAGAGGGAGAACATGATACAAATCGCGATTCTGGGATTTGGCACCGTGGGCACGGGTGTCGCCAAAGTGATCACGGAGAACGCCCGGCAGATCGAGCGCAAGCTGGGAGAGCCCCTTCAGGTGAAGTCCATCCTGGTGCGGCATTTCAAGGACGGCCCCTTCCGCCAGCTGATGACGGACAATTTTCAGATGATTGAGGAGGACGCCGGGATCCGGGCAGTGGTGGAGACCATCGGCGGCGTGGAGGCGGCCTATGAGTACACGAAGCGGGCCCTGAGCGCCGGCAAGCACGTGGTTACGGCCAACAAGCAGCTGGTGGCGGAGCGGGGCTGTGAGCTGCTTGCCTTGGCGAAGAGGAAGAACGTCAGCTATCTCTTTGAGGCCAGCGTGGGCGGCGGCATCCCCATCCTGCACCCCCTGACCCAGTGTTTGGCGGCCAATCGCATCGACGAGGTGTACGGCATCCTGAACGGCACCACCAACTATATCCTCACCCGCATGGTCCGCTCCGGGGCCTCCTTTTCCGACGCTTTGAGCGAGGCCCAGGCCAGGGGCTATGCCGAGGCGGATCCCACCGCCGACGTGGAGGGCATTGACGCCGGACGGAAAATCTGCATCCTGGCGGACCTGGCCTTCGGACGCCAGGTGGACCCGGAGAAGGTGCCCATGGAGGGGATCTCCGGCATCTCCCTGCGGGACGTGAAGGTGGCCCGGCGGGCGGGCTACCGGGTGAAGCTCCTGGGCCGGGCGGTGCGGATGCCCGGCGGCGGGCGCACCGCCTATGTGGCCCCCCATTTGATTCCGGAGGAGAATCCTCTGTCCGGGGTGGAGGACGTGTTTAACGCCGTGGTACTCCGGGGCAACGCCACCGGGGAGGTTATGTTCTACGGCCGGGGCGCCGGAGAGCTGCCCACCGCCTCCGCCTGCGTGGCGGACGTGATGGAGGCGCTCCAGTCCAGCCCCCGCCGGGAGGAGAACGGCTGGTCGCCGGAGGCCGGCATTTTCACAGACCCGCTGGAGCTCCGGAGCCGTCACTATTTTCGCGTGAAGGACAGCCTCTCCGGCGCGGCCGCGGCCTTCGGCCAGGTGGAGGTTCTCAGCGAGGACGGCGAGACCGCCTTTTTAACGGACGTCATGACCGGGCGGGAGGCCCTGGAGCGGTCCGGAGTCCTGAAGGTGCTGGCCCGTATGAGGGTGCTGGCGTGACTGCCAGAAACCGCTTCGGGCGCGTATAATGAAACAGGCGGGGCGTCATCCGCGCCCCGCGTACATCCCCAATTCGAGTTAAAGAAGGAAACGCGACTATGAGTTTGATTGTGCAGAAATTTGGCGGCAGCTCTGTCCGGGATGCCCAGCGGCTGCGAAACGTGGCGGGCATCATCGCGGAGACCTATCTGGAGGGCAACGACGTGATCGTGGTCCTCTCCGCCCAGGGAGATACCACCGACGACCTGATCGCCAAGGCGGAGGAGATCAATCCCCACGCCTCCAAGCGGGAGATGGATATGCTGCTGTCCACCGGAGAGCAGATCTCCGTGGCCCTGTGCGCCATGGCCCTGGAGAGCATGGGCCTGCCCTGCGTGTCTCTGGCGGCGTGGCAGGTGGGCATCCAGTCCACCGCCGTCCACTCCGACGCCCGGATCAAGAAAATCGACTCCGAGCGCATCCGGGCAGAGCTGGACCAGCACCGGATTGTGATTGTCACCGGGTTCCAGGGCGTGGACCGCAACGGCGATGTCACCACCCTGGGCCGGGGCGGGTCCGACACCAGCGCCGTTGCCCTGGCGGCGGCCTTCCGGGCGGACCTCTGCCAGATTTATACCGACGTGGACGGCGTGTACACCACAGACCCGCGGGTAGTTTCCGAGGCGAAGAAGCTGAAGGAGATCACCTACGATGAGATGCTGGAACTTGCCAGCCAGGGCGCCCAGGTGCTCCACAACCGCAGCGTGGAGCTGGCAAAGAAGTTCAGAGTGAATTTGGAAGTGTTGTCGAGCCTGGAGCGAAAGCCCGGCACGAAAGTTAAGGAGGTCGCAAAAGTGGAGAAAACCAACATCGCCGGCGTGGCAAAGGACACCAGCATCGCCCGGATCGCCCTGATCGGCCTGGAGCACAACCCAGGCGTCGCATTCCAGGTGTTTGATCTTCTGAGCAAGCACAATATCAATGTGGACGTGATCCTCCAGTCCATCGGCCGGGAGGACACCAAGGACATCACCTTCACTCTCCACCGGAAGGACCTGGAGGAGGCGGAGGAGGTGCTCAACGAGCACAAGGCCGCGCTGCGGTTTGACCACATTGAGACGGACGCCGGCATCGGCAAGGTGTCCATTGTGGGCGTGGGGCTGATCAGCAACTGCGGCGTGGCCGCGAAGATGTTTGAGGCCCTCTACGAGGCGGGGATCAATATTCAGATGATCAACACCTCGGAGATTCGGGTGTCTGTCCTTCTGGACGAGGAGGATGTGAACCGGGCTGTGAAGGCGGTTCACGCCAAGTTCTTTGACGAGGTTTGAGGGAGGGCTGGCCGGACTGGCCAGGGGAGGCTTTTGCTCGCCCTGAGGGGCGGGGGGGATTCAGCCATCATCATGGCTGAATCCCCCCGTCCGTCAGGGCGAGTACCCCCCACCCCCGCCCGCGGCGGGGAACTTTCGTCCCGCCCCTGTGGGGCGGATTTCGCAGGAATACCCCCATCCCCCTGTTGGGACAAACAAAGGAGGACAATCAATGAACGCCATCGTCACCGTCATCGGCCAGGACCGGGTGGGCATCATCGCCGCCATCTGCAACCGCCTGGCAGGCCATAATGTCAACATCCTGGACATCTCCCAGACCATCCTGCAAGGCTCCTTCACCATGGTCATGGCCGTGGATCTCAGTGCCGCCGCCGCGCCTTTCGGTGAGCTCTCCGCCTCCCTGGCGGAGCTGGGAAAAGAGATGGGCCTTTCCATCCGCATCCAGCGGGAGGAGATCTTCAACGCCATGTATACCATTTAAGGAGGAGCGGTCATGCTCAGTCAAAAGGAGATCCTCTCCACCATCGAAATGATTGACCAGCAGCATCTGGACATCCGCACCGTCACCATGGGCATTTCCCTGCTCAGCTGCTGCGACCCGGCCCCGGCCCGGGCCTGTGATAAAATCTATGAAAAAATCTGCCGCTATGCCGAAAAGCTGGTCCAGACCGGTCAGGATATTGAGGCGGAGTTCGGCATCCCCATCGTCAACAAGCGCATCTCCGTTACCCCCATGGCCCTGGTGGCCGGGGCGTCGGAGACGGAGGACTATGTTCCCTTCGCGCTGGCGCTGGACCGGGCCGCCAAAACCTGCGGCGTGGACTTTATCGGCGGCTACTCCGCCCTGGTGCAAAAGGGCATGACAGAGGCCGATAAAAAGCTGATCCGCTCCATTCCCGAGGCGCTGTCCCGGACGGAGCTGGTGTGCTCCTCCGTCAACGTGGGCTCCACCCGGGCGGGCATTAACATGGACGCCGTGGCCCTCATGGGCCAAATTGTGAAGGAAACCGCCGCCGCCACGGCGAACCGGGAGGGCCTTGGCTGCGCCAAGCTGGTGGTGTTTTGCAACGCTGTGGAGGACAACCCCTTCATGGCCGGCGCGTTCCACGGCGCGGGGGAGGCGGAAAAGGTCATCAACGTGGGCGTCTCCGGCCCCGGCGTTGTGCACCACGCCCTCCAGGCGGTGAAGGGCCAGCCCTTCGACGTGGTGGCGGAGACGGTGAAGAAGACCGCCTTCCGGGTCACCCGCATGGGCCAGCTGGTGGCCCAGGAGGCCAGCCGGCGGCTGGACACCCCCTTCGGCATCGTGGACCTGAGTCTGGCCCCCACCCCCGCCATCGGGGACAGCGTGGCCCGGATTCTGGAGGAGATGGGCCTGGAGACCTGCGGCACCCACGGCACCACGGCGGCCCTGGCCCTCTTGAACGACGCGGTGAAAAAGGGCGGGGTTATGGCCTCCTCCAGCGTGGGGGGCCTCTCCGGGGCCTTCATTCCCGTCAGTGAGGACGAGGGCATGATCGCCGCCGCCCGGGGCGGGACGCCATGACCTGTGTGTGCTCTGTGGGTCTGGACATGATCGCCGTCCCCGGGGACACCCCGGCGGAGACCGTGGCGGCCATCATCGCCGACGAGGCGGCCATCGGCATGGTGAACAACAAGACCACCGCCGTGCGGCTGCTGGTGACGCCGGGCAAGACGGTGGGGGACACCATCGAGATGGGGGGCCTTCTGGGGAGCGCGCCGGTGATGCCGGTACACCGGGAGTCCAGCGCGGACTTCATCGCTCGGGGCGGGCGGATTCCCGCGCCATTGCACAGCCTGAAAAACTGAGAGAGAATAAAAGTTTAGGGCCGCCCTTTTCAAAGGGCGGTGGGGGTGCGGGGGCAAAACCCCTGCGGGTTTGGGCGGAGCCCAAAACATCCCGTTTACAGCCGCACCCAGAAAAAATCTTTTACTCAGAAATGATAGAAAGGCCCGGGAGGCAGCGCCTCCCGGGCCTTTTTGCATTACTCCGCGGCCTTTGCGGTTTCTGCGGTCTTCACTGCGATGTGCTCCGCCATAAAAATCAGAACCTCCTGATCAAGACAGCCCTCCAGCCGGAAGCTGATCTTCGTCTCCGGGTCCGTCCAGAGGAGTGTGCTGCTGACGGAGCCCCCCAGAGTTGTGGAGGTCTCGCCGTCTCCCGTCTTCGTCACGACCGTGAGCACCTGGGTCTTCTCCTGCCAGAACTGAGCCTCGGTGCCATTCACCGTCACCGTCTCCACCGTTCCGGCCTCGCCGGAGCGCAGGGGCAGGGAGCTGTATGTCCAGGTGAAGCCGCCGGCCCCCTCCACGGACCACTGCTCCTCCACCACCTCCGGCAGAACGCCGCGGGAGAAGAGACTGGCCCCGGCGGGCAGGATGGTGAGGGCGTACTCCGGCAGGGAGCTCGTGACCTCCGTCACGCTCCCGGCGATCTTCTCCAGCGCGGCCTGATCCAGACTGCCGGACAGCCAGAAGAGACTGCCCTGTTCGTTCTCCCAGACAAGATCATTGGTCAGATACCCGTGGGAGGGGACGCCCTGGTAGAAATCCGCGTCACGGCCCTGGACCTTGGTCCTGTGGAGGACGCTGCTGCCGCTCACGGCGGCCCCCGCCGCGGCGCCGATGCTCCCGGTGGGCCGGAGATAGCAGGTGAAGGTCAGCCGGTCCTCTCCGTTTTCATAGATCCAGGAGGCTTTCAGCTCGCCCTTTTGCGGGACCCCGCCGGAAGAGGCACTGCTGAGGGCGTAGCCCTCCGGCAGCCAGGCAGGCCGGAAGGCGGGGGGCTGCTCCCCATCCGGCACCTTGGCGGGGGCGGGGCCGGTGTAGTAGAGGTATCCCTCCAGATACTCCCGCTGCCAGGTGCGGCCCGGCACGGTCTTGGAGACCTGGGATGCCGTCTTTCCTGTCTCGTCCGCCGCCTTCTTCCCGGCGGGGGCCGCCAGGGCCGTGGTGCACAGGGACAGGGTCAGCGCCGCTGTGGTGAGTCCTGCCAGAATGGATGTCATGGTCTTTTTCATAGGATTCTTCCTTTCTTTCCGGCGGGGTGTTCCCCGCCTCGTTCTGACAGGTAAACGGAGGGGAGGAGAAAAGTATCCCATGATTATAAAATATTTTTGAATAATTTTTTCAGCCCTTATTTTCCGTGATATTCTCCGCGATTTTCAGGAACTCCTCCTTCTCCAAATAACCCGTGATCCGGAAGGCGATGCCGGTCTCCGGGTCCGTCCAGAGCAGCGCGCTGGTGGGCCGGCCGCTCAGGGCGGTGGTGGTGGAGTCCTCGCCGCTTCCAATCGAGATCGTCAGCGACTGGGTGGGGACCCCCGTCAGATATTCCGCCGGAATCCCGCGCACCGTCACCGCCTCCGATACGCCCTCCGCGGCGTCTCTGGGAGCGCTCAACGGCTGGGAGGCATAGGACCAGTCAAAGCCGCCCCGGTCCGGAATGTCCCAAGCCTCCTGGATATATTCCGGGAAGGCAACGCAGAGGCCGGGCCGCTCCTTTGCCCCCTCCGGCACCCAGCCCAGATGGTAGTCCGGCAGCGCCCCCCGGGCTTCCGCCACGCTCTCGCCGATGCGCTCCAGGGTGGCCTGATCCAGATCGCCGGACAGGTGGAACAACGTGCCCTGCTCGTTTTCCCACACCAGGTCGTTGATCAGATACCCGTGGGAGGGCTTTCCCTCATAGAAGTCCGCGTCGTATCCCTGGACCGTGGTCTTGTGCAAGGTGCTGGAGGCGTTTACGGCGGCTCCATGCGCGGTGCCGACTTCCCCGGAGGGGCGCAGATAGCACTGAAAACGCAGGGTTTCCCGGCCCTTTACATACCTCCAGCCGGCCGCCAGATCGACGCTGTTCTCATAGTCCACTCCGGTCTGGTCGGCGTCTTCCAGGACCCATCCCTCCGGGACCCAGGCGGGACGCCAGAGAGGGGGCTGTTCCCCCTCCGGGATTTCCGCCGGAGCGGACCCGGTGTAATAGGTGTAGCCCTCAAAGGTCTCCCGGAACCATCTTGTCACCGCCGCCCGCACCGTGGGGCTCACCGCCATCAGCGCCCCCAGGGCCACCGTGCAGGCCAGCGCCACGCACGCGGCATTCCGGGCCGCCCGCTTCCACATGGGCTGTGCCCGCCGCCTTACCCAGTTCCACGGGTCCGCCAGAAGCCGCATCCGCTCCCGGCGGTATTTCGGCGAAAAGTCTATCTCCCAGTCCGGCAGCTTCTCCAGCACCATTTCGTACTGGGCCAGGTTGGCCTCCATCAGACCCCGGCGCAGCATCTCGTCAAACTGCCGCATAGTGGTATCCCTCCTCCTCCAGACGTTCTTTCAACATGGCCCGCCCCCGCAGCACTCGGCTGGCTACCGTGGACTCGTTCATCTTGAGCCGCCGGGCGATCTCGCGGTTGCTCTGCTCCTCCACCAGCTTCAGCTCCAGAATCCGCCGATAGCCCTCCGGCAAAGCGCGGATGAGAGAGACCAGATAGTCGTACTCGTCCTCGTGGGCCTCCCGAGCTGGGGGGTCCCAGTCCTCCGGAAAGGCCACGGTCCTCCGCTCTGTCCGCAGGATGTCCAAGGCACAGTTTTTGGCGGTTGTGACCACATACCCCTCGGTCTCGTCCCAGGGCAGGGCGGACACCCGGTCCCAGCGGCGCAGCAGCTGGAACCAGGCCTGCTGGGCGGCGTCCTCCGCCCGGGTGGGGTCCCCCAGCGCCCGCAGGGCCACCGCATAAACGGTTTTCTCGTATGCCTCATAGAGCCGGGTGAACCGCCGCTGGTCCGCCTCCGTCTCCAGCATGGCAAGGTAGATGGCAAGCATGGAAGTTCTCCTCCTCTGTACCGGCGCTCTCGCCGTTTCTGCTCAGTAAACGGCGGAGAGGGCAAAGCATCCCGCCGTTTGAAAAAATTTTTTCTTTTTTATGATAAAACAGACAGGTTCCCGGCGCAAAAAACGCACCGGCGGGGCTGCTCGGCCTCCTGCACGGGAAAAACGCCGGTTTGCACCCTTTTTTTCGACAAATTTTGACAAGAATCAACACTTTTCTCTTGAAAAAACTGAAAACTTTTTGTAAACTTATGTAATTGAACACAATGCCGCCGGCGCATTTTCCGCGGGGCGGGGGACAGGGTCCCCTGTTTTGCCGTGATCTGCCGTTCCTCCGCCGGCCGGAGCGGACACGCGGCGCCCATATTCATGATGGAGAGGATGTTTGATTTGGCATTCAACACCGCCTCGTTTTTGTTCTTCCTGTTTCCGCCGCTGTTTTTGCTGTACGCCCTCGTACCGGGGCGGCGGGGGAAGAACGCCTTTTTGCTCATCGCCAGCCTGATCTTCTACGCCGCTGGACAGTGGCAGGGCCTGCCCTTCCTGCTCCTGGCGGCCCTGCTGAGCTGGGCCGCGGGGGTGCTGATCCCCCGGGTCCGGGCCAAGCGGGCCCTGCTGGCTCTGGTGCTGACCCTGGACCTCTCCATTCTGGGCGTGTTCAAGTACCTGAATTTTCTCACCGGCATCGTAAACAGCCTGACGGGGCTCCGTCTGCCGGAGGCAGATCTTCTCCTGCCGGTGGGCATCTCTTTCTTTATCTTCAAGGCCATGGCCTACGCCGTCGACGTCTGCCGCAACGAGTACGCCGCCGCCCGCCGGTTCTCCGACGTGCTGCTGTACATCTCCTTCTTTCCCCAGGTCACCTCCGGACCCATCTCCCGCTTCGGCGCTTTTGCCGTCCAGCTGGAGGAGCGGACGCCCCTCAGCGCCGTCCAGTCGGCCCGGGGCCTGCGGCGGTTCACCGTGGGCTTTGCCAAAAAGACCCTGATCGCGGGACTGGCCGCCCCGCTGGCCGACGCCGCATTCTCCCTGGGGGCCGGACTGGACTGCCGTCTGGCCTGGCTGGGGGCCGCCGCCTACACCATTCAGATCTACTTCGACTTCTCCGGATACAGCGATATGGCCATTGGCCTGGGGCAGATGCTGGGCTTTCACACGCCGGAGAACTTCCAGTACCCCTATATCTCCGCCTCGATCACCGAGTTCTGGCGCCGGTGGCATATCTCCCTGTCCTCCTGGTTCCGGGACTATCTGTATATTCCCCTGGGGGGCGGACGGTGGGGCACGCCCCGGAAGTGTCTGAACAAGGCCGTGGTGTTCCTGCTCTGCGGCCTATGGCACGGGGCCAGCTGGACCTTCGTCCTCTGGGGGGTGTGGCACGGCCTCCTCTCCGCCGCAGAGAGCGCTCTGCCCCTGCGGCGGTGGCAGCGGCACTGGCCGGTGCGGCTGCTGGGCCATGTCTATACGCTTTTGGCGGTGTGTCTGGGGTTTGTGATGTTCCGGGCCGCCACGGTGGGCGAGGCTGTCACGGTGTTCCGGGCCATGTTCACCGGCGGCGTGACCGCCGCCTCCACCTTGGTCCTGGAGCGGATCAGCCTCGCGGCGTGGTTCGCCCTGGCGGCGGGAGCGGTGTGCAGCACGCCGCTGGGCTCCTGGCTGTGGCAGAAGCTCTCCGGCAGAACCTGGGCCGCGGCGCTGTCGTATCTGGCGGCGGCGGGACTGTTCGTACTGTGCCTGCTGGCCATGGCGGGCGGCGGGTTCCGACCCTTCATCTACTTCCAGTTTTGAGGTGGCGTCATGGGAAAGAAAGCTGCGTGCGCCCTGTTTACGGCGCTGATTCTGCTGGTCTGTCTGGTGCCCTCGGCGGGGATGCTCCTGCCCCGGGAGGCGGACACCGGCGGTAACGAGACCCTGGCGGCTCTGCCCGGCATTTATGACCGACAGGGCAGGCTGAACACCCAGTACCTCTCCCAGCTCCAGCGCTACGCCGAGGACAACCACTACCTGCGCCAGAGGATGATCACCCTCTGGTCGGAGCTGAACGTGCGGTATCTGGGTACCTCTATCGCGGAGGACGTGGTGCTGGGGACGGACGGCTGGCTCTACTTCGGCGACACCTTGCCGGACTACGCCGGGACGGACTCCATGACGGAGCGGGAGATCTTCTCCGCCGCCCGAAATCTGGCCCTGGCGCAGGAGTACTGCGAGAGCCGGGGGGCGGAGTTCCTCTTCACCGTGGCTCCCAACAAAAACTCCCTCTACCCGGAGCGTATGCCCGGGATTACCCCGGCCGCCGGTCCCGGAAACGCGGAGCGGCTGGCGGAGGAGCTGGAGCGGCAGGGCGTGTGCTATCTGGACCTCTTCGCCCTCTTCCGGGGGCGGGAGGAGACGCTGTACTTCGCCTCGGACTCCCACTGGAACGCCCGGGGCGCGGCTCTGGCGGCGGACGCGGTGAACGGCGCACTGGGCCGGACCACCCGATACTTTGACGGCCCCTTTGACCCGGCGTCCCACAGGGGAGACCTCTATGATATGCTCTATCCCGCCGGGACGGCGGAGGAGGGCGACTTCGTCTGCCCGGACCTCCGCTTTACATACGACGCCCCTATCCGCTCGGCGGAGAATCTCACGATCATGACCTCCGGCGGGGGGGAGGGGTCCCTGCTGATGTTCCGGGACTCCTTCGGGAACAACCTCTACCCCTATCTGGCGGACAGCTTCGCCTCCGCTCTGTTCTCACGGGCCATGCCCTACCGGCTGGACCTGACTGCCGCCCGGGAGGCGGATTTCGTTGCAGCGGAGCTGGTGGAGCGGAATCTGCGGTATCTGATCCGGGAAGCCCCCGTGATGCCGGCCCCACGGCGGCAGGCCGTGGAGAGCGCCCGGGGAGAGGGATTCATCTCCCTGGCCCGGGAGGCGCCGGAGGAGGGGCATGTTCTGTCCTCCGGGACGCTGCCCAGGGCTCCGGACAGCGGATCTCCGGTGCTGGTGAACACGGCGGACGGCGGCTGCTACGAGGCCTTTTTGCTGGAGGACGGCAGATTTGGGCTGTACCTCCCGGAGGACGCGGAGCCGGAGAGCGCGGTGTTTTACGCCGGAGGCGGTGCCGTCCGGCTGCCGCTGATCTGGTAGAGTGCGTTTTGTCTGATGATCACCGTCTCCCGCGGGGAGATGAAAATAGAGAGGAAGAGATTACGATGAAAAAAAGAGGAATCCTGATTGCGCTGGCGGCGCTGCTGGTCTGTGGCGGCGTGCTGGCTCACGCCGTCCGGCAGGGCGGCGGACAGAGGGCGGAGGGCGGCGCTGTCCCCCTCACCGCCGCGCTTTTGCCGGAGGCGGAGGCCGCGGACCTGGAGGAGGCCGCCGTGTCTCCGGCGGGTGTGACGCTGGTGACGGACAGCCACGTTCCCTTCGCCTACGGCGATGGGGCGGAGCTGCCGGCCTTTAGACCCTGGCGGGAGATCACCCGGGCCCAGGCGGCCCAGATGCTTCTGCGGCTGCTGCCGGAGGATGTGCCGTCGGACGCCGCATACACGGATGTGCCGGCGGACGCCTGGTACGCCCGGGCCGCCGGGACCATGGGCGCTTTGGGGGTCATGCGCCCCGGCGAGGCGGAATTTTTGCCGGAGGAGCTGGTGACCCGGGGGGAGTTCGTGCGGTATGTGGCCAGCTTCTTCCCCCTGCGCCAGGACGCGGAGCTCTTCACCGACGTGCCCGAGGACGATCCGGACGCGCCCTACATCCGCTCCGCCCGGGCGGCGGGCTGGGCCCGGGGCAAGGAGGACGGCACCTTCCACCCGGAGGAGAACGTCACCCGGGCTGAGGCGGCGGTGCTCTTAAACCGGGCCCTGGGCCGTGAGGCGGACCGGGACTACATCGATACCGTTCACCCGGCGTTTTATGTGGACGTGTCCCCCAGCCACTGGTTCTACTATGATGTAATGGAGGCCTCTGTGGCCCATGAGCATGGGGATGACCCGGAGCGCTGGACCGGCCACACCCCCAGAGAGAGCGTCCCCGCAGACGGCTTCCACCTCGTGGACGGCTGGCTCTACTGCTACGACAGCCAGCGCGGAGACATTCTGCGGAGCGAGAGCCGGGGGAATTTTCCCTTTGACGCCGCGGGCCGCTTCACCTCCGGCAGCGCTGAGCTGGACGCCAAGCTCCACGCCATCGTGGTGTCCAAGACCAGCAGCACTATGTCCCAGGAGGAGATGCTCCGGGCCCTGTACCTCTACACCAGGGATTCCTTCACCTACCTGCGCCGCCCCGCCTATGCCTTCGGCGCCGCGGACTTCATGCAGGAGGACGCCCTGCGCATCCTCAACACCGGCTACGGCAACTGCTACTGCTACGCCTCCCTCCTCTGGTACCTCACCCGCTGGATTGGATACGACTCCGTGATTTACAGCGGCACCGTGGGCTCTAACCGGGCGCCCCACTCCTGGGTGGAGATCGCCTTTGACGGAAGGTACTATATCTTCGACTCGGAGCTGGAAATGGCCTACCGCAGAAAAAAACGTTTTGACATCGACCTCTATAAGTTTTATGATTATGACAACAGATGGCAGTACCGGCGTCCGGCGCCGGCTGTCTGACGGAGGAGAGAGAACTATGAGAAAGATTGTATCGGTTTTGATGGCCCTCGCCCTGTGCTCCCTGTGCGCCTGCGGCGGCCAGACCCAGACGGCGCCGGAGGCCCCGGCGGAAAATCAGGCGGCGGAGCCCGCCGTTCCCGTCCCTCAGCCGGCGGCGGAGCCCCGGGAGACGGAGGAACAGGACCCTGCCCCCGCGCCGGAGGCCCCGGCGGAAGAGCCCTCCGGGGAGCCCGCCTCCCAGGGGAAGGAGGCCTCCGCTCCGGAGCCCGCTCCGGAGGCCGAGCCCGGCAAGGTCTCCGCTCCGGCGGAGCAGCCCAAGACCGCCCCTTCCGCTGAGGAGCCGGAGAAGCCGGCGGCGGAGCCCGCCAAGCCCGCCGGGGATCCCAAGGCCATCGCCCAGGGACTGGTGGGCCGTCCGGTCAGCGAGCTGTATGCCGCCATCGGCAAGCCACTGTCGGCGGACTACGCCCCCAGCTGCCTGATCGACGGCGACGACGGCGAGCTGGCCTACGACGGCTTCGTGGTCTACACGGAGCGGGGAGCCGATTACGAGACGGTGTACGCCGTCATGTGACAAGAGACCGCCAAACCGGCATCTCCATCATTTTTTCGGGAGGGATCTCCTATGAAGCACACGCGCTGGCTGACCGGACTGCTTGTGGCCGCCGCTCTGGCGGCGGGTACCCTGGCCGCGGCCTATTTCATCACCCCCGGCGTGAGGCGGCCCTCTCTGTCGGAGGGGGACATTCTGGCCTGTATGGAGGCAGACGGGTCCCTGGTCCTCTCCTGGCCGGATGCCGGGGCGGGCAGTGTCTATCTGGTGGAGCTCCACGCCGGCGGGCAGAGCCTCCGGCAGCACACGGAGAAGCCCGCTCTGGCGCTCACCGGCGTGTCCGCCCCCTTTCAGGTGCGGGTGCAGGCGGCGGCCTCCGGCAAAAACCTCCTGGGCATGGACCGGGAGCTGACCAGCCTGACCAGTCTGAACGCGGAGGTGGCCTCCGCAGCCCTGGAGACCCCGGTCCTCACCGGAGAGCCGGAGAGGGGGGCCATGACCTTCTCCTGGGAGGGCGGAAAGAGCCCGGTGTACGCGGTCTGCGCGCTGAAAGACGGTGTGTATCTGCCGGTGGTCTCCTCCAGCGGCACGGGAACCTACCTGCGCTTTGACGGAAAAGAGGGCCCGGAGCTGCCCGCCCACGGCCAGCCGCTGGAGCTGGCCCTGCGGGCGGGAGCCCCCGGGGCGGGGTATGTCCTGTACGGTCCGCCCTCCGTGCCGGTCACCGTGGAGCGGGGAGAACTGCTGGGGGATGAGCTCTCCCTGGCCGTTCAGGAGACGGAGCCCCGGGTGTACGCCCTGGAGTGGAACGAGGCCCGGGGCGTTGAGTACGAGCTGCGGGAGTGGCAGGACGGAGCCTGGGTGACGCTGGACCGGCCGGAGCCGGCGGAGACCTTCCGCTGTGACCTGGGCCGTCTGGACTCCGGGTCCTATCACCGCTATCAGGTGCTGACCAGGGACCGGGGCGGCGAGCGGCAGGTGGAGGAGGAGGTCTCCTTTTACGCCACCGTCACCCCGCTGTACTGCACCGTCTGGCCCATCATCGACCTGGATTTCTGCGAGAGCGCCGGGGGAGTCCAGTCCTTGGGCCGCATCCCCGCGGGAACAACCCTGTGCGTGCTGGAGGAGGACGGTCAGTGGTTCCGGGTGCGGTACAAGGACCGCTACGGCTATGTGGACAGCCGCTGCTGCATGGTCAACCTGTCCGAGTATACCGGCGATTACTGCGCCTATGACATCACCAACAGCTACAAGTCCCTGTTCAAGGTCCACGACAGTCCTATGGCAACCATCACCGGCCAGGTGATTCCGGGATTTGAGAATATGCTGACGGAGGAGGACGGCTTCCTGGTGCCCTATCTCTACCCCTGCGCCCAGAAGCTGCTCAGCGCCGCCCAGGCCGCCCTGGAGGACGGCTACCGGCTGAAGATCTACGAGGCCTTCCGGCCCAACGAGGCCACCCGCTACCTCTACGACACCGCGGCGGCGAAGCTCGCCGATCCGGCCCTGGTGCTGGACGAGGAGGAGAACGCGGTGGACCCCGTCACCGGCTGGCGGGTGGATCTGACCAGCGGCTTTCTGATCGATCCGGAGACGGAGGAGCTGATCGACCCGGCGTCGCTGCTGGAGCCGGAGGAAGAGGAGGCGTTGCCGGAGGACGGGGCGGAGGAGGAACTCCCTCAGACGCCGGAGGACGGGACAGAGGAGGGGGCCCCCCAGATGCCGGAGGATGAGAGCGGCCTTCTGGAGACCGGCGGGGAAACGCCGGAGGAGGTGGAGCTGACCGAGGAGGATCCGGAGACCGGGGAGCCCCTGGCGGAGGACGGAGAGGAGCCCCCTGAGGAGCCGGAGGAGATTCCGGACAATCCCACCTACGGCGCCATCATGACGGACAACGGCCGCTTCCGCCTGGGCAGCTTCCTGGCGGCGGTGACCTCCGCCCACAACCGGGGCATCGCCCTGGACCTGACCCTGGAGACGGCGGATGTTCAGGCGGAGCTGGAGATGCAGAGCGCCATTCACGACCTGAGCTGGTACTCCGCCGTCTATCTGAACAACGACAACGCCGAGCTGCTGGCGGGGTATATGACGGGCACCGGCATGGCGGGCCTGAGCTCTGAGTGGTGGCACTTCCAGGACAACGAGACCCGGGAGGCCATCGGTCTGACCAGCTACCTCTACAAGGGGGTGGACGCCGGCGGCTGGACGAGGGATGACCGGGGCTGGCGCTACCGGGACCCCAGCGGCAGGTATTACCGCGGCACCACCGTCACGGTGGACGGAAAGCGCTACACCCTGGACCGGGACGGCTACACCAGCCAGGCCCCGGCGGAATGACCCGGAGCGCGAGGAGACCGGCGGGGCCAATGCCCCGCCGGTCTTTTGCGGCCCGCGGGGCGCGGCTTTTCTAAAAACCTCGGAAAAAATCCGGGGAAAGACTATCCAAAGCCATGGGGATGTGGTATCATATATCAGTTAAAGTGCGTTTGCGGAAAGACCGGACCAGTGTTGGGAATTCGGAGGTTTGGCGTCCGGACTCGGGCCGGACGGATTCCGGTTCGGTCCCTTTGCAGCTGAATCCGCTGCTGTTGAATTTCGGATTTCTCAGTTTTGATTTTTAGCGCGGTGCCAGCAGGGCCTTGCCGCGCCGAATGAAGGGGGGCGTGAGTGTGAGACGGTGGATTCGGACAATCCTGACGGCGTGGGCGCTGGCGCTGCTGCTGGCCTGCGCCACCGGCTGCGGCGCGGGGTTTACCCTCAATCCCCAGGACCTGTACGGCCTGCCCAAGCTGCCGGCCAAGTACACGGAGCTGAACAACCGCATCAACGCCATCCTGGGCGGCGGCGCGGAGTACGCGGCTCCCGTCTCCGGCGCCAACCTCCAGCCGGTGCAGCTGGCGGACCTGGACGGGGACGGCCGGGAGGAGGCCGTGGCCTTCTTCCGAAACGCCGGGGACGAGAAGCCGTTGAAGATCTACATCTTCAATGCCAAGGAGGACACCTATGACCTCTCCGCCGTCATCGAGGGCAGCGGCACCGCCATTTACAGCGTGGCTTACAGCGACATGGACGGGGACGGCCGCACGGAGCTGGCGGTGGGCTGGCGGGTCAACGCGGACCTGCTGGCGCTGACCGTCTACGCCCTGCGCCCGGAGGGGCCGGAGGAGCTGGTGCGCACAGACTATGTGCGCTACTCCATTGTGGACATGGACCGCAATGACTTCCAGGAGCTGGTGGTGCTCCGGGCCAACCAGGAGGGCGAGGCCGTCGCCGATTGCTACGGCTGGCAGGACGGGGGACTGGCGGTGAAGTCCTCCGCCCGGATCTCCATCACTATGGCGGAGCTGAGCCAGCAGGGCCGGGTCAGTCCCGGCACCCTGGAGGACGGCCTGCCGGCCCTGTTCATCACCGGCGTGACGGAGGTGCCCCGGGCCATCACCGACATTCTGACGCTGCGCAACGGGGAGCTGGCCAATGTGGCGGTGTCGGACACCACCGGCGTTTCAGCGGAGATCGCCCCCTTCTGCTCTCTCTATCCCGCAGACATCAACGGCGACGGCGTGACGGAGGTGCCCCGGCCGGAGCCCCTGCCCAACTGGTACGAGGGAGACCAGCCCTACCAGCGCATTGACTGGCGCAGCTACGACAGCCAGGGCGAGGTGACGCTGGTCCAGAGCACCTATCACAGCATGGAGGACGGGTGGTACCTGCGGCTTCGAAGCGAGTGGCGGGACCAGATCCTGGTGAGCCGGAGCCTGTCCCAGGACGAGGTGTCGGTGACCTTCTTCATCGCCGGGAGCCGGGGCCAGCCGCCGGAGCCCTTTTTGCGGATTACCGCCATCACCGGCGCCAATCAGGAGAGCCGGGCGGTGCGGGGGGGCCGTTTCAGCCTCAGCCGGCAGCAGGAGACCTTTTACGCCGCGGAGCTGCTGGAGGCCAACGCCGCCTGGGCCTACGGTGTGACGGAGGACGAGGTCCGTCAGGCTTTCAGCCTCATCGCGGCGGAGTGGTCCGTGGGTGAGAATTGACAACGATGGGAGAAGTGACCTATGAGAAAAGTGCTGGTTTTGGAGGATGAGTCCAGCATCCGCAGCTTTATTGTCATCAATCTGCGCCGGGCGGGCTATGACGTCATCGAGGCCGAGAGCGGCGAGGAGGCCCTGGAGAAGCTGCGGGAGCATCCGGATACCACTGTGGCTCTGCTGGACATCATGCTGCCGGGGATCGACGGCTTTGAGGTCTGCCGCCGGATCCGGGCCACCAATACCCGGATCGGCATCATCATGCTCACCGCCCGCTCCCAGGAGATGGACAAGGTGACGGGGCTGATGACCGGCGCGGATGACTACGTGACCAAGCCCTTTTCCCCGGCGGAGCTTACCGCCCGGGTGGATGCCCTGTTCCGCCGGGCCGGCGGAGAGGAGCCGGTGCTGGCCGGGGAGATCCGCCAGCCGCCCTTCCTGCTGAACACCCAGAACCGGACGCTGGAGAAGAACGGCCAGCGGGTGAAGCTGACCCAGGTGGAGTACTCCATTATGAAGGTGTTCATGGAGCACCCCGGCAAGGCCCTGGCCCGGGAGGAGATTCTGGACAAGGTCTGGGGCCGGGACTACTTCGGCGAGCTGAAAATCGTGGATGTGAACATCCGCCGCCTGCGGCTGAAAATCGAGGACAACGTGCAGAATCCCACCTATATCACAACGGTATGGGGCTTCGGCTACAAGTGGGGGCTGTAAAATCACTTTGTAAAGAGCGCGGGAGAGGAGGTTCTCTGCATGGAAGAAAAACTGCAAAAGGGAAAGAGCCTCCGGGTGCGGGGCCTGCGGCAGCGTTGGCTGCTCAATACGGTGATGCCGGTGCTTCTCCTGCTGCTGCTGACGGTGGTGCTGTTCTCTGTGGGCGTGTCCAGCTACTACTATATGAGCATGCGGGACGGCCTGGAAAAGCAGGCCCAGGTTCTCTCCGGGGCCTTTGAGGAGTACTTCATGGACGGGGGCTACGCCAGCTATATCAAAAAGGCCCAGCAGTCCACCGACACCTTTGAGGACAAGGAGCGCATTGAGCTTCAGTTCATCAACACCAGCGGCCGCATCCAGGCCTCCTCCACGGGACTGACGGCAGGCACCTTCCCGGGGACGGACGAGATCACCCGGGCCATCACCCAGAACCGGATGGATTATTTCCAGGGCCGGGACCCGGAAACCGGGGAGAATATCCTGGCGGTGTCGCACCCTCTGACCTTCAACGGCCAGGTGAAAGCGGTGGTGCGTCTGGTCACCTCGCTGCGGCTGGTGAACCGGCAGGTGATGCTGGCGGTGCTGTTCATCTGTCTGGTGGCGGTGCTGTGCATGGCTCTGGTGTTCATCTCCAACCTCCTCTTCATCAACAACGTGGTGGAGCCGGTGGCGGTGGTGTCCGAGGCCACCAAGCGCATCTCCGCCGGGGGCTACGGCGTTCAGGTGGAGAACAAGTACGATGACGAACTGGGGGAGCTGGTGGAGAACATCAACAATATGTCGCTGAAGATCGGCCAGAACGAGAAGATGAAGAGCGAGTTCATCTCCTCCGTCTCCCATGAGCTGCGGACCCCCCTCACCGCCATCAACGGCTGGGGGGAGACGCTGCTGGAGGACCTCACCGGGGACCCGGAGCAGCTGCGCCGGGGGATCCGCATCATTCTCAACGAGTCCAGGCGCCTTTCCACCATGGTGGAGGAGCTGCTGGATTTCTCCCGGATGGAGGACGGCCGCTTCACCCTGCGGGTGGAGCAGGTGGACCTCCAGGCGGAGCTGGAGGACGCCATCTTCACCTACCAGGAGCTGTTTCGGCAGGAGGGCATCGAGCTGACCTACGACATGGGGGAGGGGGACCTGCCTCTGATCCCCGGCGACCCGGAGCGGCTGAAGCAGGTATTCTGCAACGTGCTGGACAACGCCGCCAAGCACGGCGGCGGGGGAAAGCGGATTGCAGCCTCCGTCACCCGGGAGGGGGAGTGGCAGGTGGTGCGCATCCGGGACTTCGGCCCCGGCATTCCGGAAGCGGAGCTGCCCTTTGTGAAGCAGAAGTTCTACAAGGGCACCTCCAAGGCCCGGGGCAGCGGCATCGGTCTTGCGGTGTGCGACGAGATCGTCGGTCTCCACGGCGGCACCTTCTCCATCGGCAACGCCGACGGCGGCGGGACGGTGGTCACCATCTGTCTGCCTGGACCGAAACAGTGAAAATAGAACAAATGTTTGACTTTTGAAAAGAACCCTGATATGATGGGGTTGCAGAAAGGAAATTTCATGGCAGAAGAGAAGAAATCCTGTGCCTTCCGCACCAGCATCGGTGGACAGGCGCTGATCGAGGGTATTTTGATGCGGGGGCCGGAAAAGCAGGCCATTGTGGTACGGGACCAGGAGGGAAATCTGGTGGAGAAGGTGGAGGAGCTGCGGCTCATCCGCGACCGCTATCCCATTCTGGGTGTTCCTCTCATCCGGGGCACGGTGAACTTTCTGGACTCCATGGTCAAGGGTGTCAAGGCCCTGATGTACTCCGCTGACTTCTACCCCGAGGAGGAGGCGGCCCAGCCCTCCAAATTTGACCTGTGGCTGGAAAAGCATCTCTCCAGCAAAAAGCTGGAGAGTGTGATCGTCACGCTGGCGGTGGTGATGGGCGTGGGTCTCAGCGTGTTTCTCTTCATGGTGCTGCCAACCTTTCTCACCGGCGGCATCCTCCACTTTTTCCCCGGCTTTCCCATGTGGGGCCGGAACGTGGTGGAGGGGCTTTTGAAGATTGTGATCTTCCTGCTCTACCTCATTGTCTGCTCCCGGCAGAAGGACATCTACCGGGTGTTCCAGTACCACGGGGCGGAGCACAAGACCATCTTCTGCTACGAGGCGGGACTGCCGCTGACTGTGGAGAACGTCCGCATCCAGTCACGGCACCACCCCCGGTGCGGCACCAGCTTTCTGTTTGTGGTGATCTTTG
>CAJTZI010000023.1 GCA_910584075.1 uncultured Oscillibacter sp.
CCGGGACACCAACGACAGCACCCTGGTGCATGAAACCTTGGATCGCGCCCTTGCCGCCAACCCGGACGCGCATCCTTTGTTCCACAGCGACAGGGGCTTTCAGTACACGACCCGAGTGTTCCACGACAAGCTGGCTGCGGCTGGGATGACGCAGAGTATGTCTCGGGTGGGCAAGTGTATTGACAACGGGCCCATGGAGGGCTTCTGGGGCATTCTCAAGCGGGAGCGTTACTATGGCAGGCGCTTCACCAGCCGGGAGCAGCTGTGCCAGATGATCCGGGAGTATATCGCTTACTACAATTTCTCCCGTCTCCAGAGACGGCTGGGCGTCCACACGCCCATGGAGGTCTACACCCAATGCAGGGCAGCCTGATAAAATTTCACATTTTATTTCACTGTCTACTTGACGGGGGGCAGTTCAAAATGTCCCAAAGTCAGCAACGCTCCGTTTGCGCCTCCTCTTCCCACAAAGTCAAAAGACTTTGCGGGAGCCCTACCTTCCCGAAGTAGGGAAAACCGGGGAACGGCGCAAGGCCATTCCCCGGATTGTCAGAGCTCTGTCACGGCGGACAGCTTTTTGAGCAGGTCGGACAGCGGCCCCCACAGGGCCGCATAGTCCTTCTGGAGCGTGGCAATCTCCTCGGGGTAGATGCCCCCGTAGGTATTCGCCTGGATTGCCACTTGGTTTAGGTTATTCGCACAGCGCCTTTGCAGGGACACCAGCTCCCGGATGTCAGAGAGGTCAACATGGAGCACATACCCGTTGAGGGCCATCTTGCGGACATAGGCGCTGAGGTTTTGGATGCCCGCCTCGGCCATGCGCTCCCGGATCGCCTCCAGCTCCTCCGGGCGCACCCATACATAGATCGGCACACTGCGGACACGCTTTTTTGTCATCGCTCCTCCCGTTCCCGGCTGCGGTGCTTGCGGGGCGGCTCTTTTACCTTATCCAGCTCTTTTTCCCGTTTCGGGGGCTGGGCCGGGAGCAAGTTGTTCAGCATCCCGTCAATCATGTTGTAGTTATGCTCGGCGGCGATCTCCACACTTTTCATGGGGTTGTAGGTTTCGGGCATGGTCATCCTCCTATCGGTCGCCCCGGTCGGGGGCTTTCTTTTTTGTGGTGTGTTCGTCCCGGCCAGCATCGGCCAGCCTTGCGGCCTCCTTCATCTGCTGGGCAATCGGGCGGGGCCTGTCGGGATTGTCCGGGGCGGGGCGCAGCTCGTAATCGCTGGCCTCCCTCGGGGTCAGCGGCTTGGTGTAGGTCAGATGCCCCCACGCCAGAAAAGCGCCGCCCTCCACGGGGATGCGCTGGTCGTAGTTGACGATCTCATCCGGGGCGTTGCGGGGCGGCTTGGGGAATGTCCCGATGTCCACAGGCCGCTGGGTGGAGTAATACTTGTAAAGGCCGGGAGCCTCGGTCTGCACGATCCCCACATGGTAAAGCCGCTGGTAGTCCTTTACCCGGTCTGCAAAGTCCTTTTCCATGGCGGCCAGATCGTTGCCGTAATGCCCCCACTCATACTGCCGCTGGCCGTTTTTGTCATCATTATAAGCGCGGCGGAGGTTGCGGAGATTGAGGAGTGGCTGGCCAACTATCCCCGCCGGATTCTAGGGTGGAAAACACCGCAAATGCTTTATGACGAATACATGACCGTGGCGGCCTGACCAGCTGAACACGGGAAAACGACCAGGCCGGAACCGCCCAGGGACGCCGGCCAATTCTTTGCGCCATTTTTGCACCGCCAACGCCGTGGAGGCGTGGAAAACGGGGATCCCACCTGGAGCGGGATCCCCGTTTTTAGGGCTATTAAAAACTTTTTATAATTTTTGTAATTTAGTCTTGACATTTTGCTGCAAGCATTAATATGGGAGGGAAGTGCTCAATTGCGCATTTGGAAGGTGTATTCACAGGCGGAGGGATGCTCCGCAGATCAAACCCAATTTGACTTTGCATGCCCGGGAGGATATAATAAATAAACTTCCGTCTTTGGAATCGCCGGATGAACAGATGTATGTCAATTCAGAATTTATGGAGGGGTGCTGCTATGGCAAAGACTGCGTGGATTTTTTCTTATAAGCTCAGGAAAAACGTAAGCGAGGAAGAATTTATAAAACGGACGCAAAGACTGCACGATGAGATCATTTCCAAAGCAAAGGGATTTATCTCCTGGGAGCACTACCTGCAAGACAGCACATGGACGGATTTTGTCCTTTGGGAGACCGAGGAAGACGCGAGGAATGCCACTATCATCGGGCAGGGCCACGCAGTGACCCAGGAATTTTATGACTGCATCCGGATGCAGACCTGCCGGGCCCTGATTTCAACGTTGGTCAGAAAATATTAGAATCTGTCTGAAACCCGGCACAGCGCCGGATGGAGGCGGATTTTTCTGCCAGGCAGGGCGGCCTGACCCGGAAATCCCGATGGAAAAAGATTTCCCGGAACGGCGGTTTGGCCGTTTTCAGCGAGGCCTGACAACGGTGTTCCCCTGAATTTCCGGTTCGCAGAGCGGCTGAAGAGGCTTGAGATATCCGGCGGCTTTCAGGAAGCGCCGGGAATGCAGGGGCGAACCGGGAGACGAAAAAAGAGAGGTAATCCGAATGAACGGACAGACAAGCGGCCGGTTTCTGGCCTTTGAGGGCATCGACGGCTCCGGGAAGAGCACCCAGCTGCAGCTGCTGCTGGAGCGGCTCCGGGCCCGGGGCGTGGAGTGCCGCGGCACCCGGGAGCCCTCGGACGGGCCCGTGGGCGCCATGCTCCGCCAAATCCTCACCGGCAGGATGGCGGCGGACAACCGGGTCATCGCGGGACTTTTCGCCGCGGACCGGCTGGACCATCTGGTAAACCCGCGGGACGGGATTCTGGAGCAGGTGCGAAGCGGCGTCACCGTGGTGACGGACCGGTACTATTTTTCCTCCTACGCCTACCACGGCGTGGATGTGGACATGGGCTGGGTGATCGACAGCAACCGCCTCAGCGCGGAGCTGCTGCGGCCCGACGCCACAATTTTTCTGGACGTGCCCGTCCGGCAGGCCCTGGAGCGGATTGGCAGGAACCGCTCCCATACGGAGCTCTTTGAGCGGGAGGACCGCCTCACCGCCACCCGGGAGAAGTATCTGGAGGCTTTTGCGCGGCTGGGGGAGGCGGAGACCGTGCTGACCGTGGACGCGGACACGGACGCGGACACTGTGGCGGAGCGGGTCTGGGCGGCCGTGTCCCATCTGTTTTCCTGAGAGGCAAGGCGAAGACCGCCCCCGGAGGCCTGTGCCTCCGGGGGCGGTTTGCCGTCTCTATACGCCGGCGGGGGCCGGCTCCTCCTCCGCCTGGGGGAGGGACTTTTTCCTCCCGCGGCGGAACACATGGCTCAAGTCGTCGATTACGGAGTAGAACACAGGGGTGAACACCAGCGTCACCACAGTGGAGATGACCATGCCGCTGATCATCACCACGCCCATGTCGCTCATCATCTCGTTGGTCTCGCCGATTCCGGCGGCCATGGGCACCATGGCCAGGACCGTGGTGAGGGTGGTCATCATGATGGGACGGATGCGCATGGGGCAGGCCTTGAGAATGGCGGTCTCCCGCTCCTCTCCCATCTCCCGGCGGATCTTGATGTACTCCACCAGAATGATGGAGTTGTTCACCACCGTGCCCGCCAGCATGATCAGCGCCACCAGGGAGATGATGGAAAGGTCCTTTCCGGACAGGGGCAGGGCGAAGAGGGCGCCTGTGAAGGCCACCGGCAGGATCATCATGACAATCACCGGCATCAGGAAGGACTCAAATTGGGCCGCCAGCACAAAGTACACCAGCCCCAGGGCCACCAGCAGGGCCAGCAGCAGATCGCCGAAGCTCTCCATCATGCTGGTGTAGCTGCCGCTGATCTCCACGGTGTAGCCCTCCGGCATTTGGTACTCCTCCAGAATGGCCCACAGTTCCCGGGTCATGGCGGTGGTGTCGCCGCTGAGAGTGGAGCCGGTGACCTGGACCTGCCGGGACTGGTTCACCCGGGAGATGCTCTGGGGCTCCTGCACAACGGATACGTTCGCCACGGAGCTCAGGGGCACCGTGCCGCCAAAGGCGGTGGTGACGGGCATGGAGCGCAGGGCGTCCAGACTCTCCCCGGCGCTGCCGCCGCCCCGGACCACCACGTCCAGCTCCCGGTTGGAGATCATGACGGTGGTGGCGGTACTGCCCGTCAGCTCCGAGCGGACCGCCATGCCGATGGAGGCCGCCGTGAGGCCGTACTGGGCCGCCGCCTCCCGGTTTACGGTGACCTTTACCTGGGGCACCTGCTCCGCCAGGGAGCTCTTGACGTCGATGGCGTCCGGCAGCCGGGAGATCTGCTCCGCCAGATCGTCGGCGATCATGGCCAGGGTGGCGTAGTCCACGCCGGTGATGTCCAGGCTGATGTCGCTGCCGCCCATCATGCCCATGGTGCTGGAGGCGTCCACGGTGATCTCGCACCCGGCGATGTCCTGGAGCAGGGGGCGCAGTCCGTCGGCGATGTCAAAGCTGCTGCGGCTCCTCTGCCCCTTGCTGGTGAGGTTCAGCATGACAGTGACGGACTCGTCCTGGGCGATGTAGTATATCTCATCCAGCTCCGGGATCTCCGCCAGGGCGATGGCGGTGATCCGGTCTGCAATGGCGGCGGACTCCTCCATCTCTGACCCCGTGGGCATGGAGACGCTGACGTTGACCTGCCCCTGGTCCATGTCCGGGATCAGCACCATGGTGGAGGCAAAGACCGGCACGGCGAAGAGGACCACCAGGGCGGCGGAGGCCAGCATCCCCGCCTTGAGATGGTGGACAAAGTAGTTCAGAAGGCGCATATAGAAATCGTAGAGTCTGGAGATCCAGCCGCCGATTTTGGCGGACAGGGCGCCGGGCTTTTTCTCCGCCCTTTTCAGCTGCTGGCGGCGGACCTTCTCCTCGTCCAGCAGCATATAGCACAGAAGGGGTACCAGAGCCAGTGCAATGACCAGGGAGGCGAAGATCAGCGAGGCGATGGTGAGGCAGAAGTCCCGGAACATCATGCCCGCCAGACCCGTCACCAGCCCCAGGGGGACAAACACCGCCAGGGTGGTGAGGGTGGAGGCCAGCACGGAGGTGGTGACCTCTTTGGTGCCGTCCACACAGGCGCTCATGCGGTCATGGCCCTCGGCGGCAAAGCGGTAGATGTTTTCCAGCACCACGATGGAGTTGTCCACGATCATGCCCACGCCCATGGCCACGCCGCCCAGGGACATCATGTTCAGCGTCAAGTCCATGGCGTTCATCAGGATGAACACCGTCAGGATGCACACGGGCATGGACACCGCGATGGTCATGGTGGCGCCGCCCCGGCGCAGGAACAGGAATACTACAATGGCGGCCAGCAGCACGCCCTGGAGAATGTTCTGGAAGGCGGCGCTGACGGACATGTCGATGTACTCCGCGGCGCTGTACGGCACGGTGTAGACAATGGAGGGATTCTCCTCGCGGAGCTCCGCCAGACGCCGCTCCACGGCCTTGGCGGCGGCGGCCTCGTTGGCGCCGGACTGCTTGGAGATCTGGAGCACCACGCAGGCGGTGCCGTCCACCTTGGCCAGGGCGTCAGAGGGCTCCGTCTCCAAGGTGACATCTGCCACCTCACTCAGGCGCACCACGCCGCCGGTGGGCAGTGTGAGGAGCATATTGGCCACGTCCTCCACAGACTGGAACTTGGCGTCGGTGCTGACAGTCAGGGTCTTGGACCCGTTCTCCATGCTGCCGCCGGGGTAGAGCAGGTTCTGCCCCGCCAGGAACTGGGAGACCTGGGCGGAGGAGAGCCCCAGGCCGGCGGCCCGGGTAGAGTCCAGCTCCACGGCGATCTTCTGGCTCACGCCGCCGTTCACCGTTACCTGGGCCACACCGTCAATGCGCTCCAGAGCCGGGGCCACGGTGTCCTCCGCCAGTGCCTGGAGCTCCGCCAGATCGCTGCCGGCCAGGGCCACCATGGCCGTGGGCATCAGTTCGCTGAGGTTCAGGTTCACAATGACGGGGTCGATGGCGTCTTCCGGCAGGCTCAGCCGGTCAAACTGCTCCCGCAGCTTGGTGGCGGCGATGTCCAGGTTCGTACCCTCCACATAGGTGATCTGGAGCTGGCACATGCTGTCGGCGGAGATGGAGGAGACCTCGTCCACGCCGGAGACCGACATGACGGCGGATTCCAGGGGCCGGGTCACCAGCTCCTCAATGTCGCTGGGATTGGCGCCGTTGTAGTAGCACACCACCATGGCCATGGGGGCCTCCATCTCCGGCATCAGAGCCATCTGTAATTGCGTGGCGAAGACCAGGCCGAAGACGGTGATCATGATGACCGCCAGGAGGGTGGCGACCTTGTGCCGGATGCAGAATTTAGAAATACTCATGGGGCCTTAACCCTCCCCGGAGACCACCCGGACGGAGTCGCCCTCGTGGAGGTACGCCTGCCCCACGGTGACCAGCTGCTGCCCCGCCGAAAGACCGCTTGTCACCTCGGTGACGCCGTTGCCGGTGAGGCCGGTGGAGATCTCAACGTACCGGGCGGTTCCGTCCTCCACCACATAGACGTACTGGACACCGCCGCTGGTGAGGATAGCCTCCGTGGGGATCACCACGGTGTTCTGGGATACGTCGGTGAAGAAGGTCACGTCGGCGAACATGCCGGAGAGGAGTCCGCCCGCGTCCGCCGGAACGGTGAGAGTGACGGTGTAGAGCCGGGTCTGGACGTTGGCCGCCTGCTCCACGGAGCGGATGACGGCGGAGAAGCGCTCGTCCACGGCGCTGACATACACGTCCGCCTGAGAGCCGATGGAGATCTTGGGCACCAGAGCTTCGGACACGGATACGGTGACCTTCATCTGGTCCGGCCCGTCGATCACCGCAAGGGGCATGGAGTTGGAGATGAAGCTGTTCTCCACGGCGTTCATGGTCGCCAGCGTTCCGGCCATAGGGGCGATGACGTTGCCGTTGGCGTCCACGTTTTCCAGGGCGGTGTCCAGCTGCTCCAGGCCGGATTTGGCGCTCTGGATGCTGGATTCCAGCTGGGTGAGGGCCGCGTTCCGCCCCGCCACGGCGTTGGAGTAATTCAGCTCCGCCTGGTCCACCTCCAGCTGGGAGGCGGCGCCGATCTCAAAGAGGGCGCGGGTGTTGCTTACGTTGTCCGCCGCCAGCTGTACCTGTTTGTCCAAAACGGCCTTCTGGTCGTTGTAGCTCTGGACGGCGCCGTTGTAGCCGATGCGGGCGGCGTTGTAGTTGGCCAGGGTGCTGCCCAGCTCCAGCGTGCAGAGGATGTCCCCGGCCTCCACCTGGTCGCCGGCCTCGAAGTACACGGCGGTGCACTTGGCGGCGGAGGCGATCATGATGACGGTCTCGTTGTCGGCGGAGATCTTGCCGGAGACCTTGTTCTCCGCGGCGATGGTGTCCTGGGCCACGGTCTCCACCTGGACGGCGACGCCCGCCGCCTGCTCCCCGCTTTCCTCCTGTTCCCCGCCGCCGCAGGCGGTCAGGGACAGCGCCAGAACCGGCGCCAGCAGAAGAGCGGCGGTTTTTCTCGGTATTTTCATGGATGTCCTCCTCAATTCAGGATGCCGTGCTGAACGGCCCAGCAGTAGGTGTTGTAGGTGGAAAACAGATCTCCCGCAGCGGAGCGGACTTTCTCCTCCGCCTCCCGCAGGCCGTCTCCCGCTGTCAGCAGTGCATTGCGGGAGATGGTTCCCTGCTGAAATTTCAGCTCTGAGGCGGCGTAGGACGACTGCTCGCAGGCCAGGGACACCTTGGCGGCCTCCCAGATCTGGTGATAGTCCTCCACCTGGGCGAAGAGGGTGCGGAATTTCAGCTCGTAGCTCTGCACGATGTTATTATATGTATACTGGGCCGCCTGCCAGGTGCGCTTGGCATTGCGGAATTCCATCCGGTTTTCATTGTATCCCCAGTAGTCGGCGTCCTCCTTGTACTGATCCCGAGCGTCCTCCAGGGTCTTCGCCGCATCGTAGAGCTCGTAGCTCTTCTCCCTGGCGGCAGCCAGGTCCTTCTCCAGATCCATCTGTGAGAGCTGCTCCGCCGTCACTTCCGGCAAAGGCCCCAGGGCGATCTCCCCGGTCTGCTCCGCGCCGATGAGCATCTCCAGCTGGAGCTTGTAGTTTCTCACGTTCATCCGCAACGTAGCCAGACCACTCTCCAGGGCCGTCCGGCCGGACTTCACCTCCGCAAGCTGCATGGCGGAGATCTGGCCCAGCTGATAGCGCAGTTCCATCTCCTCCACGGTTCGGTCCAATCCCTCCAGCTGCTGCCGGAGGCCAGTTCCCTGCCCCTCCATGGCCGTCAGGGCGGCGTACAGGGATTCCCCCGCCATCACAATCTGATCCTGAAGGTTGTTGAGCTGGCGGACCACGTCGGCGTTGTCCTTTTGCATATCGCCCTCCTTAAGGGCGTCGAACTGTTCCCGCACGGCGGCGTAGGCCCTGTCCAGCTGGTCATAGGAGGTGTGATACTCATAGTCGCTGTAAGTGACGCCGGAGCCGGGAATCTGGCTCAGAGAATGCATGGCGTTGGATGCCTGCACCAGCCCCCACTGGGCCCGGGCGATGTCGTTAAGCTGTTGCCACAGCTGGTCGTAGAGCTTGTCATAGTCGATGTCCTCAATGGTCAGGACGCTCTGCTCCAGGGTCAGGAGCTGAAGATTGTTCTCCCGCATCCGGCGCTCCACGTTGGCAAAGCTGACCTCTCCCAAGGCATCCGGCTGTATGGTGACGTTCTCCGCCAGATCCGGCCCCGCCAGGGAGGGGGACGCCGTCTCTTCCGTCTCCTGCGCCTCCTCCGGAGCGGTCTCCGCCGGGAGGGCTTCCGGCGTCTCCGGGGCATTCTCCGCCGGAGAGGCCGTCTGATCTGTCTGCTTACCGTCCTCCGGGGCGGTGCGCTCCTCCGCCAGGGCGGACACGGCGCACACCGACGCCAGCACCGCCAGGGCCAGCAGCAGGGCAATGATTCTCTGTCTCATGGACTCCTCCTTATTATGTATCCTCCGGGGCAGCCTGGCTTTGGCGCAGGCACCCGTATTTGATGATGTCCATCTGAGCCGCCATCTCCAGACGGATCTCCGCAGTCCGCTCCGGCTGGAGCAGGGCGTCCATCACAGAGCGGCCCAGCACGCCCAGGGTCATGAGAAACACCCTGCGCACATACGCCGTGTCCTGCCGGACCAGGCTGGAGAGATGGATCTTCTCCATCAGCTCCGGTGGAAACTCCTGCTGCTGCAGCAGAGCGCCCAGCAGCTTTTGCAGGTCAATGCCCGGATTGATCTGCAAAAGCCGGAAACACCGGTCCAGCATGGGGCACCGCTCTTCCCGGCAGGCGATGTCGTCATAGAGCGCCAGCTGGAGCTGGAAGATATCCCCCGCGTTTTTGCGCAGCTGCTCGCTGAACACCTGGACCACCTGGGCCTGAATATCCCCCAGCAGGTAGTAGAACAGGTCCTCCTTGTCGGTGAAGTACTGATAAAAGCTCCCCCGGGGAATTCCAGCGTGCCGGACGATCTGATTGATGGAGGCGTCGGCGAATTTCACCCTGGTGAATTCGCCCCAGGCCGCTTCCAGGAAGCGGCCTCGCTTCTCCTCCGGCAGCCGGAGGAACGTCTCCGTACACATATGCACCCTCCTCTCCTAAAATGACACTTTGTCACTTTGTGACAGATTGTCACTGATTATACACGGGGGCCGCGGGCCTGTCAATCCCCCTTTCCCCCGGAGGCTGTTAAGATTTTGTGAATTTGGAGCCGGGAAGAAGGGCTGGCCGCAGGTCCGCCCCGGAACGGCAAAAGGGGAGAGCCGCTGGCGAAGAGCGGCTCTCTCTATCCTCTTAAAATATCTGTGTTCCGGTACTGAACCGCCTCCGCCAGGTGGGATGCTCCGATCTCCGCCTCTCCCTCCAGGTCCGCGATGGTGCGGGCCACCCGCAGCACCCGGTCGTGGGACCGGGCCGTGAGGCCCATGCGGTCAAAGGCGGCCCTCATGAGCTTCTCCCCTGCCGCGTCCAGGCCGCAGTATGTTCCCACCATGGCCGAAGGCATCTGGGCGTTGCAGGTCACGCCGGTTCCGGCGAACCGGCGGAGCTGGAGGGCCCGGGCCGCGTCCGCCCGGGCCTTCACCGCGGCGGAGGATTCCGGCGTCTCCCGGCGGCGCATGGCCTCATACTCCACCGAGGGGACGGTGACGTGGAGGTCGATGCGGTCCAGCAGGGGGCCGGAGATCTTCTCCACGTATTTGGATACCTCCCGGCCGGAGCAGGTGCAGCGCCGCTCGGGATGGCCCCGCCAGCCGCAGCGGCAGGGGTTCATGGCGCAGACCAGCTGGAACCGGGCGGGGAGACGCAGGGTGCCCCCGGCCCGGGAGATGGTGACCTCCCCGTCCTCCAGGGGCTGGCGCAGCACCTCCAGCGCGTCCCGGCGGAACTCCGGCAGTTCATCTAAAAACAGCACGCCGTTGTGGGCCAGGGAGATCTCTCCGGGCCGCATGGCGGGTCCGCCGCCGGTGAGGGCGGAGGCGGAGACCGTGTGATGGGGGCTGCGGAAGGGACGGCGGGCCAGCAGAGGGCTCCTGGGATCCGCAAGACCCGCCACGGACCAGACCTCGGAGGCCTCCAGTGCCTCCTCCCGACCCATGTCCGGCAGAATGGAGGGCAGGCGCTTGGCCAGCATGGACTTGCCCGCCCCGGGGGAGCCGATCAGCAAAATGTTGTGCCCGCCCGCGGCGGCGATCTCCAGCGCCCGCTTGACATTCTCCTGGCCCATCACATCCTGAAAGTCTGGCAGGCCCGATTGGCTGTGCGAGGGGGTCCAGGCCGGGGCGGGAGCCATGGGCCGCTCCCCCCGGAGGTGGGCTGCCAGAGCCGTTACATCCGGCACGCCGTAGACTGTCAGCCCGCCGGCCAGGGTGGCCTCAGCGGCATTGTCCGCCGGGACGAACAGCTGGCGGATCCCCGCTCTCTCCGCTGCCAGGGCCATAGGGAGAACGCCCGCCACGCTGCGCAGGGCGCCTGTGAGGGACAGCTCCCCCAGAAAGGCGGCGTCCTGCGGCGGAGGCGGCAGCTCTCCGGCGGCGGCCAGCAGCCCCACAAGGATGGGCAGGTCGTAGAGGGTTCCCGCCTTCTTCCGGTCCGCCGGGGCTAGGTTCACCGTGATGCGGCTGACGGGAAATTTGGCGCCGCAGTTCTTCACCGCCGCCCTGACCCGCTCCCGGGCCTCCCGCACGGCGGCGTCCGGCAGGCCCACCACGTCAAAGGCCGGCAGGCCTCCGGAGAGAAAGCACTCCGCGCTGACCTCATAGCCGGATATTCCGCTCAGTCCCAGGGACCGTACACTCACCACCATGGAAGCGCACCTCCTGTCCGTTTTCTAACACTATATCATAAACCTGTTTCCATGGGAAACACTTTTTGGAAAAGTGCCGAAAAAAGCGGGACGGTTTTGTCCCATCCGCAGAAAAGGAAAATTCTTGTGCAAAAAATAACAAAGTGCCAGTTTACAGCCCAGACAACCTGTGATATAATGGCGGCGCATGAGATTTCGGGGGTGAACGCCCCGGAACCCGTGTGTTTGGCAAAATGCTGCCGCAGGGCAGCGATTTATAGGAGGTAAGTGTTTATGGCAAGAAAGTTCAAGTCCATGGACGGCAACAACGCGGCGGCATATGTCAGCTACGCGTTTACCGAGGTCGCGGGGATCTATCCCATCACCCCGTCCTCCCCCATGGCGGACCTGGTGGACCAGTGGGCTGCCGCCGGTCAGAAAAACATCTTCGGCACCACCGTGAAGGTGTGCGAGATGCAGTCCGAGGCCGGTGCTTCCGGCACGGTCCACGGCTCTCTGGCCGCCGGCGCGATGACCACTACCTACACCGCGTCCCAGGGCCTGCTGCTGATGATCCCCAATATGTACAAGATCGCCGGTGAGCTGCTGCCCTGCGTGTTCCATGTGTCCGCCCGCACCGTGTCCAGCCACGCGCTGAACATCTTCGGCGACCACTCCGACGTGATGGCCTGCCGTCAGACCGGTTTCGCCATGCTGGCTGAGGGCAACGTGCAGGAGGTCATGGACCTGGCTCCTGTGGCCCACCTGGCCGCCATTGAGGGCCGCGTTCCCTTCCTGAACTTCTTCGACGGCTTCCGGACCTCCCACGAGATCCAGAAGGTGGCCGTGTGGGATTACGAGGACCTGAAGGAGATGTGCGACATGGAGGCCGTGGACGCCTTCCGCAAGCACGCTTTGAACCCCGAGCGTCCCAACATGCGGGGCTCCCACGAAAACGGCGACATCTTCTTCCAGCACCGCGAGGCTTGCAATCCCTACTACGACGCTCTGCCCGACGTGGTGGAGAAGTACATGGGCAAGATCAACGAGAAGCTGGGCACCGACTATCAGCTCTTCAACTACTACGGAGCCGCTGACGCCGACCGCGTCATCATCGCCATGGGCTCCATCTGCGACGTAGCCGAGGAAGTCATTGACTATATGAACGCTCACGGCGAGAAGGTGGGCCTGATCAAGGTCCGTCTGTACCGCCCCTGGCGCGCCGACAAGCTCCTGGCCGCCATCCCCGCTGCCTGCAAGAAGATCGCCGTGCTGGACCGCACCAAGGAGCCCGGTTCCCAGGGCGAGCCCCTGTACATGGACGTTGTCACCGCCCTGGCCAATGCCGGGAAGAACGACATCACCGTCATCGGCGGCCGCTACGGACTGGGCAGCAAGGACACCCCGCCCCGCAGCGTCTTCGCCGTGTATGAGGAGCTGAGCAAGGACGCGCCCAAGCGCCAGTTCACCATCGGCATCGTGGACGATGTGACCCACCTGAGCCTGGAGGAGCACAAGGCCCCCAACACCGCGGCGGCCGGCACCATCGAGTGCAAGTTCTGGGGCCTGGGCGGCGACGGCACCGTGGGTGCCAACAAGAACTCCATCAAGATCATCGGCGACCACACCGATAAATATGTCCAGGCGTACTTCCAGTACGACTCCAAGAAGACCGGCGGCGTCACCGTCAGCCACCTGCGCTTCGGCGACCAGCCCATCCGCGCCCCCTACTATATCAACAAGGCCGACTTCGTGGCCTGCCACGTGCCCGCCTACATCATCAAGGCCTTCCCCATGGTGCGGGATGTGAAGCCCGGCGGCACCTTCCTCATTAACTGCCAGTGGAGCGATGAGGAGGTCAATAAGCACATGCCCGCCGTTGCCAAGCGGTATATTGCCGAGAACAACATCCAGGTCTACACCATCAACGCCATCGACCTGGCCAAGGAGATCGGCATGGGCAAGCGCACCAACACCATTCTCCAGTCCGCATTCTTCTCCCTGGCCAAGGTTATGCCCGAGTCCGAGGCCATCGGCTACATGAAGGACGCCGCCACCCACTCCTACCTGAAGAAGGGCCAGGACGTGGTGGATATGAACCACAAGGCCATTGACGCCGGCGCCACCGCCTACAAGAAGTTTGATGTGCCCGCCGACTGGGCCACCGCCCAGGATACCCCCGACGCCACTGTGCTGGAGGGCCGCCCCGAGCTGGTGGAGCAGGTCAAGACCATCCTCAACCCCGTCGGCAAGATGGACGGCGACAGCCTGCCCGTCTCCGCCTTCGTCAAGCATGTGGACGGCCAGTTCGAGCTGGGCGCCGCCGCCTATGAGAAGCGCGGCGTTGCCGTGACGGTTCCCAACTGGGATTCCACCAAGTGCATCCAGTGCAACAACTGCGCCTATGTCTGCCCCCATGCCACCATCCGTCCCTTCGCCCTCAGCGAGGACGAGGCCAAGAACGCTCCCTCTGCCGCCAAGATTGTGGACATCAAGGCCGGCAAGGGCAAGGGCGTGTACAAGTACACCATGGCCGTCAGTCCTCTGGACTGCATGGGCTGCGGCGTGTGCGCAGGCGTGTGCCCGGTGGACGCCCTCGCCATGGTTCCCCAGGAGCAGGAGAGCGCCCAGCAGGACGTCTTCAACTACTGTGTGGCCAAGGTGGAAGAGAAGAAGGACATGCAGGACGCCACTGTCAAGGGCAGCCAGTTCCGCAAGCCTCTGCTGGAGTTCTCCGGCTCCTGCGCCGGCTGCGCCGAGACCAGCTATGCCCGTCTCGTCACCCAGCTGTTCGGCGACCGGATGTATATCTCCAACGCCACCGGCTGCTCCTCCATCTGGGGCGGACCGGCCGCCACCTCTCCCTACTGCACCAACAAGGACGGCCACGGCCCTGCCTGGTCCAACTCCCTGTTCGAGGACAACGCCGAGCACGGTCTGGGCATGTATCTGGGCCAGAAGGCCATCCGCGACCGGCTGGCCGACTGCTCCAAGGCGCTGATCGCCGTGGAGTGGGCCCTGCCCGCCGTGAAGGAAGCTGCCCAGAAGTGGCTGGACACCATGGAGGACAGCGCCGCCAACGGCGAGGCCGCCAAGGCCTATATTGCCGCTCTGGAGCAGAGCATCTGCACTGTGGACGAGGTTGTTGCCTTCACCTCCAGCCCCGAGGCCAAGAACGTCTTCGGCGACAAGGCGCCTGAGATGGCTGCCCATGCCAAGGAGCTGAAGGCCGGCGGCGCAAAGTACTGCGACTGCGACGCCTGCAAGCTGGTTGCTGAGATTCTGAAGGACAAGGAGTACCTCTCCAAGAAGTCCGTCTGGATTTTCGGCGGCGACGGCTGGGCCTACGACATCGGCTTCGGCGGCGTGGACCACGTCCTGGCCTCCGGCAACGATGTGAACATCTTCGTCTTCGATACCGAGGTGTACTCCAACACCGGCGGTCAGGCCTCCAAGGCCTCCAACATCGGCCAGGTGGCTCAGTTCGCCGCGGCCGGCAAGGAGATCAAGAAGAAGTCCCTGGCGGAGATCGCCATGAGCTATGGCTATATCTATGTGGCCCAGGTGGCTATGGGCGCCAACCCCGCCCAGACACTCAAGGCCATCCAGGAGGCCGAGGCATATCCCGGCCCGTCCCTGGTGATCGGCTACTCTCCCTGCGAGATGCACAGCATCAAGGGCGGCATGATGAACTGCCAGGCCGAGATGAAGAAGGCCGTGGAGTGCGGCTACTGGAATCTGTTCCGGTTCAACCCCGCCGCTGAGGGCGCCAAGTTCACCCTGGATTCCAAGGAGCCCAAGGGCGGTTATCAGGAGTTCCTGATGAACGAGGCCCGTTACAGCCGCCTGACCCGCGAGTTCCCCGACCGCGCCAGCGAGCTGTTCCAGCGCAACGAGAAGGCGGCCATGGACCGGTACGAGCACCTGCTGAAGCTCAAGGCCATGTACGAGGGCTGAGACGCGAATCCCGCGTAAAAGGTCCCGGAGTATTTGCCTGATCCGGAGCTGTCCGGTTTCCAAGACAGCCGGACCCAGAAACTGAAAAACGCAGGAGGCCAGATATGGCCTCCTGCGTTTTTATGCTCCGCGGCGTCTCCGGCGCTGCAAGCCCATGGTCCGCGGACCGTCAGCACAATGCCGGTACGCGGCTCCATGGTTTTGCCCCGGAGGCAGGCTGTTTCCATAATCAGAGGGAAGCGGCGCAAAGCGCCGCTTCCCTCTCAGTCTACAATATCCACAGATACCTTCACGCCGGTGCGCTGGGCGTAGGAGCGGACCACGGTGCGGATCTCCTTGGCGATCCGGCCCTGGCGGCCGATGACCTTGCCCATGTCGTCGGGGGCAACGCGCAGCTCCAACGTCAGCTCCTGCTCGCCCTGGATCTCCGTGACAGAGACGGCGTCAGGATTGTCCACAAGGTTTCTGGCGATGTAGAGCAGCAAGTCCTTCATGCTCTATCCTCCGGAATCAGAGGACGTCCACTTTTTTCAGCAGAGCTCTGACGGTGTCGGTGGGCTGAGCGCCGGACTTGATCCAGGCCTGGGCCCGCTCGGCGTCAATCTTGATGGCGGCGGGGGAGACGCAGGGATTGTAGGTGCCGATCTCCTCAATGAAGCGGCCGTCCCGGGGGAAGCGGGAGTCGGCCACCACGACCCGGTAGAAGGGCGCTTTCTTGGCGCCCATGCGGCGCAGTCTGATCTTAACCATGATGTGTACCTCCAAAAATATTTTGATTGATTTTATATTTCACCTGAAAGGTTGAAATCCTTACTTGAACCGCTTCTTGCGGCCAAAGCCGTGCATCCGTCCGCCGCCCCGGCCTCCCAGCATGGCGGGCATCCGCCCCCGGGAGAGCTGCTTGGTCAGCTCCTGCATCATCTCAAACTGCTTGAGGAGGCGGTTCACGTCCACCACCTCCAGCCCGCAGCCGGCGGCGACGCGCTTTTTCCGGCTGGCGTTGAGGAGCTTGGGATTCTCCCGCTCCAGGGGGGTCATGGAGAGGATGATGGCCTCGGTGTGGGCCATCTGTTTTTCGTCAATGCTGGCGCCCTGGAGCTGCTTTCCAAGCCCTCCGGGCATCATGCCTGCCAGCTGGCTCAGATCGCCCATGCCCCGCAGCTGCTGAAGCTGGTCGAAGTAGTCCTGGAGGGTGAAGCGGTTTTTCCTGAGCTTCTCCTCCAGCTTGGCGGCCTGCTTTTCGTCGTAGGCGGCCTCCGCCTTCTCAATGAAGGAGAGCATGTCGCCCATGCCCAGAATACGGGAGGCCATCCGGTCGGGGTGGAAGGGCTCGATCATATCCAGCTTCTCGCCGGTGCCGGCAAATTTAATGGGCTTGCCTGTGGCCGCCCGGATGGAGAGGGCCGCGCCGCCCCGGGCGTCGCCGTCCAGCTTGGTGAGAATCACGCCGTCGATGCCAAGGGCTTCGTCAAAGGCGGATGCGGCGTTCACCGCGTCCTGGCCGGTCATGGCGTCCACGACCAGCAAGATCTCATTGGGACGGACGGCGGCCTTCATCCGCTTGAGCTCGTCCATCAGCTCCTCGTCCACATGAAGCCGTCCGGCGGTGTCCAGAAACACCATGTCGCTGCCGTGGTCCCGGGCGTGGCGGACGGCGTTCCGGGCGATCTCCACCGGATCTCCCTGTCCCTGTTCAAACACCGGCAGGTCCAGCTGGCCGCCCACCACCTTCAGCTGCTCGATGGCGGCGGGACGGTACACGTCGCAGGCGGCAAGCAGCGGGCGCTTTTGCAGCTGGCGGCGCATCAAGCCGCCCAGCTTGGCTGTGGTGGTGGTTTTGCCGGCGCCCTGGAGGCCCACCATCATTACAACCGTAGGTCCGTTGTTGGCCATGGAGACCTTGGCGCTGGCGCCGCCCATGAGGGCGGTGAGCTCCTCGTTGACAATCTTCACCACCTGCTGGGCGGGGGTAAGGCTGTCCAGCACGTCGCTGCCCACGGCCCGCTCCGTGACGGAGGACACAAAGTCCTTGACCACTTTGTAGCTCACGTCCGCCTCCAGCAGGGCCAGACGGACCTCCCGCATGGCCTCCCGGACGTCTCCCTCCGTCAGGCGGCCCTTGCCCCGCAGGCGCTTGAATGTGGCGTTTAGTTTTTCAGTCAGTCCCTCAAATGCCATGGCTCAGTCCTCTAAAGCGGCGGCCTCGGCGAGGATGCGCTCCGCCAGCTCATCCAGGCGGGCGTCCTCGTGGCGCCGGAGATTGATGGTCTTGATCTCGCCGGCGGCGGCGGAGATGGCCTCCAGATGGGGCCGGCGGCTCTCAAACCGCTTGATGATCCCCGTCTTGTCCTCGATCTCCTGCATGGAGGCCTCCGCCCGGACGATCACGTCCCGGACGCCCTGCCGGGAGATGCCCGCGTTCTCCGCGATCTCCGCCAGGGACAGGTCCTCGTTGTAGTAGAGGTCGAAAAACTCCCTCTGCCGGTCAGTCAGCAGCTCGCCGTAGAAGTCGTAGAGCATGGTCATGCGGTAGGTCTGGTTCTTCACGGGAGCTGCCTCCTCTTCTGTAAAGTTTCATAGCTTTACAACACGGAATAGTTTACAGGACTCCGGCGAAAATGTCAAGGGGGATTTTCACAATCAGCGGTGATTTTTCCCGCCGCGGAGTCTGTTACACCAATTTTATCTGGCACCGATTCATAAAGTACAACCCGATGAGGCAAACGACGGTGTCGATTACCTTGCTGAATGTAATTTCCTTGTGGCAGAGAACCGTTCCCACGACCACCAGGGCCAGGGCGGGAAATCCGCTCTGCACGATGGAGGCCGTGCTGACTGGCCACCCGGCTCTGTAGGCGTACATCAGCCCCGCCTCCAGCCCCACCACTGAAATCCCCGGCAAAACGGGCGCCGCGTTCATTCTGCTGTACTCCTGAAACAGATTTCTGCCTCTGTTCATGATGAAAAACACAACTGCTGAGGCAACTGCCCCCACAAGATCAAGATATGTCACTATCACGGAGGCCATGGCGTCCATTTCTTTTGGAACCGATTTTGTGCATATCTGATAGAAAATATGGATACCGCCACAAGCGCGACGGGCCAGATATAGGACATGATCTTCCTCCTGAAAATACCGGCAGTCAGGCTGAAAAGCCTGACTGCCGGTAGGTGCTCACCCTTTTTGATATATTGATGATACTATGAAAACGACGCCCTTCCAATGCGGCCGGCAGGCCGCTCCCGGATTTTCGCCGCTGGAGCGGCACCGGTCCCGGTGGGTTCCGCACTCTCAGTCCGCCCCCTTGTGCAGAAAGCACCCCGGGTCGTGGGAGTCAATCACGCCGATGGCCTGCAAATAGGCGTAGACGATGGTGGTGCCCACAAAGGTCATGCCCCGCTTTTTCAGGTCCGCCGAAACCCGGTTCGACAGCGGGGAGCTGGCCATTCCCGTCTCATGGACCACCTGTCCGTCCGTGAAGTGCCAAATATAGCGGGAGAAGGAGCCCCACTCCCTCTGAATCTCCAGAAAGACTTTTGCATTTTGAACGGCGGCGGCAATTTTCCGCCGGTTTCGGACAATGTCCCTGTTCTCCAGCAGGGCGGCGGTCTCCGCCTCCCCGCAGGCCGCGACCCGCTCCGGAATGAAGCCGCCGAAGGCGGCCCGGAAGGCCTCCCGCTTGTTCAGAATGGTCTCCCAGGACAGGCCGGCTTGGAAGGACTCCAGCACCAGCAGCTCGAAGAGCTTCCCGTCGTCATGCTGGGGCACGCCCCACTCCCGGTCGTGGTAGGCCACATACAGCGGGTTGCGCAGATTGCACCACCCGCAGCGGCAGATTGTCTCCATACACACTCCTCCCTTGACTTTGCCATTTATTATGGATAGTATAGCATAACAGGCGCTTTTGTGTCCACCCGTGCCATGGGGACTTTGCCGGTCCCAGAGGCCCTCGCTTTTTTCGGCTGTTTTTGGCTGCGGCGGACTGCGCAGGGGCTTCTCCGCCCGGCGCGGCGCCCCGTTTTGAACGCCCAATTGAAAAGAGGTTTTTCTGATATGACTTGTTTCGACGCCCATTCCGACCTGCTGTACGATGTGACCCGCCGCCGTCTGGCGGGGGAGGAGCGTATTTTGGAGACCCATCACCTGGACCGCCTGCGAAGCGGCGGTGTGGAGGGGCTGGTGCTGGCCCTCTGGTACGGCGGCGGCCAGGGCCTGACCTTCTGGAGAGATGTGCCGGGGGCGGACTGTGAAGACGTCCGGCTGGCCGCCATGCTGGACCACGCCCGGACGGAGCTGGCCCAGTGCTCACAAATCCAGCTGGTCCGTACGGTCCGGGAGGCGGAGGCTGCCCGGGAGACAGGGAAGCTCTACGCCTTTTTGGGCATTGAGGGCATGGCCGCCTTCGGGACGGACGCCGGCGCCCTGGACCGCTGCTATGAATCCGGCGTGCGGCTGGGGATGCTGACCTGGAACGAGGAGAACGCCCTGGCCGCCGGGGCCGGCGGCGACCCCGAAAAAAAACTCACCGCCCCGGGCAGGGCGGTGGTCCGGCGGATGCGGGAGCTTCATATGCTGGTAGACGTGTCCCACCTGAACGACGGCGGCTTCTGGGACGTGATGGACCTGGCCGGCGGGCCTGTCATCGCCTCCCACTCCAACTGCCGCGCCCTGTGTGACGTCCGCCGGAACCTGACAGACGAACAGCTGCGGGCCATCCGGGACACCGGCGGCGTGGTAGGGCTGAACGTCTACCACGGCTTTGTCCACGCCGAGGCGGAAAAGCAGACGGCGGAGATGCTGGCCCGCCACGCCGCCCACATGGCGGAGGTCATGGGGGTGGAGCACGTGGGGTGCGGCTTTGACTTCTGCGAATTTATAGGCCCCCCGGACAACGACGGCGCGGCGGGCCTGGAGGACGCCTCCCGGATTGGAAATCTCTTTTACTGGCTGGAGAAGCTGGGCATGAGCCGCGAGGAGCGGGAGCTGATCGCCCGGGGGAACTTCCTGCGGGTGTTCCGGCAGGTGCTGGGGTAAGCCGCAGACGGCTTCGGAGGACCCGGCATGACGGCAGGCGTCGGGGTTCCCGTGCAGACGGGCCGTACCGGCGGCCCGCCGTCAGCGGTTTAGCAGATTGCGCCGGGACCTGAGCGAAAAATGGCAGAGTGCCGGGATCTGGGGAGCCGCATCAAAACCACAGGGCTCCCCCGTCCCGGAAGCGGGGAACGGGGCCGTCCCGGTAGGGGTCGTAGCGGTTTACATTGCACCCGAACTCCTGCAAAAAAGCGATCTTTCCCTCCCCGGTCCACCGGATCAGGGAGATTCCCTGGAAGATATCCTCCCGCCCGCTGTCCATGACGCATTGAAAGAACCACTCCACTGCGGTCTGGGCGTCCTTGTGGAAAAACTGCCGGATGTCCCACCGGCGGACGGTCCCCCGGGTGTTCCACTCCTGAAACCACAGCCGGATCTTGTCCAGCCCCCGGTACTCCGGGCCCCAGCTCTCCACATAGACCGCGTCCTTGTCAAAGACCGTCTCCATCCCCCGGTCCTCTTTTTCCAGCCACATCTGAAACCATAGGCGGATGATCTCCTCCCTGCGGTCCATCGGCTTCACCGTCCTCTCTTAAGATTATTCCCCGCAGTATACCACAAAAACACAGCAAAAGAAAGACAGCAAAAGAAAGAATTTGAATTTCCCCGCGAGATATACTATAATGCAAACAGTATTGTGATCCACAAAGGAGCTGAGACCTTGGAAGTGACCAGAACAAAACTCGCCGGCGGCGTGTACCTCACCGTCCACCCGGCACAGAAATTCAAGACCAGCCTGCTCTCTGCCCAGTTTGTAACACCCCTGCGGTGGGAGACGGCCTCCGCCTGCGCCCTGCTGCCCGCCCTGCTGCGGCGGGGCACCGTGAGTTGTCCGGACATGGGGGTCCTCTCGGCCCGGCTGGACCGGCTGTACGGCGCCCGGATCGACTGCACGGTGCGCAAGAAGGGCGAAAACCAGTGCGTGGGCTTCGTGGCCAGCCTCATTGACGACAGCTACGCCCCCGGCGGGGAGCGCCTGCTGGAGCCTGTGGCGTCCCTCCTGGGGGAGCTGGTGTGCGACCCTGTCACGGAGCGGGGCCGCTTCATCCCCTCCTATTTTGACAGTGAGAAGGCCAATCTCATCGACGCCATCCGCAGCATTCTCAACGACAAGCGGGAGTATGCCGAAGGCCGCCTTCTGCGGGAGATGTGCTCCGGAGAGGCCTACGGAATCCCCCGCCTGGGGGACGACAAGAGCGCCGAGCGCATCCAGCCTCAAAAGCTGTACAGTCTTTACCGCCGCCTGATCGGCTCGTCCCGGCTGGAGCTCTTTTACAGCGGCAGCGCCAGCCGGGAGCGGGTGGAGCAGGCCCTCGGGGCCGCCTTCGCCGCCCTGCCCCGGGAGGATGTCCGGGGCATTGCCCCGGCGGCGGTCCACCCCGCCCGGGAGACGCCGTACAGCGTCTCCGAGGAGCTGGACGTGACCCAGGGAAAGCTTGGCATGGGATTTGCCTGCGGCAGCGGCGACCACACGGCATTGCTGGTGGGCAACACCCTCTTTGGCGGAAGCAGTAACTCCAAGCTCTTCTTGAACGTGCGGGAGAAGCTGTCGCTGTGCTATTACGCCTCCTCGGTGTACCACCGGCAGAAGGGGCTGATCACCGTCTCCTCCGGTATTGAGTTTGAGAACTACCAGAGGGCTTGCGACGAGATCATGGCCCAGCTCCGGGCCGTGCAGGAGGGCCGGCTGGAGGACTGGGAGCTGGAGGGCGCCCGGAGCACCCTGCTCAACGCCTACGCCTCCATGGGGGATTCCCAGGGCAAGCTGGAGAACTTCTTCCTGGGCCAGGCGGCCACCGGGAACCACGAGACGCCGGAGGACCTGGCGGCGGCGGTGCGGGAGGTCACGCCGGAGCGCATTTTCAGCGCCATGAAAACCGTGTCTTTGGACACGGTGTACTTCCTGCGGGGAAAGGAGGCGGCGGAATGAACCAGAGCTTTTACAAACGCCTGGGCGAGTCTGTCCACCGGGAGACGCTGCCCAACGGACTTCAGGTCTGTATAGTGCCAAAGCCGGGCTACGCCAAGAAATACGCCTTTTTCGCCACCCGCTACGGCGGCATGGACACCCGCTTCTGCCTGGGCGGGAAGTGGCTGGACACCCCGGCGGGCATCGCCCACTACCTGGAGCACAAGATGTTTGACACCAAGGAGGGCAACGCCCTCCAGGAGCTGGCGAAAAACGGCGCGGAGCCCAACGCCTTCACCGCCAACGCCATGACGGGCTACTATTTCAGCTCCACGGAGCACTTTGAGGAAAACCTGGAGATCCTCCTCTCCTTCGTGTCCATCCCCTATTTTACCGAGGAGAGCGTGGCCAAGGAGCAGGGCATCATCGGCCAGGAGATCCGCATGATCGAGGACGACCCCGACTGGCAGCTCTACGTCCGGATGATGCGGGCGCTGTACAGCCGCTCCACCGCCGCCGTCCCCATCGCCGGCACGGTGGAGAGCATCTCCCGCATCACGGCGGAGACGCTGTACGACTGCCACCGGGCCTTTTACACCCCCTCCAACATGATCTTGACCGTGGTGGGGGACGTGGATCCCATCCACATTGCGGACATCGCCCGCCGTCTCCTGCCCCGGGAGGGAGGGCCGGAGATCCCCCGGGACTACGGGGAGGAGCCGGAGGCCGTGGCGGAAAAGGAGACGAGCCTTGCCATGGAGATTTCCATTCCGCAGTTCCTCACGGCCTTTAAGTGCCGCCCGCCCCGGGAGGGGGAGGACTTCCTGCGGGCGTCGCTCCTGGGGGGCATGGCCTGCGACATCCTGCTGGGGGACTCCAGCCCCCTTTACCTGCGGCTCTATGACCAAGGGCTCATCAACTCCAGCTTCGGCGGCGACTTTGAGCAGCTGCCGGGAGTGGCCTGCCTCTACGCCGGCGGCGACAGCAAGGACGCCGCCCGGGTGGCCGCCGAGATCCGCAGGGAGGCCCGCCGACTGGCGGAGGGCGGCATAGACGAGGACTTCTATCAGCAGGTGCGCCGGGCCGCCTTCGGCGGCCAGCTGCGGGGGCTGAACTCCTTTGAGAACATCGCCGTCTCCCTGACGGAGGGATACTTCCACAGCTATGATCCCTTCCGCTTCCCCCAGGTGTTTGACACCATCACCAAGGACGACATTGCCGCCTTTCTGGGGGAAAACGTCACAGAGGAGCGGGCGGTGCTCTCGGAGATCGTGCCCAAATAACCCCTCCGTACCGGACAGAAAGAAAGGAAGAACACTATTTTGACCGCATTAAAGGATATGCCCATCAGCTTTCCCGGCCTCTTCGGAAGCTGGGAGTTCAACCCCGATCCCATCGCCCTGCACATCGGCCACGGGATCTACTGGTACGGGATCATTCTGGCATTTGCCATGCTCATGGGTCTGCTGCTGTGCATGAAGCAGGCGGGACGCTTCGGCCTGAAGGAGGACCATGTGCTGGACATGGTCCTCTGGGGAGTGCCCTGCTGCGTGCTGGGCTCCCGGATCTACTACGTCATCTTTTACCTGGATCTCTACCGCACGGCGGACGGCGGCCTGGACTGGGGCCGCATGATCGCCATCTGGGACGGAGGCCTTGCCATCTACGGCACGGTGATTGCCGGGGCCCTTCTGGCCTTCTTCTACACCCGGCGCAAGAAGCTGAAGCTGGGGGCCCTGACGGACCTGTGCGTCCTGGGGCTGCTGCTGGGCCAGATTATCGGCCGCTGGGCCAATTTCATTAACCGGGAGGCCTTCGGCGGACTGACGGACCTGCCCTGGAGGATGCGGCTGTGGGTCAGCTCCTATCAGTACATCGAGGTCCATCCCACCTTTCTCTATGAGAGCCTGTGGAATCTGGCCGGACTGCTGCTGATGCTGTTTGTGATCACCAAGGGCCGCCGGTTTGACGGAGAGAACACCTGGTTTTATTTCCTGTGGTACGGCCTGGGCCGCGCCTGGGTGGAGGGTCTCAGGACCGACAGTCTCTATCTCTTCGACTGGACCTTCATGGGCCAGCCCATCCGGGTCTCCCAGGCACTGAGCCTGGTGATGGCGGCGGTGGCGGCGGTGATGCTGTTCTACCATATCCGCGTCAAAAAGTGCTCGGCGGCGGACCTGCTGGTAAACCGGCTGGCCCGCCAGCGGGCCGAAGAGGCCGCAGACGCGGAGCCCGCATCAAAAGCCCCGGAAGAGATCCGGGAAATTCCGGAGGAGCCGGAGAATCCCCAGACAGAGGAGGACAAGCCCCATGGCGGTGAGAATTGACGGCAAGGCCCTGGCGGCCAAGGTAAAGAGTCAGGTTGCGGAGGAGGCCGGGAAACTGTCCCGGAAGCCGGGACTGGCGGTGGTGCTGGTGGGGGAGGATCCCGCCTCCCAGGTCTACGTGGCCGGCAAGGAGCGGGACTGCGCCGAGTGCGGAATCGAGAGTTTTGGATACCGCCTCCCGGCGGAGACCTCCCAGGAGGAGCTGCTGGGCCTCATTCGGCGGCTCAACGAAGATTCCCGGGTGGACGGCATCCTGGTCCAGCTCCCCCTGCCGGGACATCTGAGCGAGGAGACCGTCATCAACGCCATCGCCCCGGACAAGGACGTGGACTGCTTTCACCCCTTCAACGTGGGGCGGATGGTCATCGGGGCCCCGGCGTTTGTGCCCTGCACCCCGGCGGGCGTGATCGAGATGCTGGACGAGTATGACATCCCCATCCGGGGAAAGCGGTGCGTGGTGCTGGGCCGGAGCAACATCGTGGGCAAGCCCATGGCCGCCCTTCTGACCCAGCGGGATGGCACCGTCACCATCTGCCACTCCCGGACAGAGGACCTGGCACGCTGCACCCGGGAGGCGGATATTCTGGTCTCCGCCGTAGGGCGGCCGGGGCTGCTCACCGGCGATCTGGTGAAGGAGGGGGCCGTGGTCATCGACGTGGCCATGAACCGGGACGAGAACGGCAGGCTCTGCGGCGACGCGGACTTTGCCTCCGTGGAGCCCAGGGCGTCCTACATCACGCCCGTTCCCGGCGGCGTGGGCCCCATGACCCGTGCCTGTCTGATGCGCAATATTCTCACCGCCGCCGGACTCCACCAGGCGTGAGAGGGGGGAAGACGGGATGCTGCATATCGGATGTCATCTGTCCTCCTCCAAGGGCTTTGCCGCCATGGGGCGGCAGGCGCTGGAGCTGGAGGCGGATACCTTTCAGTTCTTTACCCGCAATCCCCGGGGAAGCAGGGCCAAAGACCTGGACGCCGCCGACGCGGCGGCGCTGGTGCAATTGATGGCGGAACACCGCTTCGCCCCCATCATCGCCCACGCCCCCTATACCCTGAACCTCTGCGGCGAGTCGGAGGGGAACCGGGAATTTGCCCGGGAGACCATGGCCGACGACCTGCGGCGGCTGGAGCATGTGCCGGGTCAGTACTACAATTTCCACCCCGGCAGCCACGTGGGCCAGGGGGTGGAGACCGGAATCGACCTTATTGCCCAGGGCCTCAACGCCATCCTGACGCCGGATTTGCACACCACCGTCCTGCTGGAGACCATGGCGGGCAAGGGCAGCGAGGTGGGGAGCCGGTTTGAGGAGCTGCGGGCCATTCTGGACCGGGTAGAGCTCTCGGCCAAAATGGGCGTGTGCCTGGACACCTGCCACGTCTCCGACGGGGGATATGACATCATCCGCGACCTGGACGGCGTGCTGGAGGAGTTTGACCGGATTCTCGGCCTGAACCGGCTCAAGGCCGTCCATCTCAACGACAGCAAAAATCCCCCCGGCAGCCGCAAGGACCGCCACGCCTGTATTGGCCAGGGGGAGATCGGCCTGGAGGCCCTGGCCCGGGTGGTGCGCCACCCGGCACTGCGGGATCTGCCCTTCTGCCTGGAGACCCCCAACGAACTGCCGGGCTACCGGCGGGAGATCGCCCTGATGCGGGAACAGGCGGAATTGTAGCCCGGCGGAGCCGCCGCAGGAGTGCGGACGGTTTTGCCGTTGTTAGAATAGAGTGAACGAAAGCGGGGGACAGGATTCTATCATCCTGTCCCCCGCTTTCGGCGGCGAAATGGTAGCGGCGAAGACCCGGACGCTCAAGGGTTCAGGCCTTGTTTGAAAAATGGAAATATGACCAAACGGGGAGGATTTTGCTGCCAGACGGGGCCGATTTTTCGCAGGAATACTGGATGTCTTTCAAGAAAAATCGGGGAAGTATGGCGGCAAATGACCCTCTGATTGGGTGTTTTCCGCTCAGCGGTCAGTCTGGCATACTCCGCTTTCCATGCCGGCAGGGCGGTCCTGCCGTTCATCACGTCTTTGAGACAGCTGTGTGCCGCAATTCACGGGGCCGCTTTTTATAGCAATCCTCAAAAAAACTGACAGCAGTTTGGCAGATACAGGCGGCACATCCCTGCGTCCTGCTCTTTGACGGGCGTCAGCCCGCCTGCGTCGTCATCCCTGTGCTGTACCGCCTGTATCCACCTCCGTTGCTGTCATGATTTCTGAGGATTGCTATAGCTTGCCGTCTCCCGGTACGCGGGCTTGATGTCAAAGGCGTGGTCCATGGGGCCGGGGCCGCGGCCCAGGTCCAGCATGGCCCCCAGGGCGCCGGAGAGGTAGGCCTTGGCCCGCTCCACGGCCTCGGCCAGACCGTACCCTTTGGCCAGGTTGGAGGCGATGGCGCTGGAGAGTGTGCAGCCGGTGCCGTGGGTGTTGGGATTTTCGATGCGGCGGCCCCGGAACCACTGGCCGCCGGTCCCCTGCCACAGCAGGTCGTTGGCATCGTTGAGGCTGTGTCCCCCCTTGCACAGCACGGCGCAGCCGTAGCCGTCATAGATGGCCCGGGCGGCGTCCTCCATGCCGGCGGCGCTCCGGATCTCCCGGCCGGAGAGGAGCTCCGCCTCCGGAATGTTGGGTGTGATCACCGCCGCCATTGGAAGCAGGCGGGCTTTCAGGGTTTCCACCGCGTCCCGGGAGATCAGCCGGTCCCCGGAGGTGGCCACCATTACCGGGTCCACTACCAGATTTCTGGCCCCGTACTGCTTCAGCTTGTCCGCAATCATCTCGATCAGAGGGATGCTGGATACCATGCCCGTCTTCACCGCGTCGGGAAAGATATCGGTGAACACACAGTCCAGCTGCTCCGCCAAAAATTCCGGCGTACACTCCACGATGCTCTTTACACCGGTGGTGTTCTGAGCCACCAGGGCCGTGACGGCGCTCATGGCGAAGACTCCGTTGGTGGTCATGGTTTTGATGTCCGCCTGGATGCCGGCGCCGCCGCTGGGGTCGGTGCCGGCGATGGTCAGTGCTGTTCTCACAGGTCAGTCCTCCTCCGCAATTTTGCCGCAGAGCCGCCGCAGCTCTTCCGCCGCGGCTCTCACGTCCGGCTGGGCGAACAGGGCGGATACCACCGCCGCGCCGTCCAGACCGCAGTTTTTCAGCTCCAGGATGTTGTCCCGGGTGATGCCGCCGATGGCCACCACCGGGATGTCCACCGCCGCCGTGATGGAGCGGATGGTCTGGCGCGAAATGGGCTTTGCGTCGGCCTTGGTGCCGGTGGCGAAGGCCGCCCCCACCCCCAGGTAGTCGGCCCCCGCCGCCTGGGCCCGCAGGGCCTCTTCCACGCTGTGGGCGGAGACGCCCAGGATTTTGTCCGGCCCCAGAAGGTCCCGGGCGAAGCCCGCCTCCAGGTCCTTCTGTCCTACGTGGACGCCGTCGGCCCCGGATTTCAGGGCGATGTCCACCCGGTCATTGATGATGCTGACAACGCCCTTCCTGCGGCACAGAGCGGTAAACTGCTCCGCCTCCGCCAGGAATGCGGCCTCGTCCAGACGTTTCTCCCGCAGCTGTACGATGGACGCGCCGCCGTCAATGGCCTCTTCAATCTGGCGGAACAGAGAGCCTTGGTCCACCGCCCAGGCCTGGTCGGTGACAGCATAGAGCCGTAGGCGCTCTCCGGTGATGTTCATGCCGGTATCCTCCTTGTAAAAAACCGCGGATATGCAGCGTATGGCATATCCGCGGTGCTCCGCGACTATTTCCCTACGTTGGCATAATCCAAATCAGGTCTCGGGTCGAAGCGTGGCTTCCTCTCAGCCCGTCATCCGGACTCCCCTGTTGTTGTGTCTATTATACGCTGTTTTTACCGGTTCTGCAAGGGCCCTTTTTGCGTCAGCGCCGCCGGAGCAGACATTTATGAGAGCAGCTTGTCGTAAGCCGGCTTTCCGCTGCCCTGAAAAACAATGGTTCCCCGCTGGGTGAACCCGTTTTTGGACAGGATGTGCTGCATCCGTTTGTTCGGGAAGTCTGTGTCCACCCGGATGTAGGAGACGCCGCTGCCCAGGCACAGCTTCTCAATCAGCGCAAAGGCGGCGTCCACCAGTCCCATTCCCCGGAAATTTTGGCTGAAAGCCATGCGGTGCACCACGGCGTAGGGCTGTTCGGCCCCCAGGTCCCCTCAATGGCGGCATAGGCGGCTCCGCCGGAGAAGTCAATGCACATGTAGCCGGCGGTCACGCCCTCCACCCGGAGCAGATATCCGGTGCCATCCGCCACATCGCCGCGGATGGTGTCGATGTTCGGGTGGTCCTCCGTCCACTGGACAAAGCCCTGTTTCCGCTGAAACTGCCGGCCCTCGCGGATGATCTGATTGCACAGCTCCGCTTCATCTGCTTTGGCCAGCTCCAATTATGCATCTCGGCTCCTTCTCAAAAATACATGTGATTTTTCTACAGCACTCTGCCCGCCGCGTCAGGGGCATGTGGGCATCCGAATTCCTGCCGTTCCCCGTCTACATATCTGCGCGGCTTCTGATTTGCTGTTCCGATTATAACATCGGCTCCCCAATAAAGCAAGCCGCCCTGTGATGCCGCCGGCCTTGCAGGCGGCGGTTCCTGTGGCAATGGGGGAGGTTCAGGGCGCGGGTTTGACAGCGGGAAAAGTCTGTGTTAATTCCGCCTCAGCTGGAGTCAATGCCGCAAATCTTTCCATAGGAGGAAACTATGATGAAAATTGAATGCTTAAAAAATCGTGAGATGGATGTTGCGGCCGTCTCCAGTGACGAAAAGGTCATTGTGGACGTACAGTCCGCTCTGGAGCTGATGATGACTGTGCAATACGAGACGGGCGCGTCCCGGATTGTCCTGGACAAAATCTGGTCTGCGAGGACTTCTTCATCCTCAGCACAGGCGTGGCCGGGGAGATCCTCCAGAAATTCATCAACTACCGGGTAAAGGCCGCCATCTATGGCGACTACTCCCGCTACACCAGCAAGCCCCTGCGGGACTTCATCTATGAGTCCAACAACGGGCATGACTTCTTCTTTGTTTCTACAAAGGAGGAGGCTGTTCAGAAATTGACAGAGGCGCGGCAATAGCCCGCGCAGCGGCATATGGATTCAAGCGCATCAGGGGCTGCCCGACTTGGGCGGCCCCTGATTTTACGGCAAACATTGGGCGGCGGATGATCCGCCGCCCAATGTTCAGGTTTGGATTTTTACAGGGAGATGGAGGTGCCGGTCTCTCCGGCGATGCCGGCCTTGGCCTTCTCCAGCAGGGTGATGAGGGCCGTGCGGCCGGGTTTGGACTCGGCGAACTTTACCGCGGCCTCCACCTTGGGCAGCATGCTGCCCGGGGCGAACTGCCCCTGGCCGGCGTACTCCCGGGCCTCCTCCGGCGTCAGGCGGTCCAGCCACTTCTGGTCCGGCTTGCCGAAGTTGACGGCCACCTTCTCCACGGCGGTGAGGATGATCAGCACGTCGGCGTCCAGCTCCTCCGCCAGCACCTCGCTGGCGAAGTCCTTGTCGATCACCGCCGCCGCGCCCTTGAGGTGGTGCCCCTCGGTCTTGAAGACGGGGATGCCGCCGCCGCCGCAGGCCACCACGATGTGGTCGCTCTCCACCAGGGCCTGGATGGTGTCCAGCTCGATGACGGACACGGGCTTGGGGGAGGCCACCACGCGGCGCCAGCCCCGGCCGGAGTCCTCCATCACATCATAGCCCCGCTCCGTCACCATGCGCTTGGCCTCCTCCTCGGTCATGAAGGCGCCGATGGGCTTGGTGGCATTCCGGAAGGCGGGGTCCTGGGGATCCACCTCCACCTGGGTGAGGACGGTGGCCACGCCCTTTTGAATGTTCCGGTCCAGCAGCTCCTCCCGCAGGGCGTTCTGGAGGTCATAGCCGATGTAGCCCTGGCTCATGGCAACGCACACGGACAGGGGGCAGGGAATGTACTTCTCGGGGTTGGATCGGGTGAG
>CAJTZI010000024.1 GCA_910584075.1 uncultured Oscillibacter sp.
AAAGGCAACCGCCGCCACTCATACAGAGAGGCGGCGGTTATAACCAGCATTATTTTAGCATTACCTCCAGGTCACTCTTCGGTGTTGTGATCGGCGCAATGTGATAATGCTCTACCAGATACTGTAACACATTGGACGACAGGAACGCCGGAAGTGTAGGCCCCAAGCGGATATTTTGGATTCCCAAGTGTAAAAGCGTCAGCAGGATGCACACAGCCTTCTGCTCATACCAGGAAAGAACCATTGACAGCGGCAGATCATTTACACCACATGAAAAAGTCTCTGCCAGGGCCACAGCCACTTGGATGGCACTGTATGCGTCATTGCATTGTCCCATATCCATCAGGCGGGGAAGTCCGGCAACGGTGCCAAGATCCAGGTCATTGAACCGGTACTTGCCACAGGCAAGAGTAAGTACGATACTGTCAGGAGGTACATTACACTTTCATTGGGGAGATCGACTTGTCCCCGGAGTACAGCAAGTATGAGAAAGAGACAACCGCATGACGCTCTCGCATCATGCGGTTATCTCCCGCCAGGAAAAGTTCTTTATCGGGGTTCCCCTTTTTCCGCTCCGGCTTTTCACGTATTATCCCGGCTGATGGGCTCCCGGATAAAGAGCCGCCGCAGGGCCTTGCCGTTGAAAGGGAACAGCGGGTACAGATACCCTTTGCCCACCAGGGGCTTTGTGGTGGCCAGCAGTACCAGGATGCCAAGAATTCCCAGAAAGAACCCCCATACATCAAACATGGCGGTGACCACCAGCAGTGCAACCCGGAGCAGTTTGAAGGCGTAGCCGATCTCGTAGCTGGGCTGGGCGAAGCTGGCCACGGACACGAAAGCCATATATACCAGCACCTCCGGCCCCAGCCACCCGGCCTGAACGGCAAAATCGCCCAGAATCAGGGCTCCCAGCATGGAGAAGGAGTTAGAAAGGGAGTCCGGTGTGTTCAGGGAGGCCAGTTTCAGCACGTCAATCAGAAACTCCACCACCAGCAGCTGCCACAGCAGCGGCAGTGAGGCCGGCTCCGGCGAGGACAGGAAGTCCAGCCATCCCGGCAGGCGGTTGGGCTCACTGACCATCATATACCAGGCGGGCGTGATCAGCAGGGAGATGAGAAACACCGCGATCCGCAGCAGCCGCAGGTAGGTGCCGACTAGGGGAGGGAAATAGAACTCGTTGGCCTCCTGGGTGAAGTCAAAAAAGGTGGTGGGCAGGATCATCACAGAGGGGGAGTTGTCCACCATCAGGATGATATTGCCCTCCATGACGCAGGCGGCGGCGCTGTCCGGCCGCTCGGTGTACCGCACCTTGGGAAAAGGGTTGTACCACTGCTTCCGCTTGGGCCGGATAGCCTCCGCCACACTCTCCTGGGACATGACCAGGGAGTTGGCGTCGATGGCGTTCAGCTTGGTCCGGAGCTCCGCCAGCAGTCCCGGGTCTGCCTTGTCATCCAGATAGCACAGCACCGCGTCCGTGCGGGACCGGCGGCCCACCTTCAGTCCCTCCATGGTGAGATGGGGGTCCCGGATGCGGCGGCGCAGCAGCGCCATGTTGGGCACCACCGCCTCCACAAAGCCGTCATGAGAGCCCCGCAGGACCTTGCCGTCCGGCGGCTCTTCCACTCCCCGGCCGGGGTAGTTCTTGGCGTCGCACAGGGCCGCGCCGGAGAGACCCTCCACCAGCAGCAGCGTTTTGCCCAGCAGAACGGAGGTGACGATGTCCTCTCCGTCAAAGCTGACGTCCGTCTCCGAAAAGGTGATGAAGCGGTCGGCAAATTGCTGCATCTCTGTGAGACCGCCCAGATGCTCCTCCGTCAGCGACAGCCAGAAGGACCCCATCCGCTCCAGGATCTCATCCTTGCCGTAGCCGTCGATCACCCAGATCCTGGCTCGCCTGCCGCCGATGATGTAGTCTCTGCTGACCAGGTCGCAGCTGCGGCCAACGCCCAGCACATTGTTGAAGCGCCGTACATTTTCTCCGTAATTTTTTGAAAGATCTTCCATGTGCCACCTCCGTTGTGGAGGTAGTATGCGCAGTACAGGATGTAATATCCGGAAAGCAGGGCAAATGAGCGGGGGGCCGGAAATCCGGCCCCCGCTGGGTCACTCCCCGATGCTGATGGCGTTGACAGGGCAGCCGTCCCGGGCCTCCTGGGCACTGGCCAGCTGGTTTTCAGGGATCTCGCCGCCGTGAGCCAGACCGTCGTCACCCATGGTAAAGCACACGGGACAGGTGCCGGCACACAGGCCGCAGCCGATGCAGTTTTCATTGACTGTCGCGTTCATGAAAAGCCTCCTCTTGTTGATTCCGCTCCCAGTCCGGCGCGGGCCGCGCTGGGAGCGTGCCTGTTCTCAGACAGCCCTATTATCTCTCCTTTTTCCGCTTTCAAACCGAAACGACAGGCGGTGAGGTAAACGGTTGCTTATGCAGATTGCATTTTTGGGATGAGGAGAATTTGGTAAAAATGTTGAAATTGCATAAAAGCATTGACAAACAGAAAAAAATATTGTACAGTATAGACACAGGAAAGGAGTGAGTCCCATGGGCTAGGTAAGTCCAAGAGATTCCCAAATTCCCGCGCCGTTCGGAATCGCGAGCATTCTCAGTAACCGCGCAAACTCCGGAAGATCCCCAAAGACGAAACACACTCACTATGCTGAGCAGCACGAGACAGACTGTTTTGGAAAAATCCAGGGCAATGATCTGCGTGTACCGCTGTTTTATGGATTGGAGCATATCCCTGAGTTTCCTTCCCCAGTATTCCCGGCATCCGAACGGTAATTTCAAAGCAATCTGGAGGTAGACAAATTGGAAAATCCGATCCACGTGTAAGCCCCCCATTCGCCGCTGGAGCGAGTGGGGGGTTGTGTTTTGCCCTTTGGATGGGCCGCCGCAGAGGCAGCACGGGCCGGAGCTCTTTCCGGTCCGGTATTTTTTAGCATAAAAGGAAGGCGCGGCGAATTTTATCCGCCGCGCCTTTCAAACAGAAGAGATTGGAAAGAATTACTTATTGTCAACAGAGAACATATAGGCGATCAGCTCCACCATCTTGTTGGCGTAGCCGCACTCGTTGTCGTACCAGGAGACGACCTTCACAAAGGTATCGGTCAGAGAGAGGCCGGCCTTCTTGTCGAAGATGGAGGTGCGGGAGTCGCCCAGGAAGTCAGAGGAGACAACGTCCTCGTCGGTGTAGCCCAGAACACCCTTCAGCTCACCCTCAGAGGCCTCCTTCATGGCCTTGCAGATGTCCTCGTAGGTGGCGGGCTTCGCCAGCTTGGCGGTCAGGTCCACCACGGACACGTCCAGAGTGGGGACGCGCATGGAGATGCCGGTCAGCTTGCCGTTCAGCTCGGGAATGACCTTGCCCACGGCCTTGGCGGCGCCGGTGGAGGAGGGGATGATATTGCCGGTGGCGGCACGGCCGCCGCGCCAATCCTTCATGGAGGCGCCGTCCAGCAGCTTCTGGGTGGGGGTGACGGAGTGGACGGTAGTCATCAGGCCCTCCACAATGCCGAACTTCTCGTTCAGGACCTTGGCGATGGGAGCCAGGCAGTTGGTGGTGCAGGAGGCGTTGGACACGAAGGTCATGTCGGAGGTGTACTTCTGATTGTTGACGCCCATGACGAACATGGGGGTGTCGTCCTTGGAGGGGGCGCCCATGATGACGTGCTTGGCGCCGGCGTCGATGTGGCCCTGGCACTTGCTCTTCTCCAGATGCTGGCCGGTGCACTCGCAGATATACTCGGCGCCCACGCTGGCCCAGGGGATGTCGCTGACTTCCTTGGCGGTGAAGACCTTGAACTCCTTGCCGTCCACCACCAGGGCGTCGGCGGTGTAGGAGACCTCACCGGGGAACTTGCCGTGGACGGAGTCATACTTCAGCATATAGGCCATATACTCGGGGTTCATGAAGGGGTCGTTCAGGCCCACAACTTCTACGTCATCCCGCTTCAGGGCGGCGCGGAACACGATGCGGCCGATGCGGCCGAAACCATTGATACCAATCTTAGCTTTCATTGATCTTTACTCCTTTTTATAAATAATAAACTGATTGAGATGGCTGAAATGTCGAAACGTTTGCGTAAACGATTTGCCTAATCGATTTTCCAGGAGTATCGTACCACACTGTCAGCTTTTTGACAATTGTCATTTCAAATAACAATCACCTGCCGTGGTTGTTAATTTTTGATAATAAAATCTCAAAAAATATGGGGTTTGAGGAAAAAGCGTGGGAAAAAACTTGACGAAAAACGGGGAGTACCCTATACTGTTAAATGATTACGCAAATTGTATTACGCAAAGGAAGCGAACTTTGCGCAAGGAGAGGCAATATGAAAGTGACCATCAGCGATGTGGCCCGGCTGGCGGGGGTGTCCACCGCCACGGTGTCCCACACGATCAACAATACGCGCTACGTCTCCGGTGAGACCAAGGAGAAGGTCTATCAGGCCATCGCGGAGCTGGGCTATACGCCGGACGCCTCCGCCCGCAGCTTCCGCACGGGCAAGAAAAAGACCATCGGCTTTATCGTGCCGGATATCTCCAACAAGTTTTTTGCCACCATGATCGAGGCGGTGGAGCACCAGCTCTCCGCCCGGGGCTACCACCTGATCATCGCCAACACCAAGGAGAACATGGAGCGGGAGGAGAACACTATCCGTCTTTTGACCGCGGGACTGGTGGACGGGCTGCTGATCGCCAGCACCATCGACGACTTCGCCCGTTTTGACAGCCTGATCCCCGCCGGCTTCCCGGTGGTGCTGGTGGACCGCACCTTTGAGGAGAAGAAATACTCCTCTATCTGCGTGTCCAACTTCCAGCCCATCTACCGCAGCGTCTGCCGTCTGGCGGGGAAGGGTGTCCGCCGGGTGGGCATCATCGGGGGCCTGCCGCGCCTGTCCACCACCAAAGAGCGGATCTTCGCCTACCAGCAGGCCGTGGCGGACTGCGGCCTGGAGCAGGAGGAGGGGCTCATTCAGTACGGCGACTCCATGGAAAACAGCGCCCGGGTCTGCCTGGAGACCTTGCTGGAGCGAAAATGCGACGCTCTGATCGTCTGCCAGGGCCTGATGTCTCTGGAGACCATCAGCTACCTGAACCTGAAAAATATCCGGCTGGCCGAGGACATCGATCTGGTCAGCTTCGTAGATTATGATTACGATTTTTATCAGCTTTATTCCGGCCGAATGGACTCCATTATCCAGCCGGTGGAGGAGCTGGGGGCCGCCGCGGGGGAGCAGATTCTGCGGCGGGTGGAGGAGCCGGAGGCGCCGGTGTTTGAAAAGGTGCTGACCTCCGCCTACAAGCCCTGCGACCTGTCCAACCAGAGCCGCTCAGACCGCTGAGGGCCGAATTCACGTTGATATTGGGGGAGTTTTGCATGAATATCCGCATGGAGCACGACACCATGGGCGAGATCGCCGTCCCGGCGGAGCGGCACTGGGGGGCCCAGACCCAACGGAGCCTGGAGAATTTCAGGATCGGCACACAGCGCCAGCCCAAGGAGATCATCACCGCTTTCGCCTGCCTGAAAGAGGCCTGTGCCCGGGCCAACGCCCAGTCCGGCAAGCTGACGGAGGAGCAGGCCGCCGCCATCGCCGCCGCCTGTGAGGAGATCCGGGCGGGGAAGTGGGACGGGGAGTTTCCTCTGGTGGTTTGGCAGACCGGCAGCGGCACCCAGACCAACATGAACGTCAACGAGGTCATTGCCCACCTGGCAGGGGAAAGGGGTGTTGCTTTACACCCTAACGACCACGTCAACGCCTCCCAGTCCAGCAATGACACCTATCCCTCCGCCCTCCACATCGCGGCGGCCCTGGCCGTGACGGAGCAGGTGCTCCCGGCGGCGGAGCGTCTGGCGGCGGCTTTTAGGAATCTGGAGGAGGCCTACCCGGACCTCATCCGCATCGGCCGCACCCACCTTCAGGATGCCACGCCGCTAAAATTTGCCCAGGAGGTCTCCGGCTGGCGAGAGCTGGTGGAGGCCCCCTGCCGGATGCTGCGGACCTCTCTGGAAGAGCTGGGCCGGCTGGCCATCGGCGGCACCGCCGTGGGCACCGGCCTCAACGCCCCCGGGGGCTATGACGAGCTGGTCTGCGGCCAGTTGCGGCAGCTGACCGGCTTCCCCTTCCGGCCCGACGAAAACAAGTTCCACGCCCTGACCTCCAAGGACGCACTGGTGTTTGCCCACGGGGCCCTGAAAGCCCTGGCGGCGAATTTGATGAAGATCGCCAACGATATCCGCTGGGAGGCCAGCGGCCCCCGGTGCGGCATGGGAGAGCTTCACATCCCGGAGAACGAGCCCGGGAGCTCCATCATGCCCGGCAAGGTGAACCCCACCCAGTGCGAGGCCGTCACCATGGCGGCAGTGCAGGTGATGGGCAACGATGCGGCCATCGGCTTTGCCGCCAGCCAGGGGAATTTCCAGCTGAACGTGTTTTTGCCGGTGTCGGCGTATAACTTCCTGCTGTCCACCAATCTGCTCTCGGACGCCATGGACTCCTTCCGGGCCCACTGCGTGGAGGGGATTACCCCCAACGCGGAGAAGATGGAGGAGAATCTGAACAACTCGCTGATGCTGGTGACCTGCCTGACGCCGAAGACCGGCTATGAGCAGGCGGCGGCATGCGCCAAGAAAGCCCTCCGCGACGGCACGACGCTGAAAGAGGCGGTGCTGGCCATGGGGCTGATGACGGCGGAGGAGTTCGACGAGACGGTGCGGCCGGAGAAAATGGTATAAATATTAAAAGGAGTGAGGACATGCCGCCCCCACTCCTCTTTTTTGCGCGGGACGCGCTGGTCGGTGAGCCCCGCAAGATAGTCCAGGCTGGTATGGTGAAGGTCCGCAATGCCGCAAATTACCTCCAGCGGAATGTCGAACATTCCGCGCTCATAGTTGGAATAGGCGCTGCGGCTGGTTTGCAGCAGCGCCGCTATTTCCCGCTGTGTCAGACAGCGGTCCACCCGCAGTTCCCGGATGCGAGGCAAAAATTTTTAACGAAGCATGCGACAAAATTTGCCGAAAAGACGTGCGCGTGGGCTTATGTGAACAGGCCCCAGATGTCAAGCTCTTTTCAAAAAAGATTTTGATGGTACTATATTGTCATTAAGACAACAAGGAGGTAACATTATTCCGTCAGATTTGCCGCAGTATACGTTGCGAATTTCCAAAAACACCATGGAAAAGCTCAGATACATTGCGGAGCGAAGCGGACGTTCCGCAAATAAGGAGATTGAGCAGTTGATTTTAGCCCATATCGAGAAATGGGAGAGGGAACATGGACCCATTATCTTCGATGATGGTTTTGTTCCCAGATCCCGGTCATAAATGGCAGATCTGCGAAGAGGCGGGCCGCCGAGCACCCGCAAGGGGTACGCCGCAGCCCTAAGCGGCGAAGCCGCCAAGGGTTGCGCAGGGCGGCGGCCCCTGCAAGTTCTGCCGGTAGAAATCCATAGGGGGGCGTCCTTCTGGGCGGCCCGGTTTTATTTTCCGCCGTGGCAGGCGGTAGAAGGAACTGCTGTCCCGCACGGCACCGGCCATGCGCGAAGCGCGGGAGGAGAAGCATGTCCTTGCGTCTACCCATCAAATTTCCTCAGCAGCTCGATGAATGGAATGCACTCCCGCAAGGACCAAAAAGTCTGTTTCTCTTTTGGACCGTGCACGGCCCGTTTTCTCTTTTTCTGCGCTCAGAAAAAGAGAAAATGGGGGGTGCATTGCCCAGCCATCATCATGACTGAAATCCCCCCGCCCGTCAGGGCGAGAAAAAACCACCCCGAGTCCCGGAGGGGGCGTACCAATTTCCACCCTTTCTCAAAATATGCAAAATCCGCCAACGCCCCGCCGGATTCTTGTACAATCTCACAATTGAATAAATATGCACATAGGGCGTATAATGCACCTATCATCCAACAACAAGAGAGGGAGGACCCTGTTATGAAAAATAAGGATAATATCAAAAAAATTGTGCTGGCCTATTCCGGCGGCCTGGATACATCCATCATCATCCCCTGGCTGAAAGAGAATTACAACGACCCGGAGATCATCGCCGTGGCCGCCGACGTGGGCCAGGGGGACGAGCTGGAGGGCCTGGAGGAGAAGGCCGTCAAGACCGGCGCCAGCAAGCTGTACATCGCGGACCTCACCGACGAGATGGTGGACGACGTCATCATCCCCTCCTTGAAGATGGGCGCCAGCTACGAGCAGTACCTGCTGGGCACCGCCTTCGCACGCCCCATCATCGGAAAAAAACTGGTGGAGATCGCCAAGGCCGAGAAGGCCGACGCCATCGCCCACGGCTGCACCGGCAAGGGCAACGATCAGGTCCGGTTTGAGCTGGCCATCAAGCGCTTCGCCCCGGAGATGACCATCATCGCCCCCTGGCGGGAGTGGGAGATCAAGGGCCGCGACGAGGAGATCGACTACGCCGAGGCCCACCAGGTGCCCCTGAAAATCTCCCGGGAGACCAACTACTCCAAGGACAAGAACCTCTGGCACCTGAGCCACGAGGGCCTCGATCTGGAGGACCCCGCCAACGAGCCCCAGTACGAGAAGCCTGGTTTCCTGGAGATGAGCGTCAGCCCCGTCACCGCCCCTGACGCCCCCACCTATGTGACCATCGACTTTGAAAAGGGCGCTCCTGTGGCCGTGGACGGCGAGAAGATGAAGGCCAGCGACATCATCCGCAAGCTCAACAAGCTGGGCGGGGCCAATGGCATCGGCCTGCTGGACATCGTGGAGAACCGGCTGGTGGGCATGAAGGACCGCGGCGTCTATGAGACCCCCGGCGGCACCATTCTCTACAAGGCACACCAGTGCCTGGAGATGATTACCGTGGACAAGGACACCGCCCACATGAAGAGCAAGCTGGCGGTGGATTTCGCGGACCTCATCTACAACGGCAAGTGGTTCACCCCCCTGCGGGAGGCCCTCAGCGCCTTTGCCGACGCCACCCAGGAGCACGTCACCGGCTCCGTGAAGCTCAAGCTCTACAAGGGCAACATCATCACCGCCGCCATCACCTCTCCCGAGAGCCTGTACTCCGAGGAGCTGGTGACCTTCAACGAGAGCGGTTACGACCAGACCAACGCCACGGGCTTCATTAACCTCTGGGGCCTGCCTGATACTGTGCTGGCTTTCAGGGAGCAGGGAAAGCTGTAAAGAGAGGACCGCGTCCCAAAGTTTCCGCGCCTGCTCCGCGGGCCTTGGGCCGCCGTTTTCGGCGGCCCAATCCCTTCTTAATTTCATGAATATTTTCCATTAGGAGGTCTCCCCATGAAACTCTGGTCCGGCCGCTTCGCCAAAGACACCGACGCCCTGGTCAACGAGCTGAATGAATCCATCTCCTTCGACCAGCGCCTTTACCGTGAGGATATCCAGGGCAGTCTGGCCCACGCCAAAATGCTGGGGGACTGCGGCATCATCTCCCCGGAGGACGCGGCCGCCATCGCCGGGGGCCTGAATGGCATCCTCCGGGACATCGAGTCGGGGAAGGTGGAGTTTACCGCCGACAACGAGGACATCCACATGAACATCGAGGCCCTCCTCACCGCCCGGATCGGCGACGCGGGAAAGCGGCTTCACACCGCCCGGTCCCGCAATGACCAGGTGGCCCTGGATTTCCGGATGTATGTGCGGCGGGAGATCCCGGTGATCATCGGTCAGCTGCTGGAGCTGGAGCGGGTCCTCTGCAGGCAGGGACGGCAGTACCAGAGCGCCGTCATGCCGGGTTACACCCATTTGCAGCGGGCCCAGCCCATCTCCTTTGCCCAGCACCTCATGGCCTATGCCCAGATGTTCGCCCGGGATGTGACCCGGCTGGAGGACTGCGCGAAACGGCTGAATGTGTGCCCCCTGGGCTCCGGTGCCCTGGCGGGGACCACCTACCCCATCAACCGCGCCCAGACCGCCGCGGATTTGGGCTTTGACGGGCCCATGAGCAACTCCCTGGACGGCGTCAGCGACCGGGACTACGCCCTGGAGCTGCTGTCTGATCTCTCCATTTTGATGATGCACCTGAGCCGTTTTGCCGAGGAGATCATCCTCTGGTGCAGCTGGGAGTTCAAGTTCATCGAGCTGGATGACGCCTACGCCACAGGCTCCAGCATCATGCCCCAGAAAAAGAACCCGGACGTGGCGGAGCTGGTCCGGGGGAAGACGGGCCGGGTCTACGGCGATCTGATGGGCCTTTTGACCGTTATGAAGGGCCTGCCCCTGGCCTATAATAAGGATATGCAGGAGGACAAGGAGCCGGTATTTGATGCGCTGGACACGGTGGAGATGTGCATCCCTGTGTTCGCGGCCATGCTGGACACCATGACCGTCCGGACGGACAATATGCGTAAGGCGGCGGGCCGGGGCTTCATCAACGCCACGGACTGCGCGGACTACCTCACCAAGAAGGGGATGCCCTTCCGGGACGCCTACACAGTGACGGGCCGCCTGGTGGCGGACTGCACCGCCAGGGGGAAGACCCTGGAGGAGCTGACCCTGGAGGAACTGCGGGGGGTCTCGGACCTCTTTGGGGAGGACGTGTACGAGGCCTTGAATCTGGAGAACTGCATGGCCCTGCGGAACAGCTTCGGCGGTCCGGCCAGGGAGAGCGTGGAGCGGCAGATTGCCCTCATAGAGGAGTTTACGGAGGCCCGGGGTTAGGGAAGACAACCCAATTCCTGCACTCTGAAAGAGATCAGGCCGTCCAGGGGCATCCGCTTCGGAATGTTTGAGAAACAGGGAGGCTGACATGAGCAGACCGATTGTATACATCGACGGCAGGGAGGGCACCACCGGCCTCCAGATCTACGACCGCCTGTCGGCCCGGGAGGACATCGAGCTCCTTCTCATCGATGGGGAGAAGCGCAAGGACCCGGCGGAGCGGGCCCGGCTGATGAACGGGGCGGACATCGTCTTTCTCTGCCTGCCGGACGCCGCTGCGGTGGAGGCGGTGTCCCTCATTGACAGCGGCAGCACCCGGGTCATCGACTGTTCCACCGCCCACCGGGTGGCCCCGGGCTGGGTATACGGTTTTCCGGAGCTTCGCGGCCAGCGGGAGAAGATCGCGGGGGCAAAACGGGTGGCCAACCCGGGGTGCTATGCCACCGGATTTCTGGCCCTGGTCCGGCCCCTGGTGGAGCGGGGCGTACTTCCCGCCGCTGCCAAAGTGACCTGCCACGCACTTTCCGGCTACACCGGCGCGGGGAAAAAGGGCATCGCCCAGTACACCGGACCGGAGCGAGAGGCGGAGCTGGACAGTCCCCGGCACTACGCCGTCTCCCTCAGCCATAAGCACCTGCCGGAGATGGCCGCCGTGGCCGGACTGGAATGTCCGCCGCTGTTCACCCCGATGATCTGCGATTATCCCCAGGGCATGGTGGTCACAGTCCCCCTTTGGCTGGACCAGCTGAACGGGGAACAGTCCATGGACACACTGCGGGAGCTGTACGGCAGCTACTATGGCAGCAGCCCCGTGGTGGAGCTGCGCCCCGCCGATGCCCCTGCCTGCGGCTTCATCGGCGCGAACAATCTGGCAGGGAGGGACATTCTCCAGATCTTCGTCAACGGCGGCGGCGGGGCGGTGATGCTCTCCGCCCGTCTGGACAATCTGGGCAAGGGCGCCAGCGGTGCGGCGGTGCAGAACATGAACCTGATGCTGGGCTTTGATGAAACCGCGGGTCTGAGCCTGTAAAAAGTTTTCATCTGCCTTTTTCAAAAGGCGGGGGGTGCAGGGGGCGGAGCCCCTTCGGGCTCAGGCGATGCAAAGCGAGCCTGCCGTCTGGCATTCCAACAAACGCGAGGAATAACGAGGTATAGAAGTATGCTGAACTTCATCCACGGCGGCGTCTGCGCCGCCCAGGGCTTCCGGGCCGCCGGCGTCCACGTGGGCGTCAAAACCCACGCCGCCTGGAAAAAGGACGTGGCCCTCATCGTCTCCGACGGGGAGTGCGCTGCTGCTGCGGTGTTTACCAAAAACGTGGTGAAGGCCGCCCCCATCCACGTGGACATGGCCCACCTGAAGGACGGAAAGGCCCGGGCCATCATCGCCAACAGCGGCAACGCCAACGCCTGCGCCCCCTGCGGGGAGGAGAACGCGGAGCGCATGTGCGCTGCGGCGGCAAAGGCCATCGGCTGTGAGGCCGGGGAGGTTCTGGTGAGCTCCACCGGCGTTATCGGCCAGACCATCAACATTCGGGCGATTGAGGAGGGCATCCCAGCGCTGTGGGACGCCCTGGAGGCCTCTCCGGAGGCCAGCGACGCCGCGGCCCACGCCATCATGACCACCGACACGGAGAAGAAGGAGGCGGCGGTAGAGACCGTGGTGGGGGGAAAAACCGTCCGCCTGGGGGGCATTGCCAAGGGCAGCGGCATGATCCACCCCAATATGGGCACCATGCTCTGCTTCCTCACCACCGACTGCGCCATCTCCTCCCAGATGATCAAAACCGCCCTGCTGGAGACGGTGAACGTCAGCTTCAACCGCATCAGCGTGGACGGTGACACCTCCACCAACGACAGCTGCATTGTCCTAGCCAACGGTCTGGCGGGAAACGCGGAGATCAGGTCGAAGGGTCCGGATTATGAGGCGTTTCTCGCGGCCCTGCGGGCGCTGTGCGTGGAGCTCGCCAAGAAGATGGCCTCCGACGGCGAGGGGGCCAAGCACCTCATCACTTGCGCCGTCTCCGGTGCGAAGGACGAGCGGTCGGCGGAGACCGTCGCCAAGTCCGTCATCTCCTCCACGCTGACCAAGGCCGCCATCTTTGGCGCCGACGCCAACTGGGGCCGGGTCCTGTGCGCCATGGGCTACTCCGGGGAGGACTTTGACCCGGAGAGGGTGGACGTCCGCTTCGCCAGCGCCGCCGGGGAGATCATGGTGTGCCGGCAAGGCCGGGGCCTGGATTTTGACGAGGCAAAGGCCAAGGAGATCCTGACGGAGCACGATGTGGAAATTTTGATCTCCATGGGCGAGGGCGACGGCTCCTGCACCTGCTGGGGCTGTGACATCACCTACGACTATATCAAGATCAACGGGGATTACAGGACGTAAAGAGGGGACTGTGCTCCCCATTTGCGCTCCGCCGGGCGCGGCCCGGTTCCTTTTGCCGGGCGGTGCGCTCCTGGCCGGGACCGCCGCCCTCCTCCGAAGCCGCAGGGGCAGATAACACTCCTCCCCAATCCTTGAAGAAAAGAGCTGATCCATATGTCTTCCCACGAACAGCAGGCCCAGACCCTCATCGAGGCCCTGCCCTATATCCAGAAATTCACCGGCAAGACCGTGGTGGTGAAGTACGGCGGCAACGCCATGGTCTCCGACACTCTGCGCCGCTCCGTCATGAGCGACATCGTCCTTTTGAACCTGGTGGGCATCCGGGTGGTGGCGGTCCACGGCGGCGGACCGGAGATCTCCGCCATGCTGAAGATGATCGGCCATGAGTCCCGCTTTGTGGACGGCCTGCGGTACACCGACGCCACTACCATGGACGTGGTCCAGGCCATCCTCTGCGGCAAGGTCAATAAGGACCTGGTGTCCCAGCTCAGCCGTCTGGGCGGGCAGGCCATTGGACTGTGCGGCATGGACGGAGGCCTCTTCCAGGCGGTGCAGCTGGATGAGAAGTACGGCCTGGTGGGCCGGATTACCGGCGTGAATCCCGCTCCGGTGGAGAACGCCCTGGCCAGCGGCTACATCCCCATTGTGGCCACCGTGGCCCAGGGGACGGACTGCGACACCGTCTACAACATCAACGCCGACACCGCCGCCGCCAAGCTGGCGGAGGCCCTCCACGCCGAGAAGCTGATTTTGCTTACCGACGTCCGGGGCCTTTTGAGAGACCCCAGGGACGAGGAGACGCTCATCCATGTGGTCCGCACCGACGAGGTGCCGGAGCTCATTGAGAGCGGCGTGGTCTCCGGGGGGATGATCCCCAAGATGGAGTGCTGCGTGGACGCCATCCACGGCGGTGTGGAGCGGGTCCACATTCTGGACGGCCGCATCCCCCACTCCATTCTCATCGAGCTGCTCAGTGACCGGGGCATCGGCACCATGCTGAAAAGGGAGGAATGAACATGACTTCTCAGGAGATCAAAAGCCTGACCCATCAGTATATCATGAACACCTACGGCCGCTTCCCGGTGGCCATCGACCACGGCCGGGGCGCGCGGCTCTACGACCCTGAGGGCCGGGAGTACATCGACTTCACCAGCGGCATCGGCGTCACGGACCTGGGCTGCGGCTTCCAGCCCTGGGCGGACGCCGTGGCGGCCCAGGCAAAGAAGCTCAATCACGTCTCCAACCTCTTTTATACGGAAGCGCCTGCCCGTCTGGCGGAGATCCTCTGCAAGCGCACCGGGGAGAGCTGTGTGTTTTTCGCCAACGGCGGCGGAGAGGCCAACGAGGGCCTCATCAAGCTGGCCCGGAAGTACAGCTTTGACAAGTACGGCCAGGGCCGCTCTACCATCATCACGCTGAAAAACTCCTTCCACGGCCGCACGGTCACCACCTTGAAGGCCACGGGGCAGGACGTGTTCCACAACTACTTCTTCCCCTTCACGGAGGGGTTCCGGTATGCCGCTGCCAACGACCTCTCCGCCCTGGAGGCCGCCGCCGGAGACGACGTGTGCGCCGTCATGGTGGAGCTGGTCCAGGGTGAGGGCGGCGTGCTGCCCCTGGGGCAGGACTATGTAAAGGCTTTGGCAAAGCTCTGCGCCGAAAGGGACTGGCTGCTGCTGGCAGACGAGGTCCAGACCGGTGTGGGCCGCACGGGCAGCCTCTTCGCCTTCCAGCAGTACGGGATTCTGCCGGACGCGGTCTCCTTTGCCAAGGGCATCGCCGGGGGCCTGCCCATGAGCGGCATCCTGGCCAATGAGAAGTGCCGGAACGTGCTGGGCCCCGGCACCCACGCCACCACCTTCGGCGGCAACCCGGTCTGCGCCGCCGCGGGCCTTGTGGTGCAGGAGACCCTGAGCGATGCCTTTTTGAAGGAGGTCAAGGCCAAGGGAGCGTATCTCCGGGAGAGCATCGAAGCGCTGAATCTGCCCTGTTTCGGCAAGACCCGGGGCCTGGGACTGATGATCGGGATCGAGGTCAAAGAGGGCTTCACCAACAGGGACATCGCAAACAGGCTCATTGAAAACGGCCTCCTGGTGCTCACCGCCGGCCCGGGTATGCGCCTGCTGCCGCCCCTGGTCATCACCAGGGAGGAGCTGGACGCTGGGCTGGAGATCATGAAAAAGGTGCTGGCATAACAGGGCCGCGCCGGCCCGTTTTCTCTATGGCAATATTGACGAAAGAGAGGCTTCCCTCATGAAAAACCACACCCATTTTTTGAAGCTCCTGGACTTTACACCGGCTGAGATTCAGCAGTTTCTGGACACCGCCGCCGATTTGAAGGCCAAGAAAAAGGCGGGCATTCCCCACCGGTACTTAGAGGGAAAAAACGTGGCCCTGATTTTTGAGAAGACTTCCACCCGCACCCGCTGTGCCTTTGAGGTGGCGGCTCAGGACCTGGGGATGGGCTCCACCTACCTGGGGCCCACCGGCTCCCAGATCGGCGTGAAGGAGTCCATCGCCGACACCGCCCGGGTACTGGGCCGGATGTACGACGGCATTGAGTACCGGGGATTCGGGCAGACCCTGGTGGAGGAGCTGGCCGCCTACGCGGGCGTGCCGGTGTTCAACGGATTGACCAACGAGTTCCACCCTACCCAGATCCTGGCGGACTTCCTCACTGTCCGGGAGCACTTCGGGAAGCTGGAGGGCGTGAAGCTGGTGTATCTGGGAGACGCCCGGTTCAATATGGGCAACAGCCTGATGGTGGGCTGCGCCAAGATGGGGATGCACTTCGTGGCCTGTGCCCCCAAGGCGTATATGCCGTCTCCCGCCCTGGTGGAGACCTGCCGGGAGATTGCCGGGGAGACCGGCGCGGTGCTGGAGTTCATTGAGGACCCCATGGAGGCGACAAAGAACGCGGATGTGCTCTACACCGATGTGTGGGTCTCCATGGGCGAGCCTGTGGAGGTCTGGCAGGAGCGCATCGAGGCCCTGGGGCCCTATCAGGTGACAAAGGCCCTGATGGACAACGCCGGCCCCCGGTGCAGATTCATGCACTGCCTGCCCGCCTATCACGACCACAAGATCAGAGTGGGACGCGAGATGGGCGAGAAGTTTGGCCGGGACGCCATGGAGGTTACCGACGAGGTCTTCGAGTCCCCGGCCTCCATCGTCTTTGACGAGGCGGAGAACCGGATGCACACCATCAAAGCGGTCATGTACGAGCTGATGAAATAAGAACCTCAAAACCGGGGGATGCCGGACAGACTGACCCGCTCCCTCTATGAGAGACAGTGACACGAGAAACTGTCCCTCATAGAGGGAGTGTTTTTCCGCCTTACAGGCCAAAAACAGGCGGGGGCGGCCAGAAGCAGGGGGGCGGGCCCCCAGCGGAGGGGCGCATTCAGACCGTCGGGGACCGCGGATCCGGGGGAAAGCCATGGCGGGATTACAATACCAGACGGACATGACACAGGCCGCGCATGTGCGGTCCGCCGCATCAAAACCGGCAGACAGCGCATGCGCTGTCTGCCGGAACAGCTTTGCAAACGGTGTCTAACTTTGCGGGGCAGTCAGTCCCTGCCGCAGGGCGTTCTCCACCGCCTTTTTGATGATGGTGCTGGAGTTTGTCGCCCCAGACACGGCGTCAACCTCGATTCTCTGCTGGCTGACAATGGCCTCTGTCACCGCCTCCGCGGGGCCGCCCCGCTCATTTTTGTGTTCCAGAATACGGATGTCCATGATCTCTCCGCTCTCCACCCGCACCTCCACTCTGGCGGACACAAGGCCCGTGTCATATTCCCCGGTATAAGTCCCATCGGAGACCCGGGAGAGGTCGACTTCCTCAATCCTCGTCTCCCGTACCGCCCGCTGGTAATCCACCACCCGTTTTAAGTAGACCGCTCCGCAGAGCAGGCCCGCCAGAAGGCAGGCCGCCCCGGCGGTCAAAAGACTCCGCATCCTCATGCGGTCACCTCCCTTTTCCTGGCGATGGAACGGTACAGCATCCGAAACCCGCGCTCCAGAAACTGCTCTTGGGACAGCCCCGCCGCCTGCGCGATATACGGCTCTTTGCTGGCCGCAAGCTGGATCAGTCCGGAGATCATCCCCCAGAAGAGCAGGATTGTGGGGATGATTTCTAGGTCCTCCCGCAGGGCGCCCTGCGCCATGCCCGCCCTCAAAAAGTTCCCCAGTTGTGCGTTGACGGCCTCCCCGACCTGCCAGGTCTCCCGTTCCTCGGGCAGGACGTCGCAGTTTTCAAAGCTGACGTCAATCCGCTCCAGCGCCATCCTGAAATAGAGGGGGTGTTCCCGCTGATACCGGACCAGTTCCCGGCAGATGCCCCCGTATCCGGCCTCCACGGTCTCCGCCCCCGCCAGGGCGGCGGAGATGCAGCCGTGAAGCGTTTTCATGCTCTCCAGCGTCAGGAGGCAGACGATCTCCTCCTTGTTCTCAAAGTATACGTACAGCGTTGCCTTGCTGTACCCCGCCGCCCTGGCGATCTCGTCCATGGTGACCGCCGCCGTGCCCCGTTTCAGAAACAGCTCCGATGCCGCAGCGGCGATTTTCGCCCGGTGGACGCTCCGGGGCTCCTTTTTTCTCCGTCCCATCTGATCCCTCACACTATAATTAAACTTATGGTTTAATTATAGTAAATCATCCGGGCTCTGTCAACCCCCATCATCCGGTGAGGTCCTCTCTGCGGCAAAACCGGGCGGCGCCGCAAAGGCGCCGCCCGGTTTTTTAATTGCTGCGCAGATTCTCAGTTGGACAGGAACTCGCCCTTCATGTAGCCGGTGGTGGTTACGCCGCCGACGTTGGAGAAGGTGATCTCGTACCAGTCGTCACCCATGCTCCGCACCACCTGGACGGAGCCGCCGTTGGGCACGGTGGCCAGAATGTCGTAGTTGGTGCCGGGGCCGGAGCGGACCCGTACGCCGTTGCCGCCGTTGATGACCGTGGCCGTGCCGGCATTCAGGGTTCCGCCGTTGGTGGTGGGTGTGTTGGTGGAGGGCGCGGACGGCTGCGCTGTGGTCCCGCCGCCGCCTGTCACCCGGACGGTGCAGACGGCTTTCTTGCTGCCGTCAGTGACCAGGATGTGGGTGATGCCCACGGAGATGGGCGTTACATTGCCGCTGCTGTCCACAGAGGCGATGCCCGGGTCCTCGCTGATCCAGGTATAGGTGCCGCTGCCGCCGGAGACCTTCAGCTGATAGACGCCCTCGGAGATTTTACGGGTGAAGTCGTTATCCCTGATATTGGTATATGACAGGCCGCCGGGCAGGGCGTTGGCGGACTCATAGCTGGTAGTGGGGTTGGAGGGCGTGACGGGATCGGTGCCGCCGGGCGTAGTGGTGTCCGGCACATCGGGCATATCGCCGCCGGGCTCCTGGGTGTCCGGGTCCGTGACGGTGGGGTCCTGGGCCACAGGGTCTTTCTGCACCGGCTGATCGGGCTTGATGGGGTCCTCCACGCCGGGCTTATCGTCTGGGTCCTTGTCCTTGCCGAATTTATCGGCGATCTTGTCCCCCCACAGCAGGTACACCAGCAGACCCGCCATAAAGAGGATCAGCACCACCAGGGTGGGCGTTACCAGATTGGGCTGGTGTCCGCTGCCGACGCCTACGCGGCGTCCGCTCCGGGGTGGAGCCCGGCGGACTTCCTCCTCCCGGTCCAGATCCTCTTCCTCGCAGAAGGGACAGTAGCGGTATGTATCGGAATATCTCTCCCCGCAGACGGGGCAGCGCTTCATTGCCATGGTTGTCCTCCTGTAATTCACAGTTTCACATTTTACATAATATCGGTTTTTTCGCCTCCCGTCAAGTGTGGCTGTCGATTTTTTGAGAAACCCGCCGGTTTTCCTTCCCGCCGGAGATGAAAAAGGACCGCCGGAAGGGCGGTCCTCATCTTGTTGAGCGGTCAAAGGGATCTCACGCTTCTGCAAAGCCGAATATCACGCCCACCGCCGCGGACAGGGCGATGAACACGATGGGGTGCAGCTTTTTGGTGGGCTTGACCCAGTTGGTCAGTGCCAGCAGCAGCGCCGCCAGCAGCAGGCCCTGCCAGTTCAGCAGGGCCGTCAGGCCGCCATCGCCCAGGCAGAAGGTCTTCACCAGGCTTCCCTCTCCGCCGGTGGTCTCCACATTTGTCAGCACCTCCAGCACCACCGCCGCGCAGGCCGCGCCGATCAGGCCGGTGGAGGCGGGCCGCAGGCCGTAGAAGGCCCGGTCCACGTATGCGTTGTCCCGGAAGCTGCGGAGGATGGCGGCTACGATCAGGATCACAATGATGGAGGGCGTCACCTCTCCCAGCGTGGCGATCACCGCCCCGGGAATGCCGCCCACTGTGAATCCCACATAAGTGGCCATGTTGATGCCGATGGGGCCGGGGGTGGACTCCGACACCGCCAGCATATTCATCAAATCGCCGTAGGTGTACCAGCCGGTGGTCTCGCCGATGTTCTGGAGGAAGGGCAGCGTGGCCATGCCTCCGCCCACGGCGAAGAGACCGGTTTTGAAAAACTCCCAGTAAAGCCGCAGATAGACGCTCATCATGACTTTCTCACCTCCAGATTTTTCAGGAGGATTCCCGCCAGGGCCGCAGCGATGACAAACCAAACCGGGGACAGGTTCAAAAACAGCCCCCCCGCCAGCACCAGCAGGAAGATCGCCGCCGTCCGCTTGTCTACCACGGACTTTTTCAGCAGTTTCAGCACCGCGTTGAAGATCAGCACGCACACGCACACCTGAATGCCGGCAAAGGCGTTCTTTACCCAGGCGAGGTGGGCGAAATTGGTAATCAGGCCCGCAAGGACGGAGATGATCACAAGGGAGGGGAACACCACGCCCAGGGTGGCCAGGATGCCCCCCGCCACGCCGCCGCACTTCTGGCCGATAAACGTGGCGGTGTTCACCGCGATAATGCCGGGGGTGCACTGGCCGATGGCGTAGTAGTCCGTCAGCTCCTCCTCGGTGGCCCAGTGCTTGTCCTCCACGACCTCCCGCTGGAGGATGGGCAGCATGGCCATGCCGCCGCCAAAGGTGATGGCTCCCATTTTGGCGAAGGTCCAAAACAGTTCCCAAAGCAGTTTCAAGATATTGCCTCCATTCTCACTCGGTATAGCCGTACATGCCTCGAACGGACACCTCGCCGGAGCGGACGGTCTTCGTCTCTCCCGTCCCGGTCCGCACCACCAGGCTGAAATCACGGTCGATGTCCAGGGCCCGGGCGGTCTCCCGGGCGCCGTCCGGCGAGATCAGCTGCACGGTTTTGCCAAGGTTTACGCAGCTTCGCCGGTAGGCCTCCAGGTCCGCCGTCAGATCTCCTGCCAGCAGTCTGGCGTACAGCCGGTCCAGCGCCCGGATCTCCGCCGCCGCCAGGGCCGGACGGGACACGCTCCGACCCAGGGCTATGGAGAGGGACGTGGCCATTTCCGCCACCTCCGGGGAGAAGTCCTCCGCCCTCTGCCCCACATTGACGCCGATGCCCAGCACCAGGTGCTGCACCCGGCCCGTCTCTCCCTCCAGGGAGAGCTCCGTCAAGATGCCGCAGAGCTTTTTGCCCCCAAGCACCGGGTCGTTGGGCCACTTCAGCCCCGGGCGGACGCCGCAGAGCTCCTCCACCGCGTCGCACACCGCAACGCCCGCCATGGCCGTCACCGGCAGCAGCCGCTCCGGCGGAAGGTTCGGCCGCAGCAGTGCTGTCAGGTACACACCCTTTCCTCTTGGGGACTGGAAGGAGCGGTCCATCCGCCCCCTGCCGGCGGTCTGGAGGTCCGCCGTCACCACAGTGCCGTCCGGCGCACCCTCTTGGGCCAGCTGCTTGGCCCGGATGTTGGTGGAGTCCAGCGTATCGAAGCACCGCAGCTCCCGGCCCACCACCGCCGTCCTGCCCAGAAAGCTGCGGATTTCCGCCTCGCTCATGGCGTCCGGAACGGCGGCCAGACGGTAGCCCAGGCCCGTGCGGGCCTCGATGACATAGCCCTCTCTGCGCAGGGCGTCCACCGCCTTCCAGATGGCGGCGCGGCTGAGGCCCAGCCGGCGGCTCAGCTCCTCGCCGGAGAGAAAGTCTTCCGCTCCGCCCCGCAGCAATTCCAGCACCGTCTCACGGCTCATGGTTCCGCCTCCTTCTCGGGGAGCCGCCGTACCCGGCGGCCTCCCGGTATTGGGGTCTGTTCAAAAGAGCCCAATACCGGGGGCGATGTGAACAGACCCTGGAAGCTGTACCGGGATGTGTGCAGCCTGCCGGCACCGCTTCCAGTTCGCGGCTATGATGATACCACATTTTTCCGCCGCTGTAAACAGGCAGGAAACCGGAAAACGCCCCTTTTCAGAGGGGCGCTGCCGGCCGGACAATCCGGCAGTTTTATGAGAGCGCCTTGAACAGGGCTGAGCGCTATGATATAATCAGAGCTGCAGACCGAAAGTGAACATAGGAGAAATAGGAGGAATCATATGCTCAATCCGATCCCCGGAAAGGAAGAAATGACAGCTCTGGTTGGAGAATCTCTGTATGCTGTATGGAATCGGCTATGTGCGCTCATTGATGAAAAATACGATATGGACCGCCTGTGGAATCACGGCGGCAAGGCGTGGAAATATGAGTACAAATATCGTCGGGGCGGCAAAACGCTGTGCGCACTGTATGCAAGAGAAAACTGTGTGGGTTTTATGGTCATCTTAGGAAGAGATGAGAGGCTGAAATTTGAGGCAGACAGAGAAAGCTACACAAAAGAAGTACAGGAACGATATGACGAAGCCCAGACTTACCGTGACGGGAAATGGGTCATGTTTGAGCCGGTGGATTCCTCGTTGTTTCATGATTTCATCAGACTGCTGAGGATCAAGAGAATTCCAAACAGAAAGTGACGCTGCGGCTGAATGATAGTTAAAACAGGGATGAGGCCCTCTTCCGGTCAGGCTGGTGTGTGACACCTTCACCGGTTCGGCCTCATCCTGCTTTTATTTCGGTTCTTTAGAGTGCGCACGCCCGTGGGCTTACGTTTCTCCGGCCATTTCCGCCGCCTCCCGGCAGCAGACCTTCACCCCCGCCAGAGCCATGGCAAAGACAAACCAGAAGATGACCATCACCCGGGGATAGTGCCACAGGTAGTCTGCAAGGCCGCAGACCATGGCCCCGCAGAGGGCCGACGCCGCGGCGCAGGTGATGGTACGGGCTGCGGAGGGCTCACAGTGCCGCACCGTACGGGCTGCCTGCTTGATGTTCCACAGCAGTGCGCCCACAAAGCTGACCACGCCCAGCAGGCCCGTCTGAAGCCAGACCTCCAGGTAGAAGTTGTGGGAGTGGACGTAGGGGAAGTTGGCGTGGTAGAGATTCCAGTCGGCGGCGTAGGTCTTGGGCACCACGGCCCCCAGGCCGATGCCCCGGAGGGGGCGGCTGCGGATCATCTCCAGGGCCGCCAGGAGCGTTGGGATGCGGTTGAGGGTGGAGGAGTCCGACAGGTTGCCGATGGTGAGAATACGGTTCCAGATCGTATCCGGCAGCAGCGGGATACAGAGCAGGCACAGCACCGCGAACAGCGGGATCAGCCGGGGCCTCCACAAAAACACAAACACCGCCATAGCGCAGGCAAGTCCCACCCAGCTGGCCCGGGAGTAAGTCATGCCCGCGGCGGCAGCGCCCACAACGAGGATGCCGCCGGCGATCAGCCTGCTGTACAGACGCCTGGAGCAGAGGACCAGCGCAATCACCAGGGGCAGGAGCAGCAGCAGCACCTCGCAGAAGGTGTTGGCGTTGTCAAAAAAGGACTCCACCCGTCCGGGCATCCCGGCGTTGACCTTCAAATCCACATAGGAGCGGTTGACCTCCACCCCCTGGATGCGCTGATACACGCCGTACAGAGAGGAGACCAGCACGCATACCGCGCCGCCGGCGGCCAGCCGTTTCAGATCCTCTGTGCGGCGGACGGCGCTGACCGTCACCAGCACGCAGAGGGCGGCGGAGACATGGTAGAACAAAAACCGCAGGGACAGGGAGGGCGCGTAGGAGAGGGCTGCGCCCAGGAAGGCCGTGCCGAACAGCACCACCGGGTAAAAGCCCACCGACGCCATGTCCAGCCGGAAGTCCGCGTGGCCCATGGCCCCGGCGTAGAACAGCACCAGCAGCAGGGCGAAGCCCATGAGGCTGTACGCGTTGTTCCAGTGGGTGAAGGGGATGATCCACAGCAGCATGATGAGCCAGGACTGGGCCACGGCGGTCTCATGACCCATGGCGAAGGCCAGCCGGGCGAAGAAGCTGTCCTCAAAGGTCAGAGGCAGTGATTCGTACAGCCTGCGCAGCAGCCAGCCGGGCAGGTTGACAAGGGCGGTGAGCAGGCGGCAGAGGAGGCTTGTCCTCCAGGCCCGGGACACGGCGCCCTCCTGGCAAAGCGGGTGCAGGACGGCGCTCTCATCAATCTGGCAGCTGCACCAGCGGCCCAGAGCCGCCAGCAGGCGGTGGAGGCCGCTGTCCGAGTAGGCGGCCGCCAGCGCCAGACACAGGCGGTAAATACAGCTCTCCTGGATCAGGGTCATAGAAATATCCTCGTTTCTTGAAATCAGGTCCGGTTTTTCAGGCGGTACAGCCATGTCAGCAGGGTGAAGTGTCCGCCCTTTACCAGCTTTGCCGCCAGCTGCTTGTTGCGGCTCATGCCTGCGGGGGTCACGGCGCGGATGGCCTCCGCCATCTCCGGCGAGGCGCACAGCGCCTCCACCGCCTGCCGCTTCTGGGCCCAGGTCTTGGGATTGCCCCGGGCGTACTCGTTGCCCACGGCGATCAGCAATCCCGCCCAGTTGGAGTACTCCCGCCACTGGGGACGGGCGGCCTCCAGGCCGTACCGCTCCGCCAGAGCCGCCTTGCGCTCCATGAAGCGGGCGAACACCTGCCGGAAGTCCGCCATGTACTTGTGGGTGGCGGAGGCGGGGTTCAGCAGGTAGCGGTACAGGGGCTCCTCTGTCACCGCAAGCCTTTGGGCATTGCAGAAGTACTCCATTAAGAAGATCTCGTCCTCCAGATAGGCCCCCTCAAAGGTGATCTCCGCCTCCCGGAGGATCCGGGCAGAGAAGAGGTAGCGCCAGATGAAGCCGTTGAATACCGGCTGTGCCAGCCGGTCTCCCAGCAGGGGATCGACAATGCCATCCAGAATTCCCTGCCGGTCATAGACTCCGGCGGGCAGAACCGGCTCCACCGAGGAGCCGCCGCCGGGGTACAGGTTCCGGTGGGCGCAGGCGGCGGTGTCCGCCCCTGCCTGGGCCCGCAGGTTCCACAGGATCTCCAGGGCTTGGGGCTCAAAGGCGTCATCGGCGTCCAGGAAGGCGATGTACTCCCCCCGGGCCTCCCGAAGCCCCCGGTTCCGGGCCTCGCTGACGCCGGCGTTTCTGGGCTGGTGGAGGGCGCGAATCCGGCTGTCCGCCTCGGCCAGCGCGTCGCAGACGGCGCCGGAGCCGTCGGTGCAGCCGTCGTCCACCAGCAGCAGCTCCCAGTCGGAAAAGGTCTGATTGGTGACACTCTTTGCGCACGCGGGCAGGAATTTCTCCGCCTGATAGACGGGGACAATCACGGAAATGCCGGGCATATCATCCCTCCTCAAAAGACGCCGTCCTCAGCGGCGGTCTGTCCCCCAGCCGGCGGCGGGGGCGGATTACAGGGATATTTTACCCCATTCCGGGAGGAAGGTCAAGCGGTCCTTTTTCTCACACGCCGCCGCCGGTTGATTCTTCACATCCACCGGCGGCATATGCAGGCGGAGAGTGTCAGCTTTTGTGGATGTACATTCTTGTCATACCGGGCTCGCCGTCTCCGTGCACCATGCAGAAAAACTCCCATCCGTACCGCTCATAAAACGAGGTGTGGTCTGTGACCAGATACAAAGTGGAAATGCCCCTGGACTTCATGTCGGCGCATACACGGTTCAGCAGGCGGCCGGCAACGCCGTGGCGGCGTTTTGCCTTCTCCGTGTACACCGCGCAGACATTGGGCGCAAGATCCTTTCTGTCATGAAAGTCATTCTCGATCACGCCCAGGCCGCCGACTATTTCGCACTCCTCCACGGCCAGATACCATTGGGGAACGGATTTTTCCCCGCTCAGACACTCCTCCATGCTCTCCGCGTATGCCTCCAGGGGAACGCCCCATTTTTCATGAAACCACCGCGCCGCCCGCTCTTTTAGCTGGGGGCGGTCGATCAGCCGTACAATTTCATAAGTCATTCAGATCATCTCCTCCGTGAGCTTTGCTGGCCTCTTTGATTTTATCATGGCCGCTTCCGGGCGTCAACGCGCGAAAACGGCCCGGGAGTGCCCGATTGCGCGTTTTATGATGCCTCCGGAGCGCAATGCAGGGGCCGGCGTTCTCGCCGGCCCGTCTTCCCACGAACTCCGCTTCTCCCATAGAACGGGCGGATGATCTCCGCCTCCACAGAATATCTCCGAATCGGACACTCCCAACCGCCCGCTCTGGCGGCAAAAAATAACAGGGCCGTCACACGGGGCTTGTTGACGGCGTCTGGGTTCTCATGGTAAAATCGAAAAATCAATTTTCACGGCGGCGCGGAGGAGAGGAGACATGGATATTTCCAAGCTGAGAGCGGTCTGGAAACAGGAGGAGGCCCGGGCACAGATCCGCGGGTGGGACTTCTCCCCCCATCCGCGGCAGGTTTGAAGAGGAGCACGACCTGCCCTGGTCCTATGCGGAGACCGTCCGGGAGTATCTTCGCCCGGACGCCATGCTCCTGGACTGCGACACCGGAGGCGGCGAGTTTTTGCTCTCCCTCCGCCACCCCGCGGGCCGGACCGCCGCCTCGGAGGGCTATCCCCCCAATGCGCGGCTGTGCGGGGAGCGGCTGCTGCCCCTGGGGATCGACTTCAGGCCCTGCGCCGACCCCGCGGCGCTCCCCTGGCCGGACGGCACCTTTGACGTTATTCTCAACCGCCACGGCTCCTTCCACGCCCCGGAGCTGTTCCGGCTGCTGAAAAGGGGCGGCGTGTTCATCACGGAGCAGGTGGGCGGCGACAATGACCGGGACCTGGTGGAGCGGGTGCTGCCGGGGACGGAAAAGCCCTATCCCCACATGAATCTGACGGAGCAGCGGGCGGCGTTTGAGGCGGCGGGGTTCCGCATCCTGCGGGCGGAGGAGGCCTACCGGCCCATTCTCTTCTACGACGTGGGGGCCTTTGTCTGGTTTGCCCGGATCATCCAGTGGGAATTCCCGGACTTCTCCGTGGACCGGTGCTTTCAGGAGCTGCTGGCCATGCAGGAGGAGATTGAGCGGACGGGAGAGATTCGGGGGACCATCCACCGTTACCTGATCGCTGCCGGAAAATGACTAATTCCAGCGTTTGAAGACCACGATCTCGGCGTCCGCGCCGTTCCCGCCATATTCGGACACCGCCAGGTACGTCTCGTCGGCGGCGACACCGTAGCACCGGCCGCTGCCTTTTTTATGGATCTGACTGCCCAGATAGATCCGGTCGTCGTCCCACAGCTTCACGGTCTGTCCGCTGGGCAGGGTGTACGGGATGTTGATCAAAGAACCTCTCAGGGCGTTGAGATCCGTCCGCTCCTCCAGCTCCGGGATGTCCAGGGCGCGGAACGCCGCGATCAGCGCCGCTTTCAGCTCGGCCAGAGCCGTCTCACCTCTCCGGCAGCACTCCGCCGCCACGCACGTTCCCCCAAAGGGCCTGCCGCCACTCTCTGCGCACCCCTTGCAGACGGTATTCCATTCACATGTGGTACAGTCAATTCCGCAGATGGATTTCATGGCGTCTTCCTCCGTGTCCTTTGATTCTCCGGGCCGCCGTTGTGGCGGATGCCTTTACGGCTCTGTCAAAATGGGCAGGTCCACCACGGAGACGCCCCGCCTGATGGCGTACTCCACTGTGTACCGGGTGCCGCCGGGGGTTCCGTCAAAGGCGGCGATCAGCAGCGAGGCGTGTTCCACCATGTACCGGTCCCGCCGGTGCATACAGGCGGAGGTGTACCGGGCGGAGACCACGGTCTCGTAGTCGCAGGCCGCCACCAGCCGGGCATACCGCTCCCGCTGGGCCGGAGGCCATGCGCCGGCCTGAGTGGGGCAGGGGATCGCGGCCTCCAGGGTCACATCCGGGCGGGCCGCCCGCAGGCGGAGGACAGCCTCACAGAAATAGAGATCGCACCCCAGGGCCATGCCGCAGAGAAAGTGGCGGTAGCCCTCCTGATAGGCGGCCTCCAGCGCGTCCGCGATGCGCCGCTTCAGGGCTGCGCACCGGGGATCCTCCTCCCGGGAGCCCCAGGGGAGCTTTGCGGGGCGGTGTCCCGTAAAGCAGCACGAGATCTGCCTTGCCCGCATACGGCCGCCTCCTCTCCCTTTGATCTTTCCTCCAGTATAGAACATTTGTTTCTGATTGTAAAGAGTTTTTTCAGCGGCCGCGGGGGGAGAGACCTTGATCTCTCCCCCCGCGGCCTTGGAGGACCGGCTTACCGGTCCATCAGGATCAGGTTCTGGATTTGGTTGCGCCCGCTGCCGCTCTGGAGCAGGTAGACGGTGTAGATGGCATTGCTGACCACGTTCAGGTACAGGGAGCCGAAGGTCTCGTGAGGCGGGTAGACGCCCAGCCACGCGGAGTCCATGGTCTCGATGTCCGCGGAGGCGGGCATGGGCATCAGATCCGTGTCCGCGTAGAAGAACTGATAGGTGCCGGGCATGATCCGCTTGAAGACACCCACCTCCTTGTACCGCAGGTCGCCGTAGACCACCCGGCCGTCGCTCATGATCACGTCCATGGGGCCGGTGTTGATGGCCAGGTTTCCCACCCGGAAGCTGGAGTAACCGTTGCTGGGCGGGCAGCAGCTGTCTGTGATCTGGAGCAGGTCCAGGCCGCCGGCGGTGTTGATGATGGCGATGGTGGAAATGCCGTTGGCCTGGAAGGGCATGGTCTTCTGAATGTAGATGTAGCCGTCGGTGCCGGTGACGGTCACCGTCTGATAGCCGGAGCCCACCCGGCCGTAGTTGGTGGCGGAGGCGTAGTTCAGCAGGTTTACGGCCCGGGTGTTGCCTACAAAGATTCGGAAGGCCTGATAGCCGTAGGCGGCATTGAGAAACCGGACCTTGGATGCGCTGGGCCATACGGTGCCGATGATCCCCGGCAGGATGGTTACCCCGCCGCAGAAGCCGCCGGGGCAGACCCAGCCGCTGTTATTTCCGCCGCCGGGATAGACAGGGCCGCCCTCTCCGGGATTGGGCAGGGGGATGACAGGCTCCACCACCGGGCCGTCATTGCCGGGGTAGACGGGGCCGCCCTCTCCGGGATTGGGCAGGGGGATGACGGGGACCTGGCCGGGGTCCATGTCGCCGGGATAGACGGGGCCGCCCTCCCCGGGGTTGGGCAGGGGAATGACGGGGATCTGGCCGGGATCCATTCTCCTGCCGCCCTGCCGGGCGGGGGAGGAGACATAGCCGCGGGTGTTTTGTTCCATAAACAATCAACCGGAACTGTGGTTCCGGTGTCCTCCTTTCAGATGGTGCTGAGCCATTTTATGCGGCGGCGGCCCTGGCTGTGCAGGGTCCTTGCGCCGGGAGGAATTGGGTGGTAGAATAAGGACGGCACTGAGGGATAGGAGGCGGATTATGATTTTGGAGACGGAGCGGATGTATCTGCGGGAACTGTGCCAGGGAGATTTTGACGCCCTGTGCGCTATGCTGAAAGACCCGGAGGTCATGTACGCCTACGGGGGAGCGTTCAGCGACGAGGAGTCCCACGCCTGGCTGGACCGGCAGATTCTGCGCTACCAGACCTGGGGATTCGGCCTGTGGGCCGCCGTTCACAGCGGGACGGATACGCTGATTGGCCAGTGCGGATTGACGGTGCAGTCCTGGAAGAACACGGAGGTTCTGGAGATCGGCTACCTCTTTTGCCGCGCGTACTGGCACCAGGGGTACGCCTCGGAGGCCGCCAGGGCCTGCAAAAAATACGCCTTTGAGACGCTTGGAGCCGAAGAGGTGTGCTCCATTATCCGGGATACCAACACGGCCTCACAGAAGGTGGCGCTGCGGAACGGAATGAGGAAGGAGGACAGCTGGACAAAGCACTATCGGGGCGTGGATATGCCCCACGACCGGTATGTGGTCCGCTGTGATGGGAGGGAGAGACGATGACAGAGATTCGGAGAGGAACCCCGGCGGACATTCCGGGGATCGCGGCCATCTACGACCGCATTTTGACGGAGGAGGAGGCCGGACGGGCCAGCGTGGGCTGGGTCCGGGGCGTGTATCCCACGGAGGCCTCCGCCCGGGAGGCCCTGGAGGCGGGAGAGCTGTTTGTCATGGCGGAGGAGGGCGTTCTCACCGCCGCCGCCCGGATCAACCAGACCCAGGTGCCGGTGTACAGCCAGGTCCCCTGGCGGTGGCAGGCCCCGCCGGAGCAGGTCATGGTGCTGCACACCCTGGTGGTGGATCCGCTGTGGAAGGGCCGGGGCTGCGGGTCCGCCTTTGTGGCGTTTTACGAGCGGTACGCCCGGGAGCGGGGGTGCGCCTGCCTGCGGATGGACACCAACGAGAAAAACGCCTCCGCCCGGGCCCTGTACGCCCGCCTGGGCTACCGGGAGGCGGGGATTGTCCCCTGCGCGTTCAACGGCATCCCCGGGGTGGGGCTGGTGTGCCTGGAGAAGAAATTGTAAGGGACGGCCCCTGGCCGTCCCGGTTCTCCGGGAGCGTCGGCCTCTAAAAAAGACCAGCCCCTCTCCCTGTTGTCCGGGAGAGGGGCTGTTTATGTTGTAGAGCTGGGCAATTTAATAGAGGGTGCCGTCGGCGGTGCAGGAGAGGGAGAGGCGGAGCGTTTTCTGTACGCCGTTATACTTGAAGTACGCCGTGCCGGAGGCGGTGTTGCCGGAATGGGTGGGCTCTCCGCGGAGATATGCTCCTCCATTATACCCTGAACCTGTAACGCTGATATACACGGGCTTTGCGGTAGAGCCGGAAATATCAAAGTCGGCGTATAGCGTTGCGGTGCCAATCAGAGTGGAGCCTTGGTACAAATCATTGGATACTTCTCCACTGATGACGGCATTACCTGACCGCGCCATGGGATACTGGGTAATAGTTTCCACCACATAAAAACCGTCACCCAAATCAATAACTTTTCCCTCGGGTTCGGCGGCAAGAGCTGTGGTGTTGGTAATGCACAGGATTACCATAACCAGGCAAAAGAGAGTACATACTTTTTTCATGTTCATTCTCCTCCATAAAAGCGTGATTCTTCTGGAAGCTGGTCTATGATAGCCTCAACTTCTTCCGGAGGCATTTCCTGCGGAATGCCTCTGACTGTATAGAAGTATTGACCAATTTCCGTGGACTGTCGGTATTTGATGTACAGAAAAGCCAACAGGGCGATCAGCACAATGATAATGGCCGCCACCGCCCCCCAACGGATTAGCCGCCGCCGTTTTTGGGCAGTCTTCACCGTGGCCTCA
>CAJTZI010000025.1:0-29433 GCA_910584075.1 uncultured Oscillibacter sp.
TCGTATTTTGCCCTTTTGCTGTGGCCTTCGTCTTTGTAGGTCCTCTCTCGGCGCTTTTTGAATTTGCTCATTTATAGTTAGATATACAAAGCATTCACTGTAATGCCAAGCGGGAATATAAGCGGCGTCAGTCCTATCGGAAAAGGAATCTGCTCAACCGAAACTTCACCGCAAGCAAGCCAAATCAAATATGGGTCAGTGATATTACATATTTCAAAGTCAAAGGATATGGACTATATCTATGTGTAATCCTTGACCTGTTTTCCAGAAAAGTTATCGCATATAATATCTCCCGCAAAGCCAGCACTTACCTTGTTACATCGACGTTTAGAGAAGCTTTTGCTCTGCGCAATGATCCCAAGTCTCTCGTTTTTCACAGTGACCGCGGGACACAGTATACGTCAAATGCATTTACACAGCTTCTGCTTCAAAACAGTGTGCAGCAGTCCTTCTCAGCATCAGGCCGCCCTCTTGATAACGCGGTATCAGAAACTTTTTTCGCCACATTCAAAAAGGAGGAGGCTTATCGCAGAGATTATTTGTCTGAGCGGGACTTTCGTAAAAGCGTAGATGAATATATCCAGTTTTATAATGAAATTCGTCCCCATAAAACATTGGCATATAAAACGCCGGTACATTTTGAAGAATTATATGGGAAATGAGAGGTTTCTCGTTTTCTGTGTTCAAAATCCCACAATCTAAAATTTTTTCATTTTCACTTTTTGAGCGTTTTCTGATTTCAGCCCAGATAACGACTTTTCCAAAAGTCTTGATTTGCAAGGCTTTAAGCAAAAAACCAGCCTCGATTCTCGATAAAACAGTTCGAAAATCAAGGCTGGTTCACATGGCGGAGAAGGAGGGATTCGAACCCTCGAGACCCTTTAGGGGCCTACATGATTTCCAATCATGCGCCCTCGACCAACTAGGCGACTTCTCCATCATAATTCTGTTGTTTTTCTGTGCTGCAATTTCTGCCTGTCAAAACAGCAATTGTTATTATACCAGAGCTTTCCTCAAAGTCAAGCCCCTATTTTCAAGATTTTCAAAAAAGTATTGTAATTCCAGTCAAACAAGATCAGACAAGATGTGAAACCTCTCTGACCCGCGGCAGGTCTGCTGCCGGTTCCCGCATATTTCCGCGCACTGAAAATTAGGGATTGCTATACCGGGCTCCTCATGTTATCTTAAGTCTATCATAGAGCTCCGGCGGTTCTTCCGCGGGATTCTCCGCAGTTCTGCTGTATGATACTCTTCCCTGTCCGGCGAAAAAATTTCCGCCATCCGGAATTCTGCCGCTTTTCAAGCAAGACCCCGACGCAACATAAGGAGGAAGAAAATATGCTTACCTGGAATGTCACCTACCACACCAAGCCCGGCCAGAGGACAGCCTTTTATCAAGCCATCACCGACCTGGGGGTCCGGGAAAACTCGCTCCAGGAGGAGGGCAATGTGAAGTACGACTACTATTTTGACGCCCAGGACCCCAACGCGCTGCTGCTGGTGGAGACTTGGACGGAGCCCGCCTTTCAGGAGGCCCACTGCCAGACCGAGATCTTCGCAAGGCTCCAAGTGCTGAAGGTCAAATACTGCGCCGACGTGACCATCGACAAATTCAGCCATTGAGGAGGCCGGGTATGGACGGAGGCATGAAGAACATCGCAAAGGGGCAGGTCCTGCGGCTGGACAGTCTGGTCTCCTATCAGGAGGGACAGGTGGTCAGCCGCACCCTGGCCCAGAATCCCCATATGAGCCTCACCCTCTTTGCCTTTGAAAGGGGAGAGGAGATCAGCACCCACGCCTCCGGCGGAGACGCCCTGGTGACGGTGCTGGAGGGCACGGGCCGCTTTACCGTGGGCGGGGAAATCCACGTTCTCCGGCAGGGGGAGAGCCTGGTCATGCCGGCCGGCATTCCCCACGCCGTATACGGTGAGGAGCGGTTCAAAATGCTTTTGGCGGTGGTATTTTCCGCCTGACACATCCGCGTGCCAAGCCCACAACGCCCGTCCGAAGGGACGGCCCATACGGTCCGGAGCGGCGGAGACGGGGCGGAGGTGATGCATCTCCGCCCCGTCCTTGCCATGTTCCGCTTACCCCAGCGCCACATCCAGCACCATCATGATGAGAAACCCCGTCACAAACCCGCAGGTGCCCGCCCGGCTGTGGGCCTGGGGAATCAGCTCCTCCACCACCACGTACAGCATGGCTCCCGCGGCGAAGCTCAAAAGCCACGGCATCAGCGGCCTGGCCCAGGCCGCCGCCAGCACCACCAGAACGCCGAACAGCGGCTCCACAATCCCGGACATCATGCCGCCCCCGAAAGCCCGGAAGCGGCTGCGCCCCTCCTGCCGCAGAGGCAGCGCGATGGCCGCTCCCTCGGGGAAGTTCTGGATGCCGATCCCCATGGCCAGGGCCGCCGCTCCGGCGAAATTCTCCCCCTGGGAGGCCAGGGCGAAGGCCAGGCCTACCGCCATGCCCTCCGGCACGTTATGTAGCGTGATAGCGGTCATCAGCAGCGTATTCTGCCGCCAGGCATCGTCGGCCAGGTCCCGGCTGCGCCGGAGGCGGGGCAGCATGGCGTCCAGGGCCGCCAGGAACACCACCCCCAGCAGCATCCCCGCCGCAGCCGGGAGCCAGCCGGGGAACCGTCCCTCCCCCTCCGCCTGGTTGATGGCGGGCAGCAGCAGGCTCCACACGGAGGCCGCCGTCATCACCCCGGCGGCAAAGCCCAGCATGGCCCGCTGGAACCGGGGCTTCGGCTCCCCGGAGAGAAAGAACACCGTGGCGGCGCCCAGGGTGGTCATCAAAAAGGTGAATCCGGTGCCCAGAGCCGCCCATTGTAAAGATTGCAGCATAGCGTATCTCCGCCTTTGTTTCAGGTTCGGGCGGAACACCGCCCGTATGACAGTATAGGCGGCGGCAGGGAAATCGGTGACGGGTTGACGGCGGCGGGGACATGTGGTATCTTGAATGCGGCCCGTCCTCCGGACGGAGCGACTGAAAAAGGAGTTTACCCTATGAAGCGTAAAAGCGCGGAGAGTGTCATCTGACCGGGAGGTCAGGACACACGCTGTTTCAAAACCTGCCTCCCGTAGAATGACACCAATTCTATCAGGAGGAATCATCCCAATGAACCGGGAGAACAAGAGAAAGGCATTTGAAAAAGGCTATTACAAGACCCATCCCTGCAGTGACACATTCACCTGCAAGGCCTGCGGCTGGCCCGTGGGCCCGGAGGGCGCCGGAAGCGGCCACCGCAACCACTGCCCCAACTGTCTCACCAGCCTCCACCTGGACGTGGAGCCCGGGGACCGGGCAGCGGACTGCGGCGGGCTGATGGAGCCTGTGGCGGTCTGGGTCCGGAAGGGCGGTGAGTGGGCCGTCATCCACCGCTGCAAGCGGTGCGGGGCCCTGTCATCCAACCGGGTGGCGGCAGACGACAGCCCCATGAAGCTGCTGTCCATCGCGGCGCGGCCCATGGCGTCTCCGCCGTTTCCCATCGAGCACCTGCACAAGCTGGCGGGCCTTTTGGGAGATGGAATTCCGGAGTAAAAGCCGAAGGGCGGGACATCTGAGATGTCCCGCCCTCTTTGCGTCAGTAATCTGCCGCGGGGGCCTCCCCATCCTTCGGTCCCCGCAGAGCCAACGCCTCCGGATCGGGGCTGACGTATCCCGGCGGACACAGGTTCTCCTCGCTCCAGCGCAGCATGACCTCCAGCACCGGCAAAAAGCCCTCTCCCAGCTCCGTCAGGGTGTACTCCACCCGGGGCGGCACCTCAGGGAACACCTCACGGCGGAGAAAACCGTCGGCCTCCAGCTCCCGCAGCTGCTTTGTCAGGGTGGACTGGGTGATCCCGTCCAGGCGGCGCAGCAGCTGCCCGAACCGCTGGACCCTGTAAAAGGCCACATACCACAAAATCAAAATCTTCCACTTTCCGGAGAGCACCGACTGCAGCCGGCTCATGGGGACGCAGCGGGCCAGGGCCTCCGGCCCGCTGAACTTGTTTTCGGACATGGGACGCGCCTCCTTTGGAAGTTCCATCGAAGACCAGTATATCATTTCGGCGCCCCGGGGAAAAGCCCCTGGTACAAAAAAAGACCGTATCGCCTAAAAAAGACAGTACTTGCCAAACCGCCTCTCCTCTGTTACATTCCAGGGGAAAGGAGTGATGAACATGCACTACACGGGAACCATCTGGCGGCCGCCCTACGAGGCCGGCTCCCTCCTGCTGGAGGTGACAGCGGGCTGTGCGTGGCACCGCTGCAAATTCTGCACCCTCTATGACGGCCTGCCCTTCCGCTTCCGGATGACGCCGCCGGAGACGGTGGAGGCGGACCTGCGGGAGGCCCAGATGATGGCCCACGACCCCATGGGGAAGCTGGCCGCCCTGCTCCAGGGCCTGCCGGAGCCCGGAGGGGTGCGCCGGGTCTTTCTCACCGGGGCCAATCCCTTCGCCCTGTCCTTTGACAGGCTGAAGCACATCGCGAATCTAATCCGGCAGTATCTCCCCTCCTGCGAAACCGTCGGCTGCTTCGCCCGGGTGACGGATGTTGGCAAAAAGACGGAGGAGGAACTGCGGGTCCTCCGGGAGCTGGGGTATACGGGCCTCAGCATCGGCGTGGAGACGGGCCACGGCCCCTCTCTCCGGTTCATGGACAAGGGCTACGGCCCGGAGGACATCGTGGAGCAATGCCGCCGCCTGGACGAAGCCGGCCTCGACTATTATTTCATGTACCTAGCGGGCCTTCCCGGGGCGGGGAGGGGCGCGGAGGGGGCCGCCGCCTCGGCGGAAATTTTCAACCGGACCCGGCCCAAAATCATCGACTCCTCCATGCTCACCGTCTTTCCGGAGTCCCGGCTGTACCGGGAGACGGAGGCGGGAACCTGGGCGGAGGAGAGCGAGGTGGAGAAGCCGGAGGAGGTGCGGACGCTGGTGGAGGGACTGGAGATTCCGGTGTGGTTCGCCACACTGGGGGCCTCCAACGCCGTGGTGGTCCAGGGAAATCTCCCGGAGGACCGCTCCGCCCTGCTGGCACGTCTGGACGCGGCCCGGGACCCAGCCCGGGAGGCGGCCCTGCGGCAGTACCGCCGGAGCCTCCCCCATCTGTAAGGCTTACTTGCTCTGGGCCCGCAGCACCTCCGTCATGCGCTGGGCGAAGAGCCGGCCCGCCAGAGCCGCCTCCTCCGGGGCGTTTCCAGCGGCGCCCACCTCCACCAGCAGCGACCCGGTGGTGGCGTGCTGGTTGTACCGGGAGTTTCGCAGCAGCAGCGGCCGCATCAGCGTGGGGTACTCCGTTAAGATATCCTGCTGGAGGGCCACCGCCAGCCGCAGGTTCTCCATCCAGTCCGGGTGGGTGAGGCCGCTGCCGTCGCTGCCTACCACCAGGGTCATCTGGGCGGAGGTCCCCACCCCCTCGATGGGGGAGACCACCTTGTACTGGCTGCCCTGGCTGTCCTCAATGGCGTCCCGGTGGACATCCAGGATGAAGCGGATGGAGGGGTACTGGGTCAGGTAGCTCTGGATGGCCGCCAGGGCCCGGTCATAGGCCCCGGAGTAGGAGGGGTAGTCGTACAGCGTCCGGTCGTGGAGGACGGAGATTCCCGCCTCGCCGAACACCGCCGCCATCTCGTCTCCCACCTTCACCACGTTGTAGCGGGTGTCCGTGGTGCGGTAATCGCCGGACCAGACCACCTCCGTCCCCGGGGCGGGGGTATAGGCCTCGCTGCCGTGGGTATGGAGGATGAGGATCTGGGGCTCCTCCGCTGTCAGCTCCGCTGCGAAGGGCTCCCCCAGGGCCGTGAGAGGAAGCTCCTGATCGCGGGAGCTGCTGATGTAGCAGCGTCCAAAAACGGTGTAGCCGCTGGGGTCATTGGGCACCAGGGTTCGGGCGGGGACGCCGTTGTCCACGGCGGCGGGGGGCGGGGCGTCCAGGGATGACTCCTCCACCGGGGTGGGGGCGGCCTCCTCTGTCTCCTCGTCTGCGGCGGCGGGGGGCGCCGTCTCCGCGCTCTGCCACAGCTCCGCCACCTCCGCCCGGGCGGACAGCAGCAGCGGCGCCTGACTGATGGCCAGCACGGCGGCGGGAGACAACTGGTCCCGAGTCCACAGGTCCCCCATCTCCCACCGCAGCGCGCCCATGGGCAGAGCTTCCCGCAGGGCTGAGAGAGCCGCGGCGGCGGTGTCGCTGCCCGCCGTGACCGCCGCCGCCCACAGCACCGCCAGCCCCAGGACTCCCGCCTCCAGCCGCCGTAGGAGGCCGGCGGGAAGGATGGGCTTTTTTCTCATGTACATCACCTCTGGGACAACCTATGCGGCGGGGAAGGGAAATAGAAGCGGAGGCGCCTTCAAATTGGAGGCCCGGCACTTTTTTGTGCCGGGCCTCCTGATTGCGTCCTCTCCACTATCCCGCGGTCAGCCTCTCATGATGTGAATGGCAAAGCCGCCGAACTCACCGTCCAGATAGATATTTTTCAGCTTGCCGTCCTCCGTATAGGCCGCGGTCTCCATCCGAAAAGCAAAGCCCTTTTCCCCCAGCTCCGCCACGGCGGCGTCCAGGTCCGGCGTCCGCATGGCAATGTGGCCGTTGGCGCCCAGGAAGGGGGACTTCATGCACTCGAAGAACTCCCCGGCGAACTCGGACTTCTGGCCGTGGCGGGGGTTCAGGTTGAAGACCAGGCTCAGGAGCTTCGCCAGCTCCAGCGCCGACTCCGGGTCCGGGGTGTTGATGCCCAGATGGGCCAGCTCAAATTTGTTCTCCATGGCCGGCTCCCCTTACCTGGACTGGGCCGCGGTGGGGTTGTACAGTCCCACGGTCTCCCGCTTCTGTCCCATGACGTCTGCCTCGGTGAAGGTGACATACTTGATGGCCTTGCGGGTGAAGGCGGCGTAGGTCAGGTGGATACGCCCATCTGCGCCCTGCATGATGTGGGGGTACTCATACTGCTTGTTGTTGGTCCGGTTCTCATCGCCCATAAAGCCCTCGCCCCGCTCCATCCAGCGGATCATGGGGAAGGTCAGTCCGCCGTCCTCACTGAGAGCCACGGCCACAGGGCACCGCAGACCGGGCCAGGCCGCCTTGCCGGGAGAGGGCTCCGGCGTGCAGGTGGGATTGCAGGCGATGGCGACGCGCCCGCTCTGGAGGCGGATGGCGCTGATGCTGGAGTTGTTGTTGGGCAGGGGGGTGGGCTTGGGCTCGGACCAGGTGTCCCCCCAGTCAAAAGACTCGCTGCGGTAGATATTCGCCGCCTCCCGGTCCCGCATGAAGGCCGCCAGATGTCCGTTCTCCAGCTCCACCACGTTGGCGTGGACTCTTCCGCTGCTCCCCGGCATATCCACCTGGCGCCAGGTCTTTCCTTGGTCGTCGGAGACCTGGAAGGCGGTGGGGTCGCCGGAGAGGCCCTCGGCGGAGTCGGTGCACAGCCAGTTGGCGAAGATCCACCGGCCGTTGGAGAGCACCTGGATGGCCTGACGGCAGAAGGTGCCCTCTCGGGGGAAGATGGTCTCATAGGGGCCCCAGGTCAACCCGCCGTCGGTGCTCTTCTGAAGACGGACCTGGGATGTGAACTGCATGTTGTCCTTTCCCGCCTGACGGTCCTTCTGTGCGGTGTACATGGCCCAAACGGCATTGTCGGGACCGTAGAAGAGGGAGGGGTTCTGCTCGCTGCGCTCCGGGTCGCCGGAGATGTCCACGGGCTCCGTCCAGCGGTCCGCCCCCTTGGGCAGGCGGGCGCAGACGATGTGGACGTCGGCACTGCCCTCATAGGTGCCGGCGAACCAGCAGCACAGCAGGTCCCCATTGGGCAGCTCCAGGGTGGCGGGGGAGTGGCAGGTGGGGTGGACGCCGGGGGGGATGACGGCCTCCACGGTGCCCATCTCCAGATTTTGATAGAGAACGCCGTCGGGGGTCAATCCGGGCAGAACAGGATAGCTCATACAATCAGCCTTTCTGATGGAATTTTGAAGTGATAACAAGGGCGGAACGGCGGAGCCGTTCCGCCCTCAGCCAGTCAGGGGTGGATCTTTCCGTTTTAAAGGTCAGGCAGCCTTCACGCCCTTCTTTTTCCGTGCGGTGTTCCAAACCAGAAGCGCAGCGCCCAGCACCACACCGATGACGGAGGTGATGATCTCAGGGCTGATCAGGCAGATGGCCGCCACAAACAGCAGCACCCGCTCCGCCACGCTCAGCTCAACGCTGAAATAGCCGGAGACCACGGTGGCCAGGAAGAAGGTGCCCACCAGCAGCATGGCGGCGCCCAGGGCGATCTCCATGACGGTGCCCTCCAGCAAAATGGCGGGGTTGTACACAAACACGAAGGGAACCATGAAGCCCACCATGGAGAACAGGAAGCCCTTGATGCCGGTCTTCATGGCGTTGGCATCGGCGATGCCGGCGGCGGTGTAGGACGCCACGCACACAGGCGGGGTGATCTGGGCCATGATGCCGTAGTAGAACACGAACATATTGGCGCAGAGGTTGGCGGTGCCGTCGGCCATGCCGCTGGAGATGAGGATGGGGCGGATACAGGGCACAAACAGGATGACGCCCACAAGGTACGCCGCCACAGTAGGCAGGGCCATGCCCAGCAGCATGCAGCCCACCATGCCGATCAGCAGCGCCACGAAGAGCATATTGGTGCCCAGGCCGCTGATCACGGCGGAGAGATTGGTGGCCAGGGCCGTCTGGCCGGTGACCACGTTGATGATGATGCCGCAGGCGGCGGTGGGGATGGCGATCTCAGCGGCCTGCTTGGCGCCGTCCATGCAGCACTCCCAGATGCCCTTGAGACCCACGAAGTCCTTCTTCCCGCCCACGAAATAGCTGATGACGTTGCACACCAGGCAGGAGAAGATGCCCATGGTGCCGGCCCGCATCAGCGAGGCGCCCTGGACGATGAACACCACCAGGATGACGGCGGGCAGCAGCAAATACAGGCGGGGCAGGATCTTCCGCTCCACCTTGATGGTGGTGTCGGCCCTGCCGTCCAGACGGCTGGCCCGTTTGGCGGCCAGGCGGTCCACCAGGACGAACACAGCGAAGTAGTAGGCCACGGCGGGGATGATGGCGGCGGTGGCCACGCGGCCGTAAGGAATGCCCAGCATCTCCGCCATGATGAAGGCACCCACGCCCATGATGGGGGGCATGACCTGTCCGCCGGTGGAGGCCACGGCCTCGATGGCACCGGCCTCCTCGGGCTCGTAGCCCACTTTCTTCATCATGGGGATGGTCATGACACCGGTGGTGGCCACGTTGGCCACGGCGGAGCCGGAGATCATCCCCATAAGGCCGGAGGAGATGACGGCGGCCTTGGCCGGCCCGCCTGAGCCCTTGTTGGAGGCCTTCATGCCGATGTCAATCAGCAGCTGGCCGCCGCCGAAGGCGGAGAAGAACGCACCGAATACGATGAAGTAGAACAGGCTGTTGGCGGAGGTCTGGAGCGGAGAGCCGAAGATGCCGGAGGTGCTCATGGTCATGCCCTCGGTGAACTGCTTGAGCATGGCGGCAAAGGGCTTGCCCCGGGTGTAGAGGATGCCCGGCAGATACTGGGCCGTCCAGGCGTAGATGATAAACAGCAAAATGAAGCCGAAGAGGATGCCGCCCAGGGTGCGGCGCACAGCCTCCAGCAGCAACACCGCGGTAATCACCATAAAGGCGATGTCGATGGAGTCCACGGGGCTGATGAACAGCACGTGGTCCACCAGGGACTGGTAGCGATTCACCACGTACCAGAGCTGGAACACGATGCCCACGGCCACCAGGATGTCGATCCAGCGGGACCAGGCAAACTTGTTCAGCTCCTGGGCGGAGACGGTTTCACCCTTCTCCTTCTGGAGCTTTTTGCGGTACTTTTTATCCGGGGGATTGTAGAGATAGACCAGTGCCAGGGCGAAGAGCAGGTGCAAAGGCGCCTGCAGCATGGTGGGAAGCTGCTTGATCAGTGCCAGATACATCTGGAACAGGAAGAACACCACTGTCAGCGCAATCGCCGCCATCTGGCGCCATTCGAGTTTCTTTCCCATTGTTGGATACCCCTCCTCAGGTGTATGTGGATGGTGTGGAACAGGTCTGCCGGGGGACGAGGGCTTCCCCGTCCCCCGGCATCTCCTGGGTCTTTGTGCCGGGGCCCCAGGCCCCGCGCGCTGTGTTATGAATTGGACAATCAGCCGTGGGCGTAGCCCATCTCCTCGTAGTAGGCGGCGGCGCCGGGATGCAGGGGCACGCCGGTGAGGGTCAGGGTGCCGGCGGTCTCGGGGTCAAAGTAGCTCATGGCGGCCACGGCGCTGGCCAGGTCGGCCTTGTTCTCGCACACGGCCTTGGCCATGTGGTACGCCACGGCGTAGTCCAGGCTGGTGGGCACCAAAATCACCTGCTGGGAGCCTACGGTCTTGATCTCCTCGGTCTGGCCGTTCCAGGTGTTGGCCTCCACGGTGACATAGTCGTAGCCCATCTCCACCATCTTGGCCATGGTCTCCTCGCCCAGCTGCACGTCGTACATGTCGTGGGTCAGGCACAGCTCAGAGGTGTTGGCCTGGCCGGCACCGATATGGTCGATGGTCATGTCGTACAGGTCGTCCTGCAGGCCGCTCTTGATGGCGTCGCCGCCGGTCTTCTCAACCACGCCTCCCCAGGAGGCAACATCCTCCAGAGTCACGCCCAGGGCCTCAAAGACCTTCTCCGCGGCCAGCTCACCGAAGGTGCCGTTGGTCTTGATGACCAGCTTCACGGGGTACTTCTGGGCTACCAGCTCCTCCACGGTGGTGATGCCGGTGGCGTCCACGAACTTCTGGGTGAACATGACGTTGACGAAGTCATGGCCCAGGCCGCCGGCGATGGCGCAGATGTCGGGGGTGGGGGCGTTGCCCAGGATGCCCTCCTCCATGCTCCACTTGGCGGGGGCGGAGTTGGACATGACGATGTCGCACTGGGCGCCGCCGTTGACGATAACGGGCGCGCCCACACCGCCGGGGGAGGTGGTGGTGATGCTGATGTTGGCGCCGGGGATCTCCTTGACAATGGCGGTCTGAATGGCGGCGGCGTAGTTATAGGCCGCGGTGCCGACTTCCTGGGCCGCGAAGGTCAGGTCCACGTTGCCGGAGATCTCGGTGCTCTGCTCGCCGCTGTCGGCGGGAGCGTCGGTGTTGGCGGGGGCATCGGTGTTGGCGGGCTGGCTGCTGCCGTTATCGCCGCCGCAGGCGGCCAGACTCAGCACCATCGCCAGGGTCAGGATCAGAGCAAATACTTTTTTCATGGTGTTTCTTCCTTTCAGCTTTTTGTTTGAAGCGTATTCTTCTCCGGCGCTGCCGGTCAAAGATGAATTTGGGGTCATCCCTCCGCCTTTGCGTTGGCCATGCGGATGCCGTAGTCCATGGCGTTTACCAGGCTGAGCTCGTTGGCGTGGCCGTCTCCGGCGTGGCCGAAGCCGGTGCCGTGGTCCACACTGGCCCGGATGATGGGCAGGCCCAGTGTGACGTTTACGCCGGCCACGGCGTCCCAGTGGCCCTCGGCCTTGTTGTAGACAAAGCCCTTGACCTTCAGGGGGATGTGGCCCTGGTCGTGGTACATGACGACGACGATGTCATACCAGCCGCCCAGCGCCTTGGAGAACACGGTGTCCGGCGGGGTGGGCTTCTTCTCGGGGATGATGATGCCCTCGGCCATGGCGGCGTCAATGGCGGGCTGGATCTCCTCGATCTCCTCCCGGCCGAACATGCCGTTTTCGCCGCAGTGGGGGTTCAGGCCGGCCACGGCGATCCTGGGCTCCTTGATGCCGATGGCCTTGCAGCCCTCGTTGGCGATGCGGATGACATCCAGCACCCGGTCCTTCTTCACCCGGTCGCAGGCCTCCCGGAGGGAGACGTGGGTGGAGACGTGGACCACCCGCAGCTCCTCATGGGCCAGCATCATGGTGTACTTGGAGGTGTTGGTGTAGTCGGCGTAGATCTCGGTATGGCCGCTGTAATGGTGGTCCGCCATGTTGATGGCTTCCTTGCTCAGGGCGTTGGTGATGGTGGCGTCCACCTCGCCGTTCATGGCCAGCTCGATGACCTTCTTCACATACTGGAAAGCCGCCTCGCCGCCGAGGGCCGTGGCACCCAGGCCGAAGGGCTTGGGGCTCTCGGGATCATTTGGGATGTCGGATGCCTTCACAATCCCCATGTCATACACGTCGATGACGCCGTACTCGTACTTCGCCTCGCCGACGGCCTTGATGGCCCGGACCCTCATGTCGATGCCGGAGACCTTCTTGGCCACGGCGGCGGCGTACTCCATGGCGCTGACATCGCCGATGACCAGGGGGCGGCAGCGGTCATAGACCGTCTTGTCCGCCAGAGCCTTGACGGTAATCTCCGGGCCGTTGCCAAAGGGATCGCCCATGGTAATGCCTAAGATTGGCTTGCTCATATGTACTCCTCCTTATGTTTGATCAACACAGATTCTTGGTCTCTTCCAGAACCTTTTTCAGCTCCTCCACGCCCTCGTCGCAGAGGTAGCTGAAGGGCCTGCGGCACTCGCCCACGGGGTATCCCATCATGGCAACGCCCTTTTTGATGATGGTGTTGGGGTTGCCGAATTTGAACACCCGCTGGAGGGCCACAATGGCGTCCTGGGCCGCCTGGGCCTTCTCCAGGTCGCCGGAGACGAAATGGTCATAGATGGAGGCGATGGTTCCGGGCCACAGGTTGGCCCGGCCCGCCACGCCGCCGGCGCCGCCGGCCTTGAGGCAGGGGAGGATGTTGCCGTCGTTGCCGGCCAGGACGGCGAAATCCTTGCCGGCGTCCCGGGTGAGATCAATGTACGCCTTGAGGTTATCCAGGTCGCCGCTGGAGTCCTTGGCGCCCATAATGACGTCCACGTCCCTGGCAAGCTTCGCCACGGTCTCCGGCAGCAGCTTGTTGCCGGTGCGGGCGGGGATGTTGTAGAGCACAATGGGGATATTCACGTGCTTTGCCACCTCGCAGTAGTGGTCGTAGAGCTCCTTCTGGCTGGCCAGGGCAAAGCTGGGGGTGATGATGGACAGCACGTCCGCGCCCATCTCCTCGGCCCGCTTGCTGAGGTACACGGTGTCCCGGGTGGAGATGCAGCCGGTGCCGGCGTAAACGGGAATACGGCCCTTCACCTGGTCCACAGTGGCCTCCAGGATCTCCTCCTTCTCCTTCATGCTGAGGATGTATGCCTCGCCGTTGGTGCCGAAGGGGAAAATTCCGTGGACGCCGCCGGCGATCTGCCGCTCGATCTGGTTGCGGAGCTCGGGGATATTGACGCTCTCGTCCGCGGGGTTCATGGGGGTGACTACCGGTGGAATGATGCCTTTGATCTCAACCTGCTTCATGTTCGCACTCTCCTATACACAATTTCAGGATGTTCCTCGCTGCCGTCGCAGGGATTTGATTCTGTTTCAAAGGTGATCGCCTGATGCGCTCTCTCGGTCCCTTCTCCCAGAAAAGGAATCACAGGACTTCCCGGTAGATCTTCCGGGCATCGTCGGGGGTGACTTCCCGCATGTTGTTCACCAGCAGGCGGGTCACCTCCATGCCGGAGGCCACCAGCGCCTCCAGGTCCTCCTTGGGCACGCCGAACTCGGTGAGGCTGGTGGGAATGTCCAGGTGCTTGACAATCTCCTCCAACCGGGTGATGACGGCAGCGCTCTTCTCCGCCTCGGTCTTCGCGTCTCCCCGGAGGCAGCGGTCGTAGGCCTTGGCCAGCAGGGGCCGGCAGGCGGGCTCGTTGAACCGCATGACGGGGGCCAGCAAAATGGCGTTGGACACGCCGTGGGCGATGTGGTACTTACCGCCCAAGGGGTAGCTCAGCGCGTGGACGGCGGTGGTGCCGGAGGCGGTGATGGCAACGCCGGCGTAGAAGCTGGCCAGGAGCATGGTGTTCTTGGCGTCCATGGCCTCGGGATCGTCGCAGGCCTGCTGGATGTTGTTCAGGATCATATCCAGGGCCTGGAGGGCGAACACGTCGCTGAAGGGATTGGCCTTGTTGCTGGTAAAGCACTCGATGGCGTGGGCCAGAGCGTCCACACCGGTGGCGGCGGCAATCTTTCGAGGCAGCTTTTTAATCATCACCGCATCCAGAATCACATAGTCCGCGATCATCTCGGTGTTGACGATGCCCACTTTCAGCTGCTTCTCCGGCACGGCCACGATGGCGTTGGGGGTGGCCTCGGAGCCGGTGCCGGCGGTGGTGGGGATCATCAGGGTCTTCATGCACTTTCTGGCCCGGCCGGGGGTGTCCAGCAGCTCCTTGATGCCGTACTCATCGGTCATCAGGATGCTGGCGAGCTTTGCGGTGTCCATGACGCTGCCGCCGCCCACGGCCATGATGAAGTCCGCGCCGCACTCCTTGCACTGGTCCACCAGCTTCTGAGCCTCCATGTAGCTGGGCTCCGCCGGCAGGTCATCCAGAATCACGGTCTCCACGCCGGTCTTTTTGACCTCGGCCATGGGGAAATCCAGAAGGCCCGCGCCCTCAATGCCCTTGTCGGTGAACACCACCAGGCGCTTGACGCCGTTGGCGGCAAAGATCTCCGGAATCCGGCCCAGGGCGTCCTCGCCGCTGTACACGGCGTGGGGCATCTTCAATTCGTACTTGGTCAGCATATGACATCCTCCTCTTGATCCCCGGCGCCCATGGACAGCGCCAGCCTGTAAAACAGGTCCGGCTCTCCGAAGCCGCCGGATTTTGAAATAATATGATGGGTCTTGCCCTTGTACACAAAGTCCGTCAGCACCGCGCCGGCGTCCAGCTCGCACACCGGAATCAGCTCCGCCACATCCACAGCGCCCATCAGGGCCAGCAGTGTGTCGCCGCCGGTGCAGAGGATGGTGGCATCCAGCCCGCCGTCCAGCAGCAACCGCACCAGCCGTCCCAGCTGGGCGGAGATACCCCGGCGCAGGTCCTCCGTGGTCAGCCCCCGCTCCTTGGCGTAGCGGTCTGTGCCGTCACAGCCGCCGGGGTCGTTGACATCCAGAATGAAACGCTTTTCCCTCTCCGCAGTCTCCAGCCATCTCCCCACCGCGGCGGCGCAGTCCGCACTCTCCAGCCAGGCCGGGTCCAGCTTCTGGGGGGGACTCAGGTGGACGTGGGGGAAGCCGTGGGCCTCCGCCTCCGCCATCTGCCGCAGCGTCACCGGATTCACGCTGCCGCAGGCCACAAACAGTGCGGGCACCAAGTCCGGCAGCACCGGAGGCGCACCCCGCAGGTCCAGGATCTCCGCCAGGGCCGCGGCGAATCCGGCGCAGCCGGCGGAGAGCCGCAGCCCCTCCCGGCCCAGCCGCTGTCCGATCCGCAGCAGGTCGCTGTCGCTCTCCGCGTCGTAGACGTGGATACCCGGGCGGCCCGCCGACGCCGTCTCCGCCAGCCCGTGGAGCGCCACCGGAACCTCCGACTGGGCGGCGATGATCTCCGCCACGGAGGATGCCCCCACCGGCTCAAAGGGGTCCCGGCCGAACACGCTCTCCGCCACAGGCACACCGTCGATGTAGTGAATACCCCTGCGGGTGATCCGGTCCATCTTCGGCAGAGCCGGCAGAAAGGAGATGCTCTCCGCCCCGGCGCCGTCCAGCACTGCGGTGAGCTCCGCGCCCACGTTGCCCCGCAGGGCGGAATCCGTCTTTTTATAGATGTGGGTGAACCCGGCCCGCAGGGCCCCCTCCACCGCCCGCCGCACCACACTGTAGGCCGCCTCCGGCGTCAGGTGCCGGGTTTCGGCGTCCAGCACCAGCACCTGGGTCTCCGCCTTTGCCCGGGAGAAATCGTAGGCCGGGTCCGTCACCACGCAGGTCCTGGCCCCCCGGGCGGTAAACTGCACGCCCGTGTCCAGGGCACCTGTGAAATCATCCGCGACGATCAATAGCTTCACCATGCAGCACCTCACCATGCGTTCATTTATGAAACATATATTTCAAACCAGCCTTCATACTGGCATTTTCATCAAAAAACATCGGGTCACCGCCCTTTGTTTGGCATTATTTTATAGTGGACACCTCAATTCCGCAAACTTTTTTCAGTCTTAAATCGTTTATTTTTGAAACGCACCGAAAAAGACTTGCGTAATTTTTGTATGTTTGTTATAATTTGTTCAAATATTAAACGTATTTGGAGGGCCTATGAATACACAGATCCGTGTGCTGGGCATCGCGCCCTATGAGGGCATGAAGACTCTCATGTCCAATCTGACGGAGGAATACCCCCAGATGGACCTGTCGCTGTTCGTAGGCGACCGGGAGCTGGGCCTGGAGATTGCCAGGGCCAATTTTCACGGAAATTACGACGTGGTCATCTCCCGCGGCGACACCGCCACCATGCTGCGGCGGGACCTGTCCATTCCCGTGGTGGAGATTGAGGTCTCCATGTACGACCTGCTGTGCACGCTGAAGCTGGCGGGCAGCCTCAGCGGCGCCATCGCCTTTGTGGCCGCCCCCAGCATTGCCGAGAGCGCCCGACTGCTGTGCAAGGCCATGGACCTGCGCCTGGATATCCGGACCTATGACTCCCACGATGCCGTGGAGCCCATTCTGCTGGAGCTGCGGCGGGACGGCTTCCAGGCCCTGCTGTGCGACACTTTCGCCAACAACACCGCCAAGCGCCTGGGGATGAACTCCTTTCTGGTGGCCTCCTCGGTGGAGAGCATCCGCAAGGCCTTTGACCAGGCCCTCCTCATCTGCGGCAGCCGGGAGAGCCTGTGGGAAGAAAACCGGTTCCTGCGGGCGCTGATCCGGGGCCAGATCAGCCAGACCGTGGTGTTCGACCAGGCGGGGAATTTGTTTCTCTCCACCCTGGACGCCCCAGTGCCGGAGCTGCTGGACATGCTGCGGCGGGAGCTGCCGGAGTCCCAGCGGGATGTGGAACGGCGGATCACCCGGAACCTTGGCGGCATGCTCTACGCCATCCGGATCCGGCAGGTGGCCGCCGGCAGCGCCATCTATACGGCTTTTTTCCTGGAGGCCCGGAAAACGCCCCTCTCCCCCAACCAGTCGGGCATCCGCTTTTCCTCCTGCCCGGAGGCGGAGCGGGCCTTTGACGACAGCATTTTCAGCTTCGCCGAAACCATCAGCGACTTTCAAAACGAGATCGCTCAGATCAACCAGAGCCGGGCGCCGGTGCTGGTCACCGGGGAGGACGGAACCGGCAAGGAGACCATTGTCTACTTTCTCTATATGCACAGCTCCCTGCAAAACCACCCTCTGATCTCCATCAACTGCAGCCTACTCAACGACAAGAGCTGGGCCTTTTTGCTGGAACACCACAACTCCCCCCTGGCAGATCAGGACAGCACCCTCTATTTCTCCAGCATCGACGTACTCTCCCCGGAGCGGCAGCGGCAGCTGCTGGCGGTGCTGCTGGAGATGGACGTGTGCCGCCGGAACCGGGTGATTCTCTCCTGTGTGTGTCAGCCGGGAGAATATGTCTCCGCCGCCGGCGCCCTCTTCCTGGACAAGCTCCGGTGCCTTTCTTTGTATCTTCCGCCTCTGCGGTCCATGCCCCAGCGGATTCCCACCCTCATCAACCTCTCCCTCAGCCATCTCAACGCCGCCATCCCCCGGCAGGTGGTGGGAATCGAGCCGGAGGGGGCCTCCCTGCTGCAAAATTTCCGGTGGCCCCACAACTACATACAGTTCCGGCGGGTGATCAAGGCCCTGGCGGTCACTGCCGCCGGACAGGTCATCACAGCGGAGAGCGTGCGGGAGGTGCTGAAAAAGGAGCGCCACATGGGCGCCTTCTCCCTCCGGGCGGAAAACGCCGCCGTCCCTCTGGACCTGGGCCGGACCCTGGAAGAGATCAACCAGGACGTGGCCCTGCGGGTTCTGGAGGAGACCGGCGGCAACCAGACCGCCGCCGCCAAGCGCCTGGGCATCAGCCGGACCACCCTGTGGCGTCTGCTAAAGAAATAAAAAGGGAAGAGAGCCATTGCGGGGCAACGGCTCTCTTCCTTTTTGCGGTCTCTACTTCCCCATCTCCCGGCGAACCGCCTTGGCCAGCAGCTCCTGGCCCTCCGGGGAGCGCAGAGTCTCCAGCACGGCTCCCCGCAGGGCCTCTTGGAACTTCTTGCTGGTAAGAAAGGCATCCAGCATGGTACCCTCCCCCGCCGGGGCGGCGGGAGCCGGCTTTGCCCGCCGGGAAACCTCCGGCACCGGGGACGGCTGGTCCAGAAAGGCCCCGTCCATCCAGTCGTCCATGCGGACGCGGTCGCTGTTCTCTCCCCGCAGGTAGAGCACGGACACGCCGAAAAACGACGCCAGCTTCTCCTGCTGGTCCTGGGCGGGAGTCTGGCGGCCGGTCTCAAATTTCTCCACCGCCATCCGGGGAAACCCCAGGGCGGCGGACAGGGCGGGGCGGCTGAGCCCCTTTTCCGTCCGCAGCTGTTCAATGCGCTGTGCCATGGTAACCATAAGATCATCCTCCTTGCGATCGGTTTTTCGCCTCCATTGTACCACAGGCGGCCAGACCCTTGCAACCGCCAGAGGGGTGTGGTATCATATTGTCATCTGATCAGGGGGCGTTCGATGATGAAACATTTTCTCCAAAAGCACCCGGGTTTCACGCGGGCTCTGGTGTTGGGATACACCGCTTTTCTGTGCTGTCTCTTCTTTCCCTTGGGCAGTTCGCCGCCTCTGCACAGGGTCATTCTCTTTGGCCTGATGGTTTTGTGCCTGGTGGAGGCCTATGGCCCCGGGCGGGAGAGGGACGTCTTTTTCCGGGTGCTGGCCGCCGCCGCGGCGGGCCTGCTGGGGCGGTATCTGCTGGAGTACGGCGAGGTTTCCAACACCCGCAATTTCACCACAGAACATGTCCTCTTCTTCCTCCTGACCGTACCCGCGGGAATGACCGCCGCATACCATTTTCTTGTGAAATTTCTGCTGCCAAAGTCCCGCGGCGGCGGGGCGCAATCTGCTGAACGGAGGACCTCCGCATGATCGACCCCCCCGCGACAAAACCACCCGCCCCACCCTGGAGGAGATTGCCGTCTACGTGCAAAACCCGGTGTTTCCGGGCTTTTGCGCCGAGCTCATGGAGCGGTATGACTGCCGGGAGGCCATTGAATACAGTGCCTGCGGCCTGGAACCGGGACGGAATGTGAAATTCAAAAAGTCCGGCAGAAGCCTCTGCACCGTCTATCTCAGGGAATCCTCTTTTACAGCCATGGTGGTAGTGGGCCGGCGGGAGAGAGCGTCTGTGGAGGCCATCCTGCCGGACTGCTTCCCCCGGCTGCGGGAAATCTACGCCCAGACCAGAGAGGGCGGCGGCCAGCGGTGGCTCATGATCGACCTGGAGGACCGGGACGAGGTGTACCGGGACGTGCTCCGGCTCATTGAAATCCGCAGAAAACCACTAATGAAGAGGAGGCGCTGCCATGGAACACTGGGAAACTCTGAAATCCGGCGGCCTCCGCTTTGTCTGGGAGGATAATCTGTTCCGTCCCGGCACCGACACCTTTCTCCTCTCCTCCCTGCCCCGGCTGAAGCCGGGGCTCCGGGTCTGCGACCTGGGCTGCGGCACGGGACTTTTGGGCCTCCTGCTGCTCCAGCGCCAGAGGGACCTCACTGTCACCGGCGTGGAGCTCCGGCCGGAGGCCGCGGCGCTTTTGGAGCAGGCCGCCGCGGAAAACAGCCTGACAGACCGCCTCACCGTCCGCCGGGGGAACCTGCGGGAAATCCGAAGCCTCCTCCCAGCCGGTGGCTTTGACCTGGCGGTATGCAATCCCCCCTACTACCCGGTGGGAAGCGGAAAGCTCTCCCCGTCGCCCGCCCTGCAAGCCGCCCGGGCGGAGACCGCCTGCACCATGGAGGATGTGTGCGGAGCCGCCGCCTGGCTTTTGCGCTGGGGCGGAGCCCTGTGCCTGGTCCATAAGCCGGAGCGGCTGGCGGACCTCCTCTGCACCCTCCGCTCCGCCGCCCTGGAGCCCAAGCGGATGCGAGCCGTGTGCCGGCGGGCGGAGGAGCCCCCCTCCCTGGTGCTTCTAGAGGCCCGCCGGGGCGGAAAGCCGGGTCTCGCCTGGGAGCCGCCCATGATTCTGGAGACAGCGGAGGGCCGCCCCACGGAGGAGCTGGACCGCATTTATTTCAGACAGGAGGATCTGCCATGAGCGGCACACTGTATCTAGTGGCCACACCCATCGGCAACCTGGGGGACTTCTCCCCCAGGGCGGCGCAGACGCTGGCCGCTGTGGACTTCATTGCGGCGGAGGACACCCGGGTGTCCGTAAAGCTGCTGAATCATTTCAACATCAAACGGCCCCTGGTGAGCTATCACGAGCACAACCACATCACTGCTGGGCAGGCCATCCTCAGCCGGCTGCTGGCGGGGGAGAGCTGCGCCCTGGTGACCGACGCCGGCACCCCCGCCATCTCCGACCCCGGGGAGGACCTAGTGCGCCTGTGCGGGGAGAACGCCGTGGAGGTCGTTGCCGTCCCGGGGTGCTGCGCCGCGGTGAACGCCCTGGCGGTCAGCGGCCTGCCCACGGGGCGGTTCACCTTTGAGGGGTTTTTGACGGTCAACAAAAAGAGCCGCCGGGAGCACCTGGAAGGCTTGAAGAGCGAGGAGCGGACCATGATCTTCCACGAGGCCCCCCACAAGCTGCGGACCACCCTGGCGGACCTCTGCGCCGCCTTCGGCCCGGAGCGGCGAATCGCCCTCTGCCGGGAGCTGACCAAGCTCCACGAGGAGACCTGGCGCACCACCCTGGGGGAGGCATCGGCACACTATGAATCCAGCACCCCAAAGGGAGAGTATGTGCTGGTGGTGGCGGGGCGGGAGCGGAGCCAGGAGGCCGCCGTCACCCTGGAGGAGGGCGCGGCCCAGGTGCTGGCCCTGCTGGCCCAGGGCGTCCGCCTGAAAGAGGCGGCCCGGGAGGTGGCGGAACACACCGGGCTCTCCAAAAATGAGCTCTATGCCGCCGCCCTGGAGCAGGGGCGCTGAAACGGAAAAATGACAGCGCGGCGTGTACGCCGCGCTGTCATTTTTGTTCTCTCTTTCAGCCGTCCTGTCACTTCAGTCCCCGTAAGTGTGGCAGCGCTTACAGCTCCTTCAGCTCCCGCAGGCATCGGGGACACACGTTTTTGCCCTTGAACACCGCAATGTCCTTGGTCCCGTCACAGAAAAGACAGCTGGGTTTATACTTTTTCAGAATGACGGACGAGCCCTCCACATAGATTTCCAATGCGTCCTTCTCCGCGATGTCCAGGGTGCGTCGCATCTCAATGGGCAGTACGATCCTCCCCAGTTCATCGACCTTTCGCACAATTCCTGTCGCTTTCACGTCGCCTTCTCCTTTCGCCCACATTTGTTTACATTTCGACTGGACTAGACAATATCATACATAGTCTTGATATGTCAATCAATATCTGAAAAGTTCAAATTTAATTAACAATTTTTTGTAGATTTAGGGAGGTTTTCCCATGGCAATGACTTGGGTCTGGTCCGGAATGGTAATTTTTTCCCTGGTATTTGCCCTCTTCACTGGGAATCTGGACGCGGTTTCCGCCGCTGCCCTGGAGGGCGCCGGCTCCGCCGTGCGGTTGGGCATCTCCATGGCGGGGGTGCTGTGTCTGTGGTCCGGGGTGATGGAGGTCATGAACGCCTGCGGCCTCTCGGCGGGACTGGCCCGGGCCTTCCGGCCCCTGCTGCGGCGGCTGCTGCCCAACGCCAGCCGGGACGGCGAGACTTTGGCGGCGGTATCCGCCAACGTCTCCGCCAATCTCCTGGGCCTGGGCAACGCCGCCACGCCTTTGGGGATCCGGGCCGCCCGGCGGATGGCCCGGGGCTGCGGCGGCACCGCCAGCGACGAGCTCTGTACCCTGGTGGTGCTGAATACCGCCTCCATCCAGCTGATCCCCGCCACTGTTGGCTCCCTCCGCGCCGCCATGGGCAGCGCCGCCCCCTTCGACATTCTGCCGGCGGTATGGCTCAGCTCCGTGCTGTCGGTAACAGCGGGGCTGGCCGCCGCCCGCCTTTTCTCCCTGCCGGATCGGAGGCGGACATGAATCTCAGCTCCCTGGTGGTTCCCCTGCTGCTGGCCCTGGTGGCGGCATACGGCCTCGGCAGGCGGGTGGACGTCTACGCCGCCCTGACCCGGGGGGCGGCAGACGGACTCTCCGTCCTGCTGCGGGTCGTCCCCGCCCTGGTGGGACTGCTGACGGCGGTGTCCATGTTCCGGGCCTCCGGAGCCATGGAGTGGCTGTCCGCCCTCTGCGCACCGGTGCTGGACCTGCTGGGAATTCCCCCGGAGACCGCGCCGCTGATGCTGGTGCGCCCCGTGTCCGGCAGCGGCGCCCTGGCGGTGGGCAGTGAGCTGATGGCCGCATACGGTCCGGACAGCTACACAGGGCGGGTGGCCGCCGTCATGCTGGGCAGCACAGAGACCACCTTCTACACCATCGCCGTCTACTTCGGCGCGGCGGGCATCCACAAGACCCGCCATACCATCCCTGCCGCCCTCACCGCCGATCTGGCAGGCTTCATCGCCTCCGCCCTGGCGGTGCGGCTGTTCCTCGGGACATAGGAAAAGCGCACGGAGCTTTGCTCCGTGCGCTTTTTTGTCACATGCCCTTCAGCTCATCGTCCAGCCAGGTGTCCGTGGGGGACAGCTTCGCCGTGAACACCCGGGCGGCATTCTCCGGCTTCTTGCTCTGGTGGAACTTGAACACCGTCTCTCCACCGGGCATCCGGCAGAAGATCTCAATCTTGCCCAGGGGGTGGCTCATGGCGTAGCGCACCGCCTTGCCAAAGCCGTTCTGCCGGGACTTTGCCTCATCCACAATGCGGATGCCCTCGTTCAGCGGCACCTGGAAACGGCTGTGCACCCCGGTGACCGGGCGGCACTGGAAGATGTAATAGGGCACCACGCCCCACCGGGTCAGGCCCGACAGCAGGTCCCCCAGAACCTCCCCGCTGTCGTTGACGCCCCGCAGCAGCACCGTCTGGTTCCGCACCAGCACGCCCCGGTCGATCAGGCTCCGGATGGCCCGCCGTGCCTCCTCTGTCAGCTCCCTCGGGTGGTTGAACTGGGTCACCAGACACAGGGTCTTCTTTTTGCCGTACTCCGCAAACAGGTCCAGCAGCTCCTGATCGCCGCAGATGCGCTCCGGCAGGGTCACCGGCACCCGGGAGCCGAAGCGGATGAAATCCAGGTGCTCCACGGCGCTCAGCTCCCGCAGGTAGCGCTCCACGATGTGGTTGGGGTTCAGCAGGGCGTCGCCGCCGGAGACCAGCACGTTGGAGATCTCCCAGTGGTCCTTCACATAGGACACCACCTCGTCCACCCGCTTGTTCAGCTCCTCCTCACTCAATCCCACCAACCGCTTGCGGAAGCAGTGGCGGCAGTACATGGCGCACTGGTTGGTGGACAGCAGCAGCACCGTCTGGGAGTACTTGTGCTGCATTCCCTCCAGCTTGGTGTTGTCCGCCTCGCCGCTGGTATCAAAGGACCCGCCGCCTTCCAGCTCCTCCAAAGACGGAATACACATCCGCCCGATGGGGTCGTCGGGGTCCTTTGGATCCACCAGGGACAGATAATAGGGGGTGATCAGCATGGGAAAGCGGTCCAAAACCTCCGCGTGCTGCGCCGTCTCCTCCGCCGTCCAGCCCAGGATGGGGGCCAGCTCCTCCGCCGTCCTGATCCCGTTCCTCAATTCATTCTGCCAACTCATATTCATACCGCCTTTCCTAGATTCCAAATACCATTTGCAGCCAAAAAAGAAAAACTCCATATTCGCCGCCGGGAGATACCACGGCCAGGCATGAATACAGAAAAAGAAAACGCGCATAAACTGGCCCTGCGGGCCCGGCTTACACGCTTACATAAATGATGTTGATTGAGACCTTCAAATCGTAACGGTCAGATTGCCTCCAACGGTATTTATGCCTTCCTCCATCGTGCTCCTAGATATGCCTCCAAATATTCCATTGATTTCTTTTTATATATTATAGCAAAAAACTCCCGTAAATACAAGTCGAATTTTGCGATTTTAACTAAGTGTTAACAGCTTACCCCATATATGTACTTCCCCGCCGCCCACCGGCGCCGAAATTTTTTGAAATTGGGGGTTGCATTTCCCGTGTGAGTGTCGTATACTACCCTCAGAAAACAACTGAATCCTTTGTCTTCAGGGCGGGGCGTAATTCCCCACTGGCGGTACAGTCCGCGACCGGCGGCCGTAAGGCCTCCGCTGACCCGGTGAAACTCCGGGACCAACCGTATAGTCGGGATGGAAGAAGATGAGTGCGGCGAAGCCGTGCGCTTGTTTGCGCACTCCTTTGTTGTTTGTTCACCTGGAGAGAAGTCAAGGCGTCCAGGTGTTTTCAAACAAAACGAAGGAGTGTTTTTTCATGTCTGATCCCAATGTCACCGTCGTCTCCGCCCCCCGCGCCCGCATGCGTGTCAAGACCGTCACCTCCCTGGGCATGCTCACAGCCGTGGCCTATGTCACCATGCTCCTGAGCAAGATGCTGCCCCAGGTGTACGGCTTCCTCCAGCTGGACGTGCAGGCCACCGCCATCACCATCGGCGGCTTCCTCTTCGGCCCCCTGGCCGCCGCCGCCATCTCCCTGGTGCTGCCCGTGATCGAGATGCTCACCGTCAGCGACACCGGCCCCATCGGCTGCCTCATGAATGTGCTGGCCACCGCCTCCTTCTGCTGCACCGCCGCCTTTGTCTACAAGAAGATGCACACCCGGAAGGGCGCCGTCATCGGCCTGACCCTGGGCGTCGCCGCCCAGGTGGTGGTAATGCTGCTGTGGAACTACCTTGTGACCCCCATCTACCAGGGCGTGCCCCGGGACGTGGTTGCGGGAATGCTGCCCACTGTATTCCTCCCCTTCAACCTGGTAAAAGGCGGGCTGAACATGGGGCTGATCCTGGTACTCTACAAGCCCGTGGTCACCGCCTTGCGGCGGGCCAAGCTGGCGCCGGAGTCCCAGACCATCGTGGAGAGCAAGAAGATCAACGCCGGATTCCTGCTGTTCTCTCTGGCGGTGCTGGGTACCTTCGTCACCATCGCCCTGGTGCTGATGAAGATTATCTGATTTTGTCATCCATACCATTTTCCTTTCTGGAGGAGGCGGCGTGTGTACACACGCCGCCTCCTCCTTGTCTCACTCTCTTGGCACTTGTGTCAAAGCAAAACCGTTTTACCCTCTCTTCCGCGTCATGAGCATGCCAGCCGACGCCCCTATGAGAACCGCCGGAGCCAATTTGACAAACAGCCACTCAAATCCGTGGAAGAGCACTCCGACGACGGCGGTCTCAGGCTTGCTGTAATCCCATCCCAGATAGGGACTGTGAAGTGCGCTGAGAACCGCAAAAATCGCTACTGTGACTGCGAACAATGTGATGAACAGCCCGTGCCATGCCTTTTGTCTCACGGCCCTCCTCTCCGCCAACTGGAGATTGATGATCTCCAGCTTCTCGCAAATTACCTTCAAGCTGTCAGCCTCCGGCGCAGTAATCGTCTCTCCCAGCAAAGTGCTCACCGGTGTTTCAAGGACCTCTGACAGGGAGATGAGCATATCGGAATCGGGAACCGACAGCGCCTGCTCCCATTTTGAAACCGTCTGCCGCACCACGCCCAGCTTGACAGAGAGCTCCTCCTGAGAAAGCCCTTTAGCCTTTCTGACAGCTCTGATGTTTTCGTTCAGCATGAGGAATACCTTCTTTCTTGTGATTGTTGACACAATTATAGGAAGAACTGCCCGTTGCTGCAAGCAACGCATATTAACATTCGCGTTTTATCTAAGCTGTACCGCGTTCAATTACATCGTCCGGCTTTATGGAACAAACTGACTTCCTCTGTTTGAGTATCCCTGCCGGGACTCTTCTTATTCCGCCCCTCTTTCCATGAGAGGACCGGAACGCATGGAGAGACGGGCGGCCAACCGCCGCCCCCGCAATGCTTTCAGGAAAAGGCAGACATATTAAAATCGCAGTCGGACACGTCTTTCGTCTCTTCCTCTTTTCAAACGAGAACGGATGTGCTATTATAGGGAAAACATTTGGCGGAGAGGAGGACTGCCCGTGGACCGCGTGATTTTACACTGTGACCTGAACTGCTTCTACGCCTCCGTGGAGCTGCTGAGCCATCCGGACCTGCGGGAGATCCCCACAGCGGTCTGCGGGGATCCCTCCTCGCGCCACGGCATCATCCTGGCCAAGAACGAGCCAGCAAAAAAATACGGCGTTCAGACGGCGGAGACCATCTGGCAGGCCAGGAAGAAATGCCCCGGTCTGGTGCTGCTGCCGCCCCACCACAGCCTGTACCGCCAGTACTCCCGGAAGGTCAACGGCATCTACGACCAGTACACCGATCTGGTGGAGCCCTTTGGCATCGACGAGAGCTGGCTGGACGTGACCCACACCCTTCACCTCTTCGGCGGGGACGCCAGGGCCCTGGCAGACACCCTGCGGATGCGGATCAGACAGGAGTTGGGTCTGACCCTCTCCGTAGGGGTCAGCTTCAACAAGGTCTTTGCCAAGCTGGGCAGCGACTATCAAAAGCCGGATGCCACCACGGTGATCTCCCGGGAAAACTGGCAGTCCCTTGTCTGGCCCCTGCCGGTGGGGGATCTGCTGTACGTGGGCGGCGCGGCCCGGAAGCTCCTCCGCCAGTATGGGGTGGAGACCATCGGGCAGCTGGCATCCTGCCGCCGGGAGATGCTGGAGACCCTCATGGGCAAAATGGGCGCCCAGCTCCACGAGTACGCCAACGGGCTGGACCGCGATCCCGTCCGCTCCCGGGCAGAGGCGGAACCGGTGAAGTCCGTAGGCAACGGCACCACCTTCCCCCAGAACCTCACCACCCGGGAGGAGGTGCGGCGTGGCATTGCCGTGCTGGCGGACTCCGTGGCCACCCGCCTGCGCCGTCTGGAAATGTACGCCGGAGGCGTCCAGGTGACAGTCCGGGACCCGGCCTTTCACGACCGCTCCCGCCAGCGGCAGTTCGCCGCTCCCACGCACCTGATCCGGGATCTGACGGAATCCGCCATGGACCTGACAGCGGAGCTGTGGCAGCCCCCGGCCCCCATCCGGGCCCTGACCGTCACCGCCATCCACCTCTCCCCGGAGGACGCTGCCTATGAGCAGGTGGACCTGTTCAACACAGAGGCCCTGCCTAAAAAGGAAAAGCAGGAAAAGCTGGAGGCCGCCATGGACCGCATCCGGGGCAAATTCGGCGCGGACGCCATTGCCTTTGGGGCGTCCCGGCCGGAAAAACGAGAGGAGGACCCCCTGCCATGACCAGACAAGAGGAAAAACAGCGTCTCCGCCGCACCATCCGGGCCCTGGAAGAGAGCCTCTCTCCCAGATATCTGGAGGAGTCCGGCCGAACTATCGCCGCCCGTCTGCTGGCTATGCCGGAGTACCGGGCCGCCGGAACGGTATTTTGTTTCGCGGGGTTCGGACGGGAGGTGGACACCCGGCCCATTCTGGAGGATGCCCTGTCCGCCGGAAAAGTCCTCTGTCTTCCTCTATGCGTTGGTTCGGGGCAGATGGAACTGCGGCAGGTCAGCGGCCTGGCCCGTCTCTCTCCTGGGGCCTTCGGCATCCCGGAGCCCCCGGCGGACAGCCCCGCGGCGCAGGTCGATGAGGTGGATTTTGCCATATTGCCCTGCGTCACCTGCGACCATGCCGGACGCCGCCTGGGCCGCGGCGGCGGATACTACGACCGCTTCTTGGCCCGCTACCGGGGCGGGACTGTCCTGCTGTGCAGGGAAAAGCTCATCCGGGAGGAGATTCCCGTGGAGCCCCACGACTTCCCTGTCCCCTGGGTGCTGACGGAGCGGGGGCTGTATGAGGACGGCGTCCCGGCCCGGCTGGGATAGGCAGAGCTGTAAAAATTGCCAATATCCCCGCAAATACTGAGGGATTTCCGGTGAAAATATGCCATTGTTAAAAAGAGACCTATCGCCTAAAATAGAGGTAGTACTTTCTCTGTCAGCAAAGGAGGAAATTCCCCAATGATTCAGCAGACTATGGACTATATCTCTCGGTTCGACCCGGAGGTAGGCGCGTCCATCCGGGAGGAATTTGCCCGGGAGTGCCGCAATATTGAGCTCATCGCCTCGGAAAACCTGGTGAGCCCCGCCGTGATGCTCGCCATGGGCACCTGCCTCACCAATAAATATGCCGAGGGCTATCCTGGCAAACGCTACTACGGCGGCTGCTACGCTGTGGATATCACCGAGGAGATCGCCCGGAAACGGGCCTGTCAGCTCTTTGGCTGCAACTACGCCAATGTCCAACCCCACTCCGGAGCCAATGCGAACCTGGCAGCCTTCTTCGCCCTGGTCCAGCCCGGGGACACCGTTCTGGGCATGAATCTGGCCCACGGCGGCCACCTCAGCCACGGCAGTCCGGTGAACATCTCCGGCAAATACTTCAACATCGTCCCCTACGGCGTCAGCGATGACACCGAGACCATCGACTACGACGCCCTGCTGGAAACCGCCAGGACCTGCCGCCCCAAGCTGATTGTCTGCGGCGCCAGCGCCTACCCTCGCACCATCGACTTCGCCCGGTTCCGCTCTGTGGCCGACGAGGTGGGCGCCTATCTGATGGTAGATATGGCCCATATCGCCGGCCTAGTTGCCGCCGGAGTCCACCCCTCTCCCCTGCCCTACGCCGATGTGGTGACCACCACCACCCACAAGACCCTTCGGGGCCCCCGGGGCGGCATGGTCCTGTGCAACGACGAGACCCTGTACAAGAGGATCAACTCCGCCGTGTTCCCCGGCACCCAGGGCGGCCCCCTAGAGCACATCATCGCCGCCAAGGCGGTGTGCCTGGGAGAGGCGCTGAAACCGGAGTTCCGGACCTACGGCGCCCAGGTGGTGAAAAATGCCGCCGTCCTGGCGGAGGAGCTGGTAAAGCAGGGCTTCCGTCTGGTGTCCGGGGGCACGGACAACCATCTGTGTCTTGTGGATGTGCGGAACTTCCACATCACCGGCAAGGAGTTTGAGCGCCGTCTGGACGAGGTCCAGATCACAGTGAACAAGAACGCCATCCCCAACGATCCGGAGAAGCCCTTCGTCACCAGCGGCGTCCGGGTGGGCACCCCCGCCGTCACCTCCCGTGGCTTCAAGGAACCGGAGATGGTGAAGATCGCCCGGTGGATGGCCATGGCGGCCCGGGACTTCGAGAGCTGCAAGGAAAGGGTCCGGCAGGAAGTCGATGCTCTGTGCCGGGAGTTTCCCATCTATCAGTAAAGCGCCATGCGGAGAGCCGTGTCCATTCTGGACACGGCTCCTTTCATAGCCTGTCCTCCTTTTCTATATACTAGCAAGAGGCTGGGGAGAAATCATCACAAAAGGGAAACAAAGCAGGAACGAAAAAAAGACACACTCGAAAGAGTGTGTCTCAGATGTTGGCACCACCTATTTTTCCGGGCCATCGCCAGCCAGGTATCGTGGGCAGGAACGAGCTTAACTACCGTGTTCGGAATG
>CAJTZI010000025.1:29443-29694 GCA_910584075.1 uncultured Oscillibacter sp.
AACGGGTGGACCCTCGCCCTAATCGGCACCAACTTCGTCGGGGCGAAATCCGCTTTGTTTCGTTTCCGCCAGCCAGCCTCAGGCTGTCCGGCAAAAACTGCACTCCGCTCCTTTGCCCCTCCTTTCCAACCCGCTCCGCTGGACTTCGAGTTGGTTTCGGAGGAACGCTGGCCTTCGCTCCTCTATGTGATCCGGCAAAAGCCGGAAAACAAACTGGATTATAAACTGTTCAAGCTCCCTTGTCAAGAGAA
>CAJTZI010000026.1 GCA_910584075.1 uncultured Oscillibacter sp.
TTCCAGACCAACATTCTGGCCCTGAACGCCGCCGTGGAGGCCGCCCGGGCCGGCAGCGCCGGCAAGGGCTTCGCCGTTGTGGCCGATGAGGTGCGGAACCTGGCCACCAAGTCCGACCAGGCCGCCAAGGCCACCAAGGACCTGATCGACAACTCCATCAACTCCGTGCAGGAGGGCGGCGACATTGTCAAGCAGGTCTCTGAGTCTCTGAACAAAACTGTGGAGGCCACGAAGCTGTCCATGGAGGCCATTCAGGATATTGCCAAGGCCGTGGAGGAGGAGTCCGAGTCCATCGCCCAGGTGACCGAGGGCATCGACCAGATCTCCGCCGTGGTGCAGACCAACTCCGCCACCAGCGAGCAGTCTGCCGCCGCCAGCGAGGAGCTCAGCAGTCAGGCCTCTTTGATGAAGTCCCTGATGGCCAAGTTCAAGCTGCGCAACTCCGGCGGTGAGGTCAGCTATACCGCCGTCCAGCCCAGCTATACGCCCGATTACTCCGGCGTGGAGGAGACGGCGGACTCCGGCAGCAGCTATGGTGGCTCCAGCCCCTTCAGCAAGTATTGAGACTCGCGCGCTGACCTGTAAAGAGGTGAGCACCGCCGCCCCGGCGGCGGGAAGAGAGATTCCGTGCCGGTAGAGTGACCCTGCCGCAGTTGCCAGAGGGCGGCTTGCAGCCGCCCTCTGGCGATATTTTTCCCGCGCCGTGCGCGGTATCATGACAGACAAAAGGAGCGTCGGCTATATGGCGGAATACAAAGCGCAGGAGCAGGATCTGATTTTTGCCCTGGACATTGGCACACGCAGCATTGTCGGCGTTGTGGGCAGACCCGTGGGCGGCCGTCTCAAGGTACTGGACATCGAGATGGCGGAGCACACCAGCCGGGCCATGCTGGACGGTCAGATCGACAATATTCAGCAGGTGGCGGCCCTGGCCCGAACGGTGACGGACCGGCTGGAGAGCCGGCTGGGCATCCGTCTGGAGCGGGTGTGCGTGGCCGCCGCCGGCCGCGCCCTGCGGACACAGAGCGGCTGTTTCCGAATCGATCTGCCGCAGAAACAGGCCATCACCGCCGAGCAGATCAGCCGCCTGGAGGCCGGTGCGCTCTCTGCCGCGGAGGAGGCACTGCAGGTGGAGGAGGAGACCCGGCGGCAGTTCTTTATGGTGGGCTACACAGTGGCCCAGTACCGCCTGGACAACTATCCGCTGGCAACGCTGCTGGACCACAACGGCCAGCGGGCAGAGGCGGAGGTAGTGGCCACCTTCCTGCCAGGGGAGGTGGTGGAGAGCCTCTACACCGCAATGCGGGCCGCGGGGCTCCAGGTGGCCAGTCTGACGCTGGAGCCCATCGCCGCTATGAATGCCGCTGTTCCCATAGAGCTGCGGCTTTTGAATCTGGCGCTGGTGGACATCGGCGCGGGTACCACGGATATTGCGGTCTGCCGGGACGGCAGCGTGGTGGGGTACACCATGGCTACCATCGCCGGAGACGAGATTACCGAGGCGCTGATGCGGGCCTATTTGGTGGACTTCCAAACTGCCGAGGAGATGAAGCGGGCGCTGCACAGCAGCGAGGACCTGGTGTATGTGGATATTCTGGGAATGGAAAACACCGTTTCCTGTCAGGAGGTCCGGGCCACCATTGAGGAGCCTCTGGGCCGTCTGGCGGAGGCCATTGCCCAGCGGGTCACGGAGGTGAACACCACGGCGCCCTCCGCTCTGTTCCTGGCCGGCGGCGGCAGTAAGCTGGAGGGACTGCGGGAGCGGGTGGCCAAGTGCCTGGGTATGGATGAGCGCCGTGTGGCCACTGCCGGCAGCAATTACGCCAAGAGCGCTTTTGCCGATGAGCTGGACCTGGGGAATCCGGAGTACGCGACGCCTCTGGGCATCGCTGTCTCCGCCGGATTGGGTCTGCTGAATGACAGCTATGTCGTTACTCTCAACGGGGAGACGGCGAAGCTCTTCCGCAGCGGCAGCCTCACTCTGCGGGATATTCTGCTGATGAACGGCTATACCTACGCCGATATGCTGGGCCGGACCGGCAAGAATCTGAGCTTTACCCTGGATGGACGGCGGGTCCGCCTGCGGGGTGAGCCCGCTGTGCCCGCCATCCTGATGATCAACGGAGAGGAGGCCGCCCTCACGGCCATCGTCAATGCCGGAGACCGCATTGCCTTCACCCCTGCCCGCTCCGGTGCGGACGCGGCCAGAACCCTGGGCCAGCTTCTGGGAGAGGGATTTACCGGGCGGGTGCTGGTGAATAACCGGGATGTACCGCTGGATACACCTTTACAGCAGGGAGATGTGATCCTGACCCTGGACCCGGGGGCCGCCCCGGCGGTGAGGCTGGAGGAGACGGAGGAGGCCGCTGGCCTTGTACCTGCGGAGGCGGAGGCCGCCGTTTTGCCGCCCCCCGCACCAGTAGAGGTTCCGCCTCCCCCTCCGCCCAAACCGGCGGAGACTCCCAGAGGGATACACCTGATTTTGAACGGAACGCCTCTGACTCTGCCGGAAAAGGACAGCGGCCAGCCCTACTACCTGATGGACCTGCTGGAGCGATCCGGGTTGGATTTTGATCACCTGGAGGGCCCGGTCCGCTTGACGGTAAACGGCATGGAGAGCGGGTTCAGCCAGTCGGTGCGAAGCGGGGATGTGGTGACCATCCGGTGTGACTGACTGCCGGCGCAGTAACAATGACCGAGGCAGGGCACAGCCCGATCCTCTGGAATTTGGAGTGTGAAACAGTTGAAACGCGAAAAAAAGGAAAAGGCGCCAAAGCCGAAAAAGGAAAAAGCGCCGAAGCCCAAGAAGGAAAAGAAGCAAAAGAAACCGAAAAAGGGCAAAAAGGGCGTTGCACCGGAGCTGGAAAATCCGGAGGAGGGCGTCGTTGAGACCGGTAAAAAGAGCAAAAAGAAGAAACTTTTGCTGATTCTTCTGCCGGTTTTGGTCCTGGCAGTGGGAGCGGCGGTATTCTTTTTCGTCGTCCGGCCAAGGCTGGGAGGTGAAAAACCGGAGGAGCCGCCGCCTCCGCCGGAGCCGGTGGAGCTTCCCCTCATGTACACCATAGGCGAGACTGAGGTCCATGCTCTGCCGGTGTGGGGAGAGAGCACGGTCTACCTGGAGGAACAGGAAGTGCCTGCTGCGGAGAGCGTTGAAAAGACGGACGCCGGAGAAGAGGGTTCCGGAGAAGACGCCAAAGCGGAGGACGCCGGGGATGAGGGCGCCGGGGAGGAGCCTGCGGTGCCCACCGCAGTGACCTACCGTTACGAGGGACTCAGCAGTCCCGGCACCTTGGCCTCCGTATATACCACTCTAATGACCCTGGATGACATTGGCTTCTCCCAGGTGGATGAAGAGCTGGTCCGCATCAAGGAGCCGGAGGCCCTAGCTGTGGAGGCGGGCTCTGTCCGTCTGGCGAAGAACGCCCCGGAGGACGGAAAGGCCATGTCCATTCAGCTGGAGTGGACCGAGGAGATCTGCACCGTTACGGCGGACCTGGTGGATGGCCGGGTGAAGAATCCTCCGGAGCCGGTGTCGCCCATGGGCCCTATGGGGATGTCGGCGGATCAGATCATGGACTATATAGGGACCCTGAATCCGTCTGTCCTGGGCCTGGAGGGCGCCACCATGGAGGAATATGACCTTCTGATGCAGGACGGCTCTGTACTGATTGACGGCAACCCCTGTGTCCGGGTCAACGCCTATCGGATTGACAGCGAGACCGGGACCAATGAGATCGGAGGAAACTACTTCCTCTCTCTGGACGGCAGCCATCTTTACAGGCTGGATGTGGCCAGCAACTCCGTGACGGAGCTGGATCTTCCGCAGTGATCCGGCAAAAGCCGCAGTTGGCCCGGAGTACCTGTTAAAGAGAAGACCTTCCACTCTGCCGGAACCTGAGAGAAAAGGGGGGTGAGGACTCCCTCCAGCACGCTGACCGAGGAGCGCATGGAGAGGGCGTCCCGCCCCGGGGCCAGGGCCTGAACCGTCTCCGGCGCCACTGTGGTGATCTCCAGACCGTATTCCCGTGCCAGAGCCCGGATCTGCTTGACGGTGATAGCCTTTCTTGCGGCCTCGTCCAGCTGCTGAAAGCCGATGAGACCGCTGAACCGTCCCGCGATCTCCGTCAGAACTCCTTGGCGGACCATGGCCCGCCGGGCCTCCTCATTTTCCTCAAAGAGCCGCTCCGCCAGCTCCGCTGGCGAGGCGGCTTTTTCCCGTCTTTCGCCGCTCTCAGGAGAGCTGTCACCGCCGGAGAACCCCAGGCGCCGCTGTCCGCCTGCCGCCGTCAGGTCGGCATTGGTGGTGAAGACGAAGACACACCGGCGGAAATCCAGCTCCCGCTCTCCGCTGTTGTCCGCCCGGTGAGCGGTGCAGCGGCCCTCATCCAAAATGGACATAAAGACCTTTAGCACCTCCGGGTGGGCTTTTTCCAGTTCGTCGAACATGAAGACAGTGAGGGGATTCCGCCGCACCGTTTCAAAGATGGGTTGATCCTCATAGCCCACATATCCCGGCGGCGCACCGGTGAGGCGGTGGACGGAGTGGGCCTGGGTGAAGGTGTTCAGCTCCGTCCAGACGAACTGATAGCGCTTTTGGCAGCAGCGCTCCAGCGCCGGAGCCAGGGCTTTGCCCAGCTCCGACTTTCCCACTCCGGTGGGACCGTGAAAGATCAAAGAGAGGGGGCGGGCCGGAGCCTGCTTGCCCACGTGGGCGTACAGCCGAAAGGCGGCGGCTTCCACGGCGTGCTCCTGCCCCAGCACAGCCTTGCCCAGCTCCTCCGTCAGGCGGCGGTAAAGGAGCGGCCAGACCTCCGGAGGGGCTGTCTGCCTTGTCCGGGGGATCATCCGCCGCTCCGGGCGGGGCAGGGGACGGCCCCGGAGGGGCGCACCGCCTGTCTCCACCTCCCGCCGCAGAGACTGTAGCCGGGCGGAGAGGGCCGGGAAGCTGTCAAACCGCCAGACATTCCGGCCAAACAGCACCGCCAGCACTGGACTCTTTCCGAGATAGGTCACCATGGGGCGCCAATACAGAGTGTAGCTCTCCCCCTGGCGAAGGAACCCCAGGGCGGTCCGCTCCGGGGTACACCCGGCAGGCATCTCGCAGTTTTGAAACTCATAGGCCTTACCCTGCCGGGCGTGGATGTCGATGCAGGTTTGCAGGGCCTGACAGGCCGCCGGCGAGGCGGTGCACAGCTGATAAAAGGTCACAGGATCCCTCCCTCTGGGTGGATTTCAAAGTATTGCCAGACCATTATTTCCCAAATGGAGGGTTTTTAACGGGGAGAGGGAAAAAAGCTGCTGCTTTTGCTGGATTTTTCGCAAAAAAATGCCGGCATGGCGAAAAGGCCATGCCGGCTGGTGGATCGCGCTCTTATGCGTAGGTGTCAATGTACTGGCCCATGGGCGGGGCGTCCGGGAGCATATTCAGCAGCTCCTGGGCGGCCATCTCCATGGTGTCCATAGCCTTCCGCTCCAGAGCCGTGGAGTACTGCACGGAGAATTGGGCTGCGCTCATACTCATAGCGGCGCTGGCGATCGAGTCCATCATGGTTCACACTTCCTTCCTGGGTGTTTTCGCAGCCGGGGAGTTCTGACGGGAGTGCTCCGGATTGCCGCCGAAGAGGTCCAGCAGCTCTACCGGGGCGGTCTCGCCAGCGGCGGAATCCCGGTTGGCGGCTGTAGCGTCTACCAGCTCACTGCGCAGGATGGGCACATCCTGGGGAGCGGAGATGGCCAGACGGACACGTCCGCCGTCCACGGAGACCACCGTGATGGATATATCCTCACCGATGACCAGAGACTCACCGGGCTTGCGCTGTAAGATCAGCACGTGGCGGCCTCCTCCCTGGGGCCAAATTCGGCCAGGGGATGCCGCATACCGTAGCCCTCAATCTCCATAATGACCTGACGGGCCTCCCGGGTACCGGGGTGGATGACCACCGGGCACTTCAGATTCACCGTGCTGGCGGAGACGGGGTGCTTTACCGCGCACATCACATAGAAGCACAGTCCCTGTATATCCTCTACGCCGAAAAGCTGCAATTCCGCCTTTCGGAGGGCAGGGACGTACTCCGGACAGAGGGAGAAGGGGTCCATCACCACAAAGGCCAGCGCCGGCGTGGCGGTGCTTTGGAGGCACAACAGATTCTCCCCGCTGCCGTCAAAGGGCAGCAGGAGAAAATCGTGCTCGTCGTCAAAGCCGAAGAGACCGGCGGGAAAGGTGATGGTCTCGGAGGGGTCGTAGTCGATCTCTCCGAAGTACTTGGTCTGGAGCTTCAATCGGGAACCTCCTGTCATGCCTGTACGTCAATGGGCTCATAGTTGGGATCGGCAGAGGGGGGAACGTAGAGCGGTCCGCCGATATATTTGATAATGACCTCGGGATGCTGTTTGACGGTGATCTCAATGTCGCCGGGTACGAACTCGAACTGGGTTTTGTTGAGCCGCCAGTCAAAATTCAGCTTATCCATCTCAAAACGGATGTTGAGCTCCGCGGGATCCCAGCTGATCTCCGGCCCGGTGGTGGGGATGAAATCCAGTCCTGGCTGGGTGTTGATGTCGGGGCTCAGGGCGGTGAAAGAGAACTGCGCCAGGGGATCGCCGCCGCCGATTTTGGCCTTGAGCAGCAGCTCCCCCTGCTGGGCGTAGGTGGCTGTAGCCTCATAGGCGGCCTCCTTGCCCTTCTGGGCATTTTGTTCAATCTTCTGGGCTGCGGTGGGAGTAATGGAGCTTTGCATTTCAAAGGTGTCGATATTCAGCCGGATCGGACGGCTCTTGATACTCAAACCGCCTTTGTCCCGAGAGATTTCCAGATCCGCCGAGGCGTTCGCGTACTCCAGTCTGGCGTGAGAGGTCTTCATCTCGATTTCAATGGGGACGCTTGTGATTTCAATGAGCTGGTTCATAAATCATGCCGATCTCCTCTCTATATCAAAATACAAAACTACAATATCAATCAACCGAAATTCATATAATCCATCAGGCTCTGGTTGAGGACGCTGTTTCCGACTTTCAGGGCAGTGTCATAGCAGTACTTGGCGAAAATGAAATCGGAAATGGCAGCGGCTGGGTCCACATAGTCGATTCCCTGAATCTGCTCATTGATGGTAGCGGCGTTGGTTTCCAGCTGCTTTTGGTTGTTTTTCAGAAACTCGGCCTGGGTGGTCAGCTCGGTATAGCGGTCCTTCACCCGGAAGGAGGACTCCTCAAAGGCGTCCACCAGGGCGTTGAACCGGGCCTCCTCCTCGGTGGAGGCAAAGCTGCCGTCCTCGGGACTGCACCGCTGGAGAATGGCGCCGATCTCGTTGGTGATGGAGACGATGTTCTTGGGGATGTCGTCAAAGGTGAAGGTCTGCGCAGGCATGGATTCGCCGGCCGAGTTGGTGCGCACGGGCAGAGTGACCGACCGTTCCTCCAGACCGTAGCCGCCCAGGAAATTCACCGCCTGGAGAGCAATGTTGTACACACTGGAGGATTCAACTTTGCCGCCGTTCATGTCGTAGCCCAGACCGATATCCACGTACTTCTTCTCACCCTTGGAGATATAGTCCAGCTTCTCCAGGTCGGAGGGATCATTGGAGGACACGGCCACACCGCGGTAAAAGAGGGTCCGGCCGGCATTGAGTTCCTTGTCAGTGGGTTCCCCGCTGCTGGTGAGATACTTGAAGGCGGACTTTTCATCGTACTTGGGGTTTTCCTGAGGAAGTTTGGCGGCCTCGCCCGGGTCAAGAGTTCCCGTGCCGTCAGGGCGCAAGTATTGACCAAAGGCGGGGTCAGCGGGATCAGTGACTCCAGCATCATAGTTGGGATTCAGCTGAGCCACAATATTGGCTTCGCCAGCATCATTGGTCCCGCTTCCGTCGGCCTTGAGATATTTGAACGCCTCAATACTGTCCGGCGCATAATCCGGGTTGATGGTGGGCTTCCAGGTCAGAGGCACGTTCAGAGCGTCCGCGCCGGAGAAGATAAAGTTGTCGCCGTACCGGCCGTTCATGAACTGCACCATGTCGTTGGCGTGGGCGGTGATCTCCTGGCCCAGGGCGTTGCGGCCGGAGGCGTCGGGATCGTTCAGGGCCCGGATGATGGCGTAGTAGGCGGCGCCCTTGGCCTCAGGATCGGTGTCGATCACCTTCTCCACGCTGTCCATAGAGCTGTACGCCACCTCGAATTTGCGCACCGTGTCCTCGTTGAGGCTGTGCTGGGAGCTGGTGCGCAGGTAGGCCCGGCGCAGGTTGAAGCTGTGGGCCGCCATGGCGGGGTCCTCGGCAAAGGAGTTGAATGCACGCCCGGTCATCACGGTGGTGATGGCCTTGTTCAGGGTAAAGGTGGAGCGCTGTAAGTTATAACGGTATCCCTTTAGGGAGCCCGTGACTGTCATACGAGGAATCATGGCTATTCCCTCCTTCTAAAATCAGGTCGTCAGGCCGGTGTTGTTGATCAGTTTATCCAGTACGGAGTCAATGGTGGTCATCAGCCGGCAGGCGGCGTTGTAGGCCTTGGCGTACATCATCAGGTTCATGGCCTCGTCGTTGAAGTCCACGCCGGAGACGGAGTTCCGACTGGTGTCGATGCTCACCTGGGAGTCGTAGGCATTGTCCAAGCTCTTAGAGGCAATCGATGCGTCGTTGCCCAAAACGGTGTCCATGTTAAGCCACATCCCCTCCAGTGTGCCGGTGAACATGGCGTCGTGGCGGACATTGTCCACGCCGTCATAGGGCACAGTGTCCGGGCGGAAGTCCAGCTTCTTATAGCCAAGGCTGACGAAGTTCTGGATGATGTTGTCACTGTCCGAGGAGGCGGGCTCCGTGAAGCCCGTGGGACAGATAAAGGAGTTGACGATATAGGCTCCCGAGGACCAGTTCAGGGAGATGGAGATATTGCCGGCGGTGATGGGCGGGTCATCGTCGTTGGTGTCGCCGTTGTTGCTGAAAAGGTTGCCGCCCCGGAAGGTGCCGGCGGTGATCTCCACGGACTTTCCGTCCGCATCCTTGTACTCCGTGCCGTCCAGATTTTTGACAGTCTGGGTGCTGTTCAGATAGGCGATGACGTCCGGGATTTTCTTGCCGTTGTCATCCAGAATTGCATTACCGTCGGCATCCTTTTTGACATAGTCGTTGTCACTGAGCCACTGCTTGGTCTCCTCGGGAACCTTGCTCATGTCCCACTCCTTGGGTCCCAGCATGTCGGCGGTTTTCAGGGTGTAATCGCCTGGAAGGGTGATGGCCTTGGTTTCCATGGCGCCGGTCTTGTCATCGCCGCCTTTGGGATTCCAGACCTGGGTGACAATCTCCCTCTCGGGGTTGGTGAGATAGCCCTGGTTCATCCTGTTCATCTCTGTGGCAAAGGTGTGGGCCAGCAGATCCAGGGACTTCTGGTAGTAGGGGATGCCCCGCTTCTTGTAGGCGTTTTCGTCCACGTTGTTCACGGTGTCCTGGCTGGAGAATTCGCCGGCCTCCGTCAGCAGCTCCCGCTGAGACTGGAGTTTTCCGTACAGGTCGTTGTCGTCCAGCTTCACCTTGGAGGAGGGGATCTTTTCGTACTCCTGCTTATAGTAGGTGGAGGGACCCCGGGCCTCTGAGAGGTCGTTGGTGTAATCATCAGGAACTGTGAGTGTGGTCTTATCCTTACTGGCGTATTTGATATAACGGTAACCAGAGACTTCGTCCGGCTTATAATTCCCATTTGCTTTGGCGGACCAGGCTTTGGTGTAGTCGTTGGTGCCATTTCCAGTCAGCACCGGCTTTCCGTCAGCGCCTACCTGCGGATTGCCGTTGGCATCATAAGCGACCTCCAGGTATTTGAATGCGGAGTTGGCGTCAAAGCCGTCTTCGCCGTCTTGCTTGCCAAAGCTGGGATTGTACTGATACTCCTTCGCCGCCTGCTGGGGGTCGTTGGTGCCTGTGCCGCTGGCGGTGAGATAGGGATACGCGGTGGTGCTGCCCTTGTTCCAACTGGGATTGCGGATGATCTCGTCGGACAGCTCCTCAATATACGTGGTAATGGTGATGATGTCGGTAGCGGGGTCCACAACAGAGGTGGCCTTGCCGCCGCTGGCCTCAAACTCGTCCTTTGTGATCTCGATCTTGGTGGGCTTGCCGAGGGTAAAGAGAACACGCCCGTTGCGGTCCTTCAGCTCGGAGACGGTGATGTCGAAATTGGGGTCGTGGGCGGCCTCCTTATAGGAGGCAGTGGGTGTGCCGTTCGCTTTCAGGTACAGCAGGCCGTCGTTGGCACCGGTCTGGTCGTAGTCCGGATTTTCATTGGTGACAAGCTTGGCGTCCGCCTCGTTGGCGGTGGGATTGCCGTCGTTGTCCAGATAGAGGTTGACACCGTCGTAGTTTGGGTCGGCGGGGTCCAGCAAAGAATTGGGATTCCTGGCAGGCACCTGTGCCCGGGCCTCATTGTTGGTCAGCGTCCCGTCCGGCTCCATATATTTGTAGGCCTTTTTGTTCAGCACCGCATCAATGGACAGCTGGGAGGAGTAGATGCCGTCGATCAGTACGGTCTCGTCGGTGTGGACGGCGGAGTCCGGGTTGGCGTTGTCCAGCTTGATGGTCAGCTTTTCAACCTCCGCGCCTACGCCCACCTTCTCCATGCTGTAACTCACGTCAATCTTGATATATTCCGACAGCTGGTCGATCAGCAGGTTCCGCTCGTCCCGCATCTCCAGGGCGTCGTCACCGAAGATGTCTGCCTGACGGATGTTCTCGTTCAGGTTCCGGATGTTGGTGAGAATGGTGTTCACCGTATCCACGTTTGTCTCGAACATCGTCACAGTGTTGTTGTACTGTTCCTCCAGGCCCCGGCTGTAAGACTGCAGGAAGTTGGTCAGCGTCTGGCAGGCGGACTTCACCTGAACGTCGTACTCGTTGTGGCCCGTATTGCCCTTCAGATCGTTCAGAGCGCTGAATATTTCCCGGAACTGAGCGGCGATGATGCCGAACTCCTCGCCCTCGGGAAGCTCGCCGCCCTTGCCGACCTCGTCCAGAACTCCGGCGATGCGGTTCAGACCTTCCAGCAGGGCGTCCATGGCACCCACATCGGCGCTCTTGGAGCGGTACTGGATATCCAGATAGGGATCCCGGAGCTGGGACAGGCCGTAGCACAAAACGCCCTGGCCTACCTTCACGCCGGTGGTGGAGTAATAACGGTCCGCGCCGGCGTTGTAAAGGCTCTTCTGATCCAGCCGCTGCCGGGTATAGCCCGGTGTGTTGATGTTGGAAATATTGTTACCCGTAACTGTCAGGCCGGTCTGGGAGGCGTAAATCGCCAGACGGGCCTGCGTAAAGGAACCAAATGTACCGATACCCATAATAACCTCCATGCGCCCCATGGCGCCAAGTTCGAAATACGGCCCGGAGGGCCTCTATAAAACGCCTGCGGGCTGCGTCAGGCGCGGAAATCCGTCTTCATGCTGGGGGGAGTGTCCGGCGGCGGAGGCGGCACGTAACCGGGGCCGCCCTGCTGCGGCGCAGGCGCGCCGCCCATGTCGGTGATAATGGCGTCGATCTCCCGCAGATGGCGCTCCAAAACCACTCTGGCGGCCTCCGACTCCTTCTGGTAGTTCTGATACTGCTTTTGCAAAACGGCCACGGCCTCCCTGGCCGGACCCTGCATCGCCGGAGGAAAACGCTCCGGCAGGCGGGAGAGGGAGACATTGCCGCAGTTCATCTGAGCCAGCAGCTTCTCCCGGGTCTGTTCCATGCCCCGGAAGGCCAGGGTCATGGCCTGCTCCTGCTTCATGACCTCGTCCAGGGCCATCAGGTCGTCTCCGTTGGCGGCGGCGACTTTTTTCTGCGCCAGGGCGGAGAGCTGGTCCATGCTCTCCCCCAGGGAGCGAAGCAGGGCGAGATAAGCCTGATATACGTCTTCCATGGGTCAGGCCTCCGTTAAAAACAGCATCCGCCCCGCAATGGCCGCAGGATCGGGCGTATACTCTCCGGAGGACACCGACTGGCGCAGAGACTGGATGTCCCCGGTGGTGGTGGCGGTCCGAACCTCCTGAGAGAGGCGGCTCACCAGCTGCATATGGAAGGCGCTCCGTCCCTCCGGCAGGGGGGAGAAGGTGGCGGAGTCATACTTGTGGCCCGCTGCGGACTGAGCGGAAACACCCCGACGGGGGGGGGAATAATAGGCCTTGGAAGCGGCCACAGAGGAGACAGCGCCGGGACGGCTGGAAGAAGTCAGCACAGCATCTCACATCCTTTCTGTATAGTCAATCTGAATCTCTTGATACTTATATCGGCAATTGTACCGAAAAGTTAAGAACACGGAGTAAAGAACTTTTTGTGCCGGGGGAAGTTTTTGGCAAAAAATGCGGCGGAACCCCTTAGGGCTCCGCCGCTCCGTATATGCGCCTGTATGGTTTTTGCCGGTAATGCGTCACAGAGTCTTCAAATGCCGCAGCAGCACGCCGGCCACACCCTCGCAGGGGGCCTGGGTGCAGACCGCTCCGATGTCGTGGGCTACCTTGGGCATACCGTACACCACGCTGGACTCCTGGTCCTGACCGATGGTGTAGGCTCCCTTGCGGCGCATGGCCAGCAGGCCCGCCGCGCCGTCCTGACCCATGCCGGTCATGATGATGCCCACCATTTTACAGCGGACCACCTCCGACATGGACTGAAACAGGGCGTCCACCGAGGGGCGGTGGCCGCTGACCTTCTCTCCCGGCATGCAGGAGACGGTGTACTTGTCGCCGATGCGGACAATCCGGGCCTGGAGGTCCGCGGGGGCCACCAGAGCCAGGCCACGACGGAGCTCGTCACCGTTTTTGGCCTCCCGCACCTCCATCTGGCAGAGGTTGTTCAGGCGGTTGGCGTACATCTCGGTAAAGCCCTTGGGCATGTGCTGCACGATCACCATGGGGGGGATGTCGGCGGGCAGGCGCTTCATGACCTCCAGAGTGGCCTCTGTTCCACCGGTGGAGGCGCCCAGGCCGATCACCACGCTGTTCAGGGCGGGACTGGCTCCCAGAAGTCCGGCAGGGGCGGTGGAAGCCGCGGCCGCCGCGGCGGCGGAAGAGGCGCCGGAGACCGGGGAGGGACGGGGAGCCACACGGACTCGGGACATGGAGGCCACCAGCACCTTTTGGGCCAAGGCGGTGATGAAGGCGGCCTGGGTGTCATCGGTGGTGGGTTTGCGGACAAAGTCCACTGCGCCGGCGGCCAGGGCGTCAAATACTTTCAGGTTCAGTGAGGAGACGAGGATCACGGGTACGGGATGGGTGGGGAGGTACTCCTTCAAAAAATCAATGCCGTTCTGACCGGGCATCTCCACGTCCATTGTGACTACGTCGGGATTCAAAGCGGGAATTTTCCGTCTGGCGTCCAGAGTGTTGATGGCGAATCCGACGATCTCGATCCTGGGATGGGCCGAGAGGCCTTTTGTGATCATGCTGCGTGCCAGTAGCGAGTCATCCACCACCAGGACACGGATCTTTTTGCCTGGTATCATGTCTGTTGGGAAACCTCCTTACAAAGGGGCGTTATTTCTGGAAGACCGCCGTGGCCAGCCTGCGATAGGGAGCGTTGGCGCCCAGATTCTCCGAGCAGCTGATCATGAAGTAGCCGCCGGGAAGCGTTGCGTCATAGAAGCGGCGGACCAGTGCGTCCTTGGTAGGCTGGTCGAAATAGATCATCACGTTGCGGCAGAAAATCATGTCGAATTTCCGCCGGAACTGGATGGGGCCCATCAGGTTGAAGGTCCGGAAGTCCACGTTGTTCCGCACTGCCTGAGAGACGGTGTGCGTGCCGTCCTTGTTGGGCGTGAAGTATTTCCGCTTCCACTCCGGGGGAATGGTGTCCGGCAGGGTGTAGGTGCCCTTCCGGGCCGCCGTCAGGGCCTGGGCGGAGATGTCCGTGGCCAGGATGCGGGTGTCCCACTGGCTGGCCTGACTGCCCAGATAGTCGAAGAGAAACATGGAGAGATTGTAGGGCTCCTCTCCGCTGGAGCAGCCGGCGCTCCAGATGGCAAGGCACTTGTCGCGCTGGTGGCGCTGGACCAGGTCCGGGATGATCCTCTCCCGGAAAAAGTCCAGCGGTTCCTTTTCACGCATGAAAAAGGTGTAGTTGGTGGTGAGCTTGTTGATAATCAGCGTGATCTCGCTGTCCTCTTTCTTGTCCAGCACGTGGTTGACAAACTCTCCGAAGCTCTTGTAGCCCAGCTTCCGGATGGCGGGAGAGAGCCGCCCGGTGATGAGCTGCTTTTTCTGGGAGAGGTCGATGCCGTAGGAGGACTGAATAAAATTCACCATCCGCCGGAAATCGGCGTCCGAGATCGTCATAGGGGAAAACGCGCCGCCCCCCTCCGCGCTCTTGGTCATGTTACTCATGGGGGATCAGCTGGTCGCAGTCCAGCACCAGCATGGTTCCGGAGCCGTCGGGCAGGGTGCACATTCCGGACACCAGCTTCTGGGCGCTCTGGGAGGGAATGGGCAGGATGCTGGCGTTGGGAATGTCCAGCATCACCTCCACGGAGTCCACCAGAATGCCCAGCTGGGTGCCGTTGTAGTTCAGGACCACCAGCAGGTTCTCACTCTCCATGGGAGGCTTGCCCAGCCGCCGGCGGATGTCCATAATGGGGATGATCTGGCCGCGCATATTGTAGATGCCGCAGATGTAATCGGGCATCATGGGCAGGTAGGTGGCCGTGTGGGTGTTCAGAATCTCCACCACATACTCGGCGTCCACGCCCAGGCGCAGATCATCCGTGATGAAAATCAGGTATTTCCGGCTCTCTACAATCTCTTCCGTAGAGGAGTTCTCCGGGATGTCGTCCTCCACCTGGAACAGGACATTTTCATTTACCGCACTCATTGCGTTTCCTCCTTCGGCGCCTTATACGCCCCGGGCCGCCGCGAAGAGGCCGCCCGCGTCCAGAATAATACTGATGTTGCCGTCGCCCAGAATGCTGCATCCGGTGATGCCGTAATTCTTGATGTCAAAGCTGTTGACATAGGCGGGAAGGGGTTTGACCACAATCTGCTGCTCGCCCAGCAGCTCATCCACGAACAGGCAGTAGGAGCAGTCGCCGGACTCCAGCCACATCAAAATGCCCTCCTCAATCTCGTCCGTGCCGCTGGGGAGGTTGTAGAAGTCCTTGGCGCGGACCACGGGATAGTACCCGTCCATGACCTTGACCATCTCGCCGTCGATGGAGTCGTGGAGAATGTCCGCGGAGCTGATTTTCATGGTCGAGCGGATATTGTTGATGGGAATCGTGAAGATGGAGTCGCCCACGGAGACCTCCATGCCGTCCATAATGGCCATGGTCAGAGGGATGCGCATGGTGGTGATCATGCCCTTGCCCTGCTCACTGGTGATGCTGACGGTGCCGCCCAGGCTCTCCACGCCGCTTTTCACCACGTCCATGCCCACGCCGCGGCCGGAGAACTCCGTCACCTGCTGGTTGGTGGAAAAGCCGGGAGCCATGAGGAAGTTGAGAATCTCCTTGTGGCTGTACTCCACATCCGGAGAGGCGATGCCGTTTCTGATGGCCTTTTTCAGCACGGCCTCGTCGTTGACGCCGGCGCCGTCGTCCTTGATCTGGATGATGACCTCGCTGCCGGTGTCCTCGGCGGAGAGGACGATCTCGCCCACGGGGTCCTTGCCGGCGGCCACGCGGTCCTCCGGATTCTCCTCAATGCCGTGGTCCATGGAGTTGCGGACCATGTGCATGATGGGGTCGCCGATGGAGTCCACAATGGTCTTATCCACCTCGGTATTCTCGCCGATCAGCGTGAGCTTGACCTGCTTGTTCAGTTTCTTGCTCATGTCCCGCACAATGCGGTTCATCTTCTGGAAGGTGTTGGACACCGGGATCATCCGCAGGGACATGGACACGTCCTGGAGCTCGTCGGTGAGCTTGCGCAGCTGCCGGGCGGACTTGGAGAAGGCGTCCAGATGGAGCCCCTTCAGATCCGGGGAGGCGGTGACCATGGCCTCAGTGATGACAATTTCGCCCACGATGGCGGAGAGCTGGTCCAGCTTGCTCAGACCCACGCTGATCAGGCTCTCCTTCTGGTGCTGCTGGCTGTTGGCGGCGGCGGGAGCTGCCGGGGCGGGCTTGGCGGGGGCGGCAGGCTTGGGAGCCGCCGCGGCGGCCTGGGGAGCGGGTTCCTCCTCCGGCTCCTCCTCCTGGGGAGGGGCGGGGACATAGTCGTGGGGCTGATAGGAGTGTACGGAGCCGGCCTCCCGGATTACGGGAATGGACCGCTCCCGGTCGGCGGCGTTTTTGAACATCAGCAAAAAGCCGTTGTCGATGATCTGCTCGGAGGTGGAGGCGTCGCTCTCCACGGCGGCGGGCTCATAGAGGAAGTCCGCCTCGGCACAGAAGCTCTGGATGGAGGTGATGAGCATATAGGCCCGCAGGTTCTCCATGCCGCAGCCATCGTCAAAGAACACCCGCAGCTCGTAGGGGAAGTCGGGATTTCCCGTGCCGGGAGCGGAGGAGACGGTGGCGGGCGCCGCCGGGGCGCTCGCGACGGGAGCGGGCGCCGGCGGCGGAGCGGGCGCCTCCTCCGGTTCCTCTCCTTTAATTTTAGCAATCAGGCTATTAATATTTGCAAGGAAGCTGTCGACATCTTTATTAAGGGGCTCTTCTGCTTCCACCTTCTCCATTTCCTCGCGGAAATAGTCCACGGCGTGGAGCATTACGTCGAACAGCGCAGGGCGGTCCGCGTCCTTGACTACAGACATCGTGCCCTCCCGGATCAGGAAAAACATATCCTCGATCCGGTGGGAGACCGTCGCCAGGGTGTCGAACTCCATCATTGCGGAGGAGCCTTTAATCGTATGCATGATCCGGAAGATCTCGTTGACGTTGTCCTGGGAGAACGTATTCTCCTTTTCCGCGTCCAGAACGATCGTCTCCAGCTGCTCCAGCAGAGAGTTGGTCTCGTAGATATACATGTCCAGGATGTCATTGCTGCTCACGGGAACACCACCTCATTCGTCTTTTTCAGATTTATCGGCCCAATGCCGCAAAAAAATAAGTAGTCTTCTGAAGATTTTTCTGCTATGATATACAGTATAAGTCTTTTTCTGCGAGGTGTCAAGAATGCCTGACCTTTTAGGAGCAACCAATCCGGTACCGGGGTATGACAAGGCGGTCACAAACCGGAATCTGCCGGTGTCGCCGGACAATACGCCGGTGCAGAATGTCCCAGACCCCAGCCGGGTCACCAGAACGGACCAGAGAACCGACCGGCAGGACCACGACCTCCAGGGGGACGGCCAGGTCCGGTACGATTCCAATTACCAGACCTTCCTCCAGCGCCTGCGGGACACCCCCGGCATGGCGGAGAGCCTCGCACGGCTCTTCTCCGGGCGGGAGGGGACCGTGGTCCTCTCCGGCATGAGCGAGGGGATCGCCCAGGAGATGAGTGAGATTCTGGAGATGCTCCGGATGGACAAGGAGCAGCTGCTGGACTTTCTCATGGGGCAGTTCCGGGCGGGCACCCGCTTCGGCGGGGCGCTGTTCGCCCTGCTGCGCAACGCGTACGCCCGGGCCTCCTCCAGCGGCGTCCGGGCCGACATCCTGCAATTCCTGCGCTGCTATGCCGACTTCGGCTCCACCGCCCATATCGAGGGGAATATCCTGCGCAACCTCTCGGACATGGCAGACGCCATCCCCGCCAGCTGGGCGGAGAAGCTGCGGGAGCTGATGGCCCAGCTGGAAAACGGCATGGCGGCCGGGGACCGAAAGGGCAACGTGGAGCTCCTCCAGCGGGGGATCATCTCCTATATGGCCGGCTATGTGGAGCGGACCCACGACCTGGGACTGCCGCGGACGCTTCTGACCATGCTGGCGCTGAATCTGGCAAGGTATGAAAACGGATCCGAGGAAAAATTGCTGGAGGCCTTCCATCAGCTCAGCGGATATGGTACACTGAAGGGGCAGCTGGGCGGCATTGACGACGAGTCCCTCCTGCGCCTCCTGCGCAGCAGCCAGCTCAGCCAGAGCGGAACGGCGGTCCAGTTCTCGGACCATCTCGCCGCGGCGGCAGCCCGGGCCCTGCGGGGCGAGGGCGGCGCCGAGGTGCAGCAGGCCTTTCAGAACCTGGTGGGGGCCATGCTGGTGAACGAGAGCGTCTATATGCCGGTGAACCACTACCTGATCCCGCTGGAGTGGGACGGGCGGATGCTGTTTTCCGAGCTGTGGGTGGACCCGGACGCCGAGGAGGAAAAGGGCCGCGGCGGCGGGAGGGAGAAAACCATGAAGTTCCTCTTCAAGATGGATGTGCAGTCCCTGGGACTGTTTGACATCATTCTCACCGCCCGGGACAGCGAGGTGGACATCCAGATCGCCTGTCCGGAGAAGGTGGCTCCCTTCTCCAGGCAGATTGAGACCGCCGTGTCCCAGATTCTGGCGCGGAATGATCTCACGCCCTCCCGCGTGGCCGTGCGGAGGCTGGAGCGCCCGGTCACGCTGACCGAGGTGTTCCCCAAAATCTTTGAAGGGAAGAACAGCGTAAATGTCAAGGTCTGACGGAACAAGAGGCGCCGCCAAAAAGGCCGTGGCGCTGCAATACGGGCCGGGCGACGCCGCGCCGGTCATCGTGGCCTCCGGCATGGGGTACTTGGCGGAGAAGATCGTGGAGACGGCGGCGGACAACGGCGTGCCCATTTACGAGGACAACTCCCTGTCCACCATCCTGACGCAGCTGCAGCTGGGCCAGGAGATTCCGCCCAGCCTGTACCAGGCAATCGTGGAGATCTATGTGTATTTCCTCCATTTTGACGCCGCCGGAAGGACGTCGGAGACGGAGGAGAGCGCGGGCAGCCCGCAAGGAGAGGAGACGACATGAGCGAGAGGCAGGAAGAGCGGCTGTATCTGCTGCTGGACAGTGTGAACAATCCCCTGGCGCGAGGAAAGCTGGAGGGGCCCCCAAACGGGGAGATTTTCCAGATGCTGGTGCTGGACAACGATGTGGAGAAGGTGACGCGGCATGAGGTCATCGTGCTGATGAGCATGAGCGGCAGCGAACCGCCTTTGCAGTGCCGCATCGTCCGGCAGCGGGGAGACCGGGTGGCGCTGGAGAAGATCGCCAGCCTGGACCCTGACCTGCGGCGGAATCTGCGGGTGCCCATCAAATTCGATACATTTATCTATCCCATCACCGGCCGGTGGCGGGGGCGGCGGGCGGTGAAGTCCATCGATCTCAGCTGCGGCGGCGTGGCCTTTTACGGGGACGGCGGACTGGATGTCGGCGAAAAGCTGGAGATGGTCATTCCCGTGACGGAGGAGCCGGTGATTCTGCGCTGCGAAGTTCTGCGCAGGAAGGAGCTGCGCAACGACAAGCTGCTCTACGCCGTCAAATTTGTGGATATGTGCGAGGACGAGGAAGTGACGGTGCGGGAGGCGGTTTTCAGCATCCAGCTGGAGAACCGGCCCCATGCCGCAGGCGACGACAACAGGGAGGAACAGCGATGAACACGAACAAGAGAGGACGGAGGACCCTGCGGGCCGCTTTTGCCAGAAGACTGATGTCCCTGGTGCTGGCGGCCGTGATGCTGTGGAGCCTGCTTCCGGGGCTGACCCCGACGGCGGAGGCTGCCGAGTGGATGGAGCCCTATCTGGAACAGCTGGTGGAGTGGGGCGTCATGCGGGGGAGCTCCTCCGGCAATTTGAATCCGGACCGGGTACTGACCCGGGCGGAGTTTGTGACCATGATCAACCGGGCCTTCGGCTATACGGAGCGGGGAAACACACCCTTCCAGGATGTGCCGGCCAACGCCTGGTACGCCGACGATATCAACATCGCCTATCAGGCGGGCTATTTCACGGGCACCTCCGAGACCACCGCCGGCCCCCTGGGGCGGGTGACCCGGGAGCAGGCCGCCGTTCTGCTGGGGCGGAACCTGCGCCTCCAGGGTATCCCCGGCGTCAACAGCGACTTCACGGATGTCCATCGGATGGGCAACTGGAGCCGGGGCATGGTGCAGGAGTGCGCGGAGCTGGGCATCATCCAGGGCTACGCCGACGGCACCTTCCGCCCCCAGAACTACATCACCCGGGGCCAGATGGCCTGCTTTTTGGTGCGGGCTCTGGGCACCCTGGTCCATGAGACCGGAGACCAGATTGCCGGCGGCGTGTACGGCAATCTGACGGTGAACACCTCCGGCGTGAAGTTGAAGGACACCGTGATTACCGGCAACCTGTACCTCAGCGGCGGCGTGGGCCTGGGCAGCGTGGAGCTGGAGAACGTCACCGTCATGGGCAAGATCGTGGTCTGCGGCGCCGGCGAGGCCGAGCGGGGCGAGAGCAGCATCATCCTGCGCAACGTGACGGCGGAGGCCATGGAGATCGACAGCCTGTCGGACAACTTCATGACCATCCGCACTGAGGGACTGACCAACATCGCCAACACCACGGTCCGCACCTCCGCCTATCTGGAGGATGTGACCGACGATGATATGGGCCTGCGGGTCATCACCCTGGACGGCACCTCCGACGGCACGCTGCTCCAGCTGGCAGGCAATATCAAGGAAGTTGTCAACATCACGCCCAACTCCAACCTCCAGGTGGTCCAGGGCATTACCCATAAGCTCACCGTGGATGAGCGGGCCACCGGCTCCGCCCTGAGCATCGCCAACGACACCACCGTAAAGATCCTGAATCTGGACGCGGGCACGCCGGTCACCGGCAACGGCGATGTGGACAAGATGAACATCAACGCCGCCGGCTCCAGCGCCACCATGCTGCCGGACAGCATCTTTATCCGGCCCGGCATTGAGTCCAACATCAACAACAAGGTGATGGACAGCGTCGCGGCGGAGGAGTCCTCCGACGAGCCCCGCCTGCTGGCGGGATATCCCCTGGTGCGGAATTTGGCCTCCACCTCGGCGGACGGCGTGTTCAGCACCAACAAGCGGGGCACGCTGTACTGGGCCGTGTCCACACTGCTGGACGGCTCCGCGGGTGAGGATGAGCTGCGCGATCCCTCCGCTTACCCCGGCAAGATCCTGCGCAGCGGCACCATCAATGTCACCGCCTCCAAGACGGAGATGACCGCCCGCCTCACAGGCCTGTCCCGGGAGGGTTCCTATTACCTCGCCGCCATGCTGGTGGATGAGCGGGGCCACGCCAGCCCGGTGAAGGTGACGGCCTTTACGACAACTGACGACAGCGTACCGGCATTTGCCACCGGCTATCCGGAGGCGGTGGTCTATGTCACGGAGGACAATGAGCAGATCGTTCAGGCCCGGGTTATGGCCACCAAGACCTGCCGCCTGTACTACGCCCTGCTGCCCCAGAACGCCTCCGCCCCCACGGCCAACGATATGCGCTCCGGCGCCATTGCGGGCAACCTGGGCTACGGCACCATGGAGCTCCGGAAGAACACGGCCTACACGATTCCCAGGGTCAACACCGCCTATCTCCAGGAGAAGACCACCTACGCCCTGTACCTGTGGCTCAACGACGCCGACAGCGGCAAGAGCTCCGCGGTGCGGCGGCTGAACGTGACCACCAAGGACGTGACGCCGCCGGTGATCCAGCGCCTGGAGGCCACCGGCATGACGGGCACCAGCATCACCATGACCTACTCCCTGGATGAGCCCGGCACATTGTACTGGGTGATCGTGAAGAAGGGCACGCCCTTCTATTCCAAGGATATTGAAGAGGTGGGCACGCCCCCCAGCCAGGCCAACAACGAGCTGGCCAAGATGCAGATCAAGCGGGGACTGGGCGTGAAGCGGGGCAGCAGCAATGCCGCCCGGGAGTCCACGGATGTCAGCTTCACCATCACCGGTCTGACGCCCCAGACGGCCTATGACCTCTACTACGTGGCGGAGGACCGGGACGGCAACTTCAACATCTACACCACCACCCTGACGCCGCCCATGCAGGTGAACACCCTGGATGAGCAGGGGCCCACCGTGTCCCAGGAGTTCACCCACGACGGCAGCGACGGCAACACCCAGCACCCCACCCCCTACACGGACACCTCCATCCGCCTGATCTTCTCCGAGGAGGTGCAGGGCATCGACGCCACCAGCCAGCAGGAGCCCAGCAAGTTCCTGGACCTGTACAACCGCGGGGAGAGCGCTCTCCTGGCGGCGGCGCTGACAAAGCACATCCGGCTGTACTATAAGCCGGCCCTGGACCAGCCCATTCTGCTGACGGCGGAGCACACCCCCTACGGCTGGATCGACTTCTCCAAGGCCCGGGTGGAGCCGGACGCCTCCGGCTCCGGCGAGCTGATCATCACCTTCCCCCAGGAGGGGGGCGGCCTGGGTCTGGCCAGCGGCGCCACCTACTACTTCGAGCTGGAGGGCATCTACGACACAGCCACGCCCCAGCCCAACCAGATGCAGGGCACCACCCGGGGCATTTTGAAGCTGCCGGAGTTCACCACGCTGTTTGCTACGGTAAACCTGACTGCCAGCAGTGAGCGGAACATTCAGGTGGGCAATGCGACAGTTCCCGTGGACCGCAGCTTTACCGTGACCCCCACAGACACGGACACGGTTTCCGATGAGACCTACTGGGATATGCTCTTCTGGAGCGACACCACCATGACTTACAGCCTCTATGTTCGCACGAGCACCAAGAACGCGGACGGAAAATGGAGCGACTGGGGCGCATGGGAGGTGGCCAGAGAGGACATTCCCGTCAACGTGGCCGGCGCGCCGGACGGCAGGGTCTACGCCAGCTATGACGGCTATATCACCGCACCCGCCGGCGGCACCCAGAGCGATTTCCCCAAGCTGAAGGAAATGGTGCGGATGGAGTTTGCCATCGCCGTTGACGACGACAGCGTCTACAAGGACCCCAACGACACGAACCAGAATATCAACATGGAGATCATGGTGCTGGCTGGAGACCTGAACACCATCGAGGCCCTGGCGGGCTACGGGGACCACGGCCGGACCACCAACCTGGAGACCGCCCTCAACAGCGGTGCGGTGCAGATCAACGTTCCCAAGCCCTTCCCGGTGACCATTCCCCTGCCCGGCAAGGCCCCCGAGCTGATCGACGGATACCCGGAGATTGAGGCGGGCGACACCGCCGCCACATTGTGGGTGAAGACGGACCGTCCCGGCAAGGTCTACTATCTGTGGGCGAAGGTCCGAAACAGCGCGGAGCTGACAGATGTGGAGGAGGAATGGACGGACGCCAACAACACCACGTATACAAGGCTGACGGGGATCACCTACCGCGCAAGTGTAGAGCCCCAGGACGGCAGCGGCAGAGTGGATCTGTCGCAGATCTACTCCAGCGGCGCGCTGAATTCTGGGGAGACGCTGGCGGTGCTGACCGACCCCAAGGTGAACCTAGTGACGGCTGACGGGGCCAACAGCAACGACATGACCCGGGGCAACCAGTCCGTTCAGGGCGGCTCCGCGGAGCAGATTCCCCTGACCAATCTGGAGGCCAACACCCACTATCTTTTGTATCTGGTTACCGAGGACGCCAACGGCGTTAAGGCCGATAAGGCCGTGTGCTACCAGTTCAAGACAGGAGCGGTGAAAAAGCCGGTTCTGGAGCTGAATGTGGTGGGAGAGAACGGCTATGCGCGGACGGACCGGGCGGCAAACGTCAAGGCGACGCTGATCGTGCAGGGCGGATACGATCTCTTGAACAAGGACTTCTCAACAGCTGCCGGGACAGTGGACACCAGCAAGACGTTCACACCGCCGAGAAACCCGTATACCGTTCTGGACGCGCTGATGGACCGGTATCCGACGACAGGAGTGGGCATCAGGGGTTCTATATTTGACGAATATGCCTCAAAAGCAACAAAAGACTCCCTATATGGCGTGATTAACAGTTCCAGCTTCCCCCCCAGTGTAATCATCGACCCGATTGGCATGTTCCCCGTGCCCGGCGGAGAGGAGTGGACAACGCCCAGACCCTTTAATGTCAAGAACAAGAATGGTCTGTTTACCTTCCTGGCGTTTGCGGAGAGTCCTCTGGGGTCCGAACCCTCCTTCTCCGCAGTGGGCAACATTCAGTTTACCGACGACGAGTGGCCCCGGGTCTCCAGCGTGACGCTGAACACGGAAAAGACCAGCGACACGACCTATACCCAGCGTGTGACGATCGTCTTTACAGAGGATATCTATTTCCGCGATGGGAATAAGCCGGTGGTGCCGGTTACCCCCACAGGTGTGGGCTCCTATACCGATGGAGAGTACATTGCGTCGTCTCTGATTGTGGAGGACGCTTACCCGTGGACTGTCGCGTCCGCCACAGGAGACCCCAGAACCACACGGCAGGTGGCGTTCAGCCGCACAACATCCAGCCCGACAGGAAGCTTTGTATTTACCTTCCGGGACGGCCTGTGCGACGAGTGGGAGAACCGTCCCTCGACGGGCGGCGGCTTCAATGTAACGGTGAATATCACCTATAACAAGGACACCGACACCTATGAGGCCGCGCTGAGCAACATCCCGCCGCAGTGGGATGGCAGAGGCAACAGATAATTCCCTTTCGGAAGGGCGGGCGGCACCGCCCGCCCTTCCCGGCTTATGGAAGAAAAAAGGAGTGTAAGGCATGAAGCATACTTTCCTGCGCAGGACCGGGGCGCTGCTGCTGGCCCTGATCTTGGCGCTCTCTCTGGCTCCCGCCGCCCTGGCGGAGGACGCCTATACCATCACGCCGGCCGCCTGGACGCTGGAGGTGGGTCAGACCGCTGAGCTGACCGCCCAGGTCAATGGCGGCCCGCTGCCCAGCGGAGTCTCCGTGGAGTGGACGGGCACGGACACGGTGTCCATCAAAGAGAATTACGGAAACATCGTGCAGATCCAGGCAGTCGCCCCCACACCGGACGGAGAGCCGGCGCTGGTCAAGGCGGTCTTTTCCCGGGATGGGGAGACAGTGGACGAAGCGGAATGCAGCGTTACGGTGCGTGCTGCCAAGGTCACCGGCGTAACGCTGAACAAGACCGCGCTGGCCCTTGCCGTGGGCGGCAGGGAACAGCTGACGGCCACCGTTGTGCCCTCCGCCGCGGCAAACAAGGACGTTACCTGGGACAGCACCAACACCGCGGTGGCGATGGTGACCAACGACGGCACGGTGATTGCCCGCGGAGTGGGCACCGCCGAGATCACCGTCAAAACGGCCGACGGCGGCCATACGGCCAAGTGCGCGGTGGAGGTCAAGGAGGCCGTGGGCGTCACGGCGGTCAGCATTGACCCCGTTTTCCCGGTGGTCCAGACCATGCAGGGCAAGACGCTGTCTCTGGAGCGGGACGGACAGAAAGAGACGCTGTCTGTGACCGTCAGTCCCACGGAGGCCTCCGACAAGACCATCAACTGGGTCAGCAGCGACGAGAAGGTGGTCACCGTCAATAACAGCGGCCAGGTCACCGCCGTCAGCCCCGGCACGGCGAAAATCACGGCGGCTTCCGCCGCTAACCCCAACGCGGTGGACAGCTGTGAGGTTACCGTCTCCGGCATCTCTCTGTCGGAGAGCAGTGTGGAGCTGAAAGTGGGGCAGTCCCAGTCCGTGGTGGCCACCGGCTATGGCCGGGCCAGCGGCAGGCTGGTATGGACCAGCGATGACCCCACCGTGGCCTCCGGCGCCAACGACAAGGTGGTGGGCATTGCCATCGGCACCACCACCGTCCGCGTGTCCGCTCCCGGCACAAACTATGAAAAGAGCGTCCAGGTCAAGGTGGTGGAGAACACCGTCCGCATTGACGATGCCATCAACGCCGGAGAGGTGCTGTATTTTTCCAACCTTCTGAGCAAGCTGCACGGGGCATCCCGGGAGGGGACCACCGGTAAGGCGGATCTGAAATCCATCAGCAACGTAACTGTGTCCACCCGGGAGGGGATTATCCATTACGGCTATATCTCTCCGGATACTCCGAACCACGGCGTGGGCGGCAGCGAGACGTACTATGTCAGCCCCAACACCAGCAGGGGAGAGCAGTCTATCTCCGATCTGAAATATGTCCCCGCCAGCGGGTTTAACGGGACCGCTGTGATCAGCTATGTGGGCCGCAGCACCAAGAACGAGATCTTCAACGGCACCATCTATGTCACGGTGAAGGACAGCGGCGATATCATGCTCAGCACGGCCAAGGACCGGCCCCTGGATTTCACCTCCAAAGAATTTAAGGATATGTGCAAGCTGAAGACGGGGCGCAACGCAAGCTATATCACTTTCACCCAGCCCAGCGGCAACAAGGGCGTCCTCTACTACAACTACACCCCCGGGCAGTACTCCCAGAAGGTGGACGGCGCCACGAAGTACTATCTCAGCAGCACTCCTTCCCTGGAGAAGGTGACCTTCGTCCCGGCGGAGAACTTCACCGGCACGGTCAGCATCCCCTACCGCTGCACAGACACCACCGGCGGCGGCTACTCCGGCACCATGACCGTCAATGTCTACTCCGCCAGCGGCGAGAGCAGCGGCGGTGTGGAGTACACCACCGGCATTAACCAGAGGGTGAGCCTGAACGGCGGCGACTTCAACGACGCCTGCCAGGACTTCAACGACCGGTCGCTGAGCTACATCTATTTTGACGAGCTGCCCGCCGCCTCCCAGGGGATTTTGTACTACAACTACACCAGCGCCTCCAGCAACCGGGTGGATACCTCCACACGCTACAACCGCAGCAGCACCGGCAGCCGTATCTCCAACATCACCTTTGTGCCCGCCGCCAATTTCAGCGGTACCGTCACCGTACCCTACACCGGCTATGACTCGGCGGGCCAGACCTACAAGGACAATCTGGTCATCCTGGTTACCGACGCGGCGGGAACGGTTTACTACACCACCGGCGTGGGCAGTCCGGTGACCTTCCGGGCGGAGGACTTCAACGAGGCCTGCCAGCGGGCCAACGACTCCTCTTTGAACTACATCACCTTCACCCTGCCCTCCTCCAGTGTGGGCACGCTGTACCGCAATTACCGCAGCAGCAGCAATACCGGCACCCGGGTCTCCTCCTCCACGCGGTACTACCGGGGCGGAACGCCCAGCGTGTCCGATGTCACCTTTGTCCCCAAGAACCGGTATGAGGGCACGGCGTCTATCTCCTTCTACGGCGTGGATGCCAGCGGAGCGGAGTTTGAGGGCACCGTCTCCATCGCCGTGGGCCGGGGCACCGGGCGGGTGGTGAGCTACTCCACCGTCAGCGGCGGCGTAGTGCGGTTCCGTGCCAGCGACTTTGACGCCGCCTGCCGCAGCGCCACGGGGGACGATCTGAACTACCTGAGCTTTGAGCTCCCCGCCAGCCGGTACGGCACGCTGTACTACCAGTATAACGCCAGCCGGGACACCGGTACGCAGGTCACCACCTCTACCTACTATTACCGCACCGGCGGCAGCCGCCTGCTGGATGACATCTACTTCGCCTGCGCCAATGTCAACGGCGTGGCCTCCTTCCAGTATACCGCCAGAAGCACCGGCGGGGAGCGGTTCACCGGCACGGTGGAGATCACCATCGGAAACGCCGGCCTGGACAGCGGATACTCCAACGGCACCCATTACATCGGCAGCTCCGCCCCCATCGCCCTGCGGACACAGGACTTTGAGGCCGCCTGCCAGTCCGCCGTGGGCGGCACGCTGTCCTATATCCGCTTTGGCAGCCTGCCCAGCGAGAGCGCGGGAAGGCTGTACATGAACTATGAGTCCCCCAGCCGCCCCGGGGCCCCCGCCACCACCACCTCCAATTACACCGCCAGCAGCGGACTGACCATTGGACAGCTGTCCTTTGTGGCCAAGGCGGGGTATCAGGGACAGGTGAATATTCCCTACACCGGGTACAGCACCCAGGGCGGGACCTTCAGCGGCAGTGTGATCATCAACATCTCCACCAGCTACTGCGCCACGCCCTTCTACGATGTGGATACCGGCTGGGGCTGGGCGAAGCCCTCTGTGGAGTTCCTCCGCAGCGCGGGGATCTCCAACGGGTACAGCAACGGCTCCTTCCGGCCCTCCCGGTCCATCAGCCGGGGCGAGTTCACGCTGATGGTCTGCCGGGCCTTCGGCTTTGACACCAGCGCCAAGGTCTCCAGCTTCCCGGACGTGCCCGCCAGCAGCCCCTATGCCGGTGCCGTGGCCACCGCCCAGAGCATGGGCATTGTGGAGGGCAGCGGCGGCCGCTTCCGGCCTGACAGCGCCATCACCCGCCAGAGCGCCATGACCATCATCTGCCGTGCCATGAAGGCGGCGGGGGAAAAGGTCCCGGTCACCGGCGGCACGGTCCTGAACACATACCGGGATCAGGCCCGGATCGCCGCTCACGCCAGGGACTCTGTGGCGGCGCTGGTAAGCTTGGGCGTGGTGCAGGGCAGCAGCGATATGCGGATCAATCCCACCCGGTCGATCAGCCGGGCGGAGATGGCGGTGATTTTGCACCGTGTACTGACACTCTGAGAAGAGGGGAGAGAGATCGCGTGAGGTTTTTCAAAGGGACTCTGCGGACTGTACCGGAGAAGGCGGAGGCAGTGCCGGGAGAGCATAGGGGCCTCAAGGGGGCGCCGGAGCTCTCCTCCGGCATTCGGGTGGAGGTTTTGACCATGGAAAACCACCTGCTCTTTGTGGGGCGGATGAAGATCCTGGACGGCGGCGTTCTGGAGCTGCGGCGGGACACCGGTGACCCGCTTCCCCAGGCACTGTATAACAGCAAGGTCAAGCTCCGGGGTTTTCAGCGGAATTCCCAGCCCTTTTGTATGAACGGGACGGTGGGCAAGAGCTCCCGGGACTTCTGGCAGGTCGAAAACCTGGAGGTCCTCCAGAACCGGGAGAACCGCAGCTTCTTCCGCCAGAACACCGAGCTGGACGCCCGCGTCATGCCCAGCGGGCACTACCGGGGCATGGGCCGGGAGCAGGCGGAGTGCAAGGTGCTGGACATCAGCGCCGGCGGAGCCCGGGTCCTGAGCCGGAATGTGTATGTGGAGGGAGACCGCTTTCAGCTGGAGACGGAGCTGCTGCCGGATGAGCGGCCCTTCTCCGTCGTCTGCCAGGTTCTGCGGGTGGTCCCCAGGAGGGGCTTCAAGTACGAGTACGGATGCAGATTTGAGGGCCTGAGCGAACAGGAACAGCAGCGGCTGCTGCGGGCGGTGTTTACCATCCAGCGCAAGATCCTCCAGGCCCAGCGGGACTGAGGGAGCCCGTCATTCTGTCAAAGAATAAAAAAGAGCGGAGAACGGTTTTGCCGTTCCCCGCTCTTTTTCTTTTGCCGCCTGACGTATGAAAACCAAAATTTCAGGGACCCTAATCCAGAGCAAACCACCATATTGCCGGGAGCGCTTGCGGGCTTCTCCCGGCTCAGGAAAAGGAGTGAACCCGTTTTGGACACTGGAATCCATAACACATCCGAGATCGGGCGGCTGAAAAAGGTCCTGCTGCACCGCCCCGGCGGAGAGCTGGAGAACCTGATGCCGGAGTATCTGGAGCGGCTGCTGTTTGATGACATCCCCTACCTGCGGGAGGCGCAGAAGGAGCACGACGCCTTTGCCGAGTGCCTGCGCCAGCAGGGGGTGGAGGTGGTGTATCTCACCGACCTGGTGGTCAATTCCATCACCAGCGGCGAGGTGCGCAAGGCGTTTCTTCGCCAGTTCCTGGACGAGGCGGACGTCCGGGACCCCCGAATGCGGGAGTGTCTGGAGGAGTATCTGGGCAAAATGCCGGACCGGGAGATGGTCTCCGCCATGATGGCCGGCGTCCGCAAAAGCCAGCTGCGCCAGGGCAGCGGGCGGCTGGGGGACTTTCTCC
>CAJTZI010000027.1 GCA_910584075.1 uncultured Oscillibacter sp.
GCACCTCTGCCCAGGCGTCTCTAATGCTGGTAACTGTCATTTTTCAGGCCCTCCTCGCACGTTTTGGTGGTTGTATGTATAAAAAATTAGGTTACACTTGGTCGCTTGACCTTGTGTAACCTAATATTAACGCCTGCCCTCTCCGCCTGCACGCCGAAAAAATATTTACACCGCCCATTTCCTGTGATACAATGGCGGAGCGTATACAACACCTTGTGGTCTGATATTTTGCGTCCCAGGAGGATTTTCCATATGCGTATGCGGAAAAAAAAGAATCTGATTCCCCGAATGGAGCGGTGCGGAGACCGCCTTATCCGGGACCCCTACGACCGCCGGGGCCGCTGGCGGGAGCTGATGCCCCAGGCCCGGGAAGTGCGGCTGGAGCTGGGCTGCGGCAAGGGCCGCTTCACCGCCGGCACGGCGGCGGCGGAGCCCGATGTGCTGTTCGCAGCCGTGGAGCGGGTGCCGGACGCCATGGTGGTAGCCATGGAGCGGTGCGCGGCGGCGGGGCTCTCCAACGTCTTCTTCATCGACGCCGACGCCGACCAGCTGCCCTTCTTCTTTGCCCCCGGCGAGGTGGACCGCATCTATGTCAACTTCTGCGACCCCTGGCCCAGCGGGCGCCACGCCAAACGCCGCCTGACCCACGGAAACTTTTTGAAGCTCTACCGCCAGGTGCTGAAAGAGGGCGGGCAGATCCACTTCAAAACCGACAACCAGGGGCTCTTTGAGTTCTCCGCAGAGGAGATCCCTCAGTTTGGCTTCACCCTGTCGGAGGTCACCCGGAATCTCCACGAGCACGGCCCTGTTGGTGTCATGACGGATTACGAGGCCAAGTTCCACCAGCTGGGCCAGCCCATCAACCGGCTGGTGGCTACCATGGTCCCCTGGACGGAGGTCTTCCCCACCGACATCCGGCGGGTCCGGGAGCGGTGGCTGGACGCCTTCGCCGAGGGCGTCTCCGAGGCGGACCTGGGCAGGCACGTGCTGGCGGACGGAAACTACCTCTGGCACCTCTTCTCCTGGAAGCTGGTCCCCTGCCTGGAGGGAGAAGACGCCAAAAAGGCCCTGGCGGAGGTGCCGGAGGAGGAATTCTACTTATTCTATAATGAGCATCCCCCCCAGGGAGCCTCCCGGGTGCGGCCCATCTCCAAGGCGGAGGCGCTGTCCATGGGCCCGCCGGAGTCCCACGCCGGGGCGGACTGGTACCTGGTGGACAGAGACTTCACCTGGACCTGCGCCCACACCCACGAGGTCCAGTGCGGTCCCTATTTTTGCCGTCCGGCGGGAAGCTGACAATTTCAAATCTCCCGCAAGCGCCGCGCGATCTCTCGCGCGGCGCTTGTTCCCTTTCTCCCCGGCCTCTGTTACCTTTTTGGTTTTTTGTTACCGTTTTGTGGTTGACATCTGTCTACCTCTGTGTTATGGTATAGGTAGACAGACGTATACCTAGGAGGTGTGTTTATGAAAATCAGTCTCTCAGACAGCGAGTGGAAGCTGATGAACTGCCTGTGGAGCCGGTCCCCCAGGACCATTACGGAGCTGACGGCGGCGATGAAAGCGGACACCGGCTGGAGCAAGAACACTGTCATCACCATGCTCTCCCGGCTGGAGGCCAAGGGGGCCGTCCGCCACGAGGAGGGGGAGCGGGCCAAGCGGTACTTCCCGGTCATGGACCGGCGGGACGCCGCCCGGGCGGAGACGGAGAGCTTCCTGGGCAAGGTCTACGGCGGCAGCCTGGGGCTGATGATGAGCGCCATGGTGGAGAGCCGCCAGCTGACGGAATCGGACATTGCGGAGCTGTCGGCAATTTTGGAACAGGCGGGAGGCGAGACGAAATGAGAAAGGCTTTTCCCATATTTGCGGCCCTGCTTGCAGCCATGCTGTGCCTGACGTCCGGCTGCGGGCAGAGGAGCGCCCCCGCCCCGGCGGAACCGTCTCCGGAGCCTCCTGCCGTCTCCCCCATCCCCAATCCCCCAAAGGAGGAACCGGAGGACCGGGATCAGCCGGTCGTGGAGCCGGGCCCCGTGGACGGCCTCCTGGGGGAGACGGAGCTGGCCTTTTTCAATGAAATCTATTTCAACAACGAGGCCGTGCCGCTGCGCAACCAGTTTTTGTCCTCCACCTACGAGTCCCCGGCGGACATCGACCTCTACCAGCTGTTTTACAACGGCACCGGGGAGGACGTGAGCGAGGCGGAGCGGGAGACGGTGATCCGGGAGGGATACAGCGGCGACTGCCCGGACACGGACCTGACCAAGTGCTCCGCCGGAGCCATGGACGCCGCCCTGGAGAGAAGCATGGATCTGACGCTGGAGGAGACCAACCGGGTAGGCCTGGACAGCTTCGTGCATCTCCCCGCGTATGACGCCTACTACGACTTCCACGGGGACACCAACGTCCGGCCCCATGTGGACATCGCCGCCGGGGAGCGGAAGGACGGCCTGGTCCATCTCTATTACGAGGACGCGTTTTTTGCCGACGGCTGGAAGTGCGTTACGCTGCGGCTGGGGGAAGGCGGCGAATACAAATTTGTGTCCAACGTCCCCTGCGGCCCGGCGGACGTCCCCGGCGCCTGAACGGAGGAACCCATTATGAAAGAGATCCTGATCACATCCTCGGCGCTCATCGCGGCGCTGCTGCTTCTGCGGCAGGTGTTCCGGAAGTCCATCTCCCGGCGGGCCCAGTACGCCCTGTGGGGGCTGGTACTGGTGCGGCTGCTGGTGCCTGCCAACCTGCCCGCCCTGGAGCACAACGTGCTGACGGCGGCGGAGCCGGTGACCCGGAATATGGAATCCCTCTATCTCGCGCCCAATCGTGTCGACATTATGAGTCCCACCGGCGCGCCGGTCATCGTCACGAACTCCCCACAGGTGGTGGTGGGCCCCGCCACACCGGACAACACCCTCACATTTTCCCAGAGGGATGTCCACAACACCCCGGTGGAGAATAGCACGGAATACCAACGGCAGATCCCCTTGAAAGACCTCTTCCGCCCCGTCTGGTATGCCGGCATCGCCGTTATGGCGGTCTGGTTCCTCCTCTCCAATCTCCTCTTCTGGCGGAAACTGCGGAAACACCGGACACCCTATGCGGTGGAGAACTGCCCCCGCCGGGTATATCTGGTGGAATCGAGCCTGTCCTCCCCCTGCCTCTTCGGGCTGTTCCGCCCCACCGTCTACCTGACCCCCGCCGCTGTTTCCTCGCCGGAATCCCTGCGCCATGTGCTGGCCCACGAGGAGACCCACGCCCGCCATCTGGACCCCCTGTGGTCCCTTCTGCGGGCGGTGTGTCTGGCTGTGTACTGGTTCAACCCCCTGGTGTGGGCCGCCGCCATCGCCAGCAAAAACGACTGCGAGCTGGCCTGCGACGAAGGTGCCATCCTCCATCTAGGAGAGGCGGAGCGCATCCCCTACGGCAAAACCCTCCTCTCCCTCATCCCCGTGCGGCGGGGGCCCTCCAATCCCCTGCTGTCCGCCACCACCATGACGGCAGGGAAAAAACAGCTGAAAGACCGGGTCACCCGCATTGCCGAGAGCCGCCGCACCGTGGGCGTTGCCCTCTTTGCCGTCATCGCCCTGACGGCTGTGGTATGCGCCGCCACCTTCACCGGGGCGGCCACCAAGGCGCCGGAGGAACCCGGCGGCAGCAGTAATCCCCGGGCCGACGGACCTCTCACAGGAGAGGAGATGCGGTATTTCAACGAGGACTTCTTCAATGGAGAAAACGGGTTCAACATCCGGCAGCAGTTCCTCACCTGCCTCTACGCATCGCCGGAGGACATCAACCTCTTCTCCCTCTTCTACAACGGCGTCGGTTTGCCGGATGTCACGGATGAGGCGGAGCGGCGGGCCGCGGCCGGGGGTGAGAACCCGGGGGTGGATCTGACCAAGTTCACGGCTGCGGACATGGACGCGGCGCTTCTGGAGCACACCGGCCTGACCCTGGCCGAAACAAACCAGGTGGATCTGGACGGCTTCCAATACCTGCCGGAGTACGACGCCTATTACTTCTTCCACGGTGACACCAACAGTGTCCCCATTCCCGACTTCTTCGTCGGGGAGCGGGAGGGCAGTACCATCCGCCTCTATTACGCAGACTTCCAATACGGCGGCTACGGAGCCTTCTGCCTGACGCTGGAAGAGCGGGAGGACGGCGGATACTGGTTCCGTTCCCACACTCTCTCGGAGATGCCCGCCATTCCCCCGGACTACCCGGTGGAAGATCCTTGGATGACCATCCCCCTGGACAGCCTGAAGCCCTATGAGCCCCAGGCGATGGAGGTAACGGTCCGCTCCGGCGATGTGGCGGAGACACTGGAGGTCTGGGACGTCTACGACCAGACCTTCCGGGTCTACCGCTCCACCGACGGGAACTGCTGCGCCGCCCTGGAGACAGGATCGGAGCTCAAGTGCTTCCTCACACTGCCGGAAAACATCCAAAGCGTGGCTGTAGAGGACTATTATGAGCTCCTGGGCCATTACGGCGTGGTCATCTCTTATAAGTTCCAAAAGGACGGCGAGTATTACACCACCTTCAACGACTACTACACCGTGGACAGCGGCGGCACGCCGTATCTGCTGGCCCGGGCCTACGGCGACTCCGTCATCGAAACGGACCTGGACGGCGACGGAACATGGGAGCTGGTCTCCGCCGGGATCCACGATGTCCAGATCTTCTTCCAGCGGGACGGGCAGCTGTACGAGGCCGACGTCCTCTCCCTTCTGGCAGAGCGGTGGACGGACCCGGTTTCCTTCTATCCCACCTACTGGGACAAATACGGGCGATCCCTGTATCTCAACGCCGAGGTCCCCTTCCCTGACGCCGTTCTGCCGGAGGAATTCGGCGGCGGTCAGGCCACCGGCACCGCCGTGCGGCAGCTGTACTTCGACGGAGAGAACCTGCTGCTTTACAAGGACGGTGACCGGCCCGTGGCGGACCACGTGATGGAGGGAGGCGTTCAGGCCCCGGAGGACGTGCTGGAGGCCGCCAGGACCGAGGTCCATAACCGCTACGAGTACGCCCGGACCCACACCGGCGTCACCGGCGGGGACGGGGAGATGTGGGGCACCCCGGCAGAGTACGACGACTGGCGGCTGGAGGTCCAGGGCGGCCCCTGGACCGAGCTCCTGGGAGGCCAGCGGATTGAGATCTGGCAAATCAACTATGAATTCCACACCACCACGCCTGAGCGGGTTATCCTGGCGGGGGGCAGCTACCTGACGGAGGACGCGTGGCACTGCAACACCTACCCGGGGTGCACCTATCTCTACTTCCTCCTCCCGGCGGACGGTCCCCGGCGCTACCTCTGCTCCGCCATGGAGAACGACTGCGCCCCCGGTATGGAACTGTTCCGCACCGACATGGCCTACCAGCTGGACGGGCTGGGCGTGGTGCCCCTGACGGACCTGGAGGGGGAGGTACTGGCGGACATGATCCTGATGAACGAGGCCTCCTTCCTCAACAGCATGGCGGAGCGGGAGGACGGCGAGATTGTCATCGACCGTCTGCGAAGCTATCTCATCTCCACCTACGGCAGTGCGCTGGACGGTCTCATTGAGATCCACATCGCCTTTTCCGGCAGCAGCAGCGGCTGGAGCCACGAGGAGCTGTACCAGTATTACGCCCGGAGTTTCGACAACATCTCGGACCTCACCGAGGGCGGCGCGGCGCTGTGGGAGCGGCTGACGGATCAGGCGGCCGCCCCGGCGGCAGGCCCCCTCCGCCCCACCCTGGCCGATATTGAGGCCCTGGCCCCGGCGGAGGTGGCGGAGGCGGTCTTCCAGCTGGGCCAGGCCAACCTGGTCGAGTTCCTGCGGGAACCCGCCCTGTACGACGGGTGGCGGCTCTCCGGCCTCACCCGGGTGTCAGGCTTTTCAACCTACGGCCTGAACCTGCCCGTCTACTCCGCAGGGTTTGAGCTGCACCCCTCCCAGCCGGACAAGGTGGTCCTGGCGGGGGGCATGGACTTCACGGAGGACGGCTGGGTCAAGGGCCTGGTGTCCGCCTCCCCCTATCTGCTGTTCCTGCTGGAGGACGGACACTACACCCTGCTGGAGAGCGATATTCCCCATGACCTCTCCACAGATTCTCCCGGCTTTCAGGCGGAGATCGCCCGGGTACTGCTGGAAAATCAGCGTCTCCGCCCCTCCCAGATCGACGATGAAACGCTGCTCTCCATGCTGGGCACCCGCACCCTGAACCTTCTGGGGACCTACCCGGAGGAGGAGCAGGAGGCGGTCCTCACGGCCCTGGACGCCTTTCACAACCAGGGGCCCCAGGAATTGCAGATGGATCTGCGGGACAAAATCCAGACCACCGTGTGGACCCAGCGGGACCTGGACGAGCACGGCTCCGCCCTCTTCCAAAAGCTCCTGGACCACACCGGCATCCAGGCCTACGGCCTGGGGGAATCTCACTCCCACCTGACCAGCGCCATCTACGCGTCTCTGCGCTACTGGCGGCAGAACGCCTCCGCCCACGAATACGACCACCACAGCGTGGCCTACTACCTGCTGGACACCCAGCGGGGCGGCAGCAGCTGCACCGCCTACCTTCTGGTGTCCTGGGGGGACTACGAGCTGACGGAGGACAGCTATGAGCTGGTCACCGGCGGCAGCACCGCTATGGCCGTCTCCTTCTCTTATGTCAATGACCGCTACCAGGCGACGGAGATCTGGCAGCCCCACGGCGGCGGCCTGTACGAGCCGGAGATCCGCTCCTGCTTCCCGGAGGAGGCGGCGAATACCGTCTTCCTGTCAGACGGCCCGAAATATGAGGCGATTCGCCAGGCGCTGGACTCCTATCTGGACATGGATATAAAGGCCTGGTACAAGGCGTATCAGAGAGAACAGGCGGGCGAATAAACGGCAGCGCAGGAAGGGTCTTCCCTTTTTCCTCCGTTTGGGGTATACTGGTTCCATCAATCCCCAAAACAGGAGGAATATACCAATGAGAAATCTCTTTCTTCTGGCCGCCGTCATCTGCTTCGGCATGGCCATCATCAAGTTCTTCGCTGCCCGCTCCACACCCAACGTTCCCGCCCCCAGGAAAGCCAGCCAAAAATACCTCACCCTGACGGCGGAGGAGGCCAAGGCCCGGCTGGACGAGGATGACAGCGTCATCCTGCTGGACGTGCGCACTCAGGCAGAGTTTGACGAGGGGCACATCCCCGGGGCTGTGTGCCTGCCCAGCGAGGACATCACACCGGGCCTCCCCCTCCCCTTTGACAAGGATGCGGAGGTCCTGGTCTACTGCCGCTCCGGCCGCCGCAGCGCCGAGGCCGCGGAGAAGCTGGCGGACATGGGCTATGCCAATGTGGCGGACTTCGGAGGCATCATCAACTGGCCCTACGAGACCACCACAGACTGACAAAAGACCCCGGAGGACCGATGTCCTCCGGGGTCTTTGCCTGGTTTAGAGCTTTCCCTGCTCCCGCAGCAGCTCCTCCAGCAGCTCCACCGACGTGGTGATCATGATGTCACAGTGGCCGGTGATGCCCAGCCGCTGGGCCGCCTTTGTCCGCTCCGAGAGCCCGGGCCGGGCCTTCAGCAGCTCCCCGCAGCGGGTGTTGCCAAAGGTCTCGAAAAAGCGCCGGCGGAAGTCCTTTGACAAAGCGTAGATCTTCCGCTTTGCCTCCATGTCCCCCTCTCCGGTATGGGGGAACAGAATCCCCAGCACCAGCAGCGCCCCGCTGACGGCCCCGCAGGCCTCCTCGTGGCTGCCGCCATAGCCGCCGCCAAAGCTCCCCGCGGCGGAAAACAGCTGTTCCGGCGTCCAGCCCGTCAGGTCCGCGAAGGCGGCCGTCACGGACTGGGCACAGTTGTAGCCCTTCCTGTGATATTCATATGCCAATGCGCAGCGATCCATAAATCCCATCCTCCCAATAGAACCTGTAACCGAATGACAGGTCTCGATTTTTAAGACAGCAGTATAGCAGCTTCTCTCCTCGGACATAGGTACGCCAGTCCAGCCGCGCCCAGCCCGCTCAAAAAGTCCGGCGGGGCCGGGAGGGCTCCGCCGGGCTTCCATGTACGCCTCTTACAGGGACATCTCCTCTTCGCCGCCGGTTCCAGGCCGTATGTCCGTCCGCGCGGCAGACGTCTCCTTGATCATGGTGGTGCGGCCGTTCAGCCTGCCCCCGTCCTCAATGACAAAGGAGACGGTGGTCACATCCCCCACCACAGAGCCTGTCTTCTCCAGCCGCAGATGGTCGTGGGCGATGATATTTCCCTCCACGCTGCCGGCAATCCGGATGACATCCGCCTCGACCGGGCCTTTGATGACTCCGGTATCAGACACGATCACGTAGCCCTTCAGGCTGACCTCTCCCTCTACTCTGCCTTCAATCTGAACCACGCCGTCGCCCCGCAGAGTGCCGGTCACAGTCAGATCCTTGGCAATCACCGTATTGGTGTGAGGTTCCGGAAGCTGGGGCATCTCCTCCTGCTCCTCCGGGGCATACTGATAATCCGTCTGGTCAGCTGCCTTTGTCTGTCCTCCAAACAATCCCATATCCTTCTGCCTCCTTTTGTTCATAGGGGTTGACTGATTCAAGTATAGCACAAAAAAAAGAACCTTCAAGGCTTTTTCGTCGAACAGCCGCAAAAGTTTTGCGGCTCCCGCTCTTTTTTAAGATATTTTTTCAATTTCTCTTGACAACAGGGTATTCCCTTTGTATAATACATACGTTAAAGCCATAATATATGATATGTATGGCCCTTAAAGTATCCTGGAAAAAGCCGGATACCTCGGAGGGAGGGAAATATAGATGTCTGAGATCCATGTGAAGGAAAACGAATCCATCGACAGCGCACTGAAGCGGTTCAAGCGCAGCTGCGCCAAGGCTGGCGTTCTGGCCGAGGTTCGGAAAAGAGAGCACTACGAGAGTCCCAGCGTGAAGCGGCGCAAGAAGTCTGAGGCTGCCCGCAAGAACAAAAAGCGCTACTATTGATCTTTGTCTCACAAAGGAGGCCGCGCCCATGGCGCGGCCTCCTTTGTGTTTGAAAGGTTTGAAGCGAAAAAACGTGAAGACGGCTTTGACCGCCTCATTTCCCGCTCTGGGGGAAGAGCTTCCCCGCGACGTCCTTCACCTCCGGCCACATGAGGAAGGCCGCCGAGAAGCCCATGGCGTTTCCGATGCGCAGCTTCTGTGACAATGTGTCCGCATCGTCAAAGAGGACGAAGTGGGTCTCCCCCTCCCGGCTGTATGTAAAATACCGGGCGCAGAGGTCCTGGGAGAAGAAGACCGAGGGCCGCTCCCGCTCTGTCAGGCGGCGGAAGTCCTCCTCCGTCAAAGGCTCCCCCTCCCCGGAGCGGGCCGGCAGGCGGAAGTCCATCCGCAGCCGCTGAACGTCCAGAGCCAGACGGGACGCGCCCCCCTGGGCCGCGGCGGCCTCCTGAAGGTGCTGAGAAAAATTCCCCCCGGAGATGGCGGTGCACAGCAGCGGGATGCCCGCCGTCGTGGCCCGGGCGTAGCTCTCCGGCAGGTACAGCGCCCGCCGTCCGGCGGACAGGGTCTGCCCCAGCCGCTCCACAAAGGCCAGCCGGTCCCGGCGGGGCCGCTCCTCAAAGTCCAGCAGGACGCCGCCGTACCCCCGCCGCCCGCACTCCCTCAGCACCGCCGCGCACAGTGCCTGGGGGTCCTCGATCAGGGGCGCCTCCCGGTCACTGACAGACAGCAGACCACCCCGGGTCTGGAGCAGCAGGTTCTGCCGCAGCATGGTGGATCCCGAGCCGATGCGGTAGGCCACATGGGCGAAGGCACGGCCGTACTTCCCCGCCTCCCGCAATTCCTCCGGTGTCACGGCCAGATAGGTCTGCAATGTAATCTCCCCCTTGTGCAGATGGGTTTGGACTGGTATACTATGTGAATATACTATGCGAGTGAGGAGAAGCCTATGCCGTTTTCCCTGATTCCCCACCGGGTCTTTGACCGCTATGGGGATATTACCACTGAATACCTGCGGGAGCAGAACATTACCCTGCTCCTCAGCGACCTGGACTTCACTCTGGCCGCCAAATCCACCCGCCGGCCCGACCAGGCCCTGCGGGACTGGATCGTTGCCCTGGCGGAAGCGGGCATCGGATTGATGATCGTGTCCAACAACCGCTCCGGAACACGGGTGACGGAGTTCTGCGCCGATCTGGGAGTCCCCTACCAGGGCCGCGCCGGAAAGCCCTCCACAAAGGGTCTGGAGGCCGCCATGGCCCGGGCCGGAGCGGACCGGGCCCATACCGCCATGCTGGGCGACAAGCTGCTGACAGACATGCTGGCGGCCAACCGGGCCGGGGTTCTGGCGCTGATGGTGGAACCGGTGGGCGGAGCCGTGACGCTGTGGCAGAGGGTGCTCCACGCCTTACAGGCGCCCTTCAAGGCGGTGAGCCGAAGGAGAAGCCGGTAACGGCTTTTGCCCAATTCCGGGGCCCCGGAAAACAGGCGAACGGCAGACAGCGCCGCGTGAAAAAGCATATTGCATATCTTCCGTTTCTCCGCAGCAAGTCCACACCGCCAATCCCTCTCCGGTCAGCCCCGTTCCAAGCGGGCCTGCTGGGGAAAGCCAAATTTTTTCAGCCGATTCCGGCTGAACGGTGGAAAAATACTTGCAATACGGGACAAGATACGGTAGAATAGGAATGATCAAATTACCAGATCATAGAAAAGACAGAGAAAATGTCCTCCCACAGGTCGTTTTCTCGTAGATTTTGTGAGGAGGGTATTATTATGCCTACGATTACCGCTGGCGATTTCCGGAAAGGTCTGATCTTCGAGATGGAGGGGAAGCCCATGCTGGTGGTGGACTTCCAGCACGTAAAGCCCGGCAAGGGCGCCGCCTTTGTGCGCACCAAGTATAAAAACGTCATCACTGGCGCCATCCGCGAGGAGTCCTTCAACCCCACCGCCAAGTTCGAGCAGGCCAGCGTAGAGCGCAAGGACGCCGAGTACAGCTACAACGACGGCGACCTGTATTATTTCATGGACCCCGAGACCTACGATATGTCCCCCCTGAACCGGGACGTGCTGGGCGAGGCCTTCAAGTTCATGAAGGAAAACACCGTCTGCAAGCTGGTGAGCTATAAGGGCAATGTGTTCACCGTGGAAGTCCCCAACTTCATGGACCTGGAGGTCACTGAGACCGAGCCCGGCGTGAAGGGCGACACCGCCACCAACGTCACCAAGAAGGCCACCCTGGAGACCGGCGCCGTGATTCAGGTACCCCTGTTCATCAATGAGGGCGAGAAGATTCAGGTGGATACCCGGACTGGCGAGTATTTGGGACGCTGCAAGGAATGATCATAAAGGGGGGACTGACGTCCCCCCTTTACGCTCCGCCGGGAAAGTCCGGCTCTGCGGTCCCTCTGTCCCGCCCCAGAGCGCACGGGTTCCGGCGCGTTCGTCTTCTCAGGGCCTCCCCTGCGGATCAACCGGGAACCTGCGGTTCCCAGGCCCCGTCCTCAGCGCCTGCGGGCGCCGGGACGCGGGGAACAAACTCACCACTACCAATCACCTGAGCAATGAAAGGAGCTGCTGTTATGGAAATCACTGAAAAAGTCGCTTACCTGAAAGGACTGGCCGAAGGCATGGAACTGGACACCGACAAAAAAGTAGGCAAGCTGCTGGCCGCCATCATCGACACGCTGGACGACATCGCCCTGGAACTGGAGGATATCAAAGACGAGCAGGCAGAGCTGGCCGACGGGCTGGACGCCGTCAGCGATGACTTGGAGGACGTGGAGAACGTAATCTTCGACGAGTGGGACGAGGATGACGAGGATGACGGCGAGTACTACTACGACGACCTGGACGAGGACGAGGAGTGCTACGCCACCACCTGCCCCACCTGCGAGGAGACCATCTATTTTGACGAGTCCGTCCTGGAGGACGGCGAGGTCCTCTGCCCCAACTGCGGCGAGCGGCTGGAGTTCGATCTGGAGGGCCTGGACGAGGAAGAGGAAGACGGGGAGTAACCCCCTCCACAAAACGCATCAAACCGCCCGGTGCGCACTGCGCCGGGCGGTTCTCCTCTTCTTCTGTCTTTCCTCTGTCTCAGGACTGCTGCCGCAGGCTGCACAGCCCAGCGCCGATGGCGGTGGCAAAGGTGGCGTTCTCCGGCACAATATAATGGAAGCCGTACAGCTTTTCAAAGAGCCGGAAATTGGGCTTCACCTGGGAGAGAGTGGTCATGGACCCCGTGAGGATTACCGTGTCCGCTCCGCAGGCCTGGCAGGCCAGCACCGTCATGGTTCCGATGGCCTGGAGCACCAGATTCACCACCCCGGCGGCCAGGTCGGCGGGGGCCGCGTCCTCAGCCAGATTGCCGAAATTGGCGGCGGTCATGTCCGGGTCCAGGGTGGCGGCAGCGTTTTTGGAGATGTCCCGGATGGTCAGATCCACATGGCTCAGATCCCCCTGCTCCGCCAGACGCTTGATCTGACCGAACCGCTCCATGTCCACCAGCTTGCGGCAAAGCCCCCCCAGGGTGCCGCCGCCGATGCCGCTGCCGCACAGGTGGCGCACCGTGCCATCCCGCTCCGCCCAGAGGAAGGCGGTGCCGGTGCCCATGGTCACCACCACGCCCCGCTCCTGCTCCGACAGGGACAGTGCCCCCGCGCAGCTGGCGGAGAACTCGTCCACACGGCAGGTGGGCAGGCCGTAGATGTCCCCCTCCACATAGGAGGTGCCCACGCCGGTGAGGACCACCCGCTCCACATCGGAGAGGGTCAGACCGTTGGTGGTCAGGTAGTTGCCCAGCGCGCCGAACAGGCTGGTCACCTGATCCTCCGCCCGGACCCGCAGCATGGAGATCATGCCGCCGTCCGGCCGCAGCCCCACAATCTTTGTGGTGGAGCCGCCGATGTCGATTCCCAGGATCACGCTCATATCCGCTTTCCCCTTCCCCGCCGGCGGGCAGAGCCCCGCCGTCTCTGTCTCTGGAATATCCCCATCATAAAAGAGCGGAGGCGGGTTGTCAATCGGAATCGGGAAAAAAGATTGCTTTTCCCGTCCAGGGGTCTTATAATACATCTAACTTTGACCGGCGGCAATCGCCCGCCGGAAAGCAGCGGCAGGGTGCGCCGCTGTGTGTGGAGGCACTTATGAAAACGGAAGAAAAACTGAACATGACCATGCTCTGCGACTTCTACGAGCTGACCATGGGCAACGGCTATTTCCAGTCTGGCTTTCAGGACCGGATCACCTACTTTGACGTCTTTTTCCGGGATATCCCGGACAAGGGCGGCTTCGCCATCTGCGCAGGACTGGAGCAGCTGATCGACTATATTGAGCACTTGCGTTTCGAGGAGGCCGACATCCGGTACCTCCAGGGCCGGGGACTGTTCTCCGAGGAATTTCTGGAATTTCTGCGGCACTTCCGCTTCACCGGCGACATCTGGGCCGTGCCGGAGGGAACGCCCATCTTCCCCGGGGAGCCCATCCTGACGGTCCGGGCCCCCGCCATTCAGGCCCAGCTGATCGAGACCTTTGTCCTGCTGACCCTGAACCACCAGAGCCTCATCGCCACCAAGGCCAACCGCATCGTCCGGGCGGCCCAGGGGCGCACGGTGCTGGAATTCGGCTCCCGCCGGGCCCAGGGGGCCGACGCCGCCGTCACCGGCGCCCGGGCGGCCTATATCGGCGGCTGCAGGGGAACGGCATGCACCATTTCGGACCAGTTGTACGGCGTTCCAGCCGGCGGCACCATGGCCCACGCCTGGGTCCAGATGTTCGACAGCCAGTATGAGGCCTTCAAAACCTACTGCCAAATCTACCCTGGCAGCGCAACACTGCTGGTGGACACCTACAATGTGCTGAAATCCGGCGTGCCGGACGCCATCCGGGCCTTCAACGAGGTGCTAAAGCCCCTGGGCATCACAAAGTGCGGCATCCGGCTGGACTCCGGCGACATCGCCTACCTCAGCCGGGAGGCCCGGAAGATGCTGGACGACGCCGGCTGGAAGTCGTGCCAGATCTCCGCCTCCAACTCCCTAGACGAGTATATCATCCGGGACCTGCTGCAGCAGGGCGCGGAGATCGATCTCTTCGGTGTGGGTGAGCGGATGATCACCGCCCGCAGTGAGCCGGTGTTTGGCGGGGTGTACAAGCTGGCCGCCGTGGAGGACGGCGGGGGAAGCATCATCCCCAAGATCAAAGTCAGCGAAAACGTGGGCAAGATCACCAATCCCCATTTCAAAAAAGTCTACCGTATCTTTGACAGCGCCACCGGCAAGGCGGAGGCGGACTACATCACCGTCTGGGACGAGACGGTGGACGAATCCCAGCCCCTGGAGCTGTTCGATCCCCAGGCCACCTGGAAGCGCAAGACCTACACCAATTTCACCGCCGCTCCTCTGCTGCGTCCGGTGTTCCAGGGCGGCGTTCTGGTCTATGACCGCCCCTCTCTGCCGGAGATCCAGAAATACTGTCTGGAACAAGTGGACACCCTCTGGGACGAGGTCAAGCGTTTTGAAAATCCCCATACCTACTACGTGGACCTGAGTCAGAAGCTGTGGGACATCAAGCAGAGCCTCCTGCGGGAAAAACGCTGAGCAGACGTCTGCGGCGCGGGCGTTTGCAGGCATCTTACCCGGCACGGGGCCAGGGCCGCCGCCTCGCGCTCTCCCCGCATTGCCGGCGGCCTGAAGGCTCTGTACGGCGGCTGTTCGGCAAACGGAGCCAGGGCCTCGCTTTCAGCGGGGCCCTGGCTTTTTCAGAATTGTTCACAGAAAAACGGTTGCGTGCCAGCCTGATTTTTTGTATAATAGGAGGATAGCATGAAAAGCTGAGAGAATGAGAGGAGGCGGAGACCATGCACAAAAATCTGCCCAGAACCACCGAACGGACGGAGCGTCGCATCTCCGCCGCCACCAGCATCGGCATGTGCGCCCTGACGGTGATTGCCCAGATCGGCACCACGCTGTTTCTGACCCATTTTTTGCAGGAGAAAGCCACCTATGTCTACTCCATGCTGGAGCTGGCCGGCGTCATTGTGGCCATCCGGGTCTATCAGCGCCCCGGCAGTCCCACCTACAAACTGGCCTGGATGTGCCTGCTGCTGGCCCTGCCGGTGTCCGGCATGCTCCTCTTCTGCCTGTGGGGCGGCACCCATCAGGCCAAGAGCCTGAGCCTGCGCCAGATTCCCCCCATCCCTCTGCGGCACGGCCAGCACCTTGCCAGTGAGAAGAATCTGGCCCAGCTGCGCCGTCAGTCCCCTGCCTGGGGACGGCTTGCCGCCTACCTCCAAAAGCGGGGCTTCATTCTCTACCGAAACACAGATGCCCGGTATTTCGGAGACGGCGCCGCCTTTTTCCAGGATCTCATTGACCACCTCAGCCGGGCGGAGACGTATATCTTTCTGGAGTACTACATTCTGGCGGAGGGCCAGCTGTGGGACCGGATCTTCTCCGTTCTGCGGGAGCGGGCCGCTGCCGGCGTGGAGGTCTATATCATCTTCGACGACTTCGGCAACCTGACCCGCCTGTCCGACGAGACCCTCCAGGCCATGCAGAACGCCGGGATCGAGGTGGAGGTTTTCAATCCCGTCCACCGCTATGTCAACCGCATCTACTTCAACTACCGGGACCACCGGAAGATCGCCGTGGTGGACGGGCACTACGCCTGGACCGGCGGCATCAATCTGGCGGACGAGTATGCGGGCCTCATCATCCGCTTCGGCCATTGGAAGGACAGCGGCGTCCGCGTGGAGGGCGAGGGGGCCTGGGGCTTTGCCGCCCAGTTCATCCAGATGTGGCGGATGATGGGCCGCGCCCTGCCCAACGAGGACGACTACTACCGCTCCCGCCATCAGATGCCCCCGTTCTCCGGCTTCTGCCAGCCCTTTACGGACGGACCTCTCAACAATCCGGACAACCCCATTGAGGAAACCTATCTCCAGCTGATCTCCTCCGCCCAGCGGATGCTGTATATCACCACTCCCTACTACGCCGTGGAGGAGTCCATGCAGAAGGCCCTGTGCATCGCCGCCGACGCGGGGGTGGATGTCCGGCTGCTGATCCCCGGCATTCCGGACCACCACAAGTTCACCTATATGGTGGCAGAGACCTACTGGGGAGAGCTGCTGAGCCACGGCGTGAAGATCTACAAATACACCCCTGGCTTTCTCCACGCCAAAAGCGTTCTGGCAGACCGGGAGACCATGCTGATCGGCAGCACCAACATGGATTACCGCACCTTCCAGCTGCACTACGAATGCGGCGTGCTGCTGTATCATATGCCGGTGGTGGAGGATCTGCTGGAGGATCTGGACCACGTCATGGCGGAGAGCGCCCTCTATACCATGGAGGACTGGAACGGACGGGGCCTCTTCCGGAAAATATTCTCCTCCCTCTTCCGGCTGGGGGCCATCTGGCTCTGATCTCGGAGACGAGTCCTCTGCCTCCAGCGGCGCCGGCTGCTATGACCGCCGAAAACGATTCAATGTTCCCCCGCTTCCCCGTTCTGGCGGGAAAACAGGCTCTAGGAGAGAACACATATGCCCCGTGAACTCACCCCCCAGGAGATTGCCGAGCGCAGTCTCATCAAAACCTACCGGAAGTCCCTCTGGAATCCCTTCATCGCCGCGGTGAAGCGGTACGAGCTGGTCTCCCCCGGGGATCACATCGCCGTGTGCGTCTCCGGCGGCAAGGACTCCATGGTGCTGGCAAAGCTTATGCAGGAGCTGCAAAAACACACGGACCAGCCCTTTTCCCTCACCTTTCTGGCCATGGACCCGGGGTACAACCCCGTCAACCGGCAGCTGCTGGAGGCCAATGCAAAGACCCTGGGTGTCCCTCTCACCATGTTTGAGAGCGATATCTTTGACGTGACCACCCAGGTGGAGAAAAATCCCTGCTACCTCTGCGCCCGGATGCGCCGGGGATGTCTGTACGCCGAGGCCCGGAAGCTTGGCTGCAATAAAATTGCCCTGGGGCACCACTTCTCCGATGTGATCGAGACTACCCTTCTGGGCCTCTTTTACGGCGCACAGCTCCAGGCCATGCCCCCCAAGCTCCACAGCAGGAACTTCCCCGGCATGGAGCTCATCCGGCCCCTGTACTGTGTCCACGAGGACGCAGTTATTGCCTGGAAGAACTACAACGGCTTGCGTTTTCTCCAGTGTGCCTGCCGCTTTACGGAGGCCCGGGACGCCTCCGGCGACGGTATCGGCGAGAGCAAACGGCAGGAGATCAAGCTGCTGCTGCGGCAGCTGAGGCGGGAGAATCCCAATATTGAAAAGAGCATCTTCCGTGCCATCCACGGCGTGCAGCTGGACACCTTCCCCGGCTTCAAGTACCGGGGAAAGGCCTATTCCCTTTTGGATGTCTATAATTCAGGCGCCGCCCTTCCAAGAGACGGCGCCGGACAGGAGTGATACAGATATGGATTACTATCGCTGTGAAAATCCGGACTGCGGCTTTGTGGCCGAGCAGGAAGAACCGGATGTCTGTCCCCGCTGCGGCGGCACCTTCTTTGTCGCCCTGAACGAGGAGGAGATGACCGCCGGAGACTGGGTCTCCATGGGCAACCGGGCCGTGGACGAAAAACGGGAGACCGACGCCCTGGCCTGCTACCAGCGGGCGGCCGCCCTGGGAGACCCCTTGGGCCTGACCAACCTGGGCTGGTGCCTGGAGGCCGGCATCGGCGTGGAGGCGGATCCCAAGCAGGCGGTGCTTCTCTACGCCCAGGCCGCCTCCCAGGAGTATATGCCCGCCCTGACCAACCTGGGCTACTGCTATACATACGGCATCGGCGTGGAGACCGACGAGGCCAAGGCCCTGGAGTGTTTCCAAAAGGGCGCGGAGCAGGGATTTCCCCGGGCCCAGTTCCTTCTGGGCGAGGCATGCCGCCGGGGCGCCGGCACGGAGGCGGACGACGCCGAGGCCGCCAAGTGGTACCAGTCCGCCGCGTGGCTGGGATACCCGGCGGCGCAGACAGAGCTGGGCCGCTGCTTTGAATTCGGCAGCGGCGTGGAGGAGGACCTGGAGCAGGCGGTGAAGTGGTACCGGGCTGCCGCCGAGCAGGGCAGCGCCCCGGGCCAGTGCTGTCTTGGCTTCTGCTACGAATCCGGCCGGGGCGTGGAGCAGAGCTGGGACGAGGCGGTAAACTGGTACCGCACCGCCGCAGACCGCGGCTATCCCCGGGCCCAGTGCAATCTGGCCTGGTGCTATGAAAACGGCAAAGGCGTAGAGCGCGACTTTACCGAAGCCGCCCGCCTCTACCGCGCCGCCGCGGACCAAGGCTATCCCCGGGGGCTGGTGTGCCTAGGCTTCTGCTACGAGCGGGGTCAGGGCGTGCCCGCCAACAAGGCGGAGGCCGCCGCCTGGTACCGCAAGGCCGCTGAGGAGGGGGACGAGGACGGTGCCTGCTGCCTGGGCTATCTCTATGAGACCGGCGAGGGCGTGGAGCAGAGCTGGACTGAGGCGGTGAGCTGGTACCGCAAGGCGGCGGATCTGGGCCTGCCCCGGGGCCAGTGCAATCTGGCTTGGTGCCATGAGCATGGAAAAGGCGTGGAGAAGTCCCAGGCGGAGGCCTTCCGCTGGTATATGGCCGCTGCAAAGCAGGACTATCCCCGGGGGCTTTTCAACGTGGCCCGGGACTATGACTACGGCTTGAGCCAGCCCCAGGACCAGACGGAGGCCTGCCGCTGGTATCAGAGGGCCGCCGACGCCGGCTACGCCCCCGCCATGTGCGATCTGGGCGTGTGCTACGAGCGGGGCGAGGGCGTGGAGCAGAGCTGGGAGAAGGCGGTGGAGCTGTACCGCAAAGCCGCCGATCTCGGCAACGCCCCGGGCCAGTGCAACCTGGGCTATCTCTACGAGGTGGGTCGGGGCGTGGAACAGAGCTGGACCGAGGCCGTCCGCTGGTACAAGGCCGCTGCGGAGCAGGGCTTTCCCCGGGCCATGTGCAATCTGGCCTGGTGCTATGAAAACGGCAAGGGCGTGGAGGAGAATCTGACCCGGGCTCTCAACTGGTACCGCAAGGCGGCGGACCGAGGCGATCCCCGGGGAATGTTCTGCGTAGGCTACTATTACAAGCGGGGCCAGGGCGTGGAACAGGACCTCCAGACCGCTGTGACGTGGTACAAAAAGTCGGCGGAGGCCGGCTTCCCCCAGGCCATGTGCAACCTGGGTGTCTGCTATGAAAACGGCGAGGGCGTGGATGAGGACCTCGCGGAGGCGGCCCGCTTGTACCGCATGGCCGCAGACAAGGGCGACGCGGCCGCCCAGTGCAACCTGGGCTTCCTGTACGAGGAGGGCCGGGGCGTGGAGCAGGACTGGGTCCAGGCGGCAGCGTGGTACCAAAAGGCCGCTGCCTCCGATTATCCCCGTGCCATGTGCAACTTCGGCGTGTGCTGCGAGTTCGGCTACGGCGTGAAAAAGGACGTGAAGTCCGCCGCGGCATGGTATCGCAAGGCAGCAGAGCGGGGCGACCGGGCAGCCGCCTGCAATCTGGGATACCTCTACGAGACCGGCACAGGCGTTGAGCAGAGCTGGACCGAGGCCGTCCGCTGGTACAAGGCCGCCGTGGAGCGGCAGAGCCCCCGGGCTCAGCACAACCTGGCCTGGTGCTATGAAAATGGCAAGGGTGTGGAACGGAATCTGACAAGGGCCCTGGAGCTGTACCGGGCAGCCGCGGACCAGGGGTTCCAGGAGGCGCAGGAAGCTCTGGAGCGCCTCAAGGATGCCAAGCCTGAGAAGCGGGAAAAGGGCGGCTTTTTCAAGGGATTTTTCGGCGGCGGCAGGGACAAATAGAGCTCTCAAAAATTTGTCCCGGAAAGTTGAAAAAAAGCCTTGACAAAATATCACTTTTCTGTATAATAGTATCTGTTCGTTGATGAAGTCACTTTGAGATGAACAGATACAGCGGGTTTGTGTAAAGGTAGCACAGCAGACTCTGACTCTGTATGTGAGGGTTCGAATCCTTCACCCGCTGCCAAAGGAAGCTCCCGGAATCGTTGAGATTTCGGGAGCTTTTCTCTGTTTTTGGAAACAGCGTCAAAAAGCCGCAGGGTCCCCTCCTCCGCTGACACTCTGCCGCTTCGCTACCCCTTGCAGGTTCAAAGGGGTTCCCCCCGCTTCTCTGTACAGAGGACTGGTGGATTGTAAAGCGCGCCCGGGCTGTCACCAGTCTGCCGTCCCCCGGCGTAATCCGCCTCTGGGCCTTTGACCTGGAGACCGCGAAGATCATCGGGCGCCGGCCATGTAGCGTTTACCGAGATTGTGACGCCGAAGAAGACGGGGTCGTGCCTGAGACGGCAGCAGCGGCGGTACCCGGCGGAGCTGAAAATGGCTCTGGGGCTGCGATAAAAAGCCCCGGCGGACAGATGTCCGCCGGGGCTCTTTTGCGCTGCGGGATTATCGCTCACATTTCCAATAGGCCACGCTGTAAGGGGGCAGCTGGCTGCCGCCGCCGAAGTCGTGGAGCTTCCCGGTGAGGAGGTCCACCGCCTGACCGCAGCCGGCGTCGAAGTGGGCGGTGTAGGGCTGACTGTCCGCGTTTACCGCCACCAGCACCCGCTCATTCTCCGTTCGGCGCTGGAACACGGTCTGTCGGTTGGTGAGCACCAAGTCCCGGAAGTCCCCGAAGCACAGGGCCTCGCTCTCCCGGTGGGCCTTTGCCATGGCGGCGATGCGGTCCGTCAGCTCCGACCACTGGGGCGCCTCAAAGCAGGGCCGCAGGGCGTCGTCCCCCTGAGACTTCTCCCCCAGGGCCCCCCACTCGCTGCCGCAGTACACGCAGGGAATGCCGGGCATGCCGAAGAGAATGCCGTACATCAGAGGCAGATGGGCGGGATTTTGCAGGATGGAGGCCGCCCGGGTGACGTCGTGGTTGTCGGCAAAGCACAGCAGGTGCTTTCCCTTGTACAGCGTCCACTGCTCCGGGCCGAACTGCCGCTTGAGGCTGTGGACAATCTCAAAGAGGTTCATGGAGTTCAGGGCGGAGTACAGGCCCTTGTAGCACTCGTAATTGGTGCAGGAGTGGAGCATCTCGCCGCCTACCCACTGGTTGTAATCCCCGTGGAGGGTCTCGCCTACCAGGAAGAACTCCGGCTTCAGCCCGTCGCAGAAGGAGCGCAGGCGGCGCAGAAAATCCTTGTCCAGACAGTAGGCCACGTCCAGCCGCAGTCCGTCGATGCCGAACCACTCCACCCACAGCCGGACGCTCTCCAGCAAATAGTCCGCTACGGCGGGATTCCGGAGATTCAGTTTCACCAGCTCATAGTGGCCCTCCCAGCCCTCGTACCAGAAACCGTCGTTATAATTGGAGTTGCCGTCGAAATTGATGTGGAACCAGTCCTTGTAGGGGGAGTCCCACTTCCGCTCCTGTACGTCCCGGAAGGCCCAGAACCCCCGGCCCACATGGTTGAACACCCCGTCCAGCACCACTTTGACCCCGTGACTGTGAAGGCTCTCGCAGACTCTGGCGAAGTCCTCATTGGTGCCCAGACGGCAGTCGACCCGGCGGTAGTCCCGTGTGTCGTAGCCATGGCGGTCGCTCTCAAAGATGGGACAGAGATACACGGCGTCCGCTCCCAGGCGGCGGATGTGCTCCGCCCAGTCCCCGATTTTGCCGATGCGGCTGGCCGGGACGCCGTCGTTCTCCCTAGGGGCTCCGCAGAAGCCCAGGGGATAGATCTGATAGAATACGCTTTTGTCTGCCCACATATCAAAAACCTTCCTTTCCGGCGTGATGCCGATGAAGACAGTATACCACAGATTGTCCCGCGGGTCGAGGAAATTGGCAAAATCTCTGGCCTGTTTGCCGGATTTTGAAAAAAATTGGATTTCCAGCAGAAAAAGACTTGCATTTCAGATTTCTCTGTGGTAAACTGATTATCGCCTTTGTGAGGTGAAAGCTTTTCGGAGGTAGTCTGAAAGCGAAAGAGGTGAACGAGAGCAATGAAGGAAGGAATCCATCCCAATTATCAGCAGACTACGATTACTTGCGCCTGCGGTAATGTGATTGAGACAGGTTCCACCAAGAAGGAGATCAAGGTGGAAGTCTGCTCGAAGTGTCACCCCTTCTTCACGGGCAAGCAGAAGCTGGTGGATACCGGCGGACGCGTGGCCAAGTTCAACAAGCGTTTTGGCCTGGACAAGTGAGAAGCGCGTAAAAAGGGTCTGCTGCGGCAGACCCTTTTCTTTATTTCCGGGTGTTTACTTTTCCTCCCGCGGCGCATATACTGGATATGCGTTGATTTTTGAGAGGAGCTGGTGACTGTGAAACTGCACCCTGTGGATTCCAAGGAGCTGTCCCCTGCGCTGCTTCGGGCCTTCGGCGCCCAAAACGCCCTGCTGACCGCCGGAGACCGGGAGCGCCGCAACACCATGACCATCGGCTGGTGCCAGGCGGGCCGGCTGTGGAACCTGCCGGTGTGCACCGTCTACGTGCGCCCGGAGCGGTACACATACCAATTCATGGAGGACCGGGAATATTTTACGGTGTCCGTCCTGCCGGAGACGGACAGGAAAACCATGGCCCTCTGCGGCTCCAAAAGCGGCCGGGATTTGGATAAAATCAAAGAGTGCGGCCTGACGGTCTGCTATGGCGCCGGAGACGCCCCCTTCTTCCAGGAGGCGGAGGCGGTGCTGGTGTGCCGGAAGCTGTACGTCCAGGACATGGGCCCTGCCTGCATTGCGGCCGGACAGGAGAAAATCCTGCCCTACTACGGCGAGAAGGGCGGCTGGCACCGGGTCTACACCGGCGAGATTTTGGAGGCCTATTCCGCCGCACCGTACGCGGAATAACCGGAAATTTACGGTGTGCTCTTGCAGAGGGAGTGCCCTCTGAGGAGGCAAGCAAGGAGTTTTATGCAAGATACGACAGAGATTCGAGACAAAGTGGTGCTGGTGGGCCTGAACTCGCCGGTGCTGAAAAAAGAGGAAAACGCCAGCGAGGACACCATGGAGGAGCTCTCCGCCCTGGTGGAGACCGCCGGGGGCGAGACCGTGGGCATCGTGCTCCAGAACCGCCCCGCGCCGGACCCCCGGACCTTCATCGGCGAGGGCAAGGTGGCGGAGGTGCAGCTCTACTGCGAAAACGCGGGGGCCACCATGGTCATCTTCGACAACGACCTCTCCCCCTCCCAGCAGCGGGTGCTGACGGACCTGCTGGGCATCCAGGTGCTGGACCGCTGCGGGCTGATTCTGGACATCTTCGCCCAGCGGGCCCAGACAAAAGAGGGCCGTCTCCAGGTGGAGCTGGCCCAGTACCGCTACCTGCTGCCCCGGCTCACCGGCATGTGGACCCATCTGGAGCGCCAGGCGGGCACCAGCGGCAAGGGCCCCATCGGCTCCAAGGGCCCCGGCGAAACCCAGCTGGAGACGGACCGCCGCCATATCCGGCGGAAGATCGACAAGCTCCGGGAGGACCTGGAGGATGTGCGCCGGGTGCGGGGCACCCAGCGCCAGCAGCGGCGGAAGAACGAGGTGCCGGTGGTGGCCATCGTAGGCTACACCAACGCGGGAAAATCCACGCTGTTAAACCGCCTCACCGGGGCTGGTATTCCGGCCAACAACCGCCTCTTTGACACCCTGGACACCACCAGCCGCCTCCTGGCGGTGGACGACACGCTGGACGTGGTGCTCTCCGACACGGTGGGCTTCATCCGCAAGCTCCCCCACCAGCTGGTGGAGGCCTTCAAGGCCACGCTGGAGGAGCTGGAGTACGCCGATCTGCTGCTCCACGTCATCGACGTGTCCAACCCGGAGTGGCAGCTCCAGGCCCAGGTGGTGGAGAGCCTCATCGCCGAGCTGGGGGCCGGGGAGCTGCCCCGGATCGACGTGTTCAACAAATACGACCGGCTTCCCGCAGGGGAGATTATGCCCCACGGAGAGGATATCTGCGCCATCTCCGCCAGGACCGGCGAGGGCGTGGAGCAGCTGCTGGAGCTGATCGGGCGGAAGCTGAACAAGGGCGTCCGCCGGGTGGTGCTCCGGATCCCCTACGACAAGGGCGGTCTGGTGGACACACTGTACCGGGAGGCCAGGGTGGAGAAGGTGGAGTACGGCGAGACCATTGCCGTGACGGCGGTCTGCGGCCCCCGGACGCTGGGTCGGCTGGAGCCCTTTATTGCGCAGTGAAGCGGGCCGCCCTCGGCTCAAAGGAACGAGCCTCGGGAGACCCGGCGGGAATATGCCGGGCCAGCCCCTTTCCGGTGCGGAAGCCCAGGGCGAAGGCGTGGATGGCGGTGAACTCCAGGCATTTGTCCAATTCCCCCCAGGCGGAGGGCGGCAGATCGTTTTTGACAAGGTCGAAATGGGAGTCGCAGTCCTCCGGCGGGACGGCCTCCAGCTGGGGGCGGATGTAGTTGGCGTGGAGCCAGAGCATGAAGTCGGACATGAAATCACCCTTTTAAAACACATAAAACTTAGCGTATTCTATGGATGGTATAGCACACTAAATATAGCGTGTCAATAGGGGAGAATTATGATATTTCACAAACGAGTACGGACTTTGCGGAAAGAGCGAGGGGAAACACAGGTCCAGACCGCTGCGGCACTTGGCTTGGTGGACCGCCATTACCAACGCTTTGAGCTAGGGACCAATTTGCCTAGTTTTCAAAATATTATTGCCTTGGCAGACCACTTCCAGGTCAATGCAGACTACTTGCTTGGCCGGACCGACGTGCGGGAGATGCTGCCCCCCTCGGAAGAGCCCCGATAATAGAGCCGTTTACCGGCGGCGCGGCAGGCCCGTTTCCCGATTGACGCCCGTCCCCCTTGAATCGGCGCCCCGGAGCGCCCCGCAGGGCCCGGCCCCCTGGCCGGGCCAATCTCCCGATCTAAACAACCCCGAAATGAGGTGCTGCCCATGTCCGGCTATCTTGTACCCTTCCAGGACGCAGAGAGCGAGTTCACAGAAAAGCGCTCCCGCTTCATCAGCCAGCTCTGGCGGGTGGAGACGGAGGAGGAGGCCAGAGCCCATCTGGAGGCGGTCCGGAAAAAATACTTCGATGCCCGCCACCACTGCTGGTGCTACCTGCTAAAAAGCGGGGCCGTCCGCTACTCTGACGACGGCGAGCCCCAGGGCACCGCCGGCCAGCCCATGCTGAACGTCTTCCAGCGCCAAGAGGTCACCAACGTCTTTTGTGTGGTGACCCGGTACTTCGGCGGCATTCTCCTGGGAGCCGGAGGACTGACCCGGGCCTACACCCGAGGGGCAAAGGACGCGCTGGACGCAGCGGGGGTGTGCCGGGTGAGCCTGTGGACCTTGTGGGACGTCCCCTGCACCTACCCCCTGCTGGAGCGGGCCAAGCTGGAGATCGCCGCCTGCGGCGGCGTGGTGCGGGACACGGTCTACGGCGCGGACGTGGCACTGCGGGCCGCCTTTCCCGCCGGAGGCGCGGAGGCCTTCTCCGCCAGACTGACGGAGCTCTCCGCCGGAACGCTGGAGATGGCGGCGGCAGGAGAGGAGTACCTGCCCGGCCCCAGAGAAGAGGCGAAATAACAGCGGCGCGTGCCTTTGAAGTGAGGTGCCGCAACGAAGTATTCTATGTAAGGCATGGCTGTGCCTGTAAGAGGTATACCAAACAATACGGTTCTATACCACACGATACGGTTCTATGATACAAAAATCATAGAGAAAAAATGACGAAAATAGCAAGAAAAAATAGGAAATAGCGGATGGTGACGTATGGCGGCCAGAAAAATTCAATCGAACCAGTCTAAAAGCGGCTGTCCACGGTGTCCCTCTAAAAATCCCTGTTAGCTGGTACGTTTCCCTGCATCCGTACAATATAAAACGGAAAATGTTATTGAAATTGGCAATATGGGTGAAAACCCAATAGTAAAGCGTCCCGAAAGGGGCGCTTTTTTGTTGCTTGGAAAGGAGCGCCGGAACATGGCCGCAGAAACATCCTTTGATTACTACTACGGTGACGAGAGCAATCAGTTTTCTTTCTACCGCATCCCCCGCCAGCTTGTCACCGGGGACCGCTTCAAGCGCCTGTCCACGGACGCAAAGCTGCTGTACGGCCTGCTGCTGGACCGCATGGGCCTGTCAGCCAAGAACGGCTGGTACGATGAACAGGGGCGCGTCTATATTTACTATACCCTGGACGAGATACAGGAGGACCTGAACTGCGGCCACGACAAGGCCACCAGGATGCTGGTGGAGCTGGACAACGGAAAAAACGGTTTTGGCCTGATTGAGCGTGTCCGGCAGGGACAGGGCCGTCCCACGAAAATCTATGTCAAACGCTTTACCACCCGTACCATCCCGCCCCCACCGCCGGAGCCTTCGCCCAGACCGCGGCTTTTCAGCGGTCAAGACTGCGGAGAAGTCGCAGCCAAGACTGCGGAAAAACCGCAGTCAAGAGTGCGGGGAAGTCGCAGTCAAGACTGCGGAAAAGCCGCACCAAGTTATATTAAATCAAATCAAACTGATTTCAGCTATACTGATCCATCTATCCTTCCATCAGGTTTCCCGCCGGGGGCGGGATGGATGGATAGATTGGATCAGCGGAGAGAAGTGGATGAAGCCATTAGCTATGAGAGCCTGTGCAGCCAATTCAACCGGGAGGACGTGGACGAGATAGCGGAGCTGATCGTTGATGTGCTATGCACCACTCGCCCTACTCTCCGCATAGGCGGCGAGGAGCTGCCTATCTCTGCGTGGACGAAGCCCTGCGCCGCCGTCTGGAAATCAAGCTGATTTCCGGCCTGCTGGCGTTCAAGGCGGCATGACTGCCTATTTCAAATATGACAGGGAGAGAAACTTTATGCAGGATATTTCCTACACATCAAAGCTGACCCGCGCCGAGGACGGGAGACCGCTTGCCCTCAACTATTATATCGTGGCGAACGGCGGTGAGCCGGGGCGCTACGGTGTGAAGATCATCGAAAAGAACAGCGGAGAGCAGGCCATGGCCTTTGATTTGACCACGAAGGCACATCGAATTTGTGAGCTGGTGGAAAAACTTTCCCGGAACTGCGTCACACCTGCCTGCTTGATGGATGTACTGACCGACTGGCTGTAAAAATCTATCCGCAGAATATTCGGCCCGGCTGGAGCCGTCCAGCCGGGCCACCCCCCAAATGCGTCTCAAATCGAGACACATTTCGACAAGCCGCCAAGCGGCACAGGCGTACCGGTCCCCGGCGTGTCTGTGCGGACTGGCGACAGTCTGACCAATGCACCTTGAAAATGGAATGACCGACCAAAGAGGATATGTACCCCTTTTGAGTATGCCGTATGCGTGCCTGGGGGACAATACGCCGCTGACGAACCAGGGGCAGGAACGACTTTGGATAGAACGGCAATATGAAAATTGGGAGGTGAGAAGCAACGAATTATCATTTCCCTATTCCAAGCAAAAACAGCCGGGCCGGAATACTGCCGCACTACTTGCGTGAAACAGTGTTCCCGGTCCGGCTGACATATCAGAACCGCGTCCGACAACCGGGGGCGGTTCTGCCATTTTTACAGGAGGGAATGCGATGGAAGGGGCGAACTTATCCACAAGAGCCAATCAGTCCGCAGAGCGGCCCCAGGTGCTCTATATTGACGGCTGCAAGGTCACTGTCAGGTATAGCAGCGAAAAAAATCCGGCAGCAGTCAAGAATATCAAAGACACTTTAATTTCCAGTGGAACCACCCGCAAAAGCTGATTTTTTGCAATTTTTGTAGAAATATGAGATAATAATGGTATAGTAGATGGCACCTTGAAAACAGAATATTTCTGGCCGCCATATATACACCGTCCACCCGGAAAGCGAGGAGTATATATGGCAGAGCAAATTATTCAGACAATCAGCAGTATCACAGATGGAACAGCACAGTCCGGCGCAGGGCGCGTTGTCTGCCTGTACCGGGTGTCTACCGTGGGACAGGTGGAGAAGGACGACATTCCCATGCAAAAACAGTATTGCCGGGAGTTTTGCAAGCAGCACCCCGGCTGGGAGATCATCAAGGAATTTTCCGAGAAGGGCATATCCGGGTTCAAGAAGTCCGCAAAGGACAGGGACGCCATTCAGGAAATCCAGAAGCTGGCCCTGCAAGGCGGGTTTGACATTTTGCTGGTGTTCATGTTTGACCGCCTGGGCCGCAAGGACGATGAAACGCCCTTTGTGGTGGAGTGGTTTGTCAAGCAGAACATCGAGGTATGGAGCGCCATGGAGGGCCAGCAGAGGTTTGATAATCATGTTGACAAACTGCTGAACTACATACGATACTGGCAGGCGTCCGGGGAAAGCATCAAAACCTCTATGCGCGTCAAGACCCGGATCGAACAGTTGACCCAGGAGGGCCACTACACCGGCGGACGGGCGCCTTTTGGCTATCAGTTGGAACGGACAGGCCGCATGAATAAGAAAAATCAGGATGTGCGTGACCTTGTGATTGACCCGGAGGACGCGGAGACCGTCAAGCTGATTTTTCAGAAGTACGTCCACGAAGGTTACGGGGCGCTCCGCCTTTGCCGCTATTTCAAAGAACAGGGCATACGGAGGAAGGACGGCGGCGAAATAACCGTAGGCATGGTGAACAGGGCTGTTAGAAACTCCATTTACATCGGTGTAATCCACAGGGGCGACAGTAAATCCGAAGTGCTGCCAGACTTGCAAATCATTGATGAGGAATTGTTTTTGAGGGCACAGGAGATTGCAAGCGCCCGAAAAGTCCAGCAGAGGGAAGTGCCGCTTACCACCAGGGGCCACTCGCTTTTAGTTGGGAATGTCTATTGCGGCTGCTGCGGGGCGAGGCTGGTGCTGACGACCTCCGGGCGAAAATATTGCAGGAAAGACGGGACAGTGGTTATAGGCAGTTATTCCAGCTATAAATGCTGCAACAGGACGA
>CAJTZI010000028.1 GCA_910584075.1 uncultured Oscillibacter sp.
TTGCTATTTGGCTCCTTCTCTATTGACGACACCATCTAAAAAAACGGCGGACGGGCCAAATTTTGATTGCCCGCTCTCTAGAAAACGTGGTATACTGCTGTAAAACGCGCTTTTGACAAAGGAGAACCCTATGGAGAACTATTTTGAACCCTGCCTCGCCCCGGATCAGCTCCGGGCCATGAGCTCCATCGGCCTCGCCCACATCGGGGACGCCGTGTTTGAGATTCTGGCCCGCACCTGGCTGTGTGCCCACGGCAGGGCCACCGGCAGGGGGCTGCATCAGGCTGCCGTCCGCCTGGTGTGCGCCGAGTCCCAGGCCCGGTGTGCGGAGCGGATATTGCCTATGCTCACGGAGGAGGAGGCGGCGGTGTTCCGCCGGGGCCGCAACGCCCACGTTCACACCGTCCCCGGCCACGCCAGCCGGGCCCAGTACGGCGAGGCCACGGCCCTGGAGGCCCTGCTGGGCTGGCTGTACCTCAGCGGCCGGCGGGAGCGGGTCAACCAGCTCTTTTGCAAGATGATGGAGGAGGATGTGCCATGCCGTTAGACGCGATCTGCCTGCAGGCGGTGGTGGAGGAGCTGCGGCCCCAGCTGCTGGGCATGCGGATCGACAAGGTCCAGCAGCCCGCCCGGGACCAGGTGATTTTACTGCTGCGGGGGCGGCGGCTGCTGCTGAATGCCGGGGCCAGTGCCTCCCGCATCCAGCTGACGGAGACCGTCCGGGACAACCCGGCGGAGCCGCCTATGTTCTGCATGCTGCTGCGCAAGCACCTGACCGGGGCGAAGATCGCAGATTTGACCCAGCCGCCCATGGAGCGCATGGTCCGGCTGGAGCTGGACGTCACAGATGACTTCGGCCGCCCCGGCCGCAGATGTCTGGTGCTGGAGGCCATGGGACGCCGGTCTAATTTGATTTTGCTGGACGGGGAGGGCCGCATTGTGGACTGTCTGCGCCGGGTAGACGCGGAGATGTCCGCCCAGCGCCAGGTGCTGCCAGGGCTGTACTATGAGCCCCCCGCCGCCGGAGACCGCCTGGTCGTGACCGAGGAGACGGAGGCGGGGTTTTATGAAAAGCTCTCCGCCGCCAATCCCGAGCGGCAGATCGACGCCTTTCTGCTGGACCACTATTTCGGCGTCTCCCCCCTGATGGCCCGGGAGCTGGCCTTTCGGGCGGCGGGGGAGACGGACAGCCGCATCTGTGCTCTGGCGGAACGGGAGGCGCTGTGGCGGGAGGTGGAAGCGTTCCTCACCGCTGTCCGGGAGAGCCGCTTTACGCCTGTCTGCCTCAAGCGGGAGGGGCGGCCGGCGGAGTTTGCCTGCCTGCCCATCGCCCAGTACGGCGCCGCCATGGAGACGGAGGTCTGCGGCAGCTTCTCCCAGCTGCTGGATCTGTTCTATGAGGCCCGGGAGCGGCAGGAGCGGACGCGCCAGCGGGGGGCGGATCTGATCCGCACCGCCTCCACCGCCCGAGACCGCCTGCGGCGAAAGCTCATCCAGCAGGAGAAGGACTACGCCGCGACGCAGGACCGGGATCAACTCCGGATCTGCGGCGACCTCATCACCGCAAACCTCTACCGCATGGAGCGGGGACAGGGCAGGCTGGTGTGCGAGAACTACTATGACGAGGCGGGAGGCGAGACCGTCATCCAGCTGGACTCCCTGCTCAGCCCCCAGCAGAACGCCGCCAAGTATTACAGGCGGTATACCAAGGCCAAGACCGCCGAGAAGTACCTGGGAGAGCAGATGGCCATTGCCCGCCGGGACCTGGAGTACCTGGAGAGCGTGCTGGAGGAGATCGCCCTGGCGGAGACGGAGCAGGATTTTCTGGATATCCGAAGTGAACTGCGGGAGGCGGGCTTCCTGAAAAAGCAGGGGAAGAAGGAACCCCGCCAGCGTCCGGCGCGGCCCCGGGAGTTCCGCACCAGCGGCGGCTTTTTGGTGCTGGTGGGCCGCAGCAACCGCCAGAACGACCGCCTGACCCTGAAAGAGGCGGACCGTCGGGACATCTGGTTTCACACCCAGAAGCTCCACGGCTCTCATGTCATCCTCCGCACCGGCGGACAGGCCGCGGGGGAGGATGACCTGGTGGAGGCCGCCAAACTGGCAGCCTGGTACTCCCAGGCCCGGGAGAGCGGCAATGTGCCGGTGGACTATGTGCAGGTGAAGTATGTGAAAAAGCCCGCCGGAGCCCGGCCGGGCATGGTGGTCTACACCGGGCACCGCACTGTAAACGTGACCCCGGAGGAGGCCCTGGTGAAGCGGCTGAAAATTTAGCGGGGAGATGAGGTAAGCCCCATGCTCCCATGGAGCATTTGCGGCGGGACGCCTTCGTGACTGAGGGAGATGTGGAACTTCCCCCATGAGGACCGCCCGGACGGACGGAGCCCGGAGAGCCGGGGGTAAAACACGAACGGGAGCGCCCGCAGGGCGCTCCCGTTTCTCTCAGGCCGTGTAAGGCGTCCGCTCTTCCTCTCTGTCTCGGAACAGCAGTGTGGCGCACCACAGGCCCGCGGCGCCCACCAGGGTGTAGATGACCCGGGACAGCACGGCGGCCTGGCCGCCGCACAAAAAGGCCACGCAGTCAAAGCCGAACAGGCCGATGCCGCCCCAGTTCAAAGCGCCGATGACCGCAAGGGTCAGCGCGATCTTATCGATCATCACCATGGGAATACCTCCTTCGGACCACCGGCGAAAAATGCCGGCGGTGCCGCGGTTAGTTTATCCCCGGAAAAGGGCTTTATGCCTGACCGTTTTTGAAGTTTTTTCCGTTTTTTCACCGTGGCTGCCCCAGGGCCTGCGATTTAGAATTCGTACCGCCCCGGCATTTCAGCACCAGGAGCGCCGCCGGGGGACAGCCGCACGCCGGTGACGTTGCCCAGCATCACAGGTGTCATCCGGATGGCGGCTGCCAGGTCCATCGGAGATGCCCGCCGGAGCGAAGGCTCGGAAGTGCCAAGATGCGCCAGCCGCCTCGTTTCTGCCACGGAGGGCGGCCTCCTGCGTGAGGGCCGCCCATAAGCACGTAGAATCAAACTGAAAGCACAAGTTTCTTCGAAATCAAACGAGGGTAGAAAAATTGAACAGACCGGTTTTACCGTTCAATATTCCCACCCTCGTTCACGATTTATTGCTGATTCAAAAATTCCACATACCGGGTCAGCATGGCGGCGGTCTGGGCGCGGGTGATCTTGCCTCTGGGGGTGACGGAGCCGTCCTGATAGCCGCTGAGGATGCCGTTCTCCACGGCCCAGCGGACCGCCTCCCGGGCATAGGCGCTGACCGCCTCCGCATCAGAGAAATGCAGTTCCCGTTCCGTGGCGGCGGGGCTGCCTGCGTAGCGGTGAAGCATGACCACGAACTGTTCCCGGGTCACCTGGTTCTCCGGGTTCCGGCCGTCGCTGATGCCCTGCGACACCGCCCAGGCCATTCCTTTTTCATAGGCGGTTCCGCCGGAGGCATCCACGCCGTCCAGCCGGGCCAGCACGGTGGCAAGCATGGCCCGGGACATAGACGCGTCGGGGGCGAAGTCCGTGGCGGTTTTGCCGGAGAAGAGCTCCCGGGCGGCGACAAAGTCAATGAAGCCCTTGGCCCAGTGGCCCCGGGTATCCGCAAAGTTCCTGCGGTTGTCCCGGATATGCACCATGGCCCCGTCGGGGATGCTGACGGTGATATATCCTCCGGTAAGAACGGCGGTTTTGATAATGGTTTCCGAGCCGTCTCCATTGACCAGGCAGGCCACAGTGGTGGAGCTGTTTCCGTTGACGGGAATCTCCACCGGGACCAGCCGGCCGCTGCCGGTATGGAAGGTGATGGAGGTGTTTTTCCCTGGCAGCGGCGAGACGGGGAGGACCACGCTTCCATTTTGGCTCTCCTGAATTGATCTGGCGGAGAGGCGGACGTCGGCTGTGGCGCCGGACCGGTTCTCCAGAACGGAGACGGTGAGGCCGCTGGTCTGCTTGACCGTGGTCTCGGAGGTGCCGTCAGGCTGAACTGCCGTCTTGACGGTGGAACCGTCTTTCGCCGTGTCCGTGGTGGTGATGGTGCCGTCTTTTTTCGTCTCCACCACGGTTTTGGAGCCGTCGGGCCGCCGGATGGTCTCCGTCACAGTTCCGGTGGCTTTGTTGGTATTGGTCACGGTGGTGGACCCGTCGGGGTTTTTCACCGTGGTGGTAGTGCTGGAAGAGCTCCCGCCGGAAGAGGACCCACCGCCGGAGGACCCGCCACCGGTGGCGGGAATGGTTTCCTGGAGCAGCTCATAGCCGCAGACGATACAGGATTTGTGCCGGCTCCCGTTCTGGGAGGAGGTGGCGGGCCGGTCTACCACCCAGTCCCCGGCGGTGTGGGCGGCGTAGCCGTCCTTTTGGCTGTTGTCCGTGATGGGACAGCCGGAGACGGAACAGTTGTGCCAGTGGTGGGTTCCGCTGGTCTCCCAGACGGAGCCCCAGACGTGGGTATGTCCGGCGGGCGCCCAGGCGGCGTGGAGGCCCACGTTTCCGGCGGGCATTTGGAAAACGGCCTCCGGGTTCTTCGGGTCGCTCAGGGTCACGCCCTGGGTTTCCCAGGCGAAGAAGGTAAAGCCGCTCTTGCTTCCCGCGCGGATGGTGACAGAGTCTCCCGCCTCATAGGTGTAGGTTCCCGCGGCGGTCCCGCCGTCCTCGGTGTTGCTGACCGTCACATGGTATTTGGTCCCGTCGGGCTGTTCCGGGGCGGTGATTTTGACGGTGTATGCGGCCGTATGGCCCTCGTAGGTAATGGTGAGGGTCTGGCTTGCCGCCGCCTGGGCGGAGTTAAAGCCGTCGACCATGCCCGCTGTCACCGGAACTGTTTGCTTCGTGCCGTCGGAATACGTTACTTGAATGGTCAGGTCCGTCACGTCCAGAGCCTCGCCCACCCGGTACTCGGTCTTGTGGGCGATGCTGCTGACGGAAATCCCCGTCACCGCAGGCATGCCGGGGGCCGGAACGGTGATGGAGGTGTGGGCTCCCGCCTCATGGGTTGGGGTTTCCTTCATGCGCACGTAGTAAATCCCGGCGGCAAGACCGGCGGTCTCGGGAGCGCCGCAGGTCTGCGCGCCTGTGAAATTCCCGTTCGAGGCATACTCCATTTCAGCGGTGGTTCCGGTGATCTTGCCGTCCAAACCTCCGGCGGCGGTGGGAGCGACTCCCGCCAGCCCGGAGGGGGCGGCGGGACCATCAGCCTTGGCGATGCTCCACTGGATGGCTTTTGGAGCATTTGTGCCGTCATTCCACCGGTAGCCGGCCTCCAGAGTGGCGGTGGCTGTGTACTCGCCCACGCCGGTGGCCTTGTGGGTTCCCGAGAGGGTGTAGCCCGTTCCCGGTTCCACGCCGGTCTGCTCCGCCCCCGTCCATTTCAGCCCGGTCTTCGCTTTCGGGACGGGGATGGAATTGGGCCCGGGGTCTGGCGCTCCGCCGCCGTCCGTGACGGTCAGGGTGGCATCTTTGAAAAGAGCTTTTCCTCCTGTGGTATGCTCTTGGGGTACGATAATCCGAATGGTATATGTGTCGGGTGAACACGACGGATCAATAGAGACCTCAAGGTCATTCGCGGTAATCTCCATAGTCAGTTCACCGTACCTTGACGTGTACGTGTAAATCGTTTCACCAGCCTGCTCACCAGAAGTCCGATTACAGGCATAATCATTCACATTTATGTTCAACGGAATATAGTCCAGGTATGTGGGAGCGGACGTTGCGCCTATTACTGTAAGCGGGAATGTTACATCCTCGCCCGCCTTTGCGGTGACAGCCGTGGTATCAAAGGAAAAATCCTGTACAAGGTCCTCGTCCACGCCGGAAGAGCTGTTTGTGGCCGTCCAGTTTCCGCTGGCGTCCCGTACCAGGGTCATATTAGGCTGCGTGGCATAGGGCAAAAGCCGGAAATTGCCATCGGTGGAATTGGGGGCCATGATATAGGGATGTCCCGGGGTTGCCACGGACGAAGATTCAAGGTCACCAGAGGTGGTGCCGCCGATGGCCGCCTTGGCTGTGCCTGTCACCTGGCCGTTGATCATAAGGGTCTGGTTCGTTCCCAAAATCAGAAGACCATCGTTTCCGTGAAAGTCCGGGACATGGTCGGTAAACTTGCTGAGGTTTAGCTTCGCATCGGATGCTAGGGAAAGCGTCCCGTCATTCGGGAACCAACTGTCGTTTGCCAGGACGAGATTGCCGCCCTCCACCGACAGGCTGGAAATGTTCTGAAAGGTCCGTTCGGTCTGATTGCCGCTGCCCTGGTATACCGCTTCCACGCTGGAACAGCCCGCGCCATCCACATTGGGAAGCGCTCCGGTAACGCTGACATTTCCAGAGACCGTATATGTTTCGTCTTTTGCGGCCACACTGTTGGTTTGCGTAGCTCCACAAGCATAGAAGGTTCCCACATTGCTCTTTGTGCTTTCAAAGGCAGCAAAGGAAATGGCGGCGTTTCCGTTAAAGACCTTCTCAGGAGTGCCGTTTCCGTCCGTAGTCCGGTATACATTGCCGGCGTATAGATTTCCCGTGGAATTACTGCTTTGAAGATTAACCGCTCCTTTGAGAATAATGATGCCTTCCACTCCAGGCTCAGGTACACTGACCGTCGGATGCTCCTTTCCGGTGAACGTGCCGCAGAACAAGCTGAAAGAATAGGAATTTGCGGCGCAGCTTATCTCTTCCAGGGTCAGAGTGTGTCCATTGGCCGCAATAAAATTGCCGCCTTCCGTACCGGATGGAAAGTGGAACGTTACATTGGAAAACGCCACATCCTCCCCCAGCACAATGCCTCCGGCTCGAACGAACACACTCCCGTTTTGGATGGTAACCGGCTTATTGATTACAAAAGGCGCAAATTTGCCTGAACCATCCACAGAGACATCGTTGGCAATGACAGAAGCGCCGCCCAAATCGATGACACCGCTAGAGTCTTGATCAATCAATACCCGTAAATCCTCCGTAGGGTCCGCCGCCAGCCCCACGGGGGGAAACACGGCGGCAAGCACGCAGAAGGTCAATAAGGCTGCCATCAGTCTTAAAGGTTTTTTCATAGATCGATTTTCTCCTCTTTCCGTTCGTCCCCAGGGCGTTCCGCCACGCATCCCGCCCGTTTCGGGGCGGGTCTCAGCCCGCCTGTTGTTGGTACACTTTTAATATATCATATTTTTTTCAGTGCCGCAAGGTTCAGCAGCGATCAAATATCAATACCCAAGCCCGGAACTTCAAATCCGCTGCCGCAGCCTTTACCCTGTAAGGGGACGGTTTGTCCGTTTCCAGGGCTGTGGCAGGTTTTGCAGAGGCAGTTATGCGCTCTGCCTCCATAGGGCGCTTCCTTCAACCTCGTTTTGTGCATATTCCGGAACGGCGGCTAAGGGCTGAGTGATCATTCAGCGGCTTGGAAAGCAGGGGGAGGTATTCCTCCTGCGTGCCAGTACAGCTTTGCGGCCCTGGGGAATGACCGCTGTGATCTTCTTCATCTGCCGGGAGACTCTGTTTTTGATTCCCCGGATTTTCCCGCTGAGGTCGATCAAAAGCGGTTCCAAAGAGATGGCAGACAGAACCTTGCTTTTGGCTTGCAAATCCAAGGCTTATGCGCTATATTTGTGATCAGAGGTGACGGGTCATGTACGGGGCAAAAGCCGGAAAAAGACATCTGCCGTCTCCACGTCTCCGCAATTATCTGCAATGATATGTAACAGAAGGAGAATGTGAATGGAGTTCCAAAGCTGCTTTCCCATATGGGACAATCTGACGGCGGACCAGCAGTGCCGAATCCTGGACAGTCTTGCCTTCCGCCGGATTAAAAAGGGGACGGTAATCCACAACGGCAGCGCGGACTGCGCCGGACTGCTGGTGGTAAAGTCCGGCCAGCTCCGGGCCTATATTCTCTCGGATGAGGGCCGGGAGATTACGGTCTACCGCCTGTTTGACAGAGATATCTGCCTGTTTTCCGCCTCCTGCATCCTGCGGAGCGCACAGTTTGACATCACCATTGAGGCGGAGAAGGATACGGACCTCTGGGTCATTCCCCCGGAGGTATACCGGGGTGTGATGGAGACGTCCGCCCCGGCGGCCAACTATACCAATGAGATCATGGCCGCCCGGTTCTCGGAGGTCATGTGGCTGGTGGAGCAGATTCTGTGGAAGAGCATGGACAGGCGGGTAGCATCTTTCCTGCTGGAGGAGACGGCCATTGAGGGTACGAACCGCCTGTCCATCACCCATGAGACCATTGCAAGGCACCTGGGCACCCACAGGGAGGTGGTCACCCGGATGCTCCGCTATTTCCAGGACGAGGGTATGGTCAGGCTGTCCCGGGGCACGGTGGAGCTCCTGGACGGCAAGCGGCTGGCGGCTCTGGAGAGTCCATGAGAACACCCATCCGCAAGCTCCGGCAGAGCTTGCGGATGGGTGTTCTCTGTTTACTGATCCATGCCGCAGGCCGTGGCCGATTCGATCAGGCGGCGGTCGTTGGTCACCGCGTCGTAGAACCGGAAGCCTCCAGCGAAATTATAGGTTTCATAGCCATACCCGGCCAGAATCCGGCAGGCGATGTAGCTGCGCAGACCGCTCTGACAGATGACATACACCGGCTTTCCGGCCTCGATCTCCCCCAGCCGCTCCCTGAGTTCATCCACGGGGATGTTTCGGAAGCCCTCGATATGGCCTCCGGCGTATTCCTCGGCCGTCCGGGCGTCCAGAAGCGTCACGCTGCCGTCCCGGGGCAGATTCTTCACGTCCTCAAGATGGAACTGCTTCAAAACTCCCCCGGCCAGGTTATCCACCATAAAACCCGCCATGTTGACCGGGTCCTTGGCGGAGGAGTAGGGCGGTGCGTAGGCAAGGTCCAAGTCCTTCAATTGAACAGCCGTCATTCCGGCGTGGATAGCGGTGGCCAGCACGTCAATCCGCTTATCAACGCCCTCGTAGCCTACAATCTGGGCTCCCAGAAGGCGGAAGGTTCCCTTTTCAAAAACCACCTTCATGGTCATCAGCTTGCCGCCGGGGTAGTAGCCCGCGTGGCTCATGGGGGACAGGATCACCGCATCCACGTCCAGCCCTGCCTTTTTTGCGTTGGTCTCGTTGACGCCGGTGGCCGCCGCGGTCAGATCAAAAACCTTAATGACAGAGCTGCCCTGACTGCCCGGATACCGGCTGTCCCCGCCGCAGATGTTGTCCGCCGCGATACGCCCCTGCTTGTTGGCGGGGCCCGCCAGGGAGATCACCGCGTCCTGACCGGTCACATAGTGCTTGACCTGGACCGCGTCTCCCACGGCGTAGATATCAGGGACAGAGGTCTCCATCCGGTCGTTGACCACAATGCTGCCCTTGAGCCCCAGCTCCAGACCGGCTTTGCTTGCAAGGGCGGTATCCGGTGTGACGCCGATGGCCAATACCACCAGATCAGCGTGAAGCGGGGCCGCGTCCTTCAGCAGCACATCCACGCCGCTATCCTTCTCCTGGAAGCCCTCCACGGTATGTCCCAGGGCCAGCCGGATGCCGTGCCGCCGCACTTCGCCGTGGATGAAGGCGGCCATGTCCGGATCGAAGGGATTCATCAGCTGGCGGGGCCGCTGGACAATGGAGACCTCCATCCCCAGCTCCCGCAGGTTCTCCGCCAGCTCCAGGCCAATGAAGCCGCCTCCCGCCAAAACGGCGGACTTGGGGTGATGCTTCTGGATGTAGTCCTTAATGTGAAAGGTGTCCTCCACGGTCCGCAGAGTAAAGAGCTTTTCCAATCCCACGCCGGGGAGCCGGGGCTGGGTGGGTTTGGCACCGGGGGAGAGGATGAGCTTGTCGTAGGATTCCTCAAATTCCTCCCCTGTCTCCAGATTTTTGACGGAGACTGTTTTCCGGTCCGAGTGGAGGGCAGTGACCTCATGCCGCACCCGCATATCCACCCGGAAGCGGGCAAAGATGCTCTCCGGCGTCTGGAGCGTCAGGGCCTCGGGATTCTCGATCACCCCGCCGATGTAGTAGGGCAAACCGCAGTTGGCGTAGGAGACATAGCCCGAGCGCTCAAAGACGACGATCTCCGCCGTCTCGTCCAGCCTCCGCAGACGGGCCGCGGCCGTGGCTCCTCCCGCCACGCCCCCGATGATGACTACCTTCATTTCAGCGTTCCACCTTTCCAGTGTAGGCGGCGATGCCGCCAATATTTTTTACATTGGGATAGCCCATCCGGGTCAGCAGCCTTACCGCCTGAGCGCTTCTGGCTCCGCTGTGGCAGCAGACGAACAGCGGAGCGTCCTTTCCGGCGGGGACCGTCCCCTCCCGGCCCAGAGACTGCAAGGGCACGTTGACGCTGCCGGGGATGTGCCCCTCCTGATATTCCTGGGGCGTGCGGACGTCCAGCAGCACCGCGCCGGGCGTCTCCCGGAACTCTTTTACGCCCCGGTCAACATCAGGGCCCTTCAAAAAGTCAAGAAAACCCATGGCCGAAACTCCTCACAGCAGGGCGAGAATTTGATCCTTCGGTCTGGCACCCAGGGCCTGATTGACCACCTTGCCGTTTTTCATAACCACCAGAGTGGGGATGCTCATGATGCCGAACTGTCCGGCCAGCTCCGGCTGTTCATCCACATTGATCTTGCCAATCTTAATGTCGGCGCGCTCTGCCGCAATCTCGTCCAGAACGGGGCCGACCATGCGGCAGGGGCCGCACCAGGGCGCCCAGAAGTCCAGCAGGACGGGGCGGTCGGAGTTCAGAACTTCCCCCTGAAAATTATTGCGATTGATATTGACAGCAGACATGGTTAAACCTCCTGATTTTTCTTTGTTTGATTTCATAATAGCAGAAATACCGTTTTGTTCTGTGACATTGTTACAGACCGGCAGCGTCTTGAAGACCCAAAATCAAAAGCCGCTCATACAATTCATAGGATCAGGTGATGCGCTCTTCCGGGAATGAGATCACATGCTGCATTTACCTCTGCACTTCTTCTCCGAAACGCCAGACAACAGCTCTTTAAGTTCTTCTTCAAATCAGGCGCCTCCCACAAGGTATTCTTCCGCCATATGAACGGCCACCGCGCCGTCTGCGACTGCCGTGACAATCTGGCGCAGCGGCTTTGTTCGCACATCGCCCACAGCGTAAACCCCGGGGATGGCGGTTTTCGTGGTTTCATCCGCGACAATATAGCCGCCGCGGTCGACCTCTAACTGGTCTCTTACCAAATCAGTGGCGGGTTTTCTGCCTATGCTGATGAAAACGCCGTCACATTCGATGGTGCTTTCCGCTCCGGTCATAATGTCCCTTAGCCTGACGCCGGTCAGATGATCATTGTGCAGAAGCTCTGTCACCGTGCTGTTCCAGCGAAATTCCACATTCTCCCTGCTCAGCAGCGGCTGGTGGTATATCCTTGTGGCGCGCAGCGTATCCCTGCGGTGGACGAGGATTACGTTTTTTGCGATACGGCTCAGGAGCAGCGCGTCGGCGGCGGCGGAATTGCCGCCGCCGACCACAACCACGGTTTTTCCTCTGTAAAACGCGCCGTCACAGGCGGCACAGTAGGCCACGCCGCGGCCTGCCAGCTCCGCTTCCTTGGCAACGCCCAGCTCTCTGGGAGCTGCTCCGGAGGCAAGCACCACGGTCTTCCCACAAAACGTGCCCTCACTGGTTTCCAGCACCTTCGGATCAGCGGTCAGATTCAGCCGGCTGACCTCGGCATATTCGCTTTTCGCGCCGAACCGCTCCGCCTGCTTCTGCATTTTTTCCGCAAGAGAAAAGCCGTCAATGCCGTCCTCAAAGCCGGGGTAGTTGTCGATCTGATCGGTCTGTGCCATCTGCCCGCCCGCGGAGAGCTTTTCCAGCACAAGAGTATCCAAGCCGGCCCGGGCGGCATAGAGCGCGGCGGTATATCCGCCGGGGCCGCCGCCAACGATGACCATATCGTAAACATGCGTTTTGTCCATGTGATTATCCTCCTGATTTTTCCAAGGCCGCTTTGATAAAGCGGTCAATCGCGGCTTTGGACTCCGGCGCTACAATAGAATCGACCGCCCTGCCGTTTCGATACAGTACCAGCGTGGGAATTACCTCGATCTGTTCCGCTTCGGCCAACTGGGGGTTTTCATCGATATTCACCTTTCCCGCAGTGAGGGTATCGCCGTATTCCTCCGCGATCTTGTCATACGCGGGTCCAATCCTGCGGCAGTAGCCGCACCAGGGTGCCCAGAAATCAACCAACACGGGCTTTTCCTCTTTTCGCAATGTTTCAAACTGCTTCTGGTCCATATGAATAGCCGCCATGTCTGCCAGCTCCTTTCTTCTGTATGATCACAGTATAACCCATTTTCGCAGACCCTTCCGTGATAACATCACGCGGCAAAAAGCGATGCGGTTTCCATTCCGCATCGCTTTTGATCCTGCTGCTTCCGAGGCGGCCCCACACGTTTTTCTAGGGCCTGTTCACATAAGCCCACATGTGCGGATTTTCGAGGAAATTTTAGCCGGATGCGAGGCAAAAATTTGCAGGCGTACTGGCGTACGGCAAAAATTTTTAACGAAGCAGGCGACAAAATTTGCCGAAAAGACGTGCGCGTGGGCTTATATGAACAGGCCCTAAGGACACACCCGGCTCACTGTCCGGATTCTGTTCCCTGCGCTGGCCGCCGTCTGGAGACGGCGCATCATTCAGTCTTGTTTTTTGCCTTGCAAATGAGCTGTGTCATGGTACCCATTGGACAGTATACACACCAGCTCCGCGGCTTGAACAGCACCATGGTAGTCAGCCCCAGAACTGTGGAGGTCAGCATGACGCTGTAAAAGCCAAAAGCGAATTGCGCAACGCCGGGCTGAAGCAGCGTTCCATGGTAGGCCCAATGCCACGGCAGCTTGAACGTCCAGAGCAGCGTGACCACCTGCCTGAGACCCTGTGCCCCCGCAAACACCAGATAGGTATTCCATAGCATCTGGAAGAACATAATGAAGAAAAAGATCAGGAAGCCATAGCGGAACGCCTTGCTCTTCATCCACTTGGGGATATCCTTTTTCCGGGAAAGACCAAAGCGTCCCCCCAGCAGGCCGAATATCTGCCCCCGGCCGCAGTAGCGGTTGCAGTACCCCTTTGTACCACGGACAACGGCGATGATCAGAGGAATGAAAAAGAAAAACAGGCCGATCCATGCAAACAGGATGTTGAAAAAGCCCAGGGCCAGATAGGTCAGTTCCACGATCCATAAGTAGTCATACCATTGTTTTTTCATGCCCGCACCTCCTCAATGGTGATGACACTGGTCGGACATTCCTTGGCGCACTTTCCGCAGCCAACACATTTTTCCGCGTTCACCTGTGCGGCGATGCCCTTAAAAACATGAATTGCCCCTAACGGGCAGATTTTTGCACAGCATCCGCAGGCCACACAATCGGATTGTTCAACAAATGCCCTCCGCTTTTGCTTAATCGCCGCCATAATGCTCCTCCCAATGTTTTGTTGCGCTCATGATAGCACGGGCCGCATGGAGGTTTCTGTGATAATATCACGAAAGCAATGTCATTTTTGCGCGGGAGAGGGGCGTTTTGCAAGGGGCTTTGCCCCTGCACTCCACAATCTTTTGGAAAAAGGATTGAGCAAAAACTTTTACGGCTCCCAGAACAGCTCGTCCAGCGTTTTGCCCAAAACGCGGCAGATGGCGATACAGAGCTTGATGGTGGGATTGTAATCCCCCTTTTCAATGGTGTTGATGGTCTGCCGGGAGACGCCCACGGCGTCCGCCAGCTGCTGCTGGCTCATGTCCATGGCGGCCCGGGCGGATTTCAGGCGGAGATTTTTCATTCCTCCTCCGTTTCCCGGCTCCGCAGCAGGAAGTTGACGATGTAGACAATCAGGATCACCAGGGTCATGATCCCCGCCACCAGGTTCACTGCCCGAAATGTCAGGATTCCGTCCTCCACCAGCTCTCCATGTGCCGCCAGGAGGGCGCCCAGCACCAGGTTGGCAAGAGACAGCAGCACAAACAGTGTCATGATCCGCCGAGGGCGTTCCAGCAGGCTCAGATAGGCGTCCTTGAGGATGCAGATCACCGCGAATACCAGGATTCCCGCCGCGAGGCACAGGCATCCGCCTGTCAACGCATCGCACCAGCGTCCCACCGCCAGTTCCGACGCCCCGTACAGAAAGATACTCCCCATCAGGGTGAAAAAGCCGTATTTGAACGCTACGCCCCGGGCCCGCTCCTGCCGCTCGTCAAAGGTGCAGTCCAGCACTTTTTTTCGAAACAGCAGTGCCACGAACAGCAATCCCACGACCAGACCCACCGTCAGGCCAACCGCAATGCCCATACGTTCCTCCGTGCTTATTTGAAAAACCTCCAATCAGTTTACTGCAGGTTGACTGCCGCTCTTCGGGCGGCTGTCAATGTCTGGTCACAACGGGATTTCCGTTCTCATCCAGAAGCGGCGTCAGGCCGCCGGCGTTGGCGCATTTGTGCCACAGATAGTTCACACCGGTTTCCGTGTCCACCCAAATCTCCACCACATCCATCGTTCCCTGGCTGAATACCTTTTCAAAGCGCTTCATAGGTCATGCTCCTTTCTGTTTTGAAAATCTGTGCCCAGAGCCGGCCGCCGGGGCGGGTCTCTTGCCTGAACTGGGTACAGGATAGCATTGATACGACTATTTGTCAAGTATATTTTACTTATTGTCGAAAAATAAAGACGGAATGTATGGAAGGAGACTGTTACTGGTTTGTTCCATTTGTCATCCTTCTGAGATTACTTCCGGCGAAAACGATATATAATAGAAGAATCACAGGAGAGGATGATGGTTATGCGCCGCCTTTTAACGCTTCTTCCGGCAATGTGCCTCCTGGGTGCCCTGGCCGCCTGCGGCACACAGACCCCGCCGGAGACGCCGCCCGTGCCGGAGATCCCGGAGGTCCCCGCGCCGGAGATTCCGGCGGACCCGGACGGGGGCTGTGCCGTTTACGACTGCGGGGAGATCGAGATCGCCCTGCCCGCGGAGCACCTGGATCAGCTGATCGTGGACACGGATTTCCCTGACGCGGAGGACAGCTGGAGGCCCCTGATGTCCGTCTATGAGCGGGCCTCCGTGGAGGCGGCGGAGGCCCAGTGGGGCGGCGGCGAGGGTTTCGGCTTCCTGTTCGGCTTCCTCGCCATGGACCGGGCGGGCTATGAGCGGCTTTTGTGCGAGGACGGCTCCGGCATCGAGGTCTTTGCCGCGGACGGGGAGCGGTACTACGCCTACACCTATCCCACCGACGTGCAGTTCTGCCGCCCCGGAGGCCAGCTGGACACGGAGAGCGCGGACTGGAGGAACTGGGAGGCTCTGAACGGCATGGGGCTGACGGTCCGGGCGGACGTGGTGGAGCGCAACGGCCTGACGCCCCGCACCGCCGGAGAGTTCTTCGCCGCCCCCTTCACCTGGGAGGGGGACCACGCCTATCTGGAGTACCGGCCCTACTACGCCGCGGACGGCGGCGGGAAGACCGTCTACACCCTGGTGCTCTCCCGGCCCGCGCGGCAGGGGGAGGGTGGCGTATGGTGCGTGGAGCGGTGGTACAACGAGTACGGGAATCAATATATCTGGTTTCCGGACAGCGGCATGGCGGCCGCGGACTACTTTGCCCAGATCCAAAAGGCGTGTGACGCCGGGGAGCACCCGGAGCTGCTGACGCCCGTCGGTGCGGCGGAGGCCTTTGTGAAAGAATACTTCGGCCGGGAGACGGCGGAGGGGAGCTTTGCGGAGGCCGATGGGGCTCCGGAGGCCCTAATGGAGCGAAACGGCCGCCTCCGGCAGATGGCCCTGGACCTGATGGCGGACCGGGCCTCATAGACCTGCTGGACTGCGTGGGTGGGGCCTTCCCGCCGCGGCGCTGGGATCTCACTCTCCGGAGGGGCAGGCGTATTTGAGGACGGTCATAGACGGATAAAAAAGAGGGGGAAATTCCCCCTCTTTTCTCACGTTTTTTTTGCCCTTTGCTCCTCGATCTGCCGGTAAAGCCACTGCAGGCCGTCGGAGAGGCCCCCTACCTGGTCGATAAGTCCCAGGCTCACCGCCTCCTCTCCGTAGATCACGCTGCCGACGTCGGCGGCCATGTCGTCCTTTTTCAGCATCAGGTCCTGAAAGTCCTCCCCGGAGATGCCGCTGTGGCCGGCCACGAAGGCCACGATCCGCTCCTGGAGCCGCTCGAAATAGTGGTAGGTCTGGGGGGCGGCGATGACTGTTCCGCTCATGCGGACGGGATGGATGGTCATGGCGGCGCTGGGTACGGCAAAACTTCGCCGGGCCGCCACCGCCAGGGGCACGCCAATGGAGTGGCTGCCCCCCAGGACGATGGAGACTGTGGGCTTGGTCATGCCGGCGATGAGCTCTGCGATGGCGAGCCCTGCCTCTACATCGCCGCCCACGGTGTTCAGCAGGAACAGCACGCCGTCCACGTCCCCGCTTTCCTCCAGCTTGGCCAGGAGGGGGAGGACGTGCTCGTACTTGGTGGTCTTGGCGTTGCTGGCGGCGGCGGTGTGGCCCTCGATCTGACCGATGATGGTCAGGCAGTAGACGGCGCCATGGGGAGTGCGGGTCAGGGCGGCGCCGAAGTCCAGAATGGACTGGGCGTTCTCCGGCGGGTTTTCCTTTTCGGTATCGGTGGTCTTTGTGGGTTCAGTCATAACAATCCCTCGCTTTCCCCGGTATTTTCCGCAGGATTTCCGAAAATACACCTCCGGCGGCAAAAACCTTACAACAATGTAAGACTCGGCGGCAAAATGTAAGGCAAAGAAATGGCAGGAACCGGAGACATTTTGCTATACTGACATCAGTTCCAAGAGAACAGAAACGGAGGAAAAAACAATGAAGAGCATGATGAAGGGGATTGCGACAGGGCTCCTGGCGGTGGCCGTGGTGATCGCGGGGCAGATGGCCCTGACCGGTGTGGCGGGCTTTCACACCGCGGAGCTGGTTGGAGGAACGGTTCTGACCTTCCTGTTCTTTTACCTCCTTTTCCGGTCGGGCCGGAAGAGGGAGGAAGCGAAGGCGGAGAGAAACACGTAATGAAAAACCGGCGGTCCGGCGGGGACTGCCGGTTTCCTGCGTTCTTTGGGCTTTTCTTTTTGGCTCCGGCGTGCTATACTGGAGAAAATCACACCCATGGGGCGGGAGGACAATAAGATGGACGAGAAGAAGCTGCGCGTGGTGGTGAAGGTGGGTACCTCCACCCTCACCCACGACTCCGGGAGTTTGGACTTGAGAAGCATGGAGCGTCTGGCCCGCACCCTGGCGGACCTCCATGGCCTGGGCCACGAGGTCATTCTGGTGTCCTCCGGCGCCATTGCCGTGGGGACGGAGAAGCTGGGCCTTTCAGAGCGGCCCCGGGAGCTGCGGGTGAAGCAGGCCGCGGCGGCGGTGGGCCAGTGCCGGATGATGCACATCTACGACAAGCTCTTCGGTGAGTACAACCAGTCCGTGGCCCAGATTCTGCTGACCGGGGACGACGTGGAGGACCCCGCCAGGGCGGAGCACCTGCGGGGCACCTTCTCCGCCCTGCTGGAGATGGGGGTCATCCCGGTGGTGAATGAGAACGACTCCGTCTCCTCCGCCGAGATTGAGACGGGCCACCACAAGGTCTTGGGCGACAACGACACGCTCTCCGCCATCGTGGCGGGGCTGTGTGAGGCGGATTTGCTGATCCTCCTCAGCGACATCGACGGCCTCTATGACGCGGACCCTAAGACCCACCCGGATGCGGGGCTCCTCCACCGGGTGACGGAGCTGACGCCGGAGATTCTGGAGATGGCCGGCGGCGCGGGCACCTGGCGGGGCACCGGCGGCATGGCGACAAAGCTCTCCGCCGCCCGGGTGGCCATGGCCGCCGGGTTCGACATGGTCATCACCAACGGCGCCCGGATGGAGGACCTGTACGGCATCGTGGCCGGGGAGGACATCGGGACCCGGTTTGAGGCCGCCGGAAAGGACGCCCTATGACGGAGCGGGAGAAAATGCTGGCCGGTCTTCCCTATGACTGTGGGGACCCCGAGCTGCTGGACCAGTGGCACAGGGCTAAGGATCTGGTCCGTGATTACAATCAGCTGGACTCCCGGGATCTGGCGGGAAAGGACCGCATCCTGTCCCAGCTGCTGGGGGGCCGGGGGAGGAACATCTGGATTACGCCTCCTTTCTTTGCGGATTATGGCTGTAACATCTATCTGGGAGACAACTGCGAGATCAACTTGAACTGCGTCTTCCTGGATGACAACCGGATCGTCATCGGAAAAAACGCCCTCATCGCCCCGGGCGTACAGATTTATACCGCTTTCCATCCCCTGCACACGGCGGAACGGTTTGGCCCGCCCGGGGAGGACGGTTCTTTCTCCTTCTGCAGGACCCGGACGGCCCCGGTTACCGTCGGGGACAACGTGTGGATTGGCGGAGGGGCCATTCTTATGCCCGGGGTGTGCATCGGGGACAATGTGGTGATTGGGGCGGGAAGCGTGGTGACAAACGACATTCCCAGCCATACCGTTGCCCTGGGAAATCCCTGCCGGGTGGTACGGGAAAACCGCCTGGCGGAACTTGATCAGGAGATATTGCCATGACAGTTTTACAGCAGCAGGGGGCGGCGGCCAAGGTCGCGTCCTATACCCTGGCAACCGCCGGGACGGCGCGGAAAAACGCCGCCCTGGAGGCCATCGCGAAAATCTTAACCGAGCGGCAGGCGGAGTGGCTCTCCGCCAACGCCGAAGACGTGGCCGCGGCGAGGGGGGCGGGGATGCGCCCCGCCATGCTGGACCGGCTGACATTGACGCCGGAGCGCGTTGCCGGGATTGTGGACGGCGTGCGGCAGGTGATCACCCTGCCGGACCCCATCGGGAAAGCAGACAAGACGGAGACCCGGCCCAACGGCCTGATGATCAGCCGGCGGCGGGTGCCCCTGGGGGTTATCGCCATTATCTTTGAGGCCCGGCCCAACGTCACCGTGGACGCGGCGGCCCTGTGCCTCAAATCCGGCAACGTCTGTATCCTCCGAGGGGGCAAGGAGGCCATCCGCTCCAACCGGACTGTGACGGCCCTCATGCGGGAGGCGCTGAAATCCGCCGGCCTGCCGGAGGACTGTGTCTCCCTGGTGCAGGACACCAGCCGGGAGACGGCCAATGAGCTGATGCACCTGGATGCCTTCGTGGACGTGCTGATTCCCCGGGGCGGCGCGGGGCTCATCCGGACCGTGGCGAAAGAGGCCAGCGTCCCCGTTATCCGCACCGGCGAGGGGGTGTGCCACCTCTACATCGACAGTGAGGCGGACCTGGACATGGGAGCGGAGATTTTGTACAACGCCAAGTGCTCCCGGCCCTCGGTGTGCAATGCGGCGGAGTGCGTGCTGGTCCACGAGGATGTGCTGGAGCCCTTCCTCCAAAAGGCTGTACCGCTGCTGGACCGGAATCACGTGGAGCTGCGGTGCGACGGGAGGGCCCTGGCGGTCCTGGGGGACCGGGGCGTCCCGGCGGAGGAGAGCGACTGGGACGCGGAGTACGATGACTACATCCTGGCGGTCCGTACAGTCAAGGACATGGAGGAGGCCATCGCCTTTGTCAACGCCCACGGAACCCATCACTCCGAGAGCATCATCACTGCCAACTACTTCAAGGCCCAGCGTTTTTTGGACGCGGTGGACGCGGCGGCGGTGTACGTCAACGCCTCCACCCGCTTCACCGACGGCGGGGAGTTCGGCCTGGGGGCGGAGATCGGCATCTCCACCCAGAAGATGCACGCCCGGGGCCCCATGGGCCTGGAGGAGCTGACCAGCTGCAAGTATGTGATCTACGGCATGGGTCAGGTCCGTTGAGGGAAACGGGGAGTCTCCGGCAAAGCCGGACAGACCGCGGCGCTTAGAAGCCGTACCAACAGGCGGCATCTGGCTGCCGGTAATTTTGCGGATTGCTATCATTCAACGGGGGGTTCATATGACGAACGATGCCACATACAGCGGCGTGAAACTGGGCTTCATCGGTGTGGGAAACATGGGCGGCGCCCTGGCCCGGGCGGCCCGGAAAAGCGTGCCGGGGAATTGTATCGGCCTCGCCGGCCGCACGCCGGAGAGGGTAAAGGCTCTGGCGGAGGAGCTGGACTGCCGGGCCTCCGGCGGCGTAGGTGTTGCCAAATGGGCGGACTATATCTTTTTGGGCGTGAAGCCCCAGATGATGCCGAAGCTGCTGGAGGAGCTGAAGCCAGTGCTGGCAGAGCGGCAGGAGGGCTTTGTCCTGGTGACCATGGCGGCGGGGCTCACCATGGCCCGCATCCAAGAGCTGGCGGGCGGGGAGTATCCCGTCATCCGCATAATGCCCAACACCCCGGCCGCCATCGGCAAGGGGATGATTCTCTACACCTGCGGGGAGGGCGTTACCGGAGAGCATGAGCGGATTTTCCTGGAGGCCATGGCCGGGGCGGGACGCTTTTCCGCCCTGCCGGAGCGGCTGATGGACGCCGGGTCCGCCGTGTCCGGCTGCGGACCCGCCTTCGCGGACTTGTTTCTGGAGGCTCTCGCGGACGGCGGCGTGGCCTGCGGCCTCCCCCGGGACCAGGCCATGGAGCTGGCGGCCCAGATGCTGCTGGGCTCCGCCAAGCTGGCTCTGCGGTCCGGGCAGCACCCCGGTGCGCTGAAAGATGCTGTCTGCTCCCCCGGCGGCTCCACCATCCAGGGCGTCCGGACACTGGAGCGGGCGGGCTTCCGGAGCGCCGTGATGGAGGCGGTCATCGCCGCCTATGAGAAGACGCTGGAATTGAAGTAAGATCTCCCTCCGGTGCGCAGCCGGTGGGGAAGGTATACGAAAGGCATCACAACAAAGGAGGGGTGGACTTTTAGGGAGGCCCTGGATGAAAACGAAAAAGAGACGGCCGCGAAGCAATTCGCGGCCGTCTCTTTTCAAATCAGGTCTCCCTCCGAGTGGCCCCGCAGAGGCAGGTCCCGGAAGATCTCCGCCTCAATCCGTTCGTACTCTGCCGGACCCCGGGAGCGGCGCATCCTGCCGCCGTATCGCTCCCCGCCCTTGAAGAGATGGATCAGGTAGAACCAGACCTCCTTCATCCGCTGGGAGGCGGGGCCCACCTGACCGTAAAAGTCCTGATATTCCCGGTACAGGGCGGCGGTGAAGTCCTGCAGCTCCTCCCGGGAGGCGGCGGGGCCGCCCCGGAGCTTGCGAAACAGGGCCGGGTCCGCGACGGCCCCCCGGCCGATCATGACGTGCTCCGCCTGGGGAAAGGCCGCCTCATATTCCCGGCACTCCGCCGCGGTCCGCAGGTCGCCGTTATAGCACACCGGGTTCCGGCTCTCCGCCAGGGCCATGGCGAACACGTCCCGGTGGACCGGGCCCTGGTATTTCTCCTTTTGCACCCGGGGATGGATGATGAGGCAGGCGATGGGATAGCGGTTGTAGATCTCCAGCAGCCGTCCGAACTCCTCCGGGGACTGGATGCCCAGCCGGGTCTTCACGGAGACGGGGAGCGGCGAGCGGGTGAACACGGTGCCAAAGAAGCGGTCCAGTTCCTCCGGCTTTGCCAGAAAGCCCGCTCCCTTGCCTTTGGCGGTGACGGTGCCGGAGGGACAGCCCAGGTTCAGATTCACCTCGTCATAGCCCAGGTCCTTTACGGTCTCCGCCGCCCACAGGAAATCCTCCGCCCGGCAGGTCATCACCTGGGGCACCTGATGGAGGCCGGAGAGCGTCTCCAGCTCCCGGCGGTCCCGGGGGGTGAGGATGTGCTGGGGGGTGGGGGAGAAGAAGGGGATGAAATACCGGTCCGCGCCGCCGAAACACCGCCCCCACACCCGGCGGAAGACGCTCTTTGTGATGCCGTCCAGGGGAGCCAGGTCACAGTGGGCAATCACGGCAGCTTCTCCTCCCACTCCGCCGGACGAAAGCCGGTCAGGACGAAGTCCTCTCCCACCAGGATGGGCCGTTTCACCAGCATTCCGTCCGTGGCCAGCAGCGCCAGCTGCTGCTCCTCGTCCATGGAGGGAAGTTTGTCCTTCAGGTCCAGGGCCCGGTACTGGAGGCCGCTGGTGTTGAAGAACTTTTTCAGCGGGCTCCCGCTCTTTTTCCACCAGGTCCGCAGTTCCTCCGCAGAGGGGTTTTCCAGCTTGATGTCCCGGGCCTCATAGGCGACCCCTTTGGCGTCCAGCCAGGCCTTTGCCTTTTGGCAGGTGGTGCATTTGGGATAGTGCAGAAATAGCATATCGATTCTCCTTTATGAAAATAGGTTCAGCTGCTGTCCGGACTGCTTGTCCTCAAATTCCATGAGCCAGCTCATGGCCGCCTCCGCTTCCCAAAGGACGCCGCGCTTCCGGCACTCCTCCCGGAAGATTCGCTCCAGCCGGGGGGCATTGGGACTGGGGCACTGGTACCGGTTCCCGAAGGCGCGGATGTACCGCTCTTTCATGCCAGGGAAATGCCGGTCCAGCTGGGCGTAAAAGTACTCCCGGTCCCCCTCCCGCAGTGTGACACCCATGCCGAAGTTGACGATGGCCTCCACCCCAGCGTCGAAGCAGCAGTCCAGCAGTCCCCGCAGGTTCTCCTCCGTGTCATTGAGAAAGGGGAGAATGGGGCACAGCCACACGCCGGTACGGATGCCCGCCTCATGGCAGGTTTTCAGCATCTCAAACCGGCGGCGGGTGGTGCAGACATTAGGCTCCAGAACGCGGCAGAGGTTTTCGTCAAAAGTGGTGAAGGTGGTGCAGACCACGGCCTTGGCGGTTTGATTGATCCGCGTCAGAAGATCCAGATCCCGCAGGAGCAGGTCGGATTTGGTGAGCACCGACACGCCGAAGCCCTGACGCTCGATCACCTCCAGACAACGCCGGGTCAGGCGGGTTTCCCGCTCCAGGGGCAGGTAGGGGTCGGACATGGAGCCGGTGCCCACCATGCAGCGGCGGCGTCTGCGGCGGAGGGCTTCCTCCAGCAGCTCCGGGGCGTTGACCTTCACCGCCACATCCTCAAAGGCGTGGTCCATCTGGTAGCAGGTGCTGCGGGAGTCGCAGTAGATACACCCGTGGGAGCAGCCCCGGTAGACATTGATGCCGTTGCGGGGGGAGAGAATGGATTTTGTCCTGATCTCGTGCATGGTGCGTCCTCCTCTCGAATATGGAAAGTATAGCAAAAAACGTGCTCCGGAGCAAGGGCAAAAAAAGACGGCAGCCATTTTCGGCCGCCGTCTGCGCTGCTGCGGGGAAGCGCGCTCCTGCGATGTTTTATTGCAAAGACGTTCCTCTCTTCCACACACGAAGGCGCGGAATGCGGCGATTTGGATCAGCGGATCTCGGGGTCATAGCTGGGATGGGCGGCCGGAGCTTCCTGTGTCTTGCTGGCTGCCCGGGCTTGTACCCGGGGGGACTTGGCGCTGGCTTTCCGCCAGCAGCGTACCAGCAGCACCGCACCCAGCAGGAACAGCACCCCGCCGGCGCCGCAGAAGACCCGGATAGTCCCAAAGGCCCGGGGCTCCGCCATCAGCGGAGGATCCATGGCATCGATCTCCGTATCCGGGAATCCGTAATCCTCCCGCAGAGTCTGGCGGAACATCTCCGCCAGCTCCTGGTCCATCTCTACCACCCGGGTGTCCAGTACCAGCTCCGCCGTGGGTGCCGCCCCGCCGGAGAAATAGCCGTAGGTCTGGTCCACCAGATTTTTTGCCGGGGAGAAATTGGAGGAGTGGACTGTCAGGCCCAGACAGCCCTGGCCGCTGGGGAGAATGTAATACCGCGAGGAGGTCTTTTTCGGCGTTCTGGAGTTGTTGGCCCGGTCCTCGGTCCAGGTCTGCATAGTGGCGAAGCTGTCCAAAAGATAGGGTACCCGGCCCGCCACATGGTCTCCGGCGGACACGTCCCCGGACAGCACGTCGTCAAAGCTCTTGGCGGCCTTGAAGGAGATGACCGTGTCCTGCAGGGAAAAGCAAAGGAGCAGGGCTCCGATGAGGACCAGAATCAGACCGGCCCCGCTGATTTTGTTAAAGAGATGTCCTAACATGTCAGTCCTCCTGTTCTCATTTCTCCGGCTGGGCGGGCTTGAAGGTCTCCGTCACGCATTGGGCTCCGTCCCGGGTGAAGCCGCTGATGGTGGCGCTGAGGCTCAGATGTCCGTTGGAGCCGGCGGTGGTCTGTTTGTCAATGAGCCCCATCTGCACCAGGGTGAAGGAGCTGGCGGTCTCCATATCCACACCCAGGCGGCTGACCAGAAGGTCGCCCTGGACCTCACCGTGGGCAAAGAGTCCGTCCAGGGTCTCATAGGGGGTCTCAAAGGCCTGAATCACCGACTCCAAGTCCTCCGCAGCGTACTGGCCGGCCCCGGAGATGCTCTCCGTCCGGATGAGGGCGATGATCTCGTCCCCCTGGGAGGCCAGAACCCATTCGGTGCCGTCGGGGAAGGTACAGGTGGTCATAGAGGCGTTCAGGTATGGCTTCAGCCCGCCGCACAGGGCGGTGAAGAACTCCCGGTTGGTGTTGGTGTCCAGTACCATCTCACCGTCCCGGTTGCCAACGTGGAGCGGCCAGGTCTCCTCCGTGGTACTGCCCTCGCTCTCCAGGGCCGTGGCCATCCAGCCGGGCAAGTCGTAAAATGCGCCGGAGCCGGTCTCCACGTCATCCTCCAGGGCCGCCGCCATGGCGTCGTGGAAGGCGCCGTAGTAGTTGGGGGCGGTCAGCGTGGTCTCCACCGTGCTCCAGGCCTCCTTGCCCTCCACGGCATGGGCGGTGCAGGTGAGAGATGCCATCTTCTCAAGGCAGGCCTTGTACACCGGGGCCAACTCCCCGCCCACGGCCTCGTCCGTGCCGGAAAAGAGCTGATGGAGGGGATTGTCGCCGGATATGTAGGGCTTGATTCCCTCGTAGTCCCCCTGCTGAACAGCCTGGACCAGAGTGTTTACTACCTCCTCGTCGGAGAGTTCCTCCGTCTTGGACATGGGAACACAGGCGGTCAAAAGCAGGCACAGGGCCGCCGTGAGTGCAATCAGATATTTTTTCATATTGATAAACCGTCCTTTTTGCATTTTCTCTTTGCCGCTGTCAAGAGGTCAGAGGCTCAATCTCCGGCAGAGTCAGCGCATAGGCGCTGCTGAGCTCCAGCCGCAGGGCGGGGTAGTCTCCGTCCATCTGCTCCGGCAGATAGGTGATCTGTGCAGAGAGATAATACCCCTCCTGCTTATAGTCCGCGTACAAAATGGCGATTCGGGGCACCGTTCCGCCTACCTCGAGATACACTGTCTGTTTGACTGCGATGTCGTATTCCTCAAAATACGTGGTGTCCGAAACGCCCTCCGGATCAATATCTGCGCCGGAGGCCTCCAATGCGGCGCAGGCCTGGTCCACCACGTCTCTGGCGGTTTCGCCGGCGGCGATGGAGACGGTGACCTCCATGCCGTGGGCCGAGGAGCGGAGGGTATAGCCGTCATCCAGAAATACGGGGGAGCCGCTGTATGGAACATGGGCGTCCACAAAGGCGTCGCGGCCGAACATATCATAGGGGGCCTTGATGTATCCGACGGCGGTGTGATCGAAGTCCAGCTCTTCCGCCAGATGGAACAGGGACTGGTAGTTCTCCTCCGTGATCTCCACCTGGGCCGAAGCGGTGCGCTGGAGGTTTTCCAGCATGAAGAGGATGGCGCCCCGGACATCATCGCTCTTTTTGCCGCTTCCGCCGCTCTTTTGATGGGCTCTCGCCGTCACCAGCAGGCCGTCCTCCGCCAGGGCCGCGCCCACGTGGACGGCGCTTCCGTCCTTGAGGTACAGTGTGAGGATCTCATACCGGTACTCCGTGCCATCCGCCGCCGTCAGGGGCACCAGGGTCTCCTCCGCTCCGGCATGGGCAAACTGGAAGTAGTCATACTGGGGTGAGGTGCGGTAGTCGCTGATGGGCTGGAGCAGTGCGTCAAGGGCCGCGTCCTCATCCGCGCCGGTCCGGACGGTCAGCGTGAAGTCCGCACCGGTGACGGAGTCGTGGAATTCGTTGATGCCGGTGGCCTGGAACGCGCTGTCCACCAGATAGTACACGCCGTCCGTCTCATAGCGGTGGACAGCGTCCGTTGGTGTCCGGGCCGTGACGGAGGAGCCGGACTGACCGGCGGACGCTTGGCCGGAGGAGGCCGTGCCACCGGGGAGGGAGCCATCCAGCAGGGCTCCCAGGCCGTAGCCGGCAGAGCCCAGGGCCAGGGCCAGGAGCAGTGCCAGGGCGCACAGTCCCCAGCGCCAGGGGACCGGCTCCTGGGGGGGCTCCAGTCCGTAGACCGGCGCGAAATTGGGATAGACTTTGGCGATGCGGATCTTTTTCTGCCGTCCGTTCCGCAGAGAGTACCGGCCCTGCCAGCTCCACCGGTCCTCCCCGATCAGCTCAAAATCCGTCAGGGGAAGCACCACCAGGCTCAAAGAACTGCCCGGAAGCACCTGCCCGCTGGTCAGCAGGGAGACAGCCCGCAGGATAGATGCCCTGGCCCGCGCCTGTTCCGCCGGGGACAGGAGGTCCCATTGGATGACCCGGAGGCGGACGGCCTTTTCTGTGAAGCGGTATGTATCTGTGGCGTTGAGGGCGCTGAGATTCACCTGCCAGAGGTGGCCCGCCGCCCGGAGGAAGAGAAAGGATTCCGCCTGGTTGAGACGGCTGAGAGGCAGAGCAAAGAGCATGGCTGCGAAGGCGCTGAGAATGGCGAAGAGGGCGGCCATGGTCAGGGGAATGGGAGCGTCCTGCCTCACCGCGATGACCAGCAGCGCCGCACCCACCGCGAACCCCGGCAGCAGGGAGAGAAGGAGGCTGAACCGCAGGGGCCGCAGCCAGCCCTTGCCCGCCGGATAGAAATCCGCCTCACCCGCAGCCGAGGCCGCCTCCGGAGAGGCGGGGGGCGGAGGGAGCTCCGGCGCGCCGGTATTCCGCAGGCCGCCCAAAATGGTGGGCACCGCGCCCAGCAGGGTGAAGAGGTACAGCATGGCCAGATCGCCCCAGTAGGCGGCGCTCTCCAGTATTCCCTGCTCCAGCAGGAAGGAGATGGAGCGGTATGCCTCCAGAATTCCCCAGTCCAGCTCCGAGGCAATGGCGATGGCCCCGGTGAGCCGGTGGGCGAAAAATGTCATCAGCAAGATCAGGACAGAGGAGACCGCCGCGCCCTTTTTGCTCAAAATGCCGCCCAGCATCTCGTAGCCCTTCAGGGCGCAGACCGCCATGACGAGCCCGGATATGGAGGCCACGTATCCCATCTGACCGATGACGACTGTGCAGGCAACGCCGATCAAAGAGCCCAAAAGGGCGCCGACCACGCCTGCCGCCACATTTTCCCGTCTTTTTTTCTGTTCCACTCGAACAGCTCCTTTCCATAAAGATATATCACTATATTCTATGGGGCCTTTTGGCATTGATCAACTAGGTGGTGTCGTCAATAAAAGTGTGATATAATAGTCCTCAAAGTAGAAGGAGGGCAGAAAAATGGGAAAGGAACAGCATCGACACGATATCAGCGACAGAGCATGGGAGAAAATCAGGCCATACACCATTGGCGAAAAGGGGACGCGTGGAGGTAACGCACGTGATACCCGGCAATTTATCAACGGTGTATTCTGGATTCTGCGCACTGGAGCCCCTTGGCGGGATTTGCCGGAAACATATGGAAACTGGAAGAATGTCCACCGCCGGTTCTGCCGGTGGCGTGACAAGGGAATCTGGGAAAAGATTCTGGAAGCCTTGGTGGATGACACAGATTTTGAGTGGCTGATGATCGACGCCAGCCATGTCAAAGTACATCCCGACGCCGCTGGCGCACGTGGTGGAAATCAGGCGATGGGCCGCACAAAAGGGGGCTCAACACCAAGATACATTTGGCCGTG
>CAJTZI010000029.1 GCA_910584075.1 uncultured Oscillibacter sp.
GGTGGTAGTTCAGTGCGCTCTTAGCATAGGCCTATAAAAACGGAGCGCCAGGTCATCCCCGGACGCTCCCGCTTCGGTTCCCTTCTGCTGGTCAATCACCGCACCTCCAGCCTGTGTCATTCTGCCACAAATGAACCTCAGTCAATGTAGTGGCCTGGTGAAACCACCCTTTACACAATACATCTCAAGACAGTACAGTAAGCAGGCTCGTCTCGCATTAACGGGAATCACCGTCTGAAAATGAAGAATGAATTGATGTGGGATTTCCGCGGTCCGCAGGAGGGAAGCGAGGGCAGAGGTAAAATAGGGCCGGTTTTTATTTTCCAGTCCTGCCCTGTGCAGGATTTCCCTGAAATTACAGGAATTTTCTGAACAGTCCGTGAATTTTTCCCCGGTTTGCCTTGCAATCTACCGGCATATTTTATATAATTAAAATATTCATGGCCTGAAAGGGATGATGACCCAACTATGGAACTGAGGTTCTCGCAGATCCCGGCGTTCGCCGGCAGGTATCTGCTGACGCTCCAAATTACAGATGTGCTGGACATTCTCATCATAGCGTTTCTGTTGTACAAGCTGCTGACGCTGGTACGCAGCACCAAGGCCGCCAGCCTGCTGAAGGGCCTGCTGGTTTTTTTCGCTGTGCTGGCCCTGTCTTACATCTGCCAGCTCAACGGAATCTATTACATCCTGAGCAAAATGATGGAGATGGGTGTGCTGGCCCTGATTATCCTGTTTCAGCCGGAGATCCGACGGATTCTGGAGCAGGTGGGCAGCCGCCGCATCATCGCGTTTTTCAGCCACAGTGAGGCGGGGAACGTGATGGAGCAGACCATCGGCCAGACGGTGCTGGCCTGCACGGAGATGTCCCAGAGCCGCACAGGGGCGCTGATCGTCTTCGAGCGCGAGATCATGCTGGACGAACTTGTCCGCAGCGGCACTGTGCTGGACGCGTCGGTCTCCAGTGAGCTTTTGAAGAATATCTTCTTTGTAAAGGCCCCCATGCATGACGGGGCGGTGATTGTCCGGCACGGGCGGATTCTGGGTGCCGGCTGTATGCTTCCTCTGAGCAAGAACGTGAATCTGAGCCGGGACCTGGGAATGCGCCACCGGGCCGGCATCGGCATGAGCGAAAACTCCGACGCGGTTGTGGTCATTGTCTCGGAGGAGACTGGCTCCATCTCCGTGGCCATCGGGGGAATGCTCAAGCGGCACCTGAAACCGGAGACGCTGGAGAACCTGCTGCGCAACGAGCTGCTGCCCCAGGAGGATTCTGACGGCGCGAAGCAGAGGTTCAGCCTGCTTCGCCTGCTGCGGGGCAGGAAGGACGGAGGTGCTGGCGATGGAGAATAAGAGCATTGGAATGCGCAAGGCGTTATACCTTCTCCTGGCCTTCTGCGTTGCGGCCATGATTTGGTTTTTCGTGGATATGACCAACGACAAAGTGGTGGAGCGGGAGATTTCAGGCGTTCCGATCGTTTATACGGATGAGGATACCGTTCTGGCGGACCGGGGATTGATGCTGCTGGAGGAGGGGACGGACGACGGCATAGACATCACCGTCAAGGGAAAGCGCTGGGATGTCTCCCAGATGGACAGCAACAGCATCCGCGTGATCGTTGAGTTGAAAAACATCACCGCGTCCGGCACACAGAAGGTGCCCTATCAGTTGTCAGTGGTCACACGGTTCAATAACCGTGTGGAGGTGACTGACCGGAGCATCTCCATGGCCACGGTAAACATCAGCGAGCTGTACAGCAAGCAGGTGGAGGTCAAATGCGAGCTGGTGGGCAACGTGGCGGAGGGCTACAACGCCGGACAGCTCCAGATGTCCCACAGCGAGATTGAGATCTGGGGCCAGCAGGAGCTTATTGACCAGGTGGCCTATGCCAAGGTAAAGCTGGACATCGGCAGCGCTACGGGCAGCATCTCCGAGACGCTGGGGGTGCAGTATTATACCGCGGAGGGTGAGATGCTGGACTCCACCGGAATCCGCACCACTGTGGAGCGGATTCAGGTCTCCCTGCCGGTGTTCGTCACCAAGGAACTGCGGCTGACGATGAACTATATTGACGCGCCAGGAGCCCGGCGGCGGAATATGCGCGCCGTACTGGACCCGGAGACCATCATGGTTTCGGGACCTGCGGAGGTGCTGCGGGACCGGGAGACCATTGTCCTGGGTGACTTTGACCTGCTTTCCGTCGGAGATACGGAGAGCACTCACACCTACGGCATCACCGTACCGGACGGATGCACCAATCTCAGCGGCGTTACCCGGTCTACGCTGACCATCTCCTACCCGGACAAAACGACGGCCAGAGTGATGACGGAGAACATCCGGTTTGACAACGCCCCCGAGGGGAAAGATCTGGATGTGCAGACGCCGGGGGTCATGGTGACAGTCTTTGGCACCGAGGCGGATGTGTCGGCCATCAGTGGAGAGAATATCATTTTGGTGGCGGACCTCAGCGATTACAGCTCCGCTTTGGGCAGCTACGCCATCCCCGCTGAGGTGGAGATTAACTCCGGCGGTGACATCGGCGTCACGGGAGAGTACGAGATCCAGGTGACAATCCGGGAGCTCGGAGACGAACCGGAGCCGCCGGAGGAGGAGACGATTCCCGCCATGAATCCGGAGGAGGGCGGAGAGGAAGAAGGTGAGGAGCCATGACCCAGATCGCCACGGTAGAGCGGATTATCGACGCCAGCCACGCCGAGATCTCCGTGCCCCGGAAGTCTGCCTGCGGGCACGACTGTGAGGAGTGCGCCGGCTGCGGCGTCACCGGCGCGGCGGTCCACGCCAAAGCTCTGAACCCCATCGGCGCCCTGCCCGGGCAGAAGGTGGTGGTCCAGAGCGACACCAACAAGATGCTGCGCATCATTGCTCTGGTGTATCTCACGCCGGTGCTGCTGTTTCTGGCGGGGTATTTCATCCCCATGGCGGTGACCTCCAGTGCGGCCATTCAGTATTTGTTCGCCGGCGCCGGCTTTGCGGCGGGGATTTTGCTGGCAGTCCTCTATGACCGCCGGCTGCGGCGGCAGGGCGGCCTCTCCTTTCAGATTGTCCGGATTTTCTGATGTACGGCTATGTCAGGCCGCCTCTGGGGACGCTGCCGGAGGAGGAGACGGAGCGGTTCCGCCGCATTTACTGCGGATTGTGCCACACGCTGGGTCGGCGGTATGGCACGGCGGCCCGGTTTATTCTCAACTACGACTTCACATTTCTGGCCATTCTCCTCTCTGACCCCACTGAGGAGAGCTTTTGTAAATCCAGATGCCTTGTCAGCCCTTTCCGGCGGCGGAGCTTTCAGGCATCCAGCGGCGCTCTGGAGCTGGCCGCGGACGAGAGTGTCATCCTGGCCTACTGGCAGCTGCGGGACGGCGCGGCGGACTACGACTGGTTCCACGGCCTGAAATACCGGGGGATATCCGAAATTCTGGAGCCTGCCTACCGCAGGGCGGCATCCTTCAGGCCCGGGTTTGACGAGAGGACCCGCTGCCAGCTGGAGCTGCTGGGGCAGCTGGAGGCGGAGCGCTGTCCCTCCATTGACCGGGCTGCGGACGCCTTCGCGGCACTGTTGGGAGCGGCCGCCCAGGAGGTGGGGGACCCCGTCCGGCGGCGGGTGCTGGAACAGCTGCTGTACCACCTGGGGCGGTGGGTCTATCTTGTGGACGCGGCGGATGATCTGAAAAAGGACGCCGTCTCCGGAAACTACAATCCCGTGGCGCTGCGTTTCGGTTTGGCGAGCGGCGTCTGGACGGCGGAGGCGAGGCGGGAGTTCGCCGCGACGCTGGACCATTCAATCCACATGATGACGACGGCCTTTGAGCTGTGGGACTTCGGCGTATGGACGCCGGTTTTGGAAAGCACCCTGTACACCGGCCTCTTTCAGGTGGGAAAGGCCGTGCTGGACGGCACATTCCAGGCGGTCAGGCGGGGCAGGATCAGAAAGAATCACAAGAATGAAGAGGAAACCACATGAACGATCCCTATCAGGTATTAGGTGTCTCTGAGAGCGCAACGGATGAAGAGATCAAAAAGGCCTACCGGGACCTGGCCCGGAAGTACCACCCGGACAACTACCACGATAATCCTCTGGCGGATTTGGCCCAGGAGCGGATGAAGGAGATCAACGCCGCCTATGAGCAGATCACCAAGGAGCGCAGCGGAGGCGGCGGGCGGTCCGGCGGCAGCTATGGCGGATACGGCTATGGATACGGGGGCGGGCAGCAGTACCGGTCCTCTGGTTCGGCTACGTCCTCTGTGCTCCAGCAGGCGCGCATGGCTGTCAATTCCGGCGATCTGAGCCGGGCGGAGGCGCTGCTGGCCAATTACAGTGACCACAACGCCGAGTGGAACTTCCTCAAGGGCGTAATCTGCTACCGCCGGGGATGGATGGATGAGGCCAAGCGGTACTATGAGACCGCCTGCCAGATGGACCCAGACAATCTGGAGTACCGTCAGGCGCTGAACTTCATGGCCGGCGGACCCCGGGGCGCCTACCGGCCCGGAGGCGGCCCCTTTGGAACGGAAGTCTGTCCAGGCAATCTGTGTCTGGATCTGTGCTGTATTTATTCGTTCTGCGGCGGCGGCGGATATTTCTGCTGCTGCTGAGAGCTGGGGAGGGAATTGATTTGATCAAGAGTATGACCGGCTACGGCCGGGCGCGGCAGGAGCTGCACAAGCGGGAGATCACCGTGGAGGTGCGCGCTGTCAACAACCGCTATCTGGACTGTGGGGTGAAAATGCCCCGGATGTACGCCTTTGCCGAGGATGCCGTGAAACAATGCGTCCAAAAGGCCGTTTCCCGGGGAAAGGTAGACGTGTTCATCACCGTGGACGCCTCCGCCGCCGATGTGGCGAAGGTCACGGTTAACCGGGAGCTGGCGGCTCAGTACGCCGCCGCCCTGCACGAGCTGGCGGAGGTCTGCGGTCCCACGGCCTACAAGGTTACGCCGGATCAGCTGGCCCGCTTTCCGGACGTTCTCACCGTCACCAAGGCGGACGAGGACCTGGACGTGGTCAGCGGAGATCTGTGCGCCGTATTGGAGGAGGCCCTGGAGGCCTTCAACACCATGCGGGCCACGGAGGGCACCAAGCTGGCGGAGGACATCGGAAACAGGCTGGACAACATCCTGGCCTACACCGCCCGGGTGGAGGAGCGCTCCCCGGAGACGGTCGCGGAATACCGCCGGAAGCTCACCGCCAGAATGCAGGAGGTGCTCCAGAGCGCGGCGGTGGATGACCAGCGCATCCTCACCGAGGCGGCTATCTACGCTGACAAGGTGGCGGTGGACGAGGAGACCGTCCGTCTGCGCAGCCACGTGAGCCAGCTGCGGGCCATGCTGGAGTCCGACGAGCCCATAGGGCGGAAGATGGATTTTCTGATCCAGGAGGTCAACCGGGAGTCCAACACCATCGGCTCCAAGTGCAGCGATGTGGAGATTGCCCAGGTGGCGGTGGGCCTCAAGGCTGAGGTGGAGAAGATGCGCGAGCAGGTCCAGAACGTGGAGTAAGCCATGAAGCTGATCAACATCGGATTTGGAAACCTGGTTTCGGAGGAGCGGCTGGTGGCTGTCATCGGCCCGGACTCCGCCCCGGTGAAGCGTATGATTCAGGAGACCCGGGAGCGGGGGATGCTGATCGACGCCACATACGGGCGGAAGACCGCCTCCGTCTTTGTGGCGGACAGCGGTCATGTGATCCTGTCGGCCCTGCCGCCGGAGCGGTTTGGCGGCAGAGAGGAGAATACAGAGGAGAGTGAGGGCATATGAAGAGGGGAAAGACCTTTATTGTCTCCGGCCCGTCGGGAGTTGGCAAGAGCACCGTACTCAAGGCACTGCTGGAGCAGCGGAGAGACGTGTATTTCTCCGTGTCCGCCACCACCCGGGAGATGCGTCCCGGGGAGGAGGACGGCGTGCATTACCACTTCCTGGAGGTGGACACCTTCCGCCAGTGGATCGCCAGGGGGGAATTTTTGGAGTACGCGGAGTATGTGGGCAACTTCTACGGAACCCCTAAGCGGTATGTGGACGAGGCCATGGACCGGGGAGAGGACGTGATTCTGGACATTGAGATCCAGGGGGCCATTCAGGTGAAGAGCAAGCGGCCGGAGACGGTGAGCATCTTCATCGCGCCCCCCAGCTGGACGGAGCTGGAGCGCCGCCTCACCGAGCGGGGCACCGACAGCCCGGACAAGGTCCAAAAGCGGCTGCTGCGGGCCAAGGTAGAGTTTCAGACGGCCCACACCTACGATTACTTCGTCATCAACGACAATGTGGACAACGCGGTGCGGGAGCTGGAGGCCATCATGACCGCAGAGCACTGCAAGCCTAAGGACCGCATGGAAATCATAAGCGGAAACTGATGCCGTATTTTTAAAAACGGTAGTTTCCGGCAAAATTTTCAGGCCAGATTTGGCAGAATGGAAGTAGAGTATTATGATGCTGTATCCCGCAATGGACAAATTGACAAGCTATGTGCCCAATCGCTATATGCTGGTGAATGTAGTGGCCCGCCGGGCCCGTCAGATCGCCGAGGCCGCCGAGGAGATCGGCGAGCCGCTGGATGAAAAGCCGGTGACTCTGGCCATCCATGAGGTGGCGGAGGGCCGTCTGGATGCCGGAAATGTGGTTCTGGCGGAGGAAGAGGACGGGGAATAACAGGGCGAAAGGGGGCGGGGCATGGAGGCCGCTGTGATTTGCAAGGTCGCGGTCAGTGCCGCGCCCTATGCCATAGACAAGCCCTACGACTACCTGGTGCCGGAGGCGATGCTGGAGACTGCGGTTCCCGGCGTCCGGGTGATGGTCCCCTTCGGGCGGGGAAACCGGAGCTCTGAAGGCGTGGTCCTGGCACGGGGAACAGGGGAGCGGACTCCAAAGCTCAAGCCTTTGAAGGCGGTGCTGGACCAGTCTCCAGTGCTGGACCGGGCGGGGATTGAGCTGGCGCTGTGGATGCGGCAGCGGTATTTCTGCACGCTGTTTGAGGCGGTGAAGACCATTCTGCCCGCCGGACTGTGGTATCAGCTTCGGGAGATCTGGAAGCTGGCGGACATACAGATGGACCGCCTGACGGCTGACGGCATGGCCGCCTCCGTCAGGCAGGCTGTCCCCGTGCTGGACGTGCTGTACGCCGGCGGCGGCAGCGCAGATCTGGAGACGCTGCGCTCCAGCTGCGGCGCTCAGGCGGACGCGGTGCTTCGCAAGCTTCAGAAGGCCGGCGTGGTTACCTGTGAGACCGCCGCCAGACGGAAGATCGGCGACCGGTCCCGCCGGATGGCGGAGCTGGCGATTCCTGTGGAGGCGGCCCTGGCCGCGGTGGAGCCGAAGCGGCGCTCTGCTCCCCAGCGGTATGAGGTGGTTACGCTTCTGGCCTCCGCTGGACGCACTTCCGCCGCCGATGTGTGCTACATTACCGGCGCGTCCATGCGGACTCTGCGGGCTTTGGAGAAGAGCGGCCTGATCGCCTTTACTGAGGAGGAGGCGCTGCGTCTCACCTTTCCGGAGCGAACAGAGCCGGGACCGGCCATTGTGCTGAGCGAGGAACAGCAGGCCGCGTTCGACCAGATCCTCTCTCTGACAGAGGAGGCCTCGGCGCAAGCGGTGCTGCTTCAAGGTGTCACCGGCAGCGGAAAGACCCAGGTCTATCTGCGGCTGGTGCAGGAGATGCTGGCCCGTGGCAGAGATGTCATGGTACTGGTGCCGGAGATCGTGCTGACGCCGCAGATGATGCGGAAGTTCTTCTCCTATTTCGGAGACCGGGCCGCCATGCTCCACAGCGGCCTGCGTATGACGGAGCGGTATGATCAGTGGAAGCGGATCAGGCGGGGGGAGGTCCAGGTGGTTCTGGGCACCCGCTCCGCCATTTTCGCACCGTTGCGGAACCTGGGACTGATTATTCTGGACGAGGAGCAGGAGGGCAGCTATCAATCGGAGAATCCGCCCCGGTATCACACCCGGGACGTGGCGAAATATCTCTGCGGCCGCCAAGGGGCCACGCTGGTGCTGGGGTCCGCCACGCCGGCGGTGGAGACGGCATGGGCCGCGGAGAGCGGAATTTATCACAGGGTCCTGTTGCGGCAGCGGTATAACCGGCAGGCCCTGCCGGAAGTGCTGGTAGCGGATCTCCGAGAGGAGATCCGTGCCGGGAATCCGGGCTTGATCGGCGCCATTCTGCGCCGGGAGCTGGAGCGGAATCTCTCCCGCGGGGAGCAGAGCATACTGTTTTTGAACCGCCGGGGCAACAGCCGTATGCTGCTGTGCGGGGAGTGCGGCCATGTGCCGGAGTGCCCCCGCTGCAGTACAGCGCTGACATACCATTCCGCCAATGGACGGCTGATGTGCCATTACTGCGGCCACTCCCGGCCTCTGAGCGATATGTGTCCCATATGCGGTGGTGTGATGAAGCATGTGGGCACCGGTACCCAGCGGGTGGAGGAGGAGCTGCGGGATCTGTTTCCGGGGGCCGGGATTCTGCGGATGGATGCGGATACCGCCTCCGGCCGCCATGAGGAGATTCTATCTCACTTTGAAAAGGAAAGAGTTCCCATTCTTCTGGGTACTCAGATGGTGGCCAAAGGGCTGGATTTTGAGAATGTGACGCTGGTGGGCGTCCTGTCCGCCGATCTCTCGCTGTATGTGGACAACTACCGCGCCGCTGAGCGCACCTTCAGCCTGCTGACCCAGGTAGTGGGCCGGGCAGGCCGGGGAAACCGGGCGGGCCGGGCGGTGATTCAGACCTATACGCCGGGAAACGATGTGATCCAATGTGCCGCCCGGCAGGATTACGGCGGTTTCTATGAAAACGAGATCCGCCTGCGGAGCATGCGTCGTTACCCCCCCTTCGCGGACCTGTTGACATTTACAGTCTCCGGGACGGAGGAGGGCGGTGTTCTGCGGGCCGCAGCGGCTCTGCGGGAGCGTCTGCGGGTTCTGTGTGCTGCGCCGCCGGTTTCGGCCAGCCAGCCGGAGGTCCTGGGCCCCGCTCCCGCTCCCGTGGTAAAGCTGAACAACCGATACCGATACCGGGTGCTTCTGGTCGGTAAGAACGATAAGCCCACTCGGGAGCTAGTGAGCTGGGTTTTGAAGGAATTTGCCAATAACCGCGAAAACCGCGGACTTCATATTTTTGCGGACTGCAACGGCCTGGACTGAGACCGGGAACAGAGCCGTCCGAACCATTGGGAGGATAATATTTATGGCATTGCGAAAAATCGTGGAACAGGGGGATGACTGCCTGACGAAGGTCTGCCGCCCCGTGACGGACTTTAACGCCCGTCTTCACCAGTTGCTGGACGACATGGCAGAGACGCTGGAGGAGGCCAGCGGCGCGGGGCTTGCGGCACCCCAGGTGGGAGTGCTGCGCCGGGTCTGCCTGGTGCTGGACGAGGATACGGAGGAGTATTTGGAGCTGATCAACCCGGAGATCATCACACAGAGCGGTGAGCAGACAGGGCTGGAGGGATGTCTCAGCGTTCCGGGCAAGTGGGGTATTGTCACCCGTCCCAATGTGGTGCGGATCAAGGCCCAGGACCGGGACGGCAATTGGTTCGAGGCTGAGGGCGAAGGTCTGACGGCCCGGGCGTTCTGCCATGAGATCGAGCATCTGGACGGCCACATGTACACCGAGCACATTGACCACTTCCTCACGGAGGAAGAGCTGCAGGAGTATCTGGAAGAAGAGGAGGAATGAGCCTGTGCGCGTTTTGTTCATGGGGACGCCGGAGTTTGCTGTGGAGTCGCTGCGTCGGCTGGTGGAGGATGGACACACGGTCTGCGGTGTTTTCACCCAGCCGGACAAGCCGAAGAACCGAGGGCATAAGCTGGCCTTCTCGCCTGTAAAGGAGTATGCCATCACAGAAAATATTCCGGTTTACCAGCCCGTCTCCATGCGGGACGGAGGTGCGCTGGACCTGGTGCGGGAGCTGGCGCCGGAGCTGACCGTGGTGGCAGCCTATGGAAAGCTGCTGCCGGAGGACATTTTGAACGTCCCGCCCTATGGTTCCATCAATGTCCACTCGTCCCTTCTGCCCAAGTACCGGGGGGCGGCCCCCATCAACTGGGCGATTCTGAACGGTGAGACGGAGACCGGCGTCTCCATCATGTATATGGCAAAGGAGCTGGACGCCGGAGATGTGATTTTGCAAAAGTCCACCCCCATCGGAGCGGAGGAGGATGCCCAGTCTCTCACAGTCCGGCTGGCGGAGCTGGGGGCAGAGGCGCTCAGCGAGGCAGTGACGGCTCTGGCGGTGGGAACCGCGCAGAGGACGCCGCAGGATGAGAGCCTGCAGACCTACGCCTCCATGCTCAGCAGGGAGATGTCCCCCGTGGACTGGACCCGCTCCGCCCATGAGATCGCCTGTCAGGTGCGGGGGCTGATTCCCTGGCCCTGCGCCGCCACGGATGTGGTCGGCGGTGAGCCAGTCAAGCTGTTTGCCGTCCGGGAGACCGGGGAAGAGACCGCGGCCCTGGCCGGAACCATTGCAGCGGTTGGGAAGCAGGGTATCGACATCGCCTGTGGAGACGGCAAGGTCCTTCGGGTCCTGGAGCTCCAGGCCCGGGGAGGAAAGCGGATGACTGCGGCGGCCTACCTGCTGGGGCATCCAATCCAATGCTGAATCGAGGAATTCTATGCCTTATTATTACAATTACGGAGATTTTCTTGCCAATAACATCTACTGCGTTCTGTTGATCCCGGTGATGCTTCTCTCCCTCTGGGCTCAGGCCCAAGTCAGTGGGAATTTCCGCCGGTACAGCGCCGTCAACAACCGCAGGCGCCTGACCGGCGCCCAGGCGGCAGAGGCGGTCCTTCACGCCCACGGCGTGTACGATGTGCCTGTCCGCTCCTGCCGGGGGAGTCTGACAGACCACTATGATCCCAGGGACAATACCATCTATCTCTCGGATTCCGTCTACAACGCACCCACCATTGCGGCGGTGGGCGTGGCGGCCCATGAGGCGGGCCACGCCGTGCAGTACGCCGAGAACTACGGCCCTGTGCGTCTGCGGGGGGCGATCATCCCCGCCACGCAGATCGGCTCCAAGTTCTCCTTTATTCTCCTGATCATCGGCATGGTGCTGTACAGTCAGACGCTGTTTCTGGCGGGGATCCTGCTGTTCTCCTTGACGACACTCTTCCAGCTGGTGACGCTGCCGGTGGAGTTCAACGCCTCCGCCCGGGCCATTGAGACCATTGAGAGCCAGGGCCTGCTGGCGGAGGATGAGACCGGCGGAGCAAAGAAGGTTCTGCGGGCGGCGGCCATGACCTATGTGGCGGCGCTGCTGATGTCCGCTTTGCAGCTGCTGCGGTTTGTGCTGATCTTCCTGGGCCGAAGCAATAACGGGCGCAGGGGAGGCGGCCGGTGAGCGCCCGGGAGACGGCTCTGCGGGTGCTGACCAGCTGCCGCGCGAGCGGAGCCTGGGCGGACGCCGCCCTGAAAGCTCAGCTGGGCCGGGACGGCCTGTCCGGTCCGGAGGCGGCGCTTTGCAGCCGGATCGTCTACGGTGTGACTCAGAACCGTCTGCTGCTGGACTTCTATCTCGCCGCCTACTGCTCCCAGAAGCCGGACCATCTCCAGCCGCCGCTGCCGGACATCCTCCGCATCGGCGCGTATCAGGTCCTGTTTTTGGACAAGGTGCCGGACAGCGCCGCGGTGAACACCTCCGTGGAGCTGGCGAAGACGGCGGGACGGGGACAGGCCGCTGGCCTGGTGAACGCCGTTCTGCGGAAGATCTCCCAAAATAAAGACAGTCTGCCTCCCGTCCCGGAACGGGACGAGGCAAAGTACCTCTCCATCCGATACAGCCACCCCAAGTGGTTGGTGAAACGGCTTCTGGTTTTGCTGGGCAGGGAGGAGGCGGAGCGGTTCCTTGCCGCCGGCAACAGCCAGCCGCCCACGGCGGCGCAGGTCAATCCGTTGCGGGGAACGGCGGAGGAGGTCTGCAAGGCGTTGGAGGCGGAGGGGATCCAGGCGGAATTCCACCCTTGGCTTCCGGACTGTCTGCTGCTGTCTGGAACGGGGGACCTGGAGCGGCTGAAGGCCTTTCAGGATGGAGCGTTCTATATCCAGGACCCGGCGGCAAGGCTGGCGGTCATGGCGATGGATGTGAGGCCGGGAGCTCAGGTGCTGGACGTATGCGCCGCCCCCGGGGGCAAATCCTTTGCCGCCGCCATGGCCATGGAGGACCGGGGGCGTGTCCTGGCCTGTGATCTCCGCGAGAACAAGCTGAAACGGATTCATGACGGTGCGGCACGGCTGGGGCTCACCTGCATCGAGACCGCCGCCGCCGATGGGCGGAGGGTCCGTCCGGAGTGGGCCGGACAGTTTGACGCCGTGCTGGTGGACGCGCCCTGCTCCGGGCTTGGCATTATTCGCAAAAAACCGGACATCCGCTATAAGAAGGCGGATGATCTCTTCTCCCTGCCGGTCATCCAGCACGACATATTGGACAACGCCGCCGCCTATGTCCGCCCCGGCGGCGTGCTGGTGTATTCCACCTGCACCGTTCTGCCTGAGGAGAACGGCCAGACGGTGGACACCTTTCTGGCGGACCACCCGGACTTTTCCCGGGAAACATTCTCCCTGCCGTCTCTGGGCGAGGTTCCGGGGGAGATCACGCTGTGGCCCCAGCGCCACGGGACCGACGGCTTTTACATCTGCCGGATCCGGCGGCAAGCGAGGAAACTATGAACGAGCTGAAATCAATGACCCTCCCGGAGCTGACGGAGGCACTGCGGGCCATGGGAGAACCGGCCTTTCGGGGCAAGCAGGTGTTTACCTGGCTGCATAAGGGGATACAATCCTATGATGAGATGGGAAATGTCCCCAAGGGCCTCCGGGAGAAGCTGGCGCGGACATATTCCTTTGCCGTGCCGAAGGCGGCCCGGAAGCAGGTCTCCCGGCTGGACGGGACCGTCAAATACCTGTGGGAGCTGGCGGACGGCAACTGTGTGGAATCCGTTCTCATGCGGTACCGCCACGGCAACACCGTGTGCGTCTCCACCCAGGTGGGCTGCCGGATGGGCTGTGCCTTCTGTGCGTCTACTGTTGCGGGAAAGGTCCGGGATCTGACGCCCGCCGAGATTTTGGATCAGGTGCTCTTCACCCAGCTGGATTCCGGGGAGACAGTGTCCAACATTGTGTTGATGGGGATCGGAGAGCCTTTGGACAATCTGGACGCGGTGCTGCGGTTTCTGGAGCTGGTAAACCACCCGGACGGGCTGAACATCGGGATGCGTCATATCTCCCTGTCCACCTGCGGACTGGTCCCGGGCATCCGCCGCCTTGGAGAGGCGGGACTGCAGCTGACGCTGTCCGTCTCCCTCCACGCGCCCGACAGTGAGACCCGTTCCCAAATCATGCCGGTGAACCGAGCATATGACGTGGAGGAGCTGTTTGACGCCTGCCGGGACTACTTCCAAAAGACTGGGCGGCGGATCTCCTTTGAATATGCCATGATCGACGGCGTCAATGACCACGACTGGCAGGCAGACCTGATCGCCCAAAAGCTGCGGGGAATGCCCGGTCATGTAAACCTGATTCCGCTGAACGATGTGGCGGAGAGCCCGTTGAAGCCCTCTAAACGGCTGGCGGTCTTTCAAAAGCGCCTGGAATCCCATGGTCTCACCGCCACCGTACGGCGAAGCCTGGGCGGAGATATTGACGCCTCCTGCGGACAGCTGCGCCGGAAGGCAATGGAAGAAGCACAGAAAGGGGAGGATTCCCAATGATTCGAGTACAGGGCATCACCGATGTGGGGTTGGTCCGAAAGGAAAACCAGGACGCCTATGCAGTGAGGGAGGAGATGGCCTCCGGCCACACGGTCTGTGTGGTCTGTGACGGCATGGGCGGTGCCGCCGGCGGAAAGCTGGCCAGCCGGATTGCTGTCACTACCTATCTGGAGGAGCTGGAAAAGGTGCTCTCCGCCTCCATGGACCCTGGACAGCTGCGGGAGGCGTCGTCCTACGCCGTCTCCCTGGCCAATCGGGCTATCCAGACCGCCGCCGGAGAGTCGCCGGAGTACAGCGGCATGGGTACTACGCTGGTTTCCGCCGTAATCTACGAGGGCGGGGCGGTGATCACCAACGTGGGGGACAGCCGCGCCTACCACATCGCCGGCGGGGAGATTACCCGGGTTACCCGGGACCATTCCTTGGTGCAGAGCATGGTGGAGCGGGGCGACATCACCGCCGAGGAGGCACGCCGCCACCCCAACCGGAACCTTATCACCCGGGCCCTGGGCCCGGACATCGACGCTGAATGCGACGGGTACATCTGCCCCCTGGCGGCAGGGGAGTTTTTGCTGCTGTGCAGCGACGGTTTGGTCAATACCGTCACCGACCAGGAGATGCTGTTCGAGATCCTTCGCGGCCAGGGACTGGAGCAGTCCCTGAAGCGGCTGCTCCAAATCGCCAGAGAGCACGGCGCGCCGGACAATGTGACGGCCGTGTTGCTGGAAGTCGTGTAAGAAAGGGGGAGGCATATGGATCAATACATCGGAAAAATGCTGGATAACCGTTACGAAATTCTGGAGCGGATCGGCATGGGCGGTATGGCGGTTGTCTACAAGGCCAAGTGTCACCGGCTCAACCGCCTGGTTGCCATTAAGATCCTGAAAAGCGATCTGGCCCAGGATGCGGATTTCCGCCGCCGCTTTAACGCGGAATCTCAGGCCGTTGCCCAGCTGTCACACCCCAATATCGTGTCTGTGTATGACGTCTCCAAGGGCGGCGACATCGAGTATATTGTCATGGAGCTGATTGACGGCATCACCTTGAAACAGTACATGGAGAAGCGGGGCCGTCTGAACTGGCGGGAGTCTCTGCACTTTATCACCCAAATTATGCGGGGCCTCTCCCATGCCCACAGCCGGGGCATCGTCCACCGGGATATCAAGCCACAGAATATCATGGTCCTGCGGGACGGCAGTGTGAAGGTGGCCGACTTCGGCATCGCGTGCCTTGAAAACTCCGCCCAGACTCTGACCCAGGAGGCATTGGGCTCTGTCCACTATATCTCTCCAGAGCAGGCCCGGGGCGACCGGACCGATGCCCGCAGCGACATCTACTCTGCCGGCGTGGTGCTGTATGAGATGCTGGCGGGACGGCTGCCCTTTGAGGGGGACTCCGCCGTGTCCGTGGCGATCCAGCACTTGAGCTCCATTCCCCTGCCTCCTCGGGAGGTCAATCCGGAGATTCCTGAGCAGCTGGAGCTGATCTGCATGAAGGCCATGGCCCCGGATATCAACCGCCGGTATGGCTCTGCGGATGAAATGATTCTGGATCTGGAGGCCTTTCGCAAGAATCCAGATACTAACCTGGACTTTGAGATGAGGGATCTGCGGCCTGAGGAGGTGGATGAGCCCACCATGAAGCTGCGGACCGGCGGATCCGGAGGAAGCATCGCAGTCTCCCACCGGTCCACGCCGGTGCGGGAGCGGGAGCGCCGTCGGGACTATGATGCCTACGATCCGCCGGAGCCCGGCGTCAGTAAAGGTCGCGTGGCGCTGGTCGCGGTGGCCTGTGTGCTGGCTTTGGCCCTGGCGGGAGTGCTGTTCCGTTCCATCCTGGGCTCCTTCCAGCCGGTGGCGCCGGAGCAGTATACCGTTCCCAATGTGTTGGGCTACACCCTGGAAAATGCCGGAAATCTTCCGGAGGTCAAGGAGATTTTCGCCATTGTGCAGCAGGATGAGGCTCTATATTCCAATGAGTACGCCCCAGGAGAGATTGTCAAGCAGGTTCCGGCGGCGGGAGAGACCCGAAAAGGCGACAACCTGGAGATCAAAGTTTGGATCAGCGCTGGTCAGGAGACCGGAACCATGCTGAATTTGAAGGACCGCTCCATGGCGGAGGTCACTGTGATGATGCAGGACCTGAAGGAGAAGTTTAATCTGACCATTGAGGAGGGGGAGAAGGAGTACGACGACGAGGTGACCGAGGGCCACGTAATCTCCTTTGAGCCGGCCGAGGGCTCGCTACTGAAAGATGGAGATACCGTCCGGGTGGTCCTCAGCAAAGGACCGCAGCCGGTTTCTGTGATCTCTGTGACGGGTATTGAGCCGGACTTGGCGAAGTCGCTGCTGCAGGCTTGTGGCCTGGACCTCGGTGAGGTCACATCCGAACCCAGCACGGAGATGCGGGCGGGACTGATTATCCGTCAGGAGCTCACTAACGGCACCGAAGTCGCCCCTGGCACCAAGGTCAACGTGGTGGTCAGCAGCGGTCCGGAGGACGGAGGCGGCGATATCATGACGTATGGGCTGACCATCCCCCTGCCCGCGGACCGGGACAGCGTCATGCTGCAAATTTTCCAGGATACGGAGTGCCTGCTGAATGAGCCTGTGGACTGCCGCCCAGGCAGCTATTTCATGCCTTTGGAGGGAACGGGAACAGCCCATATAACCGTTTATATTGACGGCGAAATAGAGCGGGATGAAGACATTACGTTTGGCACATGATGACAGAGGGACGGATTCAAAAAGCCCTCAGCGGCTTTTATTATGTGGAGACAAACGGCCGAATCCTCACCTGCCGCGCCAGAGGGAAATTCCGTAAGGACGGAATTTCCCCCCTGGTGGGAGATCTGGTAGAGGTCCGGGAGCTGGGCAGCGGCGAGGGATTTGTGGAGAAGATTCGCCCCCGGAAGAATACCTTTGCCCGGCCCGCTGTGGCCAATATCGACCAGCTGGTGGTGATCGCCTCCGCCGCCATTCCCAGAACGGACCCGTACCTCATAGACCGGGTGGCAGCCATCGCGGCGCTGAAAGGGTGCCGGGTGGTGATTCTTCTGAACAAGTGTGACCTGGACCGGGCGGATGAGCTATACGGAATTTACCGTGCCGCCGGCTTTCCGACACTCCGCGTCAGCGCGGAGACCGGGGAGGGACTGGAGGATTTGCAAACGTTAATGTCTGGAAAGCTATCTGCCTTTACAGGGAATTCCGGCGTTGGAAAGTCCAGCATTTTGAATGCGCTGGACCCGGCATTTCGCATTCAGGTGGGGGAGGTTAGTCAAGCCCTTGGACGGGGACGCCACACCACTCGCCATGTGGAGCTTTACAGGCTGAGCTGCGGAGCTGAGGTGGTGGACTCCCCAGGTTTTTCCTCCTTTGAGACGAATGAGCTGAACCTGGAGCTGAAAAACCGTCTGCCGGAAACCTTTTTGGAGTTTGCGCCCTACCTGGACCGGTGCCGGTTTGTGGGGTGCAGCCACATCAAGGAGAAGGGCTGCGCCGTATTGGAGGCCCTGAGGCATGGGGAAATTCAGGGGAGCCGCCATAAAAGCTATCTACGGCTCTATGAGGAGTTAAAACCGCTCCAGGACTGGCAGATTCAAAAGGGGAAAAAATAATTCCGTTATATTGGTTAAAAAGTGCGTTATATTGGAATCTATAAAAAGCCCGCCGGGTGATTTGATCATCCGGCGGGCTTTTTTTATCCGCCCTGCACCTGGGACAATCCCCATGGATATACTGTGAACAGGAGAGGGGGCGGGACGTATGTGCAACCAAGGACCGGGAAACGGATGGTTGATCGGTGTATTCGCGGTAGCACTGGGCGTTGGAATTCTGATTGCAGCCATCTTCCCTGTGGGGGCCCTGATGTTCCTGGTGGCCTGTGTGCTGATCGCGTGCGGCCTTGCCTGCTGCAAGCGGTAGAAAGGAGTATTTTTATGAATATCGTAGTCTGGAAATCGCCGAAGGCTCTGCGGGGCATCTTGCGCCGGTTGTTTAAGATCAAGGATTGAGAGCAAGGATTGTCCTTCAAAAGGTGGCATAAACGCCGCGGGCAATTCATAGATTGTGACATGAACTGCCGGGAAAGGAAGGACTGCCAATATGGAGCTGGAATTGAAAAGAGCCGGTCTGGACGCCTATGAAGTGGGTGGGGAGCTGGCGCTGACTCAGGAGGAGACGACGGAGACCATTGTGCCGGACTACTGCCCGGACATTGCACGGATCATCGAGACGGAGGGGAAGGTGTTCCTCCACAGCCGGGAGCTGCGGGACGGCAAGGCGGAGGTATCTGGCACGATCCGGGTGACGGTGCTGTACACGCCGGACGGAGAGAGCGGGATCCGTACGCTTGAATTTGCCATGCCATTCACCGTGGAGAGCGACAGCCGGGCCATGGCGGGCTGTACATATTTGACAGCGGAGACGGAGTCGGAGTTCCTGGAGACACGGATGCTGAATCCCCGAAAGGTTTTTACCCACTGCAAGCTGGTGACACATCTCACCGGCTATCAGCGATCACCGCTGGACTTTTGTACAGATGTAGAGGCAGGAAACGAGCTTTGCGTAGAGAAGCGGCAGGAGCAGCAGCACGCCATTCTGTTGACGCACATTGCTGAAAAGGATTATACCTTTTCAGAGGAAATGAACCTCTCTCCGGGCCGGGAGGGGGCGGCGGAGCTTCTGACCAGCCGGGTCTGCGGTACTGTTACTGAGGCAAAGGTAGTGGGCAGCAAGCTGGTCTTCAAGGGAATGTTCAACGTCACCCTGCTATACCGCACGGCGGAGGGCCGCTGCTGCACCACCTTTGCCGAACTGCCCTTCTCCCAGATTATGGAGATGGAGGGGGCGTCAGAGGGGGCCGCTGCTGCCGTGCATCTTCAGCTCACCGGAACAGATTTCCAGATCGACGGCGCGGATGACGAGGGCCGCCAAATCGCGGTGACGTTATATTTCCACGCGGTGGCGCTTCTGCGTACCGAGGAGGAGGTCACGATGCTGAACGACCTCTACTCCACCGCCTACGACGTGACCTACGAGGCCGCGCCGCTGAATCTGACCAGCTTCTGCGAGACCATGAACCGCCGGCAGACCGTCCGGGAGGTCCTGGAGATCGGTGTGGTGGCGGAGTCTGTTCTGTCTCTGTCGGTCAACTGCGGACCGGTGTCTGTCAGCCGGGATGGAGAGGGCGTCACCCTGCGTACCGGGGCCGCCGTTCAGGCGCTGTACCTAGACGAGGGAGGCGTGCCCCTGGTGGCGGAGAGGTGCATTGATGTGGCCTGTCAGTTGGAGCTCCCGGAGGACTGCCGGATCACCGCCAGGGCGGTCTGTACCGAGGAGGTGCAGGGTACCTTGGGAGACCGGGGGATCGAGGTCCGTTTCCCGGTGGATTTCCGGGTGGAGGCCATGGCCAGGGTGAAAAAGATCTGTATCTCTGCCGCCAATCTGGATGCGGAGTCCGCCAAGGATCTCAGCGGCGTGCCCTCCCTGGTGCTGCGGTGCCTGGGGAAACAGGAGACTGCCTGGGATTTGGCGAAGAAATACAACACCACCATTCCAACAATCCTGTCGGCGAATCAACTGGAGACGGAGGAGGACATTCCTGGAGAAAAGTTGTTACTAATCCCCAGAAAGCGGCCATAAACAGGCGTGGAGACCGGTGTAAAACGGTCTCCACGCCTGTTTATGGCCGTAGAAAAGTTCCCAAAAGGGAGGCCTCCTGCAAAATGTGGCCGGACATGGCCTTCATCAGCGTCCGTCTCCGGGCGGTGGACGGGAGGTTCAGCCGGCAGTCCAATGCGTAGGCACGGAAGACATACCGGTGGAGAGTGCGAAGAAACGGCGGCGGATAGGGGCCGCGGTAGCGGTGGACGCCGTATCCAATGCCTTGCGCGGCGTTTCCCAGGGCGGGTAGCGATGAACCATGAGGAATTCCCTCCGGGAGCTCCGCCACGGGCGGCAGGTTCCAGACCAGCCAATGGCAGTAGGTTTTGCAGAAGGGAACGTCCAGGTCATCCAGAACCAGAGTGACAGAGACAGCCGCGTCACAGAGGCCGGACAGGCATAGGGCGGGGGAGAGGTTCTCCCCGAAGCCGGTATGACGTTTTGGGATGGAGCCGCCCTCTGCAAAGGCGGGACTGGTGAGCTTCAGAGTCTCCAAATCATCCCTCCTCATACCGGGAGAGGAACTGCCGGGTCCGCTCCTCCTGGGGATGGTCAATGACCTGCCGGGGACCGCCCTGCTCTACGATTACGCCGCCGTCCATAAAGATGACCTGATCCGCCACATCCCGGGCAAAGGCCATCTCATGGGTGACAATAATCATGGTGGTCTGCTGCTCCGCCAGCCCCCGGATAACCCGCAGAACCTCACCGGTGAGCTCCGGGTCCAGGGCGGAGGTCGGCTCGTCAAAACAGAGAATGTCAGGCTGTAAAGCTAAAGCCCTTGCAATCGCCACTCGCTGCTGCTGTCCGCCGGAGAGCTGGTGGGGATAGTGGCCTGCCCGGTCGGCAAGGCCCATCTGGGCCAGCAGTTCCTTGCCGGCTTCCAGAATGTGATCTCTGTTCTCACCGCCCCGCTCCTTGGCCAGCAGTTCCCGGGCCAGAGTGACGTTCTGCAGGGCCGTATACTGTGGAAAAAGGTTGAAATTCTGAAACACCAGACCGAAGTGGAGACGCTTTTTCCGAATTTCGCTCTCCAGCTGTGTCCTAGGGTCCGCGGCGTCGAAGATCACACTTCCGTTGACGGAGATGGAGCCGCTGTCCGGGGTCTCCAGAAAGTTCAGGCATCGCAGAAGCGTGGTTTTGCCGGAGCCGGAGGAACCAATGATGGCCAGAGCCTGTCCCTGTTCCAGAGAGAAGCTGATATCCTCCAGCACACGGGTAGATCCAAAGTGCTTTTCAATGTTATGTACTTCTAAAATAGACATGCGGCCGCCTCCTTATCTGAAGTAGTCCAGCTTCTTCTCCACCCAGCCAAAGAGAAGCGTCAGTCCGCCATTGAACACCAGGTAGTATACGCCGGTGAAGAACAGGGGCCACAGCAGTCCCTTATAGCCGTGGGAGCTTTTCAAAAAGGCCTTGCCCGCCCATATGACCTCCTGAATCGAGATGACCTGCGCCAAAGAGGTGTCTTTTACCAGAGTGATGATCTCATTGGACATGGGCGGCACAACGCGCTTGACCATTTGCAGCAGCGTGACCTTGAAAAAGATCTGGGACTTTGTCATGCCCAGCACCATGCCCGCCTCCTGCTGGCCTGCGGGGATCCCCTGGATCCCGCCCCGGTAGATCTCGGCAAAATAGCAGGAATAGTTGATGATAAAGGCCACTGCCGCCGCCATAAACCGGCCCGTCGTTCCGGCGGGCCAGGGATTGCCGGAGGGCAGCACCATGCCGGGAATGAAGAAGATGATGTACAGCTGGAGCATCAAGGGGGTGCCCCGGATGACCCAGATCACCGTCCGGGTGAGCCACCGCAGCGGGGGAAAGCGGCTCATGGAGCCGAAGGATACGATCAGCCCCAGGGGCAGCGCCCCAGCCAGCGTGACGGCAAAGAGGGCGAGCGTCTGAACAAAGCCCTCATTCAGGGCGCCTATAACGGTCATGAACATGGCTGTCAACTCCTCAATGGTCGTATTGCAGGGAGAAAGCAGGGACCGATTGAAATCGGCCCCTGCGGACTCAGATTGCCTGTTTACTTCTGCTCCACCAGCTTGTCGCCGATCTTATAGGTGTCGGCGATCTGCTTCATGGAACCGTCGGCGTAACTTGCCTTGAAGAACTCGTTAAGAGCCGCGGCCAGATCGGAGCCCTTGCGGAAGCCCACGCCGTACTGCTCATCGTTGAGGCTCACCGTGTAGGTGAGATCGGCATAGCTGGTGCCCTCGCCGGTCATGGCGGCGGCCATCAGATAATCGATGACGGCGGCGTCGGCGGTGCCGGACTGAACCTCCAGCAGAGCGGTGGCCTGGTCCTGGGTAGCGGTGCAGGCATTGCCCAGCTTCTCGATCTCGGCCTGACCGGCGGAGCCGTTCTCAGCGGCGAACTGGAGGCCCTCCAGACTCTCCACCGTCTGATACTGACCGGCCTTGGCCTTGGGAACGATCACCACCTGGGCGTTGTTGAAGTAGGGATTGGAGCACTCCATGGCGGCCTTCACGTCATCTGTGAGGGTCATGCCGTTCCAGACCACGTCCAGGGTCTTGCCCTCCAGCTCCATGACCTTGCTGTCCCATTCAATAACCTGGAATTCGACCTTTACACCCAGGCTCTCGGCAAAGGCCTTGGCCATGTCGGCGTCAAAGCCGATCCACTCGCCAGCTGTATTTTGATAGTCCATTGGCTCAAACTCGGTGATGCCCACGATCAGGGTTCCCTTATCCTTGACATAGGCCAGATCGCTGTCGCTCACCTGGATGTCGGTGGGGCCGTCCGCTCCGCCGATGACGGGATTGTCGTTCTTCTTTCCGCCGCAGGCGGCCAGGGACAGGACCATGGCCAGCGCCAGCAGCAAGGCCAAAATCTTCTTCCGGTTTTTCATCATTTCATCCTCCAAATTTGGACGGCTGTCCGTCCGTTTAATACATTAGCAGTTTATCACGCTAAATTATTTCTGTAAATACAAAGAACTACCGGAAACTACGGAGAAAAACAAGGTTCGATTTGTGCGCTTTTGCCAAAAAAAGACGGGCTGTCATACTTTACCGCCGCCAGACATAGAGTAAACCATGAATATGGAGCGGAAAAAGGACGGGATGCTATGAATACCACGATCTATCAGAATATCGCCACCCGCACGGCGGGGGATATTTACATCGGTGTGGTGGGGCCGGTGCGCACGGGCAAATCCACCTTTATCAAGCGCTTTATGGAGACCCAGGTAATCCCCAACATTGAAAACGTCTATCGCAAGGAACGGGCCCGGGATGAGCTGCCCCAGAGCGGCTCCGGCCGTACGATCATGACGGCGGAGCCGAAGTTCGTACCGGAGGAGGCGGCCCAGATCCAGCTGGAGGGCGGCGGGTCCTTCTCTGTGCGGCTCATCGACTGCGTTGGCTACATGGTCCGGGGAGCCATCGGTCAGTTTGAGGACGACGCGCCCCGGATGGTCACCACGCCCTGGTTCGACCACGAGATCCCCATGACCGAGGCGGCGGAGATCGGCACCCGGAAGGTGATCTCCGAGCACTCCACCATCGGCATTGTCATCACCACCGACGGCACGGTGTCCGACATCCCCCGGGAGGATTACCTGGAGGCGGAGGAGCGGGTGATCCGGGAGCTTCAGGAGCTGGGAAAGCCGTTCATTGTCCTGCTGAACTCCGCGGACCCCAAAGGTGACCGGGCGGAGGCCATCGCCAGGGATATCACCTCGCGGTATGAGGTAAACTGCGCCCCGGTGAACTGCCTGGACTTGGGTGAGGAGGATGTGGCGAATATCCTCAAGGCCGTTCTCTACGAGTTTCCCATGCAGGAGCTGGATCTGTTCCTGCCGCCCTGGGTGGATGCCCTGCCGGCGGATCACCCCATCAAAGCGGGGCTGTACGATGCCATCCGCCAGGGGACGGCGGAGCTGCGCCATATCCGGGAGATCGAGGGCGTCATCAGCGCACTGGGCGGCTGTGAGAACATCAGTGAGGCCAGGATCACCGGCATAGAACTGGGTACCGGCGTGGCTGCGGCCAGACTGAGCCTGCCCAGGGAGCTGTTCTACCATACGCTGTCGGAACAGTCCGGCTTTGAGGTGGGGGACGATGGCGACCTCATGAGCCTGCTGACCCGTCTGGCGGCGGTGAAGGCAGAGTACGACAAGGTTGCCGGGGCCCTGCGGGACGTGCGGGAGACGGGTTACGGCATCGTTGTCCCCGGCATCAGTGAGCTGACGCTGGAGGAGCCGGAGATCATGAAGCAGGGCGGCCGGTACGGTGTAAAGCTGAAAGCCAGTGCACCCAGCATCCACATGATCCGGGCGGACATCGAGACCGCCGTCTCGCCCATTGTGGGCAACGAGAAGCAATCCGAGGACATGGTAAACTACCTGCTCCAGGAGTTTGAGGGGGATACCAGCAAGATCTGGCAGTCCAATATCTTCGGACGCAGCTTCCACGAGCTGGTGAACGACGATCTCCAGGCCAAGCTGAAGCGGATGCCGGAGGACGCCCGAAAGAAGCTCCAGGAAACCCTGACCCGCATCATCAACGAGGGCAGCGGAGGGCTAATCTGCATTATCCTGTAAACAGAGAGCGGGCATTGAAAAAACAATGCCCGCTCTTTTTATGGATTATGGAAGTTCCTCCGGGAGAGGCTCCCGGACGTACTGCAAAAATTCCTCTCTGACAGCGCCCAGACGCCGGAAGGCCTCACGGCCCTGGCGCAGGGTCATGCCGCGGTTTTCATCGCTGGGCTGGTCCTCGCCGGGGTCAAATACGTCGTTTTCCCAGAAGCAGACCGGGCAGATCAAAGCGATGGCGTCCTCTTTGGGAACGGGAAGGGTCCTGTAACCGCAGCAGGGACAGGGGAACTTTCCCGGGACGGGCGCTTCCGGTTCCTGGGGCTCAGAGGAAGGCGTGGAGGAGGCCTCCGGTAGAATCACTGCCTTTTTCCGCCACTCCAGTCCCGCCTGCTCCAGTGCCAGCAGGAACCGCTTTATCTCCAAGCCGCCGGCATAGCCCGTCAGACTGTCGTCCGAGCCCAGGACCCGGTGACAGGGGATGAGAATGGAGATGGGATTGTGCCCAACCGCACTCCCCACCGCTCGGGGAGAGGAACCCAGCTCCGCCGCCAGATCCCCGTATGTACAGGTCTGCCCGTAGGGGATCTCCAGCAGCCGCCTCCATACGGACTGCCGGAAGATGGTTCCCGCGGGGGACATGGGCGGCAGGGCAGGCGGACGCCTCCCGGCGAAATAATCCTCCAGCCAGCGCCGCGTCTCCAGAAAGACCGGCAGGTCCGGCGCGTTTAGGGACGCCGGGTCCAGTCCGGCGGCAAAATACTTCTGGCCCTCCAGCCACAGTCCGGTGACGTCTGTCCCGTCGGAGGCCAGACGCAGCTGACCGGCAGGAGAGGGGATGTCCGTGAAAAACATGGCGAGACTCCTCCCTTTTGTTTTAAGACCCATTCACATTAGGAAAATACGGGGCTTATGTGAACAGGTCCTAGTATACCGGCTTTCCGGAAGTCTTGCAAGAGGCAGAAAATCGTGGTATCATAATTTCCATAAAAAGAAATCCGGATTTTAAGGAGGCTGACGGTATGCTGCTGGCCATTGATGTGGGCAATTCCAACACCTCGGTGGGGCTGTTTGACAGGGGGAAAAATCTGCGGTTTTTGGCTTCCCTGGACACAGACAGCCGGAAAACCGCCGACCAGATCAGCGTGGACCTGATGAACCTGTTCAACCTGTACCGCTTTGACTACACCCAGGTCAGCGGCGCGATTTTGTGCAGTGTGGTGCCGCCCCTGAACTTCATGATGGAAAAGGCCCTGACGCGCCTCCTGGGCCGTCCGCCCATGGTGGTGGGTCCAGGCGTCAGGACAGGGCTGAACATCCGGCTGACGGTCCAGACCCAGGTGGGAGCGGATATTGTGGCGGACGCCGTGGCGGCGCTGGAGAAGTTTTCCCCGCCCATCATCACCATTGATATGGGGACCGCCACCACCATTGGCGTGATCTCCCAGGGGAGAAACTATGAGGGCGGGCTGCTCTTGCCCGGGGTCAACGTGTCTCTGGAGGCCCTGAGCCGCCGGGCGGCCCAACTGCCGGACATCTCCCTCCAGCACCCCAAGTCGCTGATCGGAAAGACCACGGAGGACTGTATGCGCTCCGGCATTGTCTACGGCACCGCCGGGATGCTGGACGGCATCATCGACCGCATCCGGGAGGAATTTCCCGGGCAGGAGGTCAGCGTGGTGGCCACCGGCGGAAATGCCCCGGTGATCGTGCGCTACTGCCGGAATCCCATCATGTATGACAAGTTTTTGCTGATGGACGGGCTTTGGACCATCTATCAGAAAAACCGGTGAAGTGTGAGGGAGACAGGTTGAATATTTTTATCATACACTCCGGAGAGGACCTGGAGCTCATCCGGCAAAAAAAGAACGAATTGTGCGCAAAATGCACTCAGGCAAAGGTGCTGCTTTTGGAGTATCGCAGACCATTTTGGAAGCGGGAGGCGAAACACCTGATGCGGCAGGCCCAGATGATCCTCTATCTGGTGGGCAGGCACTCCGCCAAGAGCCGGAATATCGATTGGGAATTGAAAAAAGCCCTCCAATACGGTAAGGGCATTGTCTGTTGCAAGCTGGACCCGGTGTACAGCATCAACGCAATCCTGCAGGCGAGGGACTCCTTTACCCACGAGCCGGTTCTGCTGGCCGAGGAGGCGGAGAGCATAGATCATGTGGCGGACATCGTGATGAACTATGAACAGGGACGCTATATCAACATCTTCAATACCAATGACCGGGGAGAGGACTTGAAGCAGGCGGAGCTTTTTGAACAGTACAAGCTCTTCACAGAGACCTCGGAAGCACTGGTCAACCGGCGGCAGAATGTGAACAGCTTTTATATTACGGCCAATACCGCCTTGATTACCATTGCGGCTACGGCCTTTTCCCTGAACGGCGATGTGCTGTCCAAGCTCCTGATTACCCTAGTGCTGACAGTTCCCGGGATTCTGCTGAACCACTCCTGGAAAAAGATATTGGTGGCCTACGGAATCACCAACAGCAGTAAAATGAAGATTATCAGCCTGATCGAGAAGCGGCTGGCGGCCTCTTTGTACGACGCGGAGTGGCAGGTCATGAGCAATAAATACAGCAAAACGCCCTACATTTCTTTTACGGATGGTGAAAAGTCGCTCCCTATAATCTTTATCTGTCTGTATGTGTTTGTGGATGTGATCTGTGCGTTTGCCCTGATTTACCATCTGATCGGGCGATGATAAAAACAGCCCCTGCCCAAAAGGGCGTTGCCATAAGAAAACATGGAAAACCCCAGTAAAATCAATGTTTTTTAAGGGCAGCGGAAAACGGGGCGGCGCAAACAAGTGAACAACAGCACAGAAAACGGGCGATGTCGGCAAGACACCGCCCGTTTCTGCGTCCCGGCGAACGCCGCAGATTTTGAAAAAGTCTGCGGCGTTTTTTTATGTCCAGACACCGAAAGGAGGGTCGAACCATGCCAGTATTCCGCGTGGAGAGGAACAAGGGGTACACGGTGATGTCGAACTACCACCTGCGGGACAAGTCCCTGTCCCTGAAAGCCAAGGGCCTGCTGTCGCAAATGCTGTCACTCCCGGAAGATTGGGATTACACGTTAAAGGGCCTGGCCCTTATCAACCGGGAGAAGATCGACGCCATCCGGCAGGCTATCCGGGAGTTGGAGCAGGCGGGGTACATCGTCCGTTCGCGGGAGCGTGACGAACGGG
>CAJTZI010000030.1 GCA_910584075.1 uncultured Oscillibacter sp.
GTTCGATATATACTTTTAGCTCTTTACTAAATTTTACTTTTTGTACATCATGTCAAAGATCGTTTCTCTTTTCAGAGACTGTGGAGAATAACGGATTCGAACCGTTGACCCTCTGCGTGCAAGGCAGATGCTCTAGCCAGCTGAGCTAATCGTCCGTAACGGAACGAATATAGAATACACGAATATCCCCTGTTTGTCAACAGTTTTTTTCTTGTTTTTTCTCCCCGGCTGGTTTATAGTGAAGAGAGACCCGCCCGAAAGGAGACCTCCACCCATGAAAATCATCGATGCCCACCTCCATATCTTCCCCGACGGCGGCGCGGCTCCGGCGGCCTGCCAGACAGAAAACATATCCGCCCTCCGCCGCTTCTGGGAGCCTCTGGAGATCATCCATGGCGTAGTCATGGGAAACCGCAGTCTGGCCCCGGAGTACCATAACTACCCGGCAGACCTCCTCCACTACTGCGTCGGGCTGGACAGCAGAATTCTGGCAGACAGCGCAGACGCGCCGCCGGACCTGGCCGGACAGGTGGAGTCCCATCTCCGGCGGGAGCTTTGCTGCGGCGTCAAGCTCTACCCCGGCTACAACAGAGTCTCCCTGTCCGCCCCGCTGTACCAGCCCATCTACGAGCTGGCCCAGTTCTATCAAAAGCCCGTGGCGGTCCACATGGGGCTCACCGTCTTCCCCAAGGCCCACCTGAAATACTGCCACCCCCTGGCTCTGGACGAAGCCGCGGCGGACCACCCCGGCGTTCATTTCGTCATGTGCCACTTCGGAAATCCCTTCCTGGAGTCCGCCGCCGCCGTGCTGGTGAAAAACCCAAACGTGTCCGCCGATCTCTCCGGGCTGCTGGAGGACCCGGCAGACCTGGAAATCTGGTTTCGGGAACAGGCCGGCTACGCCTCCCTCCTGCGGACCTGGCTGGCCGCCGCCGGCTGCTGGGACCGGCTCCTGTATGGCTCCGACTGGCCCATCATCGCTCCGGAGAAATATGTGTCCTTCATCCAGCGCCTGGTGCCGCCGGAGCACTGGGACGCCGTCTTCTTTGAAAACGCCGTCCGGGTTTACGGCCTCCGGGGGCTGCCCCTGTAAAACGGTTCTCCGCCGTCTCAGGCCTATCCTTCTGTTCCGAAAATTTCCAGTCCCTGTCATTCTGCCGGATATGGGACAGGTTCCGGCAAAAATATTTGTCCATTCTATGGTGATTCATTTCTTTAATAAAATATGGCCTTTTCTCCAAAATGTGGTATACTGTTTTTCAATATCTAAACGCGAGGGTGAGAGAGTTGTTGAGAAAAACTGTAATTGTACATATTCCCAATGAGCACCTAAATAACGCCGCTACATTCTTCATCAAGAAGGCCAATGAATTCACCAGCCACATCACCGTCTCCCGGGAGAACAACAGCGTCAACGCCAAGAGCCTGCTGGGCCTGCTGTCCATGCGCCTGGAGTACGGAATGCCCATTGACATCACTGCTGAGGGCATTGACGCGGAGGAGGCTCTGTCGGCCCTGGAGAAGGTCCTGGATCCCACGGATCACAATTGACACTGCCACGCAAAAAACCTCGCTTTTCAGCGAGGTTTTTTTGCGCACTTTTGCCTTTTCAGGCGGCCCGGCGCAGGCACTCCGCCGCCCCCGCTCCATCTTCCACGGAGAAAAACGCCAGACCCTGTGCCAGCCCCCGCCGGCTGTCATTCTGAATATCCGTCTTGGGATGGCAGGCCCGCCAGCGGAGCTGCCGGTCCACCTCCTCAAAGAGGCATCCGCCCAGAATCAAGCAGTCTCCCACCGTCCGGTCCCGCAGCAGCTGGAAATCGTCGATCTCCGACAGCTCCATATAGTAAAAGGTCTGATCCCTGGTCATCAGAATGGCCCTCTGATTCGTAATCCAATACCGCTGGCCCAGCAGACTGCGGCGTTCGACCACCGGAGAGAGCAGCATCAGTACCGCAATCAGCAGGATCAACGCCACAGCCTTGACGCGCCACTCCCGGCCTTGGCCGGTGTACAGCGCCAGAAGAGCGGCGGCGGCCGCCACCGTGCCGATCCACTTCCCGATGATTTTCCAGCGCTCTCCACCCTCCAACAGGGGAAACGGCGCGGTTCCGCTCTGCCAGCAAATCCTCTCGCCCTCTCTCAGATACCTCTCAACCGCCTGTCCGGCCCTGCTTGTTCCTTCCATTCCCATCGTCTCCTTTACAGCTCTCAAATATTCCGGCGCTTTCTCCCGCCGTCTCTATAATACTATGGCCGTCCGTTCAGCCGCTGAGAAGGTATCGCCGGGACCCGTTAATCTTTTGTCAAATTTTTAGCGGCAATTTAACAAATTATCTGCTATAATAGACTCATGTCGAAAAATGAAGACCGCTTGGAAAGGAGGCCCCGCCTTGCGTCCCCCTCAAACCATTTCCGCCCGGATGTTCCCCTTCTCCCCGCGGGATCTGCTGGTCACCGTCAGCATCCTGATCTGCGCCGCCGGGGTCTGCATCCTTCTGCGGGCGGCAGACACCAGCGAGGGCTTTGCCTCCCCCATCTTTGTACTGGCGGTGCTGCTGATCTCCCGCCTCACCACCGGCTATCTCTTCGGGCTCATTGCCGCCGTCCTGGGGGTGATCTGCGTCAACTTCATCTTCACCTACCCCTACTGGGCCTTTAATCTGACCATCTCCGGCTATCCGCTCACCTTTTTGAGCTTCCTGGCGGTATCCGTCATCACCAGCACCCTGACCACTCAGATCAAGCGCCAGGAGCAGCTGCGGATTGAAAACGAGAAGGAGAAGATGCGGGCCAGCCTTCTGCGCTCCGTGTCCCACGATATCCGCACTCCCCTGACCTCCATCGTGGGATCCACCTCCACAGTGCTGGAGAATCCCGGCCTCTCCCGGGCGGAGCAGAAGACCCTGCTGGAGGATGTCCGCAGTGAGGCCCAGTGGCTCATCCGAGTGGTGGAAAACCTGCTGTCCATCACCCGGATGGGGGATGGGCAAGCCCGCATTACCAAGGACGTGGAGGCGGCGGAGGAAATTCTGGGGGAGGCGGTGCGGAAGTTCCGCAAACGCTACCCGGAGATCTCCGTCACCGTGGAGCCCCCTGGAGAGCTGCTGCTAGTGCCTATGGACCCCATCCTCATTGAGCAGGTCCTGGCAAACCTGATGGAAAACGCCGCTGTCCACGGCGAGACCACCACCCACATCCTCGTCTCCGCCCGCCCGGACGGCGGCTGTGCCCGCTTCACCGTGGCGGACGACGGACGGGGCATCTCCCCCGCTGTTCTGCCCACGCTGTTTGACGGCACGCTGAAGCAAAGCGAATCCCCCAGAGGGGACGGCAAGCGGAACATGGGGCTGGGACTCTCGGTGTGCATGGCCGTCGTCCGGGCCCACGGGGGAACCATGGAGGCCCGAAACCTGGAGACCGGGGCGGAATTTTCCTTCCGCCTCCCGCTTTTGAAGGAGGAAACCGGCAGATGAATATCAGAGAGAAAATCCTGGTGGTGGAGGACGAGAAGAGCATCTCCCACTTCATCTCCACCATATTGAACTCCAACGGCTATGAGGCCATGCAGGCCCGCAGCGGCACGGAGGCCCTGTCCATGATCTCCTCCCACTGCCCGGACCTGATCATTCTGGACCTGGGACTGCCGGACATGGACGGCCTGGAGATCCTCCGCCAGCTGCGGAGCTGGTCCAGCCTGCCGGTGGTGGTGGTCTCCGCCCGCTCCCACGAGCGGGAGAAAGTCACCGCCCTGGACCTGGGGGCCGACGACTATCTCACCAAGCCCTTCGGCACCGACGAGCTGCTGGCCCGGGTCCGCACCGCCATCCGCCACACCCGCACCGCCTCCGGAAACGACGAGATCGCCCAGAAGGGCACCTACACCGTGGGGGAGATGACCATTGACTACAACAAGCACCAGGTCCTCATGCGGGGGGAAAACGTGAAGCTGACCCTCAGCGAATTTCGGATTGTGGCGCTGCTGGGCAAGCACGCCGGGAAGGTTCTGACCTACGACTTCATCATCAAGGAGCTGTGGGGGCCCCGGGCCGGAGGCAGCAACCAAATCCTCCGGGTGAACATGGCCAACATCCGCCGCAAGATCGAAAAAAATCCCGCCGAGCCGGAGTACCTTTTCACGGAGGTGGGGGTGGGCTACCGGCTGGCGGAGGGAAACTGAGCCGCTTCTCCGCAGCGGCATAATCATCACAGAGGAGCGTGCAAAATGGGTGGCTGGGTCTTTTCTGCCTTTTACGATATTGTCCGGCGCATCCCGGCAGGGACCGTGGCCACCTACGGCCAGGTCGCCCGGCTGGCGGGAATGCCCCGCTGCGCCAGAACCGTGGGCTATGCCATGGCGGAATGCCGGGACTCCTCCGTCCCCTGCCATCGGGTGGTGGACCGCTTCGGCGGAACCAAGGCGGTCTTTGACACCCACGCCCCCAGCACCCAGCGGGCGCTGCTGGAAGCAGAGGGCGTCCTCTTCCGCCCCGATGGGACGGTAAATCTGGAAAAATGCCAGTGGAATCCAATATAGTGATAAAAACAAACAACAAAACAGCCGCCGGTGTCAATTTCACCGGCGGCTGTTTGATCTCATCTCAGAATTCGTAGTCCACCGCTACTCGGTCCTCCCGGATGGACTTGCACAATGCGGAGACCGCCTTGTGGCGAGGGTCATTTTTGTAGGTCTCCAGGTCCTGGAGGCTGGCAAAATCGCTGACCAGCACGGCATCGTAGTTGCCCTCCCCCACATTGACGGCCACTTCGCACCGCAGCAGCTGGGGAATCACCCCCTGAAGACCCCGCAGGCCCTCAAAAAATCGGTTCTGCTCCGTCTCGGTTCCGGGGCGGAATTTCCACATGACTATGTGACGGATCATGCTCTTCCCTCTATTTTATCTATTATAAAAGCCTAAAAATTCAGTATAATGCTCAATTCCCGTTTTTGCGATGGTATGCCGCAATGCCAAGGCCCAACAGCTCAATGGCCCGTGTCAGCTCGGCGGCGTTTTTCACGCAGGCAAGACGGATCTTGTCCCGGCCCTGCTCGGGGTCGGCGTAGAACCCGGCGCCGGGGGCGTACATCATGGTCTCCCCCCGGTCCTGGAACTCATCCAGCAGGAAATACTGGAGCTTCTCCGTATCGTCCACCGGAAGCGCCGCCATCAGATAGAAGGCCCCCTGGGGAGAGGTGAACCGCACGCCGGGGATCTCCTCCAGCGCGGCCACCGCGGCCTCTATGCGGATACGGTACTCCTCCCGCACGGAGGAGAAGTAGTCCTCTCCCAGCGTCTCGTACATCCGGGCCGCGCCGGTCTGATCCAGGGCGGTGATGCACAGCCGGCCCTGGGCCCATTTCAGCGCCTGGGCCATCAGCTCCCTGTTGCGGGAGATCAGCGCGCCCACCCGGGCGCCGGTGGTGGAAAACCGCTTGGAGACGGAGTCGATGATCACCACGTTCTCCTCCGCGCCGGAGAGCGCCAGCATGGTCGCCTTCTCCCCGGTGTAGACGATCTCCCGGTACACCTCGTCGCTGATGAGGAAGAGGTCCCGCTCCCTGGCAATGTCCGCCAGCAGACGCATCTCCTCCTCCGACAGCACCACCCCTGTGGGATTGCCGGGTGTGGCGACCAGAATGGCCCGGGTCCGATGGTTGATCAGAGGCTCGATCCGCTCCCGGCTGGCGAAGCGGTAGCCCTCCTCCGGGGAGGTTGGAATAGGGCGGATCCTGCCGCCGGTGACATTGATAAAAGTGGTGTAATTGGGATAGAAGGGCTCCGGTACCAGCACCTCGTCCCCTTCGTCCAGAATACAGGCCATGGCGATCTCCAGCGCCTCGCTGCCGCCGAAGGTGGCCAGAATATCCTCCCTCTCCAGGGAACAGCCCATGCCCGCGTAGTAGGTCCGCAGGGCCTCCACATACCGCTCCTCGCCGGGAGCCGGCGGATAGGCCACCACAGGCGCGTCAAAATCTCTCACTGCGTCGAAAAACGCCTGGGGCGTCTCCACGTCCGGCTGCCCGATGTTCAGGTGATGAATCCTGACACCCCGCGCTTTGGCCGCCATCTCCCGGGGATAGAACTGCCGCATGGGCGAGAGCCCGCACCGCTGAATCTTACTGGATAGCTTCATCTTCCATTACCTCCTGGGCCGCCAGGCCCGCATATTCTCTCTCATAACGCAATGGGCGCATATGCGGCGGCGCTCCGGAACGCCCCCTGTCTGTGGTGCCGGGTCTGACAAAAAAACGCCCCTGACAGCTGTCAGGGGCGAACAATTCCGCGGTACCACCCTGATCTGTCCCGCCTCCAGGGTGGGACATCTCATGACATCCTGTAACGGGGATGGGCCGTCCCGCTCGTCGCGGGCTGCTCCAAAGTGGCTTGCTCTCCGGCGTGGACTGAGGGCTTGCACCGATCCCCTCTCGCTGTGAGCCGGTTTCAGAGAGCTGGCTTTGTCATCGCGTTTGACTGCTCTCCATTATACAGCTTTACGGACGTTTGTCAAGTCAAAAGGCCGCTCTTTTTATCCGGCATCCTCTGGACTGTCGGGAATGGCCCAGGGCTGGAGCACGGCCCCAGGGGTTTTTCGTACTCCTCGAACCACCCGCAGGCGGCCTCCTGACTGGGAAGCACCCCCCCGGGGGAACTCCACACTCAGCCACTCCGGCTCCAAGGCGGCCTCCATCTCCCGCCGGAGCGCAAGATCGTCCCCGGCGGCCTGCTCCGCGACCCACGCCCGGACCTCCGCCTCGGGGATGGTGAAGCGGTTCCAGCCGCTGATGACCTGGCCGGTCTCCCGGTCAAACACCGTTGCCAGCGTGATTCCATCCACCATCTGCACCTCGTCCAGGGGCTGCGTCACAGAGGTCGCAAAGCAGATCCATCCGCCGGTTGGAGGGCACCGGGACGATCGTCTGCTCCACCAGGCCCGCCTGATATCTCTCCCCATTCTTTTGGCACGTGCGGTACAGCGCGTAGGCCCGCTCCGTGTCATACAGGAGGCCCCGGTTCTCAAACCATGCCAGGGCCCGTGCGGTCTCGTCCAGGTCCTGGACATTCTCCCGGCCGTTGACAACATTCTCCGGCCCCATGGGTTTTCTCACCCACAGCAGATTCGTCCCGTCCGGGAGTAAATAACGGTCAGCGCCCCATTCGTCCTGCCAGCGGTCCACGGACACGCCATCGGAAAAAGTGTACGCCTAGGCCTGCTCCAGCGTGAGTCCCCGCTCCTCCGGCGGACCCAGCGGGGCGCAGCCCGCCAATAGCAGGCAGCATGCCAGCGCCGGGAGCACACGTCTCAGCTTCATTCCTCTTCCTCCTCCACGGGGAAGAGGGGCTCGTCCCCTCCTGCGGCAGGGGCGCCCATCTGCAGCTCCTGCCAGCGCTCTTTGGTGATCAGCAGCTGCCGGGGCTTGGAGCCCTCGAAGGGGCCCACGATGCCCCGCTGCTCCATCTGGTCCACCAGCCGGGCGGCCCGGGAGTAGCCCAGCTTCAACCGCCGCTGGAGCATGGATACTGAGGCCTGTCCCGTCTCCAGCACCACGTCCACGGCGGCGGGCAGCAGCTCGTCGCTCTCGTCCCCGGCAGGCTCCGCCGGGGCGCCGCCGCCTTTGCCGCCCTTCTCCTTCTCCTGAACGGACTCCTCGATCTTGGCCAGCACCTCGTCGTCGTACCGGGCCTCACCGGTCTTCTTTACAAACTCCACCACATGCTCGATCTCCTCCGGGGAGATGAAGCAGCCCTGGACACGCTGGGGCTTTCCGGCCCCAAGGGGAGCGTAGAGCATGTCGCCCTTGCCCACCAGCTTTTCCGCGCCGGTCTGGTCCAGGATGATGCGGGACTCCAGCGACGACGCCACGGCAAAGGCCACCCGGCTGGGAATGTTGGCCTTCATGAGACCGGTGATGACGTCGGAGGAGGGGCGCTGAGTGGCAATCACCAGGTGCATCCCGGCGGCGCGGCCCATCTGGGCCACGCGGCAGATGGACTCCTCCACCTCCTTGGCCGCCACCAGCATCAGATCCGCCAGCTCGTCGATGACCACCACCACGCTGGGCAGGCTCTCCATGCCCTCCGTGGTCCTGGCCAGGCGGTTGTACTCCTCCAGCTTCTTCACACCGCACTCGGAGAAGGCCTTGTACCGCTTCATCATCTCAAACACCGCCCACTGGAGGGCCCCGGCGGCCTTCTTGGGGTCCGTCACCACGGGGATCAGCAGGTGGGGGATGCCGTTGTAGGGGGCCAGCTCCACCATCTTGGGATCCACCATGATGAAGCGCACCTCATCGGGAGTGGACTTATAGAGCAGGCTGATGATCAGGGAGTTGGTACACACGGACTTGCCGGAGCCGGTGGTGCCGGCGATGAGGACATGGGGCAGGCGGGCGATGTCTCCGATAACGTTGTTTCCGCCGATGTCCCGCCCCAGGGCAAAGGCCACGGCGGACTGGTGGTCCGTGAAGTCCCGGGACTCGATGACATCCCGGATCAGCACCGGCGTCACGGCTTTGTTGGGCACCTCAATGCCCACCACGGAGATCTTGTCCGGAATCGGGGCGATGCGCACGCCGGTGGCCCCCAGGGCCAGGGCGATGTCATCCGCCAGATTGGTGATCTTGGAGAGCTTCACCCCCTGATCAAGCACGAACTCGTAGCGGGTGACGGAGGGACCGTGGACCACGTCGCCGGGGGTGGCGTCCACGCCGAAGCTGTTGAGAGTATCCGTCAGGCGGCGAGCGTTGTTCCGCAGCTCCGCCCCGGCCTCCACATGGTTCTCCCCCCGGCTCTCCCGCAAAAGGGTGATGGACGGATACTGGTACACGTCCTCTCCCGCGGCCATCCGCTCCTCGATCTCCGCCGTGACGGCGGCGGTCTGCTGGGCCACCTCATTGGCGGTGGTGGTCTTCTCTTTCCTGGGCTTCTCCTGCACCGGGGGCGGGGCAGGAGGCTCCGGTGCAGCCGGCGCGGACACGGCAGGCGGCTCGGAAGCCGCCGCGGCCTCTTTTGCGGCGGGGGCAGTCTTCACCTCCGGCAGCTCCGGAGCGACGGCCAGCACCTGGTCAGGCGTCCGCTGCTTCTGGGATTTGTGGCGGAAAAAACCGGTAAATCGGCCGTCCTCGCTCTCCCGCTCCGTGGGGGGCGGGACGGGCTTTGCCGCCCCAGGCTCGTCATCCAGGGGAATGTCGATCTGCTGCCGGGGCCTGTCGGCGGCCCTTCTGGGCGTCTCCAGAGGCTTCAGGCGGATGGCGGGCTGCTCCGGCTGTTCCTCGTACTGGGGGCGGGAGCGGTGCTTTTCGATCAGGGCCCCCACGGTGAGCCGCAGGGCCGTCATCACCAGCACCACCAGAAGCACCGTGAAGAGGATTACGGAGGCGAACTTGGAAAATACCGCTACGGACCCGTTGGCCAGCACGCCGGAGACGGCTCCGCCGGACTCCAGGGCAATGCCGTCCCGCCACAGCTCCTTCAACACGCCGAAGGAGGAGGCGTACTCCTTCTGGCACAGCCCCATATGGACCAGGGAGCCGAAGAGCACCGGCACCAGCAGGGCGCAGGTCACCCGCAGCTGTACGGGCCGCCCCCGGTGAAACAGCAAAATCACCGCCGAGAGCAGCATGGCCGGACCGCAGAGCCAGTAGCCGTAGCCGAAGAGGCCCTTTAGGGCAATGGCAAACCAGTCGATAAAGATGGCGCTGATACCGAAATAGCTCACCAGCACGGACAGTGTCAGCACCAGCAGGACGACGCCCCCCACCTCCCGTCGAATGGGCTGCTTCTGGGGCGGCGCCGCCTTTTTGGAGCGGCTGCCGCCCTTGGAGGAACCGCTCTTCGCGGATGTGGATTTCTTCTGTGTTGTGGATGCCACGATTCCAATACCTCCGTTACTTTTGTAAAAGGGTGAGCGCCAGTGTCACAGCGCCGGCCAGCCAGCAGTAGTAGGCAAAGAAGCCGAATCTGCCCTTCTCGGCGATCATCTTCAAAAGCCGGATGCAGGCGTATCCCACCACGGCGGCCACCAGCACGCCCGCCAGGTACACCGGCACCTCCTCCCAGGGGATTTCGGCTTCTAAAGCGTCCTTTAAGCTCAAAATATTGGCGCCCAGAATGGCCGGGATGGACAGCAGGAAGGAAAACCGCACGGCGAACTTCCGCTCAAAGCCCACGAAGCATCCGGCGGTGATGGTGGTGCCGGAGCGGGAGATGCCGGGGCAGGTGGCCACTGCCTGGGCCGCCCCCACCAGCAGGACGTCCGCCAGCGTGGCGGTACGCTCCGTCTTCCGACCCTTGCGCACATGGTCGCTGGCGAACAGCAGGCAGCCGGTAACCAGCAGCGCCCCGGCCACAAAGTACATATTGTCCCCCAGGCCCTCCACCAGATCCTTCACCGGCAGCACGGCAAACAGGGGCAGGGTACCTGCGATGATCAGCAAAATCATCCGCCGGGCGGGGGGCACCGGCGAGGGTGTGCTCCCCCGGGCCAGGTCCCCGATTCCGTCGAAGAACTCCCGAATCATGTCGCGGATATCCTGCCAATAGGCGGCGAACACGGCTGCCAGGGTGCCCAGGTGCAGCAGCACGTCAAAAAAGCCGGGGATCTCCGCCGCTCCGGTCTGGCCCAGCAGATGCTCCGCGATGGCCAGATGACCGGAGCTGGAGATGGGCAGGAACTCCGCCACGCCCTGGATGAGGCCCAGCAGAACCGCGTTCAGCAGTGTCAATGTACTCACGCTCCTTTGATATGTTTTGATATGTTTTTAGAGATATAGTATATCACGGACGGGCTGTAAATTCCAGTCATATTTCACGGCCTTCCGATTCAAGACCGATGCTGCTGACTGGAACTGCGGTAATTCCACACAAACAAATTGTCAACAAGCCTGCGCCATGTTATAATCAGAGCGGCAAATCATGAATCTGAATAGGTGATCAGCATGGAAATTAGATATATTACCTCCGCCGATGACTGGATGGCAATCAGCGGAATCTATGAGGAAAGCTGGAAATATGCATATAAGGGCATGATTCCGCAGCACTATCTTGATTCGATTCCAGCGGGCAGATGGGCGTCAGCCGCAGACAACCCGCTGTGGAAAACCCTGATTTGCATGGATGACGGCAAAATGGTGGGAACAAGCAGCTTTTGCAAATCCCGTTTTGAACAGTTTCATGACTGGGGTGAAGTAATTTCAATGTATCTATTGCCCGGGTACATGGGAAAGGGCTATGGAAAAATTCTGATGGAATCCGTTGTCTTAGAACTAAAAAAGCAGGGATATGAGCGCGTTTTTTTATGGGTTCTTGAAGAAAATATCAGAGCAAGACATTTTTACGAACGATTTGGTTTTTCACTGGCTGACGAATGTATAGAAAATTCTATTGGTGGTAAATCGCTGCGAGAAGTCCGATATATCTACTCAATCCGCTAAATTTGGAGTCTGCCGGGCGGTCACAATTCAAATGTGACCGCCCGCTTTCGCTGTTTTGACGAATGACTTTTTGAAGGCCGCCGGCAGCGCAGCGCTTGATCAGGGCGTTCACGGCGCCGCCGCAAAGAGACCCGGGATTTCGGTTTTCATCCCTGGCGGCGAACAGGACGGCCTGCCCGTTGGGCAGGCCGTCCTTGTGTTTTTCTCACTCTTCGCCCAGTACCTCCAGGGCGCTTCTGGCGGCGGCCTGTTCGGCCTCCTTCTTGCTGTGGCCGGAGCCCTCGCCCAGGATTTTCCCGTTGAGCAGCACCTCCGCCTGGAAGGTCTTGGCGTGATCCGGGCCGGCCTCTCCCGCCATGCGGTAGGCCAGCACCTGGTCCGCCTGACGCTGGACCAGTTCCTGCAAAGCGGTCTTGTAGTCCCGCCGGCGCTCCTCCACAACCTCTTCCCGCTCGGCCTCCAGGAGGCAGCGGTGGATCAGCGCCGACGCGGCGGCAATGCCGCCGTCCAGGTACACCGCGGCGAACACCGCCTCCGTGGCGTCCGCCAGAATGGACGTGCGGGTCCGGCCGCCGCCGGTCTCCTCCCCCCGGCCCAGCTTCAAATAGCTGCCCAAGTCCAGCTTCTGGGCCACCTCGAAGAGGCTCTGCTCACACACCAGAGCCGCCCGGATGCGGGTCAGATCCCCCTCCGGCAGGTCCGGGTGCTGGAGGAAGAGAAATTCCGCCGTCACAAAGCCCAGCACGGAGTCCCCCAGGAACTCCAGCCGCTCGTTGCTGCGCAGGCGGGCGGCGCGGTGCTCGTTGGCGTAGGAGCTGTGGCTCAGGGCCTCCTCCAGCAGCGCGGGGTCCCGGAAGGTATAATTCAGTTTTTTCTCCAGTTCCTGCATGGCTGACACCCTGAAAGGAAGCCCCGCTGCGGAGACGGGGTCCCTGTCCCTTATTTTACTTTGGACGCGATGTAGTTGACCGCGTCGCCCACGGTTTTGAGGCTGCCCAGCTCCTCTTCCTGGATCTCGCCCACCTCAAACTCCTCCTCCATGGCCATGACCAGTTCCACCAGATCCACGGAATCGGCGCCCAAGTCCTCCTCGAAAGCGGTCTCCATGCTCACCTCGGCGGGCTCCATGGCAAACTGCTCGGCAACCAGTTCTCTCATCGTCTGAAAAATTTCCTCAACGGACATACGTCTCACTCCTTAGAGAATTATAGTCTGGGGTAATCATACGGCAAGGCGCCATGGCTGTCAAGAGGATTTCAATTTTTTTCCGCGTTTCGCTCCACCTTCATCAAATTGATGTTGTTTTCGATGTCGGCGATCAAGCCGCTCTCGGCGTATTCCACGGCCCGGAGGATGGCGTTGGAGACGGCCCGGGCGTCGGAGGAGCCGTGGGCCTTCACCACCGGCCTGGAGATGCCTAGGAAGGGGGTGCCCCCCACCTCGCCGGGGTCTATGAGCTTCTTCATCTTCGCCATGTCCCCCTTCACCAGAGCGGCGGCCACCTTGGTCTTTGTGCTGGAGAGGAACACTTTTTTCAGCTCTTTGAGCAAAAACTTCCCCACGCCCTCCACGGACTTGAGCATGATGTTGCCGGTATAGCCGTCGGCCACGATGACGTCGGCCCCGCCCAGCATGGCGGCGTCGGCCTCGATGTTGCCGGTAAAATTGATCCGTCCGGCCTCCCCCGCCTCTTTCAGCAGGGCGTAGGCCTCATGGCGCAGGGAGTCACCCTTCTCCTCCTCAGAGCCGATGTTCAAAAGGGCCACCCGTGGCCGCTCCACTCCCAGAACGCGGCTGGCGTAGTAGCTGCCGAGATACGCGAACTGGAGCAGGTACTCCGCCGTGCACTCGGCGTTGGCGCCGCAGTCGCACAGAATGGCCCGCCCCCCCGCCGTGGGGATGACAGGGCCCATGGCGGCCCGGCGGATGCCCCGAATCCGCTTGACCACCAGCGTGGCTCCCGCCAGCAGCGCTCCCGTGGACCCGGCGGAGACAAAGGCGTCGCCCTCCCCGTTTTTCAGGAGGTTCAGCCCCACCGTCAGGGAGGAATCCTTCTTCACCTTGAAAGCGGTGGCGGGGTCGTCGGCGATCTCCACCACCTCCGACGCGTCCCGGATCTCCACGCCGGCGGGCAGGTTTTTCTCCCCGCAGCTCTCCACGGCCCGCAGCACTTCCGCCGCCCGGCCCACCAGGATGATGTCCACGCCGTGGGTCCTGTTGGCCTCCAGCGCACCCTGCACGAGGGCCTCAGGGGCGTTGTCACCGCCCATGGCGTCCACGATGATCTTCATTTCAGCACTTCCTCCTTGATCCCCTCGATCACGGCCAGCGACCGGGCCGAGAGCTCTGCGTTTTTATTTCTCTTCCCCTTCACCCGGTGGTCCAGGGGCGGCATGATGCCGAAGTTGATATTCATGGGCTGGAAGGCCGTCACAGACTGGTTGGAGATGTACAGCCCCAGGGCTCCGACAGCCGTCTCCCGGGGAAAGTCCACCGGCGACAGCCCCCGCAGGCGGCGGGCGGTCTCCACCCCCGCCAAAAAGCCGCTGGCGGCGGACTCCACGTACCCCTCCACGCCGGTCATCTGCCCGGCAAAGGAGATCCGCGGCTCGCTTTTCAGCCGGTAATAGCGGTCCAGCAGCCGGGGGGAATCCAAAAACGTGTTGCGGTGCATGACGCCGTAGCGCAGAAATTCCGCATCATGGAGGGCGGGGATCATGGAGAACACCCGCCGCTGCTCCGGAAATTTCAAATGGGTCTGGAATCCCACCAGGTTGTACACTGTGCCATCGGCGTTGTCCCGCCGCAGCTGCACCACGGCATGGGGCTCTTTTCCCGTCCTGGGGTCCCGCAGGCCCCGGGGCTTTAAGGGGCCGTAGCAGAGGGTCTCACGGCCCCGGCGGGCCATGACCTCCACAGGCATACAGCCCTCGAAGACCTTCTGATCCTCAAAGCCGTGGACCTCCGCCTCCTCCGCGGCGGTGAGGGCCTGCCAGAAGGCGTCGTACTCCGCCTCGCTCATAGGGCAGTTGACGTAGTCCGCCGTGCCCCTGTCGTACCGGGAGCCGAACCACGCCAGGTCCATATCCACGCTCTCGGCGGATACCAGGGGGGCCGCGGCGTCGTAGAAATGGAGGGCGCTGTCCGCCCCCAGCAGCGTCTGGAGCCTGTCCGCCAAAGCGTCGGAGGTCAGGGGGCCGGAGGCCACCACCACCTCCCCGCCGGGGATATCCGTGACCTCTCCCTCCACCACCGTGATGTTGGGGTGGGTTCTGATCCGCTCCGTCACCAGGGCGGCAAAGCCGTGGCGGTCCACCGCCAGTGCGCCGCCGGCCTCCACCCGCGTCTCATCGGCGCACCGGAGGATCAGGGAGCCCAAGCGGCGGAGCTCCTCCTTCAAAAGGCCCACGGCGTTTTCCAGCTGGTCGCTGCGCAGAGAATTGGAGCAGCAGAGCTCCGCGAAGCTGTCCGTGACATGGGCGGGGGTGCGCTTCCGCGGCTTCATCTCACAGAGGGTGACCTGGAGGCCCCGCTGGGCCAGCTGCCAGGCGCACTCACTGCCGGCGAGGCCGGCGCCTATAACGGTTATGTTCATAAGGATTGCCTCCTTTGGGGTGCCCCTGGGAGGGGGGAAGGGGGGTGTCCGGCCGCGGGCGGGGGACGGGGGATTTCGCGCCTCGGGCGCGGAACGGGGGTGACCGCCCTTCGGGCGGAGGGGGCTTATTCTCGCCCTGACGGGCGGGGTAGATTCAGCCATGATGATGGCTGGTGCAATACACCCCCCATTTTCTCTTTTTCTGAGCGCAGAAAAAGAGAAAACGGGCCGTGCACGGTCCAAAAGAGAAAAAGACTTTTTGGTCCTTGCGGGAGTGCGCTCCATTCATCGGAGCTGCTGAGGGAATTTGATGGGTAGACGCAAGGACGTTCTTCTCTTCCCGCGCTTCGCGCCTGGCGGCTCCGTGCTGGAAAGAGAGTTCGTCTACCGGCGATAGAACGGTGATCCGCCCGAACGGGGCGAGCCATGTGCGAAGCGCGGGAAGAGACGCTGGGGGCCTTGCGTCAAAGATGCAAAACAGCCTCGTGGGCAGTTACAACTGCGGCAGAGCGGTTCTGGGCGGAACGGGGTCAGACGCAGCCGGATTGAGACCGGCAAATTTCCGGGCACCGTCTGAGAAGGCCCCCGCATTTGGGCGAATTTGACCCTCGCGGTCAAATTCCGCCCCAGCGGCTTTTCTCTTTTGGACCGTGCACGGCCCGTTTTCTCTTTTCGGCGCAACCGAAAAGAGAAAATGGGGGGTGCATTGCACCAGCCATCATCATGGCTGAAATCCTCCCCGCCCGCAAGGGCGAGCATCACTCCCGCTCCTGGGAGCGCCCCAGCAGATAATCTGTCGTAACACCAAAATAATCCGCAAGAGTGCATAATGTCAAGACCGGAATATTGACATCTCCGTGTTCCATCCTCTGATAATGTCGAAGGGTTACTTCCAATAGTTCCGCCATACCCTTCTGATATACCCTTTTCTCTTTACGCAATTTACGCAGCCGATGACCTAAAATCTCTAATGTTTCCATAAAACTCTCTTTGACAAGTGACTTTAAAAGTCGTATAATCAATATACACCATTAAAGGTCGTTCTTGGGAGGCTTTGCTATGAATCCAATTGACGAAAGACTCTTCGACTCCTATTGCTGCCCCATCCTGCAAAACGCGGAAAATTTCGACGAAACTGCTTTGCAAAAAGTCATTGACAGTTTCCCCTTGGCAAAGGAACACCGCACCAAATTGATCGACGTCTTTTTTGACAGCTACATGCAGTGGTCTCTGGACGCCTTCGCCGCAGGCCTCCACCTGGGGCTCTCACTGGGCAGTGATGTCCGCCGCGGACGCCCCCAGCAGGTCTAGCAGCGCCTGGGGCGAAACCTCCACCTGCGCCCCGATGCGTCCGGCAGAAATGTAAACCGTCTCATACGCCAGCGCCGTCTCGTGAAACACTGTGGGATACCGCTTCTTCATCCCCACGGGGCTGCACCCGCCCCGGATGTATCCCGTGACCTCATTGATCTCCGCCACGCGGAGCAGCTCCACCGACTTCTCCCCTACGGCCCTGGCCGCCTTTTTCAGGTCCAGGCTCTCCGGCGCGGGCACCTCAAAGACGTAAATCCCGCCGGAGGCGCCGCGGGCCGCCAGGGTCTTGAAGCCCCGGGCAGGGTCCTGGCCCAGGGCCTCCGCCACGTGGAGTCCGTACTCCCGGGTGCCCTCCGGGCCCTGGGTCTCCTCGTAGAAACGGGCGGTATAGGGGACCTTTTCCCGGTCCAGAATCCGCATCACATTGGTCTTCTCCTCTTTGTGCTTTGCCATACTCACCTCAAAATGTACACGCCCGCCAGGACGCACAGAATCCCCGTCAGGGACAAGGGGGACAGGGGCTCCCCAAAGGCCAGGATGCCCACCAGGGCGGCCGCCGCCGGCTCCAGGCTGGCCATGATGGACGCCTTGCCGGACTCCACCCGGGCCAGACCCCGGGTGTACAGAATATACGGCGCCACCGTGGAGAATACCACCAGTCCCAGTGACAGCAGCCACTGCCGGGGCGACCCCAGCGCCGCCGCCATCCGCTCCGGGCGCAGCAGCACCAGGGACGCCGGACCCGCGAAGAGAAACGTCCACACCGTCACGGTCATTGGGCCGTAATGGGCCAGGGCGTACCGGCCGAAAATGCTGTACAGTGCGTAGAAAAACCCGGACCCCAGGCCCAGCAGGACGCCGCCCGCCGTCACCGTCAGGTCCCCGGCGAAGACGCCGCACACCAGCGCGCAGCCCAGCAGCGTCAGCGCCAGGGCCAGCAGCTTCTTTTTTGTCACAGGCTCGTGCCAAAGAACCGACGACAGTACCACCACAAAGGACGGCGCGGTGTACAGCAGGATGGACGCCGCCGCCAGGGAGCAGATCCGCTGGCAGGAGAAGTAGCACACCGTGAACAGCAGCACGCTGATCACGCCGGTTCCGAAGAAGTATTTCAGGTGCTCCCGGCGGACGCGGAACACACTCCGGTCTCTAATGGCGAACACCGCGGCCAGCAGAAGCATTCCGCCGAAGTTCCGCACCACCACGATGTCCGTGGGGGTGAAGCCCCCGGCCATCAGGTTCCGGTTCCACAGGCCGATCACGCCCCACAGCGCCGCCGCCGCCAGAATCGAGGCGTAAGCCCCTCTTTTTGCGGCGGGCTCCGCCGGTAGGGCGGTCTTTTTTTCTGTTCCCTCCATCACGGGTCCTCCCACACATAGTTGTTGCCGCCCCCCAGGTAATAAAACGTGTCGTTCTGGATGCAGAGCACCACATCGGGCCGGTGGATTTCCACATACTCCCGCATGGACATCCCGTCGTAGTGCCGCAGGTCCAGGACCCTGGTCTCGTTGAAGGACGCGTACAGCAGGGTCTCCAGGGCGTTGGTGAATGAATCGCCAAAGATCAGGGCGTTTGGCAGCTGGGGACGGCCTGTCTCCAGCACCGTCTCGGCGAAGTCCCCGCCCATATACAGGTTGTAGGTGGCGGGCAGGTAATCCGCCTCCGGCAGGACGAAGAGCGGTCTGTCCGACGGCTCCCCGTTGTCGTACCGGATGAAGGGCACCGGGTCTCTCTGTACGCCGATGACAGCTCCCTCGCCGTTGGGCCAGAGGTTGTAGAGCTTGCGGTTTCGGGTGGCGATATAGGGGTTGGGCAGCTCCCGGAAGTCCAGGTCCTCCTCCGTCAGCACCGGCAGGCTCCAGCCCGCCGCCGACAGATGCTCCAGGATCGCCCGATAGGCGGCATAGGCCCCGTAGTAACGATAGTGGTGGTCCACGGCGGAGTAATAGGCCTCCGGGTGTCCCTGGGCATCGTATACCGCGGCCATATCCAGGAAGTCCACCCCTGCTTCCGCCATGGCGCGGGCATAGGCCCCGTCTCCGGCGGAGGCCTCCGTCTCATGGCCGCTGAGGTAATCGGGGTATCTGTCCCGGAAGTAGACCCGCTGCTCCGGGATTCCCGCGTAGCAGAAGACGCCGCCATAGCTCCGGACAAATTCGCTCAGTCTGGCGAAGGGCTCCGCCGCAGCCTCGGCCAGGGCGGGGTACTCCGCCGCCGCCCGCTCCTCATAGGGCAGCAGGGGCAGCAGCACATCCCCGGCAAAGACCACCTCGTTCACCGCAGGACGGCGCAGGAGGTTCATCTGTACCGCAGTGTCCGCCTTCAGCAGCGTGGTGCGGCCCGGGACATGGTCGGAGTACCAGCTCTCCAGCCCGCTGCCCAGGGTCCCGTCCCACAGGGATTCCGCCGTGAGATCGGGAAACTCCGCAAGGGAGCGGTTTTCGTAGTAGGCCGTGGTGTCCTTCCGGGACCAGAGGGCCGTGCCCGCGGGCACCGCCAGCAGCGCCGCCAGCAGGCAGAGCAGAAAGGCCCTCTGTGAGAATGTTTCCATATCCGGGCCTCCTTAAAACTGAAAATAGAGAAAAGAGCGGAAGGTAGAGCTCAGCAGCCGCACCGCCGAGAGGCCCAGCAGGCACAGGGCCATGAGCTTCGGCCCAAAGGCCAGCGCCGCCGTCGAAATCCGGCTCCCGTCCTCCCGCCGCCGCTCCAGCGCCCGGGAGAGCCGGTCCTTCACCGGCAGTGCCGCGGGGAGGGCGGCCATCCACTCCCAGGCGTACTGCCGGAGGCAGTATTCCGCCTCGCCGCTCCAGAGCCCGCCGGGGGCGAAGCCCGCCATGGCGGAGAGCACGGCCCCCGCCTGTTCAAGGCTCCCGCTCCGGAACAGCACCCATCCGAAGTTGATCAGCACCAGCGCGTACACGTGCCGCAGGGGGCCGGGGAGCCGGTCCAGCGCCCCGCCCCAGAGGTACTTCTCCCCCATCAGCAGCGCGGCGTAGTAGAGACCCCAGATCACAAAGGTCCAAGCCGCGCCGTGCCACAGGCCCGTCAGCAGCCACACCGCCAGCAGGTTCAGCAAATGCCTCCCCCGGGAACAGCGGTTGCCTCCCAGGGGAATATACACATAGTCCCGAAACCAGCGGGAGAGGGTGATGTGCCAGCGCCGCCAGAACTCCGTGGCGGACCGGGCAATATAGGGATAGTCGAAGTTCTCCGGCAGAGGCAGGCCGAAGACCCCCCCCAGGCCCAGGGCCATGTCGGTGTAGCCGGAGAAGTCGAAGTACAATTGCAGAGTGTAGGCAATGGAGCCAATCCAGGCCAAACCCACAGTAAGCCGGTCCCCGGCGGAAAAGGCGGCGTTTGCGGCATTTCCCAAGGCGTCCGCCAGCAGGACTTTCTTTCCAAGGCCGAAGCAGAACCGCACCACCCCCGCCGAGATCTCCGGAACGGTCTCCCGCCGGTCCGCGAGAAGCGGCCCGAAGTCCCCGTACCGGACAATGGGCCCCTGGAGCAGCTGGGGAAAGAAGGCCGTATACAGCGCCAGGCGGGAGAGACGGCGCTCCGGCAGAACGGTTCCCCGGTACACGTCCGCAAGATACGACACGGACTGGAAGGAAAAAAACGAGATGCCCGCCGGGAGCAGGAGGCCGGGGACCGCCAGCTCCAGGCCCAGGGCGTTCAGGTTCTCCAGCAGGAAGCCGGTGTACTTGAAGCACACCAGCGGCAGCAGGTTCAGCGCCGCGGCAGCCCGGAAGACCGCCCGCCGGTGCCGCCGTCCCGGGGCCAGCAGCAGCCCCGCGGCCCAGCTCACAAGGCAGGACCAGACCAGCACCGGCAGCAGCCGCAGCCCGCCCCAGGCGTAGAAAATCAGGCTGAACAGCAGCAGGGCCCCATTGCGCCCTCCCCGCCAGCGGGCCGGTATGAGAAAATAGCACAGCACCGCCGCCGGCAGAAAGCCGAACAGAAACGCCATACTGCTGAAAGCCATGGAATCACTTCTCTTTCCTTGGGACCCGTGTCCCGAAACTAGGGGATCATGCGGAGGGCGTAGCAGTAGCCCCCCAGCAAAAGCAGCGGAAACACCACCCAGCCCGCTTTTTGGCAGGCGAGATAGAAGTCCGAGGGCTCCGGGTCCCGGACGTCACAGCAGTGCTGGAGGTAGAACATGGTCATGGGGAAGGCCGCGTCCAATGCCGCGAAAACGGTGCAGAGCAGTATCAAAACGTACATCCCCCAGCTGCCCTGGCTCTCCAGCTCCGGTCCCAGGGCAAACCCCAAGATGGCGTTTCTGCCCACCTCAAAGCCGCTCCAGGGATCCTGGGTTCCGCCCCGGACGGTGATAAAACCCGTGTCGTCCCAGCTCCCGTCCGGCCTGTACCAGCCGAAGGGGTCCTCCGAATCATAGCCGCCCCCAAACAGCGGCACCCCGCTTTTGGTGATCCGGATGCCGTCCACCGCCGCCCCCCGCTCCGTCCGGATGGGGGCCAGGGGGTAGTCCACCACGCAGACACCGTCCAACACGCCCTCGATTTGAAGCTCCACCGCGGCCCGGATGTCGCTGCCCCGGGTGACGGTGATGGTCACCGGAGTGCCGTGGGCTCTGCCGGTGTAGGCGGTCACATTCTGGGCAGGACTCTCCGGCCGCAGCAGGGTCTCCCAGGGTCTGTTCACATAAGCCCGCATGTGCGGATTTTCGAGTAAATCTTAGCCGGATGCGAAGCAAAAATTTGCAGGCGTACTGGCGTACGGCAAAAATTTTTAACGATGCAGGCGACAAAATTTGCCGAAAAGACGTGCGCGTGGGCTTATGCGAACAGGCCCTAGAAGTACGCGCCCTTTTGGGCGTGGCTGACGACGGTGAGGACGGCAAACAGCACGGCCATCCCCGCCAGGATCAGCAGTACGATTTTTTGGAATCGGGTGCGCTCTTCGTCCATGGCGTGTCCCCTCTCAGTCTCCCAAAATCTCCTTTTGGACATACTTAGGCAGTTTTTGCATGATCAGCCGGTGGGACTGGGCGCACAGGTCCCGCAGGACCTCGTCGGGCAGATCGCCGTCCAGAAGGCACGCGATCCAGAGGCGCTTGTCGCAGTAGAAGCCGGGTAAAATCTCCGGGTACTGGGCCCGCAGGAGCTCTGACTCCGCCGGGGCGCACTTGAGATTTACCAGGTCGTGGCCACCGTAGGTCTCGTATTTTGCCTCCGGCGTACAGACGGCGGCGAAGAGCTTGCCCCGGATCATGTAGCGGAACCAGGCCCACTCCGGTTTGTAATCCTTCTCTGTGCCGGGGAGGGAGAGGAGGTAGTCGTCTAACCATTCGTATTTCATAGATGCGTCCTCTTTCATGATGTGTCGTATTCACGGCGGCGGCCCGCCGCGCCCGCAGAGGCTCTGCCCCTGCACCCCGCAAGCCTTTGAAAAAGGCTTGACCGAAACTTTTATTTTTCGCCCCGCAGCTCGATAATCCGGTCCCGCAGCACGGCGGCGTACTCGAATTCCAGCATCTTGGACGCCTCTTTCATCTCCTTTTCCAGTCTGGCGATCTCGGCGGCCCGCTCCTGCTGGCTCAGCTTGCGTTTTTTCCGGGCACGGAGCGTCTCATCCTCCGCCGTGCTGGAGATCTCCAGCACCTCCCGAACGCCCTTGATAATGGTCTTGGGCACAATGCCGTGCTCCCGGTTGTACCGGTCCTGAATCCCCCGGCGGCGCTCCGTCTCATCTATGGCCGCCCGCATGGAGGGTGTGATCCCGTCGGCGTACATGATGACCAACCCCTCCGCATTCCGGGCCGCCCGGCCAATGGTCTGGATGAGGGAGGTCTCAGACCGGAGGAAGCCCTCCTTGTCCGCGTCCAGAATCGCCACCAGGCTCACCTCCGGCAGGTCCAGACCCTCCCGCAGCAGGTTGATGCCAACCAGCACGTCGAATTCCCCCAGCCGCAGATCCCGGATGATCTCCATCCGCTCGATGGTCTGCACGTCGGAGTGCATATACCGGACTTTGATCCCGGCGTTTTTGAAGTACTCCGTCAAATCCTCCGCCATCTTCTTGGTGAGGGTGGTCACCAGCACCCGCTCCTTCCGCTGGGAGCGGGCCTTGATCTCCTCCATCAGGTCGTCGATCTGGCCGGTGACGGGCCGGACCTCCACTCTCGGGTCCAGCAGGCCCGTGGGGCGGATCACCTGCTCCACCACCTGGTCCGCCCGCTCCCGCTCGTAGGGCCCCGGCGTGGCCGAGACGAAGACAGCCTGTCCAACACGGCCCTCGAACTCCTCGAATTTCAGCGGACGGTTGTCGTAGGCGCAGGGCAGGCGGAAGCCGTAGCGCACCAAGCTGTCTTTCCGGGCGTGGTCGCCGTTGTACATGGCCCGCACCTGGGGCAGCGTCACGTGGCTCTCGTCCACAAACAGCACGAAGTCCCCCGGAAAGAAGTCCAGCAGCGTCATGGGGGCGGAGCCCACGGGGCGCTCGGAGATCACCCGGGAGTAATTTTCAATGCCGGAGCAGTAGCCAAGCTCGGCCATCATCTCCATGTCGTACTCCGTTCGCTGGCGGATGCGCTGGGCCTCCACCAGCTGATCTGCGTCCGTGAAGGCCTTCACCTGCTCCTCCATCTCCCGGCGGATCTCCGCAATGGCCCGGTCCATCTTCTCCTTGGTGGTGACATAATGGCTGGCTGGGTAGATGACGATGTGGTTCAGCTTCAGATTGACCGCCCCGGTGATGGGGTTGAACTCGCTGATCCGGTCGATCTCGTCCCCGAAGAACTCCACCCGGACGGCCCTGTCCTTATAGTAGGCGGGGTAGATCTCCACCGTATCTCCCCGGACCCGGAACATATTCCGCTCAAAGGCGATGTCGTTGCGCTCATAGCGGATCTCCACCAGGCGTCGCAGCAGCTCGTCCCGCTCCCACTCCGCCCCGGTGCGCAGGGAGACGGACAGCTTGGCGAAATCCTCCGGCTCGCCCAAGCCGTAGATACAGGAGACGGAGGCCACCACGATCACGTCCCGCCGCTCCAGCAGGGCAAAGGTGGCGGAGAGCCGCAGGCGGTCGATCTCGTCGTTGGTGGAGGCGTCCTTGGCGATATAGGTATCCGTGTGGGGGATATACGCCTCGGGCTGATAGTAGTCGTAGTAGGACACGAAATATTCCACCGCGTTGTTTGGAAAAAACTCCTTGAACTCCGCGCACAGCTGAGCCGCCAGAGTCTTGTTGTGGGCCAGCACCAGCGTGGGCCGCTGGACGGCCTCAATGACCTTGGCCATGGTGAAGGTCTTTCCGGACCCGGTGACGCCCAGCAGCACCTGCTCCTTCAGCCCGTTCTCAATCCCCTCCGCCAGGGCGGCGATGGCCGGCCCCTGGTCGCCGGAGGGCTGGTATTCAGATACGACTTGAAATTTCGGCATAGGTGCTTGCCTCCCAATCATGTTCCGCAATGTGCGCTTTCATTATATCACGGCGCCCCGTTGTTTGCAACATTTGTTCGATATTCCCCGTGCGGATCTTCTCCCGGAAACCCCGTCCGCTCTCCGCCGTCCGGCGGCACACCGCGTCATTGATCCTCAAATTCTCTCCAAATATCCCGATTCCGCCATGGACACAAAGTCCCCGTCCGCCACGATGATGTGATCCGCCAGCCGGACACCGACCGTCCCCAGCGCTTTCTTGGCCTGTTCCGTGGTGTTGATGTCGTCCTCAGAGGGCAGGGCGATGCCGCTGGGGTGGTTGTGGGATAAAATCACCGCGCTGGCGGAGGTCAGAATGGCGTTTTCCACCAAAAGCCGTATGTTCAAATCCGTGCTGCTGGCGCTGCCCTCGCTGAGACGCTTGCAGGCCATGAGCTTTCCCTTTTGGTCCAGGCACAGCTGGTAGAGCACCTCCCGGCCCAGTCCGGCGAAGAGCTCCAGAAGGTATGCCCCCGCCCGCTCCGCGGAGTTCAGCACCGTCTCCCGGGCGTCCGCCAGCCGGGCCTTGCGGCTGAGCTGGGGGACCAGCCGCAGCAGAACCGCCGCGCTTTCCCCGACGCCCTCCACCTTCCGCAAATCCTCCACCGGCGCCTCCAGCACGGCGGAGAGAGAGCCGTAGCGCTCCATCAGCGCGTGGGCGATGGGATTGGTGTCCCGCCGGGGGATGGCGTAGTACAACAGCAGCTCCAGGGCCTCATGGTCGGCAAAGGCATCCAGTCCCGCGGTGAGAAACCGCGCCCGCACCTTCTCCCGATGCCCGTCGTGAATCCCCATCGGTCCACCTCCCTCTCCACCTCACGGCCGGATTTTTGCAACGCTTTATTATACCATGAGAAGATGCTCCCCACAAGCTATTTCCGCCGGTAAAATTCCCGCCGGGCATTTTTCTCCCCCCCGCCTCCCGCGGGAACATAAAAAAGCCGCAGGCCTGCGGCCTGCGGCTTGGGTTGGCGCGTTTTGGAAAGGAACCGGAAAACGATCTATCGTAAACGGGTGTCTCACCCAAACGTCCATGCAATTTGCGGATAAAAACAAAAATCCCACGCCTCTTCCGGCGTGGTTTCACGGGTTTTTACCGCTCACTTTCGGACCAAGTCTCGCCTACGAAAATCAGGTCGTCCACGTCGCCATATACTGGGTACTTGATGTCTTTCACAGCACTTCTCTCCTTTCTTTGCTTTGAGGTTATGTTGATTATAGCATGATTTTTCCCAAATTGCAACCCCTATTTGTGGTAGTTTTCCCAAAGGCCAACCTTTTATCTTGTGGATTGCTGGAATCGTGCCACGCCAGCGCGCCCGGAGCGTACGTTTTCTCCATAGGCCCCGCCGTTTCTTTGTCTATTTTTTCTCTCGCAATCACACAGCCTGTTGTGCTATAATATATAGAATTAAAATACACAGGTGAATTCTGATTTCCAAAGGGGACCACCTATGGACATCTGGCTGTACGTGATGTTCATCGAAAAGGCCAAGACCCGCAGCAGGCTCACCAGGGCCGCGGTGGCGCGGAACGCCGCCAACCTGAAAAAGCCGGATGACGGCGGACACCTGAAGCTGGGCGGCACATGCAAGGGCTGTTCCGGCGTAGCGGGCATGTACATCCGGCCGGGAGTTCCGAGGAGGCGGAGGAACTCCGCAAGGCCGGGCCTCTGGTTCTGGAGGGATTCGCCGCCTGCAAGCTGAAAGCGGTGCAGACGGCCAACCGGGAGAACAACTACCCGCTCTGAAAGGAGGAGGCGTCTGAGTCTATGGCAGACCATCCCAAAAAGCGCCGCCCCCTGCGGACGCTGTGTACTCTCACAATTCTGGCCCTGCTGACCGCCCTGTTTGTCCACTGGGACAACACGGCCTTGCAGGTGACCCATTTTGAGCCGGTCTTCACCGGACTGCCGGAGGGCTTTGACGGCTGCCGGCTGGTGGTGCTGAGTGATCTCCACGGTGGGGAGTTCGGTCCAGGGAACGGAGAACTGTTCGCCGCCGTGGCGGAGGCCGTACCGGATTATATTGTCTACCTGGGGGATCTGGAGGACCGGTGCCGGGGCCCCAGGGAGGGTTACGCGGAATCAGTGGCCCAGGGCCTCTCGGCCATCGCGCCGCTGTATTACGTCACCGGCAATCACGAGTGGGCCATCGGCGATGTGCCGGAGCTGAAGGAGCGTCTGGAGGCCCACGGGGCCCGGGTGCTGGACAACGAGTTCGTCACCCTGGAGCGGAACGGGGATACGGTGGTTCTGGCGGGCATTGACGATCCCAACGGCTACGCCGACCAGAAGACGCCGGAGCAGGTGGCGGCAGAGGTCTATGCCGCCCAGGGCGCCCCCTTCTGGATACTGCTGGCCCACCGGAACAATGCGTTCGCGGAGCGGTACAGCCTGCTGGGAGCGGACCTGGTGCTCTCTGGCCACGGCCACGGCGGGATTATCCGTCTGCCCTTTACGGACGGGCTTTTGTCCGTGGAGCGGACGTTTTTTCCCTCCTACACGGCGGGGTTTTATGAGGAGAACGGCTCGGCGCTGTTCGTCACCCGGGGGCTTGGGAATTCCGGACCCATGTTCCGGCTGTTCAACCGTCCGGAGGTGGCGGTGGTGACGCTGCGGTCATCTTAGGAAGTTCTGGATGGGCAGGGGCTCCCAGCCCCTGCGGGCGTCGGAGAGATTCATGCCCAGGCACAATCCCTGATAGAAGGAATAGAGGCCCTGTGCCAGGACGGGGTTTTTCCCGATGTACTCGGCCCAGTCCTCCGGGTCCGGGATGGTGACCCAATGGTAATAAAGTTGTTCCACAACTTCTGGAATGTCGTTCATGGCTCCGCCTCCGAATACATATTTTTTTGTGCATTGTTTAATTATTATTATAATATACGGATATTCGTGTGTCAAGGGGGATTTATGGATTTTGCAGAGAGAATCCGGAGGCTCCGGAGGGCAGAACATCTGACGCAGGCTGCGCTTGCCCCAAAGGTTGGCCTGACTACCCGGGGGTATCAGGATATGGAATTAGGCTCCCTTCCAAGGTATGAAAATCTACTCCGGATTGCGGACTATTACGATGTCTCTGTGGACTGGCTTATGGGCCGGACCGAGGACCGGTATGCGCACCGGCGGAAGCCGGAGTAAGTGCTCGCCCTGACGGGCGGGGTCTTGTTTTGCCCTGACGGGCAGGGAAGATTTCAGCCATGATGATGGCTTGGCAATGCACCCCCCATTTTCTCTTTTCGGTTGCGCCGAAAAGAGAAAACGGGCCGTGCACGGTCCAAAAGAGAAAAAGACGCTGGGGCGGAATTTGACCGCGAGGGTCAAATTC
>CAJTZI010000031.1 GCA_910584075.1 uncultured Oscillibacter sp.
CCCAGCTCCATGAGCTGGGTGGTGAGGTACAGGTTCCGCTCAATGTTGGTGCCGTCCACGATGTTCAAAATGGCGTCCGGCCGCTCATTCACCAGGTATCCCCGGGCCACCACCTCCTCCAGCGTATAGGGGGAGAGGGAGTAGATCCCCGGCAGGTCCTGAATGACCACGTCCCCGCAGCCTCTCAGCCGTCCCTCCTTCTTCTCCACGGTGACGCCGGGCCAGTTGCCCACAGACTGATTGGAGCCGGTCAGGTCGTTGAACAGGGTGGTTTTGCCGCAGTTCGGATTGCCCGCCAGCGCAATTCTAATGTCCATTTCACTTTCTCCTCTCTTGAAGTTATGCAATGCTAACTCAACCCCCAAAATTTCGCGCCCGCAGGCGCGTGCCAGCCCGGCGGCTGGGGGGGGTGAAGTTTCCGCCTCAGGTTACCTCGATGATCGCCGCGTCATCTTTCCGGACACTCAGCTCATATCCCCGGATGTTCAGCTCCACGGGGTCCCCCAGGGGGGCCACCTTCCGCACGTAGAGCTCCACGCCCCTGGTGATGCCCATATCCATCATGCGGCGCTTGACGGGCCCTTCTCCGTGGAGCTTTGTCACGGTAACGGTCTCGCCCACCTTGACGTCTTTCAGCGTCTTCATCTCGCTCTCCTCCTTAAAACATGATCCGGTTCGCCATGGTCCGATCCAAGGCCACACGGCTGTCCTTTACCTGCAGGATCAGATTCCCGGCAATCTTGCTGACCACCGTCACGGCACTGTCCACCACAAATCCCAGCTCCGTCAGATGCTGGCGCACCTCGTCTCTGCCGGTGATCTTCCGGATGGTGACGGTCTCGCCCTGCTTGGCCATTGTCAATGGCATCATACACACGCTCCCTCCAAGTAATTAGCATAGGCTAACCGCAGGTCAAAAACAAGCGGTTAGCTTCACCTAACCTCTGCTTTGTGGAAAGTTTAGCACAAGGGGCCAGCAATTGTCAAGAGGAATGATAACCGGTTTTGAATTTTGGTTTGTTCCAACAAAGCAAAGGCGAAAAAATATGTCTTCCCGGGTCCGCGATTCGTCGGACTGCACAGAGCGCAGGCGGTCAATGGGCTGCATGGCACCCGCCGGACAGGCCTGTAGGCCAAACGGCAGGACACGGGAAAAGCTCCTTTTGATTCTCATCAAAACGAGCTTTTCCAGTTTCAATGGCGGGAGTGATCAGTGTACGAATACCTTGTTTACCGACCGCGGCAGATCTTTTGAACAGCCCCGCGGTATCCGGGGATCACAACAGACCGGCCAGCACGTCGGCCAGTCCGGCCGGTGTAACACCTTCTCCGGCAAGACGGGCGATCAGTTCAGAAGCATACTGCCGGTTCCGCGTAACGCCGGGAGCGACCGCGGCCGCCCGGGTGGTCTCCTCCACGACTTTGATCCCATATAACGCTCCGCTTCCTCTGACCTCTTCCAGAAGATAGTAGCGGAGGGATAACGGCAGCCCCGGTTCACAGGCAATTTGCAGACTGGCTATCAGTTTTTCTTTCATACACATTCCCTCTCTATAAATGATAAAACCATCACAAGGGATATAGGCATATTCGCGCGCTGTCTGCAATCACCGACATATCCAGGATGATACAGGCAGAAAAAGATCGTTCAAAGACATTTTATGCCGATTCAAATTGCTGCCTATATCCCCGGACAACTATGGAAAATCGCGCTTTAGAATTTAAGCAGATTTATCATCCGGCTCCTTGACCGGCCGGTGTGCGGGAGCCGTGATCTTTGAGCGCATGGTCTTTTTCTTGATTCTTAGCCTCAGCTCCCTCCTGAAATGAACGTCAATACCAGGCCGGGAGAAAAAGAACGCCGTGCAATTGCACGGCGTTCTTTTTCTGTAAGTATGGAAGCATCTTAACTCACCTCAATTTGAAACTGCTGACAAAGTCCTCTTCGGAAAATCAGGCGGATTTTGTACCGCGATTGTGCCGGTACTGAAAAAGAATGACTGTTTTTCAAAACTTTATCGAATGGTACCGGTTGAAAAGCCGGCTTTTTCAACATTCCCAATTTGAGGTTTGTCTTACCTGTCAATGGCGATCAGGTTGCCCTCTTTATTGCCGTGTTGAACGTCCGGTAATCGGTATTGCCAAAGATTGTAACTCTTGCACGGTATTCGGTGCCAGCCACTCCGTTATACAAAATATAGCCGGTGTGAACATCATCGTTCGTCGTACTCAGCTCCGGATAGTCACTGTCGGTATAAGTCTTGACTGCAATCCAGGAGTTTCCGGACTTCTTCTCCATCACGATTTTGCTGACGCCCAACTCTTCTAATGTGTCAGTAGCAATGACAGTATATGAAATACTCATAACTCCGTTGCCCTCGGGATAAAGTGTGGCACTATACCCGTACAAATAATCGCTGGCATAGACCGCGGCGTTTGCAGGAATAGAGAGCGAACAGGAAAAAACCAGCAGAAGGAAAACCGTCAAACCGCGTGATAAATATTTCTTCAATGTAATCTACTCCTCATAAATGGAATCAATCATGATTTTCATTTCCGTTTCTGAAACCTCGCCACCGATAAAACATTCGAGAGTACCGGTAAACCATGTTGCTACCAAAACGTCACTATTGTTCATGATGCAGTGCTCTATGCCGCTTTTAACATAGCTCGTAATATCTCCCTCATTCTTCTCCATCAAAATCCCCTCTGGACCACGATGGGCGATTACTGATACAGTGATCGGCTTTTCGGATGACTCGCTTTCATATTTCACTATAAACAGGGGATTGTTGTTATTAACAAAAACTTTTGATTCAAAGAATGTATAGCCCTCCGGAATCCATTTGGGATAGACCGGCTGTGTAATACCCGCTTCCTCCAAAAGACCTTTCAGCGTCTGGTCATCCTCCAGAAAAACACCGGTTTCATATACAGCATCCTGGGAAGTGCTCGTTTCAGAACGGAATTGAAAAACATCCTGCGTCCACTCCGCGACCATCTCGAAGATATTCACCTCAATGGCGCCTGCGGCCACAATGCAAAGGCTTGCCACAGTCACCGCAATGGCCGCGGCCCGCAGAATATGATGAGCGGCCCGCCCGGGCCGCCGGGAGTTCAAGTCAGTCTCTTTGTCCTGCCCTTTGCTTTCGATCAGTCCGGCCGGCGCTGTCCCGCCGCATACCGGGGCGGCGGCCTCTTCTTCGGGCTGGTAGTACCGCCGGAAATCTCTCCAGCCCGCGTCAACATCAAACTTTGAACATTCCGACGTCTCTATCTCCCGCTGTGCGATCACCTCCATCACGCAGGTGATGAACTCGTCGTTTTCCGGCGAGTCGGAATCCTCCGATTCAAAATCATCCTGCAAAATCTGTTTCAATGTCTCTGTGCTGAGCCTGTTCAAAAAGTGACGCGGGCTGTTTCTCTCATGGTCAAGGTCAGACATACTGAAACCTCCTCATTATTATAGTGTCTGGAAAACCTGAAAAGCGGACAACCTTTTGAAAAATTTATTTTCCCAGCAGACTTCTCAACTTCCGCTCCGCCCGCTTTACCCGTTTCCGGCAGGCCTCCGCCGTTGAATCCATCGCTCTCGCCGCCTCGGGATATGTATAGCCGTCTACAGCCAGGAGCTTGAGCAAATGCAGGTCCTGCCGGTCGATCAGTCCCTCGTACTCCAGCTCAACGTTGACGGGGTCCTCGCTTTTCCCCAAGGCCTCTTCCGGAACCTCATCCACATTGGAGAGAAGGTCTTTCCATCTGTCACGCTGGCGGACACGGTTCTGAATCACATTTTTCGCGATTTTCCGCAGCCATGCCTTTGGATATTCAATTCCCGCCTCCGGAACCGTCTCCCATGCCACCCGGAATGTCTCCTGCATGACCTCTTCCGCCGAGTGATAATCCACAAATTGATAGGCGTACAGGAGGAGATATCTGGCATATTCCTGATACCACTCCTCAATCAGCAGACGTTTCTCTTGACCGCTCAAAGCAATACCTCCTCCGGCGTTCTCTCTATTTTGTGTCATTGAAGTCATTGCACACCGCAATCAGGCGCCCGATCAACTCAACATACGCGGCGGGCTTGTCCGCCAGCTGTTCGGAGATCATCTTGATCTCAGCCTGCACGGAGTCCTGATACAGAAAATAATCCACGGTGACGCCCAGCCTGTCCGCCATATTCCGCAGCGTGAACGCGCTGGGAGCCTTCCTCTCGGTCTCAATGGCGGCACAGAACGGCAGGCTGATCCCCGCCTTTTCCGCGAACTTCTCCTGTGTCAAACCGTTCTGCGCCCGATACTTTTTGATGTTTTCGCTGACTATTTTCAGAAACTCCTGTTTTTCCATGTTCACGCCCCCGTTCTATCGGTAATAATTGTATTTCCAATAGGACGGTGTTTGAAGCGACCATTTGTAATTTTATTATTATCTATGGTATAATTCAAGCAATACAAAAATTTTTCAGGGGTTTTGTCCGGTTTCGGCGATTTTCAGACACCATATATTTCAAAGGCCGCGGAAACCGGAGATCCCACACCAACGGGGGCACGAGAGGAGCAGTCCAATGCAGTAAGATTGAAACACAACAGGATTGGAAATCATCTGTATTTCCGCCTCAAACAGTTTTCACTGAAAAATCGCAAATTCCAACCGCTATGCTTAGGAGGTTTTTTATGATTACATCCAGCATCCTGGACCGATTTTGGGTAAAGCCATCCGGCACCCACAAAATGGCCTATCTAGTACCCAAGAATGGAGGCGGCAGTCTGAAAAACATACTTCCCGAGAAGGTGGCGCAGGACAAGAAGAAACTGCGCGATTTTATGGAGGATGTAAAAAAGAATGGGACTGCCGTTCATCTGACGAAGGAGCAAATCAGCCAGCTCTCGGAGAAATTCGATCCCGAGGATATGACCTATGAGGACTATCATGCTTTCGTCGATCAGCTCTGCGACTGGGGTGTCCTGCGCCGGGAAGACATTCAGTATGTCTCGGTCAGCCCTCTGGTAGAGGGCCTGATTCCTCTGGACTTTGCTGAACCAACAGTGATGTTTACAACGGAAAAAAACGATCACTATTTTGACAGCCATTTTTCCTCGAGTGGCGGGAATGTGCTGGATTGGACGCGATATATGGCCACTTTTGAATCCCTTAACCCTGATACGGGTTCCTTTGAGCGGGGTAGGAGTTCCATTTTGTTCGGAAAGCTCCGGGATGTTCTGGAGATGATGCGGTAGACCCAGTGTCAGAGTTTTCATCACACAGCCACTCCGGAGGACGATTGCGCAGAGCTCCCCCCTTGTACAAAGAGGCGGGAGCTCTGCGCAGCATCAAAGAGAATCCGGGCTGCATCGGCGCCGTTTGGGCACCGGTCGAACATAGGGCGTCCCTTTCGGAATGACCTCCAGCGGGGGGTTATTCTTTTGCCCGTTTGTCTATTGCCGGCCGGCTTCTCCGCGATCAAAAACGCTGTACATTCCCGCGGCGCTGTGCTATAATTTATCAACTTGAATTTTTCTGGAAACGGGGGAAACACCATGAGCAGCGAGATGCGTACCTTCGGCTATCTTTGCCCCAAGTGCGGTAAGACGGTAATGGCCGCCCGGTCCGTCTTCGCGCTGGAGGCCTCCAACGCGGAGATCGAATGCAGCTGCGGGGACTCCGCCCTGCGGGCGGATTTCGACGGGGAGCGGTACCGGTTCTATGTCCCCTGCGGCCTCTGCGGAGAGACCCACACGGCGGTGTGCCCGCCGGAGCGGGTTCTGCGGGGCGCCGCCGCCCTGGGCTGCACGAGAACAAAGCAGTTTTGCTGCTTCATCGGCCCGGAGGGCATTGTGGAGAAGAACCTGCGGGAGCTGGAGATCCTGGCCGAAAAGGAAAAGCGGCAGGAACCGGAGGGCGGCGAGGCATTTCTGGACAGCGTCATCATGTACGAGGTCCTCTCCGAGCTGAAGGAGATCGCCTCCCGGGAAAACGGAATTACCTGCGGCTGCGGCGGCGTAGAATACGGCATGGAGATCCGCCGCTCCGCCGTGGATCTCATCTGCCGCCGCTGCGGCGCCAAGCTGCGCGTGCCCGCCGCCACCGACCGGGACCTGGACGATCTGTGCTGCCACATGAAGCTGGTCATTCCCGGCGGGGCCCGCTGAACTGACTTTGGAAAGGACCTGATCCCATGATCACACTGCTCTCCCGGCTGCTGATCCATCCCGATGGGCGGGACACCGCCGGGCTCCGTCAGGCCTACGGCATTCTCTGCGGCGCGGCGGGCATTTTTCTGAATGTGCTGCTGTTTGCGGGGAAACTGCTGGCGGGATCCCTGGCCGGCTCCGTGGCCATTACCGCCGACGCCTTCAATAACCTCTCCGACGCCGCCTCCTCCGCCATCACCCTGCTGGGCTTTTACCTGGCGGGACAGAAGGCAGATGCCCATCACCCCTTCGGCCACGGGCGGATCGAATACCTCTCCGGTCTGGGTGTGGCGGTGCTGATCCTGCTGATGGGCTGGGAGCTGCTCCAGTCCTCCCTTGGCAAAATCCTTCGCCCCGGGCCGGTGACGGCCTCCCCCCTGGTGACCGCCATTTTGTGCATCTCCGTGGGAGTGAAGCTCTACATGGCCTTTTACAACTGGCGGCTGGGGAAGAAGCTGGCCTCCTCCGCCATGCGGGCCACCGCCATAGACTCCCTCTGCGACAGCGCCGCCACCTCCGTGGTGCTGGCGGCCACTCTGGCGGGACACTTTACGGGCAGGATGATCGACGGCTGGGCGGGACTGCTGGTGGCGGGCTTCATCCTCTGGTCCGGCGTCAAAGCCGCCAAGGAGACCATTGACCCCCTGCTGGGAACGCCTCCCACCCGCGAGTTTGTCTCCCGCATCCGGGAGCTGGTGATGGCCCACTCCCAGATCATCGGTATCCACGACCTCATCGTCCACGACTACGGCCCCGGACGGATGATGATCTCCCTCCACGCCGAGGTCCCCGCCAGCCAGAACGTGCTGGCTCTCCACGACGAGATCGACAACGTGGAGAAGGAGCTGCGGGAGCGGCTGGGCTGTGAGGCCGTCATCCACATGGACCCGGTGGTCACCGACGACGGCGTCACGGAGGAGACCCGCCGCAGGGTGGCGGAGCTGGTCCGCTGCATTGATGACGATATTACCATCCACGACTTCCGCATGGTCTCCGGGCCCACCCACACCAACGTGATCTTTGACGCGGTGGTACCCTATGACTTCCGTCTCAGCGACCGTCAGGTGGAGGAGAAAATCCAGGGCGCCGTCCGGGCGCTGGACGGGAGCTACTACGCGGTGGTCCAGGTGGAACGGTCCTATACGTAATTGCAAAACACGGGCGGCTGGGCCTTGTTTGATCAATGGCAAAATGCACAGCGGTGAGAGGTTTTTTCGCAGTGCGTCCGACTTCCGGTGCTGATGCCAGGGCTTATGTGAACAGGCCCTAGATTCCCTAAATTGGATCTATTGGGAAATCCCCCTGCACGGGCCTTTTTGAAGACGCTGGGTTCGAAGGACTAATTTTTCCCCGTTTGGGCACCCTATGGAAAATCCATCAAGACGAGGTGGCTTTCCATGAATGAAAAACGAACCGGCCAGCGGACCATCGCCCTGGGCACTCCGCCCTCCGTGCTCGCCTTTGCCAACATCGGCGGCAAGTTCGAGGCACAGGGACCGTTGTCCGGGTACTTCGACGAGCTGAGCCAGGACTCCTTCTTCGGGGAGAAGACCTGGGAGAAGGCGGAGTCCGCCATGCAGAAGAAAGTGGTCCAGCGGGCGCTGAACCAGGCCCGGCTGAAGCCCAAGGACATCCAGTATATTCTGGCGGGGGACCTTTTGAACCAGTGCATCGGCTCCTCCTTCGGCCTGCGGGAGCTGGGGATTCCCTTCTACGGGCTGTACGGCGCCTGCTCCACCATGGGGGAGTCGCTGTCCCTGGCGGCCATGCTGATCGACGGGGGCTTTGCCGAGCGCACTGCCGCCGTCACCTCCTCCCACTTCTGCACCGCCGAGCGGCAGTACCGGATGCCGGTGCCCTACGGCAGCCAGCGGACCCCCACCGCCCAGTGGACCGCCACCGCCTCCGGCTGCACCATCCTGGGCCGGGAGGGTCCCGGGCCCTATATCACCCACGTCACCTGCGGCAAGATTGTGGACAAGGGAATTTCCGACCCCAACAACATGGGCGCAGCCATGGCACCTGCCGCCTACGATACCCTCGCCGCCTTCTTTCGGGACACCGGAACCACGCCAAAGGATTACGACCTTGTGATCACCGGCGACCTGGGGGAGCTGGGCCACGGCATCGTCCGGGACTTCTTCGCCCGGGACGGCGTGGAGCTGGGGGACAATTTCCAGGACTGCGGACTGCTGCTCTACGACCGGGATGGACAGGATATGCACGCCGGGGCCTCCGGCTGCGGCTGTTCCGCCTCCGTGCTCAACGGGTATCTTCTGACAGAGATGCAGCGGGGCAGGTGGAGGAAAATCCTGTTTGCCCCCACCGGGGCGCTGCTCTCTCCCACCTCCAGCTTCCAGGGGGAGTCCATTCCCGGCATCTGCCACGCGGTGTGCATCTCGGCGGAGAAATAGGGGAGCCGATGAACAGGCCGTCCCGCGGAGGGACGGCCTGTCCGGCCCGCGGGAGCGCCGGACTCCGCAGCGGACCATGGCACCATTCGGGGGGTAAGCGCGTCCGGAGACGGACAGGGATGGGAAAACAGAAATCAATCAATAATCAATCAATTATTTATTTTTTCGATTTTATTTTATTCAACAATTCGTCTTTTTCAAATCCATTGATATTTCTTGCATTTTGATTTTGATTCGGATGATTGTATAGAATAAATTCTATACTTCATTCTGTATTTCATTCTTATAAAAAGTATGGTATGATGTCAGTCGCTGAATTCATATTTTAAGGAGAGAGATTATGACTACCGCACAAATCTGTATTATGGCGACCATTATCCTGTACCTCTGCTTTGTCATCTTTACGGGGGTGATGATCGGCCGCCGGTCCAAGAAGAGCGCCGAGGGCTTTTACCTGGGCGGGCGGGGCATGGGGCCCCTGGTCACCGCCATGAGCGCCGAGGCCTCCGACATGAGCAGCTACCTGCTGATGGGCATCCCGGGTCTGGCGTATCTTTCCGGCGTAGCCGACGCCAGCTGGACCGCCATCGGCCTGGCTGCGGGCACCTACTTAAACTTTTTGCTGGTGGCAAAGCGGCTGCGCCGGTACAGTGTGAAGCTGGACGCCATCACCATTCCCAGCTTCATCTCCAAGCGCTACGGCGAGAAGAGACCGGTGATCATGTGCATCTCCGCCCTGATTATCCTCATCTTCTTCGTGCCCTATGTGGCCTCGGGTCTGGCGGCCATCGGAAAGCTCTTTAACAGTCTGTTCGGCTGGGACTACATGGCGGCTGTCATCGTCGGCGCCGTCGTCATCATCAGCTATACCTCCATCGGCGGCTTTTCCGCCGTGGCTACCATGGACCTGGTCCAGTCCGTTATTATGACCGTGGCCCTGGCCATCATCGTGGTATTCGGCGTTGTCCAGGCCGGAGGCATGGGCGCTGTGCTGGACCACGCCCGGTCCCTGCCCGGCTTCCTCAGCTTCACGGAGACCTACAATGTGACGTCCAACAGCGCCGAGCCCTACGGCTTCATCCGCATCATCTCCATGATGGCCTGGGGGCTGGGCTACTTCGGCATGCCCCACATCCTGGTGCGGTTCATGGCCATCCGGGACGAGAATGAACTGACCCTCTCCCGCCGGATCGCCTCCGTTTGGGTGGTGATCTCCATGGGTGTGGCGGTGTTCATCGGCATTGTGGGTCACGCCGTGTCCTCTGTGGGCCGGGTGCCCCTCCTGGAGGGCAGTGCCACCGAGACCATCATCGTGAAGCTCTCTGACCTGCTGTCCTCCTACGGCATCTTCCCTGCCATTGTGGCTGGGTGTATTCTGGCCGGAATTCTGGCCGCTACCATGTCCACCGCCGACAGCCAGCTGCTGGCCGCCGCCTCCGCCTTCTCGGAGAATCTGGTGCAGGACGTGTTCGGCGTGAAGCTGACGGAGAGGCAGACCATGCTCATCGCCCGGCTCACCGTGGTGGTCATCGCCGTCATCGCGTTGTTCCTGGCCTCTGACCCCGACAGCAACGTGTTCCAGATCGTCTCCTTCGCCTGGGCGGGCTTCGGCGCCACCTTCGGCCCCGCCGTTTTGTGCGCCCTGTTCTGGAGGCGCAGCAACCGCCAGGGCATTATGGCGGGCCTTGTGGCCGGCGGCGCCATGATCTTCATCTGGAAGTTCCTGGTAAAGCCTCTGGGCGGCATCTGGAACATCTACGAGCTGCTGCCCGCCTTCCTGGTGGCCTGTGTAGTGATTGTGACAGTCTCCCTGGCAACGCCGGAGCCGGACGGCGAGATTGAGAAGATCTTCGACGAGATGAAGTGATTGCCGGAAATACGTTTTAGATCAGCTGCGCAAACCGCGGAACATTGGTTCCGCGGTTTTCTTTTCCGCCTTGAGGGCGGTTTTTTGCTTTTTCAGAAAAAATTTTTTCAGGAGGGCACAGCGGAGTGCAACTTTTGGGCGGGCGGCCCCCTTCGTGTAAGGAGAATTTGGAGAGGAGGCGGATCGGTTGGAGAGGCGGGAGAGCGTGGCGTTCTGCCGGGCGTATCTCAGGACGATGGACCCGGAGCGGGCGGCGGCGGAGAGCGGGCGGCGGGACGGTTTTTCCCTTCTGGGGAGCCGAGCCATCCAGGAGCGGCTGGAGAGGATGCGGATGGACGCGGCATCCCAGCTGCAGCGGGAGGACGTTCTGCGGCGGCTGGCGCAGCTGGCCTTCGGCAGGGCCAATGACGCGGCGCGGCTGGCTTTGCGCCCTGGGGAGGTGGACCCGGAGGGGTTGGATCTCTCCGCCGTGGCGGAGATCAAAGTGACGGACAAGGGCGGCGTGGAAATCAAGCTGGTAGACCGGGTGCGGGCGCTGGAGACGCTGTGCTCTCTGCTGGAAAGCGGCGGCGGCCGCGGGGCCGAGGCGCTGTATCAGGCGCTGGCGGAGGGCTGCGGAGAGACAGAGGAGGGATGGGACAACGGGTGAGATCACGAATTTTTCCCCCAAGCAGAAGCGGGTTCTGACCTGGTGGCGGTCCGAGCGGTGGGAGGCTGTCATCTGCGACGGGGCGGTGCGCAGCGGCAAGACCTTTTCCATGGGGTTGTCCTTCTTTCTGTGGGCTCAGACCCGGTTTGACGGGCGGCAGTTCGGACTCTGCGGAAAGACCATCGGCTCCCTGCGGCGAAACCTGCTGGCGGAGCTGGCGCCCTATCTGCGCAGGGCCGGCATGAATGTCCGGGAACGGCGGTCGGATAACCTGCTGAGCGTGCGGTTCGCAGGGCATGAGAACCGCTTTTTGCTCTTCGGGGGACGGGACGAGTCCAGCGCGGCGCTCATCCAGGGGAGCACCCTGGCGGGAGTGCTGCTGGATGAGGCGGCGCTGATGCCCCGGAGCTTTGTGGAACAGGCCATCGCCCGGTGCAGCGTGCCGGGGAGCCGGCTGTGGTTCAACTGCAACCCGGAGGGGCCCCAGCACTGGTTTTACCGGGAGTGGATTTTGAGGGCCCGGGAGCGGCGGGCGCTGTATCTCCATTTCACCATGGAGGACAATCCCGCCCTGTCCCAGCGCATTCGGGAGAGGTACCGGCAGTCCTACTCCGGTGTGTTTCACCGGCGGTTTGTGCTGGGGGAGTGGAGCGCCGCCCAGGGGCTGGTGTACGACTTCTTTGACCGGGAGCGGGACGCCCCGGAGGCCCCGGCGGGCCCCTTCGCCCGGTGGCGGATCTCCGTGGACTACGGGACGGCCAACCCCGCCTCCTTCGGGCTGTGGGGGGAAAGGGACGAGGTGTGGTACCGGGTGCGGGAGTTCTACTACAACTCCCGGAAAACCGGACGGCAAAGGACGGACGCGGAGTACGCGGAGGATCTGGAGGCCCTGGCCGGGGAGCGGAAGATCCAGCGGGTGATTGTGGACCCCTCGGCGGCCAGCTTCATCGAGGTTCTGCGGAGAAAGGGATTCCAAGTGGTCCGGGCGGACAACGATGTGTCGGACGGTATCCGGGTGACGGCGGACCTGCTGAAACGGCGGCAGATCGTAATCTGCCGGGAGTGCCGGGACTGCCTGCGGGAGATGGAGCTCTACTGCTGGGATGAGCGGACCGGGCGGGAGGCGCCCAGGAAAGAGAACGACCACGCCATGGACGAGATGCGCTACTTCGCCATGGATCTGGCGGCGGGAGACGGCGGCGGCTTTGCCGCCATGAGCGTGGAGCGGAGAATATGAGGAGGGACGGGACTTGAGATGGTTCAAAAAGCGGCAGAGGGAACCGGCTCCGGCGGCGGTGCAGCTGCGGAGCGGGGAGCGTCATCCCTTCGGGATGCTGGGGGACTATGTGCCCCTGAGCCGGGGAGAAGTCCGGCTGTACCGGGCGGTGCGGGAGGCCGTGCCGGTGGTGGACGCGGCAGTCTACAAATTGATCCGCATGACCGGGGGCGTGACAGTCCGCTGCGCCGACGCGGCGGCGCAGCGGGCGCTGGGAGAGTTTTTGCGGACCGTGCCTGTGGGGCGGGGCCAGTTCGGCCTCAACGCCTTCCTGGACTGCTATCTGGATACGCTTCTCACCTGCGGGCGGGCCATCGGGGAGATTGTGCCCGCCGGAGACGGCGGAGACATCGCCGCGCTGCTGTGCGGCCGTGTGGAGGACATTGAGATCCGGGAGGGAGAGCATCCGCTGGAGTTTCAGATCTGCGGGGCGGACGAGAACGGGCGGATGGGTCCCCTGCCCTGTCAGGACCTGCTGCTGTTCACGCCGCTGAACCCGGAGGCGGGAAATCCCTACGGTGTGTCGCTGCTGCGGTCCCTGCCCTTTCTGGCGGAGATTCTCACCCGGATTTACCACACCATCGGCGTCAACTGGGAGCGGTGCGGCAACGTGCGCTTTGCCGTCACCTGCAAGAACGGCGAGGGAACCTCCGCGGCGGAGCGGGGGCGGATGCTGGCGGAGGAGTGGTCCCGGGCCATGCAGGACAGCCGCGGCGGCAGCGTGCGGGATTTTGTGGCTGTGGGGGATGTGGAGATCAAGGCCATCGGCGGTGACGCGCCCGTTCTGGACAGCGAGGTGCCGGTACGGCAGATTTTGGAGCAGATCGTGGCCAAGACCGGCATCCCGCCCTTCATGCTGGGGCTGAGCTGGAATTCCACGGAGCGGATGAGCTCTCAGCAGGCGGACCTTCTGACCACGGAGATCACCGCCATCCGGCGGACGCTGACGCCGGTGGTGGAGCGGATCTGCCGGATGTGGCTGCGGATGCACGGGTACACCTGCGGCTTTGAGGTGGTGTGGGACGACATCAATCTCCAGGACCAGGTGGAGGAGGCCCGGGCGGCGCTGTACCGGGAGCAGGCGAGAAAACTGAGAATTGAGAATGATGAAAAGGAAGCCGGGAGGGAAGAGAACCATGGAAGTACGTAAGGAGCGGAGCGAGACGGCGGCAGGACTGCCCGGACAGCAGGAGCTGGAGGCCATCAACCGTCTTGCCAGGACGCCGCTGACGGCGGAGCAGGTGTACACCTTCAGCCTGCGGCTGTGCGACAACGAGGTGGACCGGGACTTTGAGCGGTTCGACGGCGCGGCGCTGGAACGGCTGGGAGAGCTGTTTCTGGGGAAGAGCGGTATCTTTGACCACCAGTGGTCCGCCCGGGGACAGACTGCCCGCATCTACCGGACCGAGGTGGTGCGGGAGCCCTCCATGACCACGGCGGCGGGGGACGCGTACTGCTGGCTCAAGGGCTGGGCATATCTGCTGCGGGCGGAGAAGAACGCGGACCTGATCGCCGAGATTGAGGGCGGCATCAAGAAGGAGGTCAGCGTGGGATGCAGCGTGAGACACAGCGTGTGCTCCATCTGCGGCGCGGAGGGAGGCGGCTGCCAACACGTGAAGGGGCAGGTCTATGACGGGAAGCTGTGCTTCACGGAGCTGCGGGAGCCCGCCGACGCCTATGAGTGGTCCTTTGTGGCGGTGCCCGCCCAGCGGAGCGCCGGGGTGCTGAAGCGGTTTGGGCAGGAGGACAGACAACTGGCCCGGCTGCGTGAGGAGGCGGCTCTGGGGCGGAAGTATCTGGCGGAGCTGCGGCGGGAAGTGGTTCGCCTTGCCATGCTGGCGGACGACTGTCTGGACGGCGGCGTGTTCGCCAGGGCGGCGGAGCGGATGGAGGAGCCGGAGCTGCTGGCCATGAAGGATGCCTACGGCGTCCAGGCGGCAAAGCGGTTTCCGGCGATGCCTCAGCTCCGGCCCAGGTCCGTGGAGAAGCGGGAAGATGCGGGGGCCTTTCAGGTTTGAGCGCCCGCGGCGCTTTTGGCGCGTTTGGGCATAAGCTGCGGACCGGAGGCGGCGGGGACCGTCCCCCCTCCTCCGCTCCGAGGCAATAAAAACGACAGGAGGATGACAATGAGCGTTTCTTACGAGGGAATCGGACAGTGGGCCGCCACCTTCGCCTGCGGCGGAGTCCGGGAGGGACAGGTGGTGAAGGTCAGCGGAAACGGCACGGTGAGCGCCTGTGAGGCGGGCGACAGGTTCTGCGGCACGGCACTGGCGGTGAGCCGGGACGGCACCGCCTGCACCGTGGCCCTGGGGGGCATGGCGACCGCGGAATACTCCGGCGGCACCGTGCCCACAGCGGGCTGGGTCAATCTGACGGCAGACGGCAGCGGCGGCGTGACTGTGGCCGAGGGCGGGCGGAGTTATCTGGCGGTGGACGTGGACAGCGCCGCCAGAACGGTTACATTTGTACTTTAAGGAGGAGAGATCGTATGGCATATCATTTTGAAAGCGTGAAGCTGGAGAAGGGGATGTACGGCCGGGGCGGCCGGACTTTCGCCCAGACCCTGGAGGAGCTGGATCCCAGCGAGCAGTACCGCGGCACCGCTCTGGAGGGGCTGGACGCCTTCCAGCGGCAGCTGAAGCGGTTTGACATCCGTGTCAAGGGCGCGGGCAGCGATCTGGTGGAGAAGTTTTTCCACACCTCCGACTCCGCCGTGCTGTTTCCGGAGTTTGTGTCCCGGGTGGTGCGGCAGGGACTGGAGGAGGAAAGCGTCCTGCCCGCCATCACCGCCACAGTGACCCGGTTTGACGGCATGGACTACCGCTCCATCACCTCCGTGCCCACGGAGGAACAGAAGAAGCTCCGCCGGGTGGAGGAGGGAGCGGAGATCCCTCAGACCACCATCCGCACCCAGGAGAACCTGGTGCGGCTCCACAAGCGGGGCAGAATGCTGGTGGCCTCCTATGAGGCCATCCGGTTCCAACGGCTGGACCTCTTTTCCGTCACCCTGCGGCAGATCGGCGCGTACATCGGGCGGATGCACCTGGAGGACGCCATCCGGGTCCTGCGCAACGGCGACGGCAACCAGAATCCCGCCCCGGTGTTCACCGTGGGCACAGGTCCCATTACCAAGGGCGTGAAGACCATGTCCTACGGGGCGCTGCTGGACTTCTGGAGTCAGTTTGACCCCTACACCATGAACACCATGCTGGTGAGCGGCGACATGATGCTCGCCATGCTGAAGCTGCCGGAGTTTCAAAATCCATTGACAGGGCTGAACTTCCAGGGCACCGGTACGCTGACCTCCCCTCTGGGGGCCAAGCTCCTGCGGACCTCCGCCATGCCCGCCAGGACCATCATCGGCCTGGACAGGAACTACGCCCTGGAGCAGATCTGCGGCAGTGAGATCACCGTGGAGTACGACAAGCTGATTGACCGCCAGATGGAGCGGGCGGCCATCACCTCCATCTCCGGCTTCGCCAAGCTCTTTGCCGACGCGGCCAAGGTCCTGACCGTCTCGGAATGAGGGAGGAGATTTTGACGCTGGCCCGAATCGTTTCCGGCGCGGGGGAGGCGGAGGAGGCCCTGCTGGAATCGCTGTGTCAGGCAGCCCGCCTGCGCTGGGAGGGCCGCCTGCGGGAGGGGCTGACCCCGGAGGACTGCGGAAGGGCCTTTGCCTGCGCCGCCGCCTTCACGGCGGCGGCGGATCTGGCGGCAGGCCGGGGCGGGGGCGCTGTCAGCGCCTTTACGGCGGGGGACCTCTCTATCAAGGGGCGGGGGGCGGCGGAGGCCGCCTCCCTGGCCCAGGGGCTCCGCCGGACGGCGGAGGCACTGATGGCTCCCTATGCGGAGACGGAGGATTTCTGTTTCAAAGGAGTGCGGGGATGACGGCGTGGGTAGAGGAAATTCTATCCCGATACGGGCAGACGGTGAGTCTTGAGACCGGGGAGGGGCGGCGCGCCGCGCGGGCATTTATCCAGCCGGTTCGGGAGCGGCGGGAGCTGGTTGCCGGCACGGTGACGGAGATCGGCTGGGTGGACGAACGGCTGTGGCTGTATCTGGGCCGGGAGGAGATCGGGCCCGGAGACACGGTGCGATGGAACGGCATGGAGTTCCAGGTGCGCAGCAACCGGCCCTACTTTACCGGCGGGACGCTGAGCCACTGGTGGGCATCCCTGGAGCGGAGATGGGAGGCAGCGGAGTGAAGGAACTGACACAGGTGCGAAACGCGGTGACCGCCGCGCTCCAAAGCGCGGGATTGACGGCCATGACCGCCTTCCCGGCGGAGCGGGCCAGGGCCTGTGCCGGGGCAGTGGCCGCCGTGGCGGTGGAGGCCGCCCAGGGAAAGGCCATGGGCTTTTGCAATTATTTGGGAGAGGCGCGGGACAACGGAACGGACGCTTTGCGGGAGGTGTACGGAAAGCAGCTGGAGGGTGTTATCACAGTGGACATCCGAGGCCGCCGGGCCGCGGAGTGTGAGGCGGGTTCGGAAATCGCGGCGGAGGTGCTGCTGGGGGGACTGCCCGCCGGGATCCGGTCTGGAGAGCTGCGCTGGGAGGCTCTGGCCTGGGAGCGGGAGACGGGGATGTTTCTGCGGCGGGGACGGCTCCAGTGCCAGGCGTTCTTCACGGCGGAGAGCCGGGAGGACGGAGAGTCGTTTCTGGACTTTATTTTGAAAGGGGTAATGACCAATTGAGCAGAATCGTACATGAGCGGCCGGGGGTCTACTCGGTCTACGACACGTCGGCGGTTGTGTCCGCCGGACAGGCGCCCAAGGCCGTGGGCGTGGCCGCCAGGGCCGCCAAGGGTACAGTGGGCACAGCGGTGACGGTGACCGGCTACGCCGCCGGGGCGGAGGCCTTCGGCGAGGACGCTGTCCCGGGCATGGGTGCGCTGCTGCGGCTGCTGTTCCTCAACGGCGCGTCCAGTGTGACGGCGGTGCGGGTGGCGGACACCGGGACTCCGGATGATTATCAGTCGGCCTTTGAGGCACTGAGCAGGCAGGATGTGCAGGTGGTGGTATGCGACAGCGCCGACGAGACGGTGCACCAGGCGCTGCGGAGCGCGGTGGAGGCGGCCTCCGCAGCCCGCCAGGAGCGGATCGCTGTGGTGGGCGGCAGCGGGGAGGATGTATCCCAACTGACTGCGCATGCGGCGGCGCTGAACAGTGAGCGCATGGTGCTGGTAGGGCCCGACGCCTTGGACGGCCAGGGGAACACGCTTCCCGCCGTGTTTGCTGCGGCGGCTGTGGCGGGAGCTGTGGCCGCGGGCCGGGACCCGGCGGCCCCCGTCAACGGCGCGGCCCTGCGGGGCCTGGGAGGGCTTGCCGCCGATTACGGCGACAGCGAGATCGATCTTCTGGTGCGGGGCGGCGTGACGCCCCTGGAGAGCGCGGCGGGGATCATCTCCCCGGTGCGGGGCATCACTACCCGCACCACTACCGGCGGCGCGGCGGATGCGGCATGGAGAGAACTGACCACCGTTCTCATTGCCGACGACGTAATCCCCTCCATCCGCGGCGCACTGCGGAGCAAATTCTCCCGGGCTAAAAACACCGCCCGAAACCGGGGAGCCATCCGCTCCCAGGTGATCGTGGAGCTGGAGAAAAAGGCGGCGGCGGAGATCATCGACGGCTACGGGGACGTGACGGTGTCCGCCTCTCCCGACGACCCCACAGTGTGCCTGGTGGAGTTCAGCTTCGCCGTGGCCCATGGGCTGAACCAGATCTATCTAACGGTACACATCACGGTATAAAGGAGGGCGAGAGATGGAGACAAGGGGATTTCCCACCAGCGCGGACATCTATCTGGAGCTGGAGGGCAGAAAGGTGGCGGTGGTGCAGGGGTACACCGCCAGGGCGTCCAAATCCTCCCGGTTTGTGGAGGCCTTCGGCGAGAGCGAGCCGGTGGCCGCCATCAACGGACAGCGCAAGTACACCCTGGAGCTGACACGGCTGTATGCCACAGATGACGCCGTGTCTGACGGCATCAACTTCTACGACCTGGAAGACTTCTCCCTGGTAATCTGCAAGCCGGACCGGAAGGTCATTTACAGCGGCTGCCAGTGGAGCGATATCCAGGAGGAGGGCCAGCTGAACGCCATGGTGGCGGAGAAGGTCTCGCTGGTGGCCTCCAAGCGGATTGAGACCTCGGCATGAGGAAGATCGACGAGCTGCGGCCGCTGACGGCGGGCCAGCTGCTGGAGCTGTGGCGGGAGACCCGGGAGGCGGCGGAGGACCCGCTGGAGCGGACCGTCCTCTGCAACGCCAGGATCGCGGCGGCCTGCTGCTTCGCTGGGGGAGAACCGGTATTCGAGGACGAGGGGTCGGTGCTGGCGGCTCTGACGGGCCGCCAGCTGGAGCGGCTGCTGCGGCAGCTCTCGGAGGCGGAGTCCGACCGGGAGGGAACCGGGAATCCGTCCTTCGATCAAAGGCGCTTTGAGGCGCTGCGGGAGGGCTGAGAGATGGACTACATCCAGGAGGAGCTCATGCGGCAGCGGGAGGCGCTGGCCGGATTGCTGCTGGGCGGCGCCCTTCCGCGGGGCGGAGACGGCGGCAGGAGCAGCGGACACGCGGCGGCGGACACACCCGCGGCCGCCTTGGCGGCGGTTTCGGCGGCGGCCTTTTCAGGGCGAGGACAGGGAAACCGACCAACGGAGGGCGGGTCTCTCTCCGCCGGGAGTGGGCGTTCGGCGGTCTTTGGAATCCCAGAGGCCGGAGGCCGGACGGAGGCAGCAGGGGAGACAGCGGGCTCCAGAGAGACAGTGAGCTCCAGAGAGACGGCGGGCTCCAGAGAGACGGCGGAATCCCTGCGGCAGAGCAGGAAATCCGGCCGCCTGACAGGGACCATCCCACCCGATCCGGCCGACGTCTGGCGGGGGGCGGAGACGCCGGACCGCCGGGAGGCACGGCGGTCCGGCGGAAGCGCCGTTTTGGAGCGGACAGTGACGGAATTCATCCGGACAGAGGGCAGCGTGAGCGTCCCGGGAGCGGAGACACTGTCCCGGGCGTTCCAGCGGGACGCCCGCCGCTACGACGGGGGCTTTTCCCTGTATTAGACGTGCTTGAAACGAGACTTTGCGGAGAGGGGGATGCTTTACGCGGCTGACATCCATGCGATTCAAGGATTACACCTGGCCGCACAACCCGGAGATCTACACGGTGGAAAACCGCCGCCGGGTGGCGGTGCACCAGGTCCCCTTCGGCTCCTGCGTCTTTCAGGAGCTTGGGGGCACCTACCGCATTCTGCGGGGAGAGGGGGAGTTCTCCGGGGCCGACGCCTATGACCAGTTCCGGCGGCTGGAGGCAGTGTTTCAGGAGGGCGGGCCGGGGCAGCTGGTTCACCCGGTGTGGAAGGTCCAGCGGGTCTACTTTGTCTCCCTGCAGGCGGCGGAGAAGCCGCTGCCGGACTATGTGCGGTACAGCTTTGAGTTCTGGGAGGACCGCGGCGGCTATGACGGCGGCCTGACGGAGAGCGGCGGCGGGGCACCGCTTCACCCGGGAAATCAGACTGGGGACGGCGGCGTAGGCCGGACTATCCATGTGGTAAAAAAGGGGGATACCCTGTGGGGCATCGCCCGCCAGTACGGCGCGGCGCTGACGGATCTGATCACAGCCAACCCGCAGATCAAAAACCCAAACCTGATCTATCCGGGAAATGAGGTGTATCTGCCGTGACGGGACGGATCTTCACCTGCGACCACCGGGTCTATGACCTGCCGGAGCTGCTGAGCTGGGAGGTGGTCCACACCGGGACAGTGCCCTGCGACAGCTATTCCGTAACGTTTTTATACGACAGGAGCATGGCGGAGGCGCTGAAACTGGCGGCGGGCTTTGCCGCCATCAACCGGGGAATGACCATGCTGCGAGCCATTGTGGACGAGTACACTGTGGAGCTGGGAAGCGGGGGGCTGACGGCTACCCTCACCGGTCGGGGCTATGCCGCCCGGCTGCTGGACAACGAGTCCCGGCCCCTGACCTATCAGAAGGCCACCCTGGCGGAGATCGTGCGGCACCATGTGACGCCTTACGGCATCACCGCCGGGGAGACGGCGGATGTGCGGGCCACCTCCGTCTATACCGTGCCGGCAGGGGTCAGCCAGTGGAGGGCACTGGAGGGCTTTTGCCGGACCTACGGCGGCTTCTCTCCCCGTTTCTCCCGGGACGGAAAGCTGCTGGCCGCACCGGAGGGGAACGGCGGGAGGCGTCTTTCCATCGGCGAGGGGGATCCGGTGCTCTCCTGCACCCTGCGGGAGGACCACTACGGCGTGCTGACAGAGGTGCTGGTCATCGACAAGACCCGAAACGCCTATTACAGCGTGAAAAACGAGGACATGATCCGCCGGGGCGGCCAATGCCGCCGGGTGGTCTACACCCCGGGACAGAGCACCTGGGACGCCATGCGCTACACGGGAGAGTACCAGATCCGGCGGTCGAAGGAGGATGAGCGGACTGTGACGCTGTGCCTGCCCGGGAGCTTTCCAGCCTTCCCGGGGGACCGGGTGGACCTGCGGCTGGAACGGATGGGGCTCTCCGGCTCCTTCCGGGTGGCGGAAGCGGCCAATACCTTTTCGGCGGAGCGGGGCGCCACGGCGGCGCTGACATTGAAGGGAGGATGAGAAGATGTGGCTTTCCAGTAAGATGCGGCCGGCGCCGGCCACGGCGGACGCCGATCTGGGCGTCACCACCATCGCCGGAGACAGCGTGGGCGTGATGACCCGGGGTGAGGTGCGGACAGTGCCCATCTACGGCCCCGGCGGCTATGTGTGGATGCCGGAGAACGGCGCGGCGGTGCTGGTGGTCAAGGGCGGTCCCGGTGGCGAGGAGCAGTGCGTCTGCGGCATGAAGCAGTCCGCGCCGCCCAAGAAAATGCAGCCGGGGGAGGTGATGGTGTACGGCCCCGGCGGAAACTCCGTGTACCTGATGCGGGACGGTACGCTGGAGCTGCGGGGAGACGTGCGGGTAGAGGGGTCGCTGTGGATCAACGGCGTGGGCTGTTCCCCCTGCCAATGCGGAGAGGAGCTGCTGTGATGTGGAGCTGAAACTGCAAAGCGGAGACTATGTGCCTGACGGCGCGGGCGGATTGCTGCGGGTGGAGGGCCGGGAGGCCCTGCTGCAGCGGGTGCTGTTCAGGCTGGCGGCCCGACGGGGAGCCTTTCCCTTTCTGCCGGAGCTTGGAAGCCGCCTGTGGCAGCTGGGTGCGATCCCACCAGCCCAGCGGCAGGCCGCAGCGGCCCAGTACGCGGCGGAGGCACTGACGGGCGAGGCGCTGGCGGTGGAATTTGTAGAACTGCGTCCCGGTGCGGAGGGGACCCTGGCCCTGACAGTGAACTGCGTCTGGCAGGGGGAGCCTTTGCCGGTGACAATAGAGATTGTATAGAGAGGAGACGACGGGTGAAAAGCGTTGATGAGATCTACCAGGAGCTGCTGGCCGCTTTCGCGCGGCGGGTCGGATTCACGCCGGAGGACTCCTGCGACCTGGCGGTGCGGCTGTACGCCGCGGCGGCGCAAATCCAGGCCCTGGACATCCAGGCGGAGTGGGTGCTGGACCAGAGCTTTCCCCAGACGGCCCAGGGCGTCTATCTGGACCGGCACGCGGCTATGCGGGGGCTGAGCCGCCTGCCGGCGTCCAGGGCCGTCGGAACACTGCGCTTTTCCGTGGACTCGCCCCCGGCGCTGCCGGTGAACATCCCGGCAGGGACGGTGTGCATGACTGCGGACGAGCGGCGGTTCCAATCCACGGACGGCGTGACGCTTGAGGTGGGCGAGACATATGCGGACGCCCCGGCGGAAGCTCTGGAGGCAGGCGGAGGCGGCAACGCCGTGGCAGGGACCGTGCGGTTTCTCACCGCCTGCCCCGTGGCGGTGACGGCATGCACCAATCCTGCGGCCTTCTCCGGCGGCAGCGACGCCGAGGACGACGAGACGCTGCGGCGGCGCGTTCTGGAGAGCTACCAGCGTCTGCCCAACGGCGCCAACGCCGCCTGGTACGAGCAGACCGCCATGAGCCATGACGGCGTGGCGGCGGCCCGGGCGGTAGGCCGGGCCCGGGGCATCGGAACCGTGGACGTCTATATCGCGGGAGAAAGTGGTCTGCCCGGAGCGGCTCTGCTGGAGGAGGTCCGGACGGATCTCCAGGAGCGGCGGGAGATCGCCGTGGATGTGGAGGTGAAGGTTCCCGCCGCTGTTCCGGTGAATGTGAGCGCGGCCATCGCCGTGGGAGAGAACGCGGACTTTGGCGAGGTCAAGGCCCGGGCGGAGCTGGCCATCTCCACGCTTTTCACCGGGCGGATGCTGGGCCGGCCGGTGCTGCTGGCAGAACTGGGGAGCCGGCTTTATGCCCTGGAGGGTGTGGAGAACTACCGTTTTTCCGCGCCGGCGGCGGATCTGGCGGCGGACAGCACGGTGCTGCCGGTGCTGGGGACGCTGACCGTGACGGAACTGGAGGCGTGAGAGATGTACGAGGCGTATCTGCGTCAGCTGCTCTCACCCCTGGGGATCTACAACCTGGACGGCAGCTCTGTGAACGGTGCGGAGCTGTATGCCCTGGGGCGGGCTCTGGACCGGACCGGACAGCGGCTGGAGACCGTGGAACGGGAGTCCGTCACCGCCACGGCGGAGGACGAGGGGCTGCGCCGCCGGGAGGCGCCCTTTGCCCGGCGGCCTGCCGCCGTCACGCCGGAGGAGCGGCGGGCCGCCATCGCCGCCCTTCTGCAGATCGACGGAGACAGCCTGACCCCCTCTGCCATCAACCATGCCATTCAGGGCTGCGGCATCCGGGCCAAGGCCCTGGAGATGGATACGGGGCACCTGCGGGTGATCTTTCCGGGGGTGGGCGGCATTCCGGCGGAGTTTGAACAGATCAAAAAGATCATCTTGGACATCCTGCCCTGTCATCTGGAGGTGGAGTTCTACTTCCGATACCTGACCTGGGAGGAGTGTTATCGTGCAGGATACACCTGGACGGCGGTGGAAGATGCGGAGCATACCTGGGAGAGCTTCCAGCTTGCAGTGCCACCGGAGGAATGAGGAATGCTGCGGAAAAAGCCGGAGGGGCGGAAGGATCGCACTCTATGGAGAGGTTGAGGGCAGACTTTTCGGTCTGCCCCGCTCTTTTTTATACGGTGTTCCTATAAATGAGATATAAAAATGCATAACTCGAAAGGAATGCAGAGATAAGAGATATATTCTGTGTCCAGCCGATGGTCATGGCCTGGTCCAGCACCTCTGGGGAACTTTCGTATGTCCGGAAAACCTCCCGCATCCGGCGCAGATTTCGGGGAGAGAAGCCGGAGGCGTCGGGGTACATACCGTATAGGTACTCCGCCGCGGCGACAGCGGCGCCTTTTTCCGGCCTGCCGCTGACCAGCCGGCCAATTTCACAGTACAGCTTCATCTGCGGCAGCTCTGCCATCTGCGACAGCTCTGCCGCCATCAGCGTGTCCAACGCCGCGAACATGGCGCTGTAGTCTATAGGCTTTCTGACGTTCATGAGATACACTCCTTTCCATGCCGATGCACTTATGTTGACTCCGCAAATAATAGGTCACTGGGAAATCTATGTACGTTGCTGATACACCCGGTGGTACAGTATGGGCAAAATTCGACAAGCCTGGTTTATACATATATGATGTCTCCATCACACATAAGGAGGCATCTGAAATGCACGACCTGCAAAATTGGATCTCGAAGTATCTGGTGGATTGTAAGTACCAAAAGGGCCTTGATCCAAAGACCTTGAAGGCCTATCGAATCGACTTGGAGCAATTTTCCGTGTTCATCACTCGAAGTAGTGTGGAGCTATCGCGAGAGGGACTGATGGGGTATATCACCGATCTGCACCAGAAGTATAAGCCAAGGACAGTAAAACGTAAAATTGCCAGTGTCAAGGCATTTTGCGGCTATTTAGAGTTTGAGGAGTTGGTCAGAGAAAATCCGTTTTCGCGGCTTCGTCTAAAACTAAATCCGCCGCAGATCCTACCGAGGACGATTTCGCTGCCGACGATTGAAGCCATCCTGACAGCCGCTTATCGGGCAAGAGAAACCGCGGGAACGTTTGGACAGCAGAAGTTTATTCTGCGGGATATTGCCGTGCTGGAGCTGTTATTTGCCACGGGAGTTCGGGTATCTGAACTATGTGCACTTCAATGTGGTGATGTGCGGCTGGAAGAGGGTGAAATCAAAATTTACGGAAAAGGAGCGAAAGAGCGGTTTGTGCAGATTGCAAATTTGGATGTTCTAAACACGCTTTGTCATTACCAGGAGGCCTTTCAAGATACGATTGAGCAGGTCGGCGCCTTTTTTGTCAACAGGTCTCAAAAGCCTCTTTCAACCCAGTCAGTCCGGGAGATTGTAAACAGGTACTGTACACTGGCAAATGTGAAAAGCCATATCACTCCGCACATGTTCCGGCACTCTTTTGCGACACTTCTTCTGGAAGAGGGGGTCGATATTCGGTACATCCAGCAACTACTCGGACATAGCTCTATTGTGACAACGCAGATCTACACCCATGTAGCAGGCAGGAAACAGCGGGACATTCTTTTAGAAAAACACCCCAGAAACAAGATACACTCAATTTAATAAAAGACGGGTATGCCGAATCTACGGCATACCTGTCTTAATTTGTGAGAGGAAGCAAGGATAATATAGGATTATCTATCATTCTGGTGGATATAAATATTCCCTGTTTGGCCGCTAAAAACAAGCTGGAATTGGGGGGGATATAAATGCGGGTCGGCCTTGTCTTTGATATTCGGGAGGATTATGAAATTGACGCTCAGGATATCACTTTCTGCGACTTTAACTACTTAAGCGATATGCAGCACCTGCAAAACACCCTGGAGCAAGCCGGTCACTACGTGTTTCCAATCGGTTCTCCACGAAAATTCGCTAATCTGCTTCGTCAAAACACACTTCCTCAACTCGATATTATTATGAATTTTGGCGAAGGATTTCTATCTAGGAATCGTGAAGGAATAGTGCCTGCGCTGTGTGAGATTTACGGTATCCCCTACACGGGAAGCGAC
>CAJTZI010000032.1 GCA_910584075.1 uncultured Oscillibacter sp.
CTCTCTGCCACCATCGACGTGTCCGAGCTGATGGGCAGCGAGGTCCACTTCCACGCCAACGCCAACGGCAAGGACGTGGTGGTGATCGTTCCCACCATGAACGCCGACGGCGAGCGCATTGACTCCTTCCACGCCGGCGACAAGCTGAATCTCACCTTCAGCGGCAACGTCTGCCATCTCTTCGGCAAGGACGGCAAAAACCTGGAATTTTAAATTCATCTCCTTTGCGCCGCCCCATCCCCCTCTCGGGACGGGGCGGCGCGAAGACAAAACGGCTGAAAACAGATCTGTATTCTGCGTTCTGACACAGAAGCAACAACTGAGCGAGGAGTTCCTATGATCGTTTTGGATAAGGAAAACCGGGTGTTTACCCTACACACCCAGAACACCACCTATCAGATGAAAGCGGACCGGCACAGCATTCTGCTGCACACCTACTACGGCCCCAGGATCAGCGGCGGAGACCTGTCCGATCTCATCCAATATGCCGACCGGGGCTTCTCCCCCAACCCCAATGAGGTGGGAGACGCGCGGGACTACTCCCTGGACACCCTGCCGCAGGAGTACTCCTCCTGCGGCGTGGGGGACTTCCGCATCCCCAGCATCGAGTTTGAGCCGGAGGACGGCAGCCGTCTGGCGGACCTGCGCTATACGGGCTATGAGCTGTACCGGGGAAAATACTGTCTGGAAGACCTGCCCGCCTTCTGGGGCGGCGAGGAGTGGGAAACTCTCGTCATCCGTATGCGGGACACGGCCGCGAAGATGGTGGTGGAGCTGTACTACGGCGTGCTGGAGGAACGGGATCTGATTACCCGGGCCGTCCGGGTGGTCAACCAGGGGGCGGAGACCGTCCGACTGCAGCGCTGCGCCTCTTTGTGTCTGGACTTCCAGCGGGACGATCTGGACTTCATCACCTTTGACGGCTGCCACACCATGGAGCGCTGCCCCAGCCGCGCCCCCCTGCGCCCCGGCATTCAGAGCGTGAACAGCCTGCGGGGCACCTCCAGCCACCACCATAACCCCTTCGTCATTCTCTGTGACCGCGAGGCCAACGAGGACTATGGCCTGTGCTACGGGGCCATGCTGGTGTACAGCGGCAACTTTCAGGCGGCGGCGGAGCGGACGCAGCTGGAAAACAACCGGCTGGTGCTGGGCATCGACCCCTACAACTTCTGCTTCACCCTGGCCCCGGGGGAGTCCTTCACCGCCCCGGAGGCCGCTCTGGTCTGCTCCCCCAGAGGCTTTGGCCAGATGAGCCGCCAATTTCACCGCGCCCTGCGGGAGCACCTCATCCGGGACCCCTATCACGGAAAGCGCCGGCCGGTGCTGATGAACAACTGGGAGGCCACCTACTTCGACTTCACCGCCGACAGGCTGGTGGAGATCGCCAAAGGCGCCCAGGGCCTCGGCATCGAGCTGTTTGTCATGGACGACGGCTGGTTCGGCTCCCGGGACACCGATCTCAGCGGCCTTGGGGACTGGTCAGTGAACCTCAACAAGCTGCCCGGCGGGCTGGAGGCCCTGGTCCCCCGCATTCAGGCGCTGGGCATGGGCTTTGGCCTCTGGATTGAGCCGGAGATGGTCAGTGAGAACAGCCTGCTTTACCGGGAGCATCCTGACTGGGCCCTGGGCGTTCCCGGCCGGCCCCAGACCCGGGGCAGGAGCCAGCTGGTGCTGGACTTCTCCCGCCGGGAGGTCCGGGACTACATCTACGGGGCCATGCAGAAGATCCTGGACGGTGCCAGCATCTCCTACCTCAAATGGGATATGAACCGGAGCCTCTCCGACGTCTGGTCCGCCTCCCTGCCCGCCAGCCGCCAGGGGGAGGTCTACCACCGCTATGTGCTGGGCGTCTACGACATTTTAGAGCGGCTGCGCCGGGACTACCCGGAGCTGCTGATCGAGGGCTGCTCCGGCGGCGGCGGCCGGTTTGACGCCGGAATGCTCTACTACACCCCCCAGATCTGGTGCAGCGACAACACCGATGCCGTGGACCGCCTGCGCATCCAGTACGGCACCTCCTTCTGCTATCCCGTCAGCGCCGTGGGGTCTCACGTCTCCGTCTCTCCCAATGAGCAGAACGGCCGCGTCACCTCCATGGAGACCCGGGGTACCGTGGCCATGAGCGGCACCTTCGGCTATGAGATGGACCTGAGCAAGTGCACCCAGGAGGAACGGGAGACCATCAAACGGCAGACGGCCTTCTTCAAGGAGCACTACGGCCTCATCCAGCAGGGGGACTACTACCGCCTCAGCGATCCCTTCACCGCCCCCTTCACCGCCTGGGAACACGTCTCCCCCGACGGCCGCGAGGCTCTGGTCTCCCTGGTCACCGGCCCCACCCAGGCCGCCGCCCCCTTCCGCCGCCTGCGGCTCAAGGGGCTGGATCCCAAGCTGAAGTATCAGGTCAACGGAGAGGGCGCCTGCCCCGGCGACGTGCTGATGGAGGCCGGCTGGCCCCTGCCCATGCCCTGGGGCGACCATCAGTCCATGCAGCTGTATCTGTCCGCGCTGTAATTCAGAACTCCCGCCCTCAGCAGGTGAGGACGGGAGTTCCGGCTGTCACATAAACGAAAGGAGCTCATGGAATATGACTCAGTACGAAAGAATGCTGGCGGGCCTCATCTACGACCCTGCCGACCCGCAGATCCTGACGGAACAGGCGGGCTTTGCAAAGCGCCTCTGGGCCTTCAACCAGCTGCGGCCCGGCGACACCGCGGAGAAGGAGCGGTATATGAGGGAGGTCTTCGCCTCCTGCGGCGGCGGCTGCCAGATCGAGCTTCCCTTTCGCGCCAACTGGGGCGGGCACCATGTCCACTTCGGCGATCACGTCTATGCCAACTTCAACCTCACCCTTGTGGACGACGGCAATATCTTCGTGGGCAGCGGCGTTCTGTTCGGTCCCAACGTCACGGTCGCCACGGCAAACCACCCCATAGAGCCGGGCCTGCGCAGCAGGGGACTGCAGTACAACCGGGACGTCCATATCGGTGACAACGTCTGGATCGGGGCCGGAGCCGTCATTGTGCCGGGCGTGCGGATCGGGGATAACAGCGTGATCGGCGCAGGGAGCGTTGTCACCAGGGACATTCCCGCCGCCACCGTGGCGGCGGGCAATCCCTGCCGCGTGCTCCGCACCATCGGGGAGGGGGACCGGGAATTCTTCTTCCGAGGCGAAAGAATCGATTGGGAGAGCCTGTGAGTCGCTATCCCTTTTGCTGTTCCTCCGCCCGCCACTGCCTGGGGGACACGCCGTAGCGCTTTTTAAACGCCCGGGAGAAGTGGAGCTGATTGGGGTAGCCGCAGACGGCGGCGATATCCCGGATGGAGTTGCCCGACAGCTTCATCATCTCCGCCGCCTTGAAAAGCCGCAGGCGGATCAGAAACTCCTGGGGCGGACAGCCCATGCTCTCCTTGAACAGCTTGCTGAAATAGCTTCGGTTCAGCCTGCACACATCGGCGATCTCCTCCACTGTGAGGTCCCGCTGATAGTTGTGCTCCATGAAATTGACGGCCTCCTGAATGTAGAAGTCCTTGAGCTTTCCGCCGTGGAGCGTCTTCCGGGCGGAGGAAGAGCGGATCAGTCCGTCCAGAAAGAGGCAAAGGTATCCGATCAGATGGAGTGGCGTGGCCTCGGCGTGCCGGGCGATATAAAGCATGGTGTCCCGCAGCTCGTCTCCCTGGGCCGGGAACTGCGGGCGGTAGATGGGCTGAAGGACGCTCAGTCCCGCGCTGTCCAGATACTCCTCCACCCGCAGGCCGTCAAACTCCAGCCAGGTGTACTCCCAGGGGTCTGTCTTGTGGGCGGCATAGGTGTTGACCTGCCCGGGGCAGATCAGGAACCCCTGTCCCGGGCCCAGCTCATACCTGCGGTCCGTCCCGTCCGGAGCGGCGGAGTCCAGAGTCCCCTGGCCGGAGATAACGTAGTGGAACAGGTAGTGATTGCGCACAAAAGGGCCGAAGGAATGCAGAGGCCTGCACTTCTCCCAGCCGTACTGGTACAGGCGGAAATCGAGGAAATTCTCATTGGGAAAGATGGAGAAGGAATAGTTGTTCATGGACAGACGCTCCTCTCTTGACGGTCTCCGCTCTCCGCGCCATTCTGGTCTCGGGAAAATCAGATGTTCATCGGGTTTACTATATCAGATTTTTTCTCAAAAATCCATACCGATCCACGCAAAACTCCAGCACTTTCGGACCCGTACGGGATTTTTTCACTCCAGGCCGGTGCCGGTGGAACACCCCGTGGAAAACGGAACCCTCCGCCGTGTAGTTATTGACATATCTGAGACTTAACAGTATAATTGAAACAATTTGGATCATTGAGAGGAGACGGCAGCGTGAAACAATTTATCGGTATGAGTCCAAGCGGAAATCTGGAAGAAGCGGTCAGCGGACTCCGCGCCCCGCAGTTCATTATGCTGTTATCAAACAACTCCCAGTTCGAGGCCCATGTCAAGGCGCTGGAACAGCGGTTCCCCGGCGTTCCCAGCATCGGCTGCATTGGAATGTGCTATCAGACCAGCGTTGTGGAAAACGGCGTGGGCGTCATCGCGTTTTTTGACGGCGTCACCGCCGCCGCCAATGTGCTGGAGGAGGTATCCACCATGCCGGTGAAATACATCCAGCGGCTGGAGCGGGACCTGCATACGGTGGGCGGCAGCGGCAGCGACACCGTGTGCATCGATTTCTGCACCGGGAACGACGCCTGCGTTTTAACCACCATCAACACCGCTTTGCTCAAGTGGGGCGTCTCCCTGGTAGGAGGCACCGGCGGCGAGGGCCGGGTCTCCGCCAACGGCCGGGTCTATCAGGACGCCGTGGCCTACGCCTTGGTGCGGAACCGGGGCGGCAGGGTGAGGACCTACAAGGAGAACATCTACCATCAGTTTGGAAACTACCGCTTCATCGCCTCCAACACGGACCGGGCCAACTACATACTGGGCTCCCTGAACGGAAAACCCGCCAAGCAGGTCTACCAGAGCATCCTCCATGTGACAGACGAGGAAATCCTGACCCGCACCTTCCAAAACCCCTTCGGCAAGGTCAACGGGGACGACACCTGCATCATCTCCATCAAGGAGGTCAACGGCAACGCCCTGGCCTGCTTCCGCCAGGTGAACGACTCTGACGTTCTAATCCTCCTGGAGCTGGGGGACTATCAGGCCATTACCCGGAACACCATCCAGCAGATCTGCCAGGATTTCCCCAGACGCTCCGCCGTCTTCTCCGTAAACTGCCTGTTCCGGTACAAGCTCTTCTCTGAGCGGGGATATATGCAGAACTACCTGCGGGAGATGGCCGCCCTGGGCTGTCACGCCGGGTTTGTCGGCTATGGAGAGCACTACAACAACCGCTTTGTCAACCAGTCCATGACCTGTGTGGTCTTTGAGTAAGAGAGGGGAATTGGGAATGATTTTTTCGGGAAAGAACCGGAGGCAGTCAGAGGATCCCAGCCAGGAGAAAAGCCTCTATCCGGTCCGGCACGTGGCGGACAGCCTGAAAGAGTACCAGAAGGAGCTGGTGAAAAAGGAGGTCGCCTCCCTCTCGGAGCTGAGCCTGGTGGGGAGCACTTTCTCCGGCGTGCTGAAGGAGGCGGACAATTTCCAGGAAAAGCTCCAGGAGCTGGGCCAGTCCTTCTCCAGCATCGACCAGACCGCGGGGCAGTTCGGCCAGGTCCGGGGGGCGATCGCCCAGATGGTGTCGGAGGCCCAGGGCCAGCTGGAGGAGCTGAGCCAGACCTCCATGCGGGTACAGCAGTCCTATGAGGAGATGACGGAGATCTTCTCCAAACTCCAGGCCGCCATCCGGGAGATCCAGCAGTGCATGGGAAAGATCGTGTCCATCGCGGACCAGACGAACCTGCTGGCCATCAACGCCTCCATCGAGGCCGCCAGAGCCGGCGTGGAGGGCCGGGGCTTCGCGGTGGTGGCCGCACAGGTAAAGGAACTGGCCAAGGAAATCAAGGTCCTGGCCGAGGATGTCAACACCGGCGTCTGCGACGTGGAGGAGCGGGCCGGCGAGCTCAGCTGCAGCATTCGGACATCCCAGGAGACGCTGGGCCAGGGCGCCGGCGCCGTCTCCCAGACGGGCGAGAGCTTCAACAAGATCATAGACGCCGCCGAGAGCGCCGTGTCTGTTCAGACCGAGATCTCCGGGGTCATCAGCGCCTCCCAGGGGGAGCTGCAGGTGCTGTGCCAGTTCTTCGACCAGATCCGGAACCTGTACCAGGAGGTGGTCAAGCACATTGACCAGGCCAGCCGCCTGGGCACCACCAAGAGCGCCATGTTTGAGGATATGGACAACATGATCTCCCAGCTCTCTCCCATAGTCAAGGAGCTGGAGGCGCGGGAACTGTGAGCTGCGGAGTTCCGTAAACACGGCCCGGAAGGTCTGTCAAGGCGGTCTTCAAGGGCCGCAAAAAAAGCAGTGAGGTCCGGTACGGCATACCACCGTACCGGACCTTTGTGTCTTTTTAGGCTTTTTCGAATCACTTCCCCGCACAGAAGGCAGGCAGATCACTCCGCCCCTCTCTGCGTAAGCGACCGGAAAAAAGAAAACGCCGCGTCATCTTTTCTCATAAACAGCAGGCCAAACGCCCCCGGACCGCAGTTGCTCGCAATGGCGGAAGACGCCTTTTGCAGATAGACCCTTTCAAACGGGCAGTACTGCTGTACCAGACTCTGGATATATTGAAGCTTTTTCTCCTCCATTCCGGAATATGTGATAAACAAGATCTGCCGGTCAATATCTCCAGGATCCGCAAACACCCGCTTGACATACTTTTTCGCCATGTGAGAAAAGCTGCCCATCTCCATGCCGCCCACCACCATCCTGCTCTTGCGCAGCATGAGGACCGGGTGCAGCAGCAGCGCATCGCAGAGGATCTGGATCCGTTTTGAGATCCGTCCGGACTGACACATCATATGGGTGCTGTTTATGATAAAGGCTGAGGAGATAAAGCGCTCCATACGCTCCACCGATTCTATGATCTCCTCCTTCGCGGCATGGTGCTCCGCCAGATACGCCGCGCACAATACCGCAAGGCCCATGCTGCTGGAGAGATGCCCGGAGTCAATGACCGTCACGTTTTCAAAGGACTTCGCCGCCTCAAGGGCATTTTGATAGCCCTCACTGACGTGTCTTGCCATCGCAATATGGATCACATTCTGCGCCTCCGTCAGCTTTTCGGCAAAAAATCTCTCATAATCCTCCACCTCGGGGGGCTGTGAATATCCCTTTCGCCCCTCGGCGATATGGATCAGCAGCTCATCGGCATCCAGTTCCCGCTCATCCAGAAAGCGCCCCTCGTCCGTACAGACATAGTAGGGACATACGGAAATGCCAAACTCCTTCCGAAGGGCCTCCGGAAGATCGCACACGCTGTCCGTTGTAATCAGAATGGACCGCCTCTTCACCTGCTCAAAGATCAGGATGTCCTTTTCAATGTCCGACTGCATGGTCTCCTCGCTGATCCGCACCAGCTCCTTAGGGAGAATGCTAAGCACAGCCGCCTCCAGCAGAACGCCGCTGACCGGCTTGGCCAGATAGCCGCTGAATCCCTCCTTGCGGTAGAGAAGCTGGTTGTCGCTGCCCGCGTTGGCGGTGAGGGCGACCACGGGGACATTCTGACACAGTCCGCCCGGCTGCACACGCAGGGCGTGGAGGCATTGGATTCCGTCCATCTCCGGCATCATATGATCCATGAGAATGCAGTCATAGTGATGGTTCTGTGTCAGCTTCAGACATTCGGCACCGCTTGACACCGTGTCAATCTGGATCTTTGTCTCTGCAAGCAGCTTGCTGACCACCATCAGATTCATGTCATTGTCGTCTACCACGAGAATATGGGCGTCCGGCGCCTCAAAGCTCTGGCGGTAGGTCTCCCCGCTGCGGCTTCTGGCACGGGAGGACAGCGTAAACGTCCCCAGCTCCTTTTCATCGACGATGTCCTGATCCAGCGTGACGACAAATTTGGAACCCTTGGTGTAGACGCTGTTTACGCTGATCTCGCCGCCCATCAGCTCCACCAGCTGCTGGACAATGCTCAGCCCCAGACCGGTTCCCTCGATCAAGCGGTTCCGCTCCTCGTCCACTCTCTGGAAGGCGTTGAAAATATAGGGAATGTTTTCCTTTCTCACGCCCTGCCCCGTATCCTCCACAGAATACCATACCCGCACCCGGTTGACCGCCTGGCGCTCGCACCGGACGGAGAGAGTGACCGAGCCCTCGCTGGTATACTTCACCGCGTTATTCAGCAGGTTGATCAGAACCTGCTTGATCCGCACCTCATCTCCGCAGAGCATACTGGGAATGGAGGGATCCACATGGAGCCTAAACTCCAACCCCTTTTCCCTTGCCTTGATCCAAATCATATTGACAATCTCGGAAAAAAGCGCCCCCGTCTCATAGGAGACGTTGATAATCTCCATCTTCCCGGATTTGATCTTGGATATGTCCAGAATGTCATTGATCAGCGTAAGCAGCAGCTTGCTGGCGCCCTGGATATTCCGTGCGTTTTCCGCCACATCCTCGGGGATGTCCTGCCGCAGAATGATTTCATTCAGCCCGATGATCGTATTGATGGGCGTACGGATCTCATGGCTCATGCTGGAAAAGAAATGATTCTCCGCCCGGTTCAGCTCCTCAATCTCCTTTTTTTGCTGCTGGGAGAGGGCGTTCTCCTCCTCGTACATCCTGTTCAGGAACATGAGCAGCACACAGGTCAGCAGTCCCACCATGACCACGGAAAACGCGGAGTCAAAGAAGGAGTGCTGCAAGCTGTTCAGGGCCACAAGCTCCGGGAAATAATAGGCAATGCCATAGCAGAGCATCGTCTCCGCCGTGCAGAGCACAAAAAACACGGTCATGCGCCTGCCCTGCAATGTGATGCAGACATAGATAAAGCAGAAGACAAACCACTCCGGCACTCCGCTGTAAAACCCGCCCGCTGTGAAAAAGCAGACAGGAAACAGCGTAAGCAGCAAAATCGCGATGGCCGTGGCTCCCGCGCGGATACGCTTTTTTTGAATACTGATCTTTACAATTTCCGCCATGATGGCAAGACTCACAGCCAGAATCAGAAAATTCCAGATATTTCTGCCCATAGGCAGAGTAAATACCAGCGCGACCATGCAGGTGCCCGTCACAATGCGGAACATCCGCTCATACAGGCTGATCCTGTGGTCGGAAATAATCTCAAACCATTTTTTTATCACGAAGCTTCTCACCCCTCAAAAACACGGCGCTCCCGGAAATGTTCCGGGAAACGCTATATTCCGGCAAGCTGCACGCAGAGGTCCGCATACGCACGCAGCAGCGCGGCGTGACGCTCCCGGATGTACGCCCCATCGCCCCGCTTCCCCGCCAGCTCCAGCTCTTTTGCCTGCGCGGAAAGCGCCTCCGCGCCGATTGTCAGCGACGTGCTCTTCAGCGCGTGGACCTTCACCGCGTACTCCGTCCAATCGGCGCTCTCATACAGGGTGGTGATCTCCGCCTGTTTCTCCCCGCTCTGGGCACGGAACATCCGCAGCATCTCCCGGTAAAAGTCCTCTTCGCCGCCGCAGTAATTCAGCCCGGTCTCCACGTTGACGCCGGCCCGGGCAAGCCGTTCATAGGGGATCTCCCCGGCTGCCGGCGCTGCAGGCGGACCATCCGGCCCTGCGGCTTCCGCCCTCTCCGCCGGAGGGGCCGTTTCGCTTGGCTCCGGAGCGGGCTCCTCTTCCGCCGCAGGCGGCTCCTGTCCTTCAGTCTTTGTGACATACCGGATGCAGCTCTTGGGCAGCACCTTCCGCAGCACCCGCTCCAAAACGGTGCGCTCAATGGGCTTGGGAACAAACTCCGTAAATCCCTCGCTGCGGAACATCTCCCGTGCGCCGCTGACGGTGTTCGCGGTCAGCGCAATGATTGGCAGGTCCTGATCCATACCGTTGCGAAGCTCACGGATCTTTTTCAGCGTCTCCACGCCGTCAAACCCCGGCATCATGTGGTCCAGGAAGATAATGTCATAGGAGCTGCTGCTGCACCGCGTCACCGCCTCCCTTCCGCTCAGGCAGGTATCCACCTCGATCCCGTAGCTTCCCAGGACGCCCTTGGCAACCACAAGGTTCATCTCCTCGTCATCCACGGCCAGCGCCCGGACACCAGCGCAGGTAAAGGGCTTCCGGCCTGCGGCCTGCGCCTCCGCGAATCCCCGCTCTCCCATCTCTCCGTTCAGCAGATTGGCAACGGACAGCGCGGAAAACGGCTTATGTATGGCCAGCAGCCTGCTTTCGCTGTCCAGGGTAAACTCTTTCTCGGCAATCACAACGACCCGGAGCGTCCCGGCCAGCTCCTCATAATACGCCCGGTTCTCCTCATATTCCGCCTGCGCGATGAACACATGGGTCAGGGCATGGCTCCGCTGCAATTTCAGAAAACCGTCAAAATTGTGAGCCTGATACCCCTGAATGCCCAGGCCTTCCATCAGGTTCAGAATCAGCCCGTCATAATAGCCCCGGACCTCGTCGCAGCTGTATTTTTCCGGTCTGAAATAGCACGCGATGCAAAGCTGCTCCGCATGGGTGAGCATGATGCACGGACGTTCATCCACAACACCCTGGGGGATCACGATATGGGCGTGCAGGCCCTGCCGGTCCACGCTGTCAAAATGAATAAAGCCGCCCATCGCAGTCAGAAGGCCCCGCGCAATGGGGAGGCCAAGCCCGAGCCCTCCCGCGAAGCGGCCGCTTCCGGAGTCCGCCTGATAGAATTCATCGTACATCTGCAAAAGCTGGGAATCCGTCATGCCGATTCCGGTATCATGGATATCGACAATCAGATTGATCCCGTAATGCTCCCTCCGGTATTTAATTCGGACGTTGATGCCGCCCTCCTCCGTGAACTTGATGGAATTTTCCACCAGGATCTTGAGCACATGGGAGATCTTCTCCGCATCTCCGATGAGGACTGCGGGCACCTTCGGATCAATGTCGAACACCATCTCCAGATGCTGCCGGTTGCTCTGCAGGGCGGTCATGGTAATCACATCATTCAGCACGGAGGTGATCATATACTCCTCTTTTGCCGGGGTCAGCGTGCCCTCCACTATCTCCGTATAGTCCAGCATATTGTTGATCTGGTTGGAAAGACGCTTCCCCGCCAGCTTGATGGACGTCATATCCGCCCGGACCTCCGGAGAGAGCTCTCTCCCCAGCGCCACCTCACTGATTCCAATCACCATGTTGATGGGCGTGCGGAGCTCATGAGACACGTTGGTCAAAAAGACGGCGCTCTGCTTTCCCGCCGTCTCCAGTTCCGTGAATACGCGCTCATACCACAGCTTCTGTGCGCTCCGCCTGTTGATCCAGTACCGCGCAAGCGCCGTGCTGCCAAAAACCACGACAGCACCGAGCGCCAGGCGGAACACGTCCCGGAGCTCCATGCTGTGAGAAACCGTATGGAGGATCAGAATATGATACCCAAGCTCCAGAATGTACAAAAGCTCGATCATATGCAGAATCCACTTTTTATTCAGCGTAAACAGCGCCAGAATCATGATGCAGGCCCCGGCGGGCACGTCAAACAGGCTGGTCGCATGAACCCCAAAGAAAAAGAATTCCACCAGTATCAGTCCGGCGCACAGATTTTCATAAAACGCGTCCGAACCCAGCTCCGCAATATGCAGAAGCCACACGCTGAAGCACCCCGCCAAAATCAGCGGAATCGCCCACAGCTCCCACGCCATGACAGCTGTGATCAGACTCAGCGTCCCGCTGAACACCGTTATGATGACGGCCAGCAGCAAGTGCCTGCCTGTCTGCTCCTCCGTCCTCATGATCTCTCAAACTCCTGGGCGACCCGCTTCAAAAGCTCCTTCGGCTGGAAGGGCTTTTTCAGATAATTCACCGCTCCCAGCTTGATCGCACTGCGCACATCATCCTCCAGCCCCGATGCCGTCAGAAAGATCACAGGCGTCCCGGCGGCAAACTCCTTCATGCGCTCAAAGGTCTCAATGCCGTTCATCTTCGGCATCTCAATATCCAAAAGAACCAGGTCCATCTCCTCGCGCTTCATCGTGTCCAGCGCCTCGACCCCTGAGCTCGACAAAAACACATCGTAATCCTTCCCCAGAATCATTTTTGTCCGCATCAGATTCATGGAATCGTCATCCACCACTAAAATACGCTTTTGCATGGGGTCGCCTCCCTGTTTCGTTACCGGTTGTCTCTGCAACCGTCGTTGCGTTCATTTTAATGGAATTCCAGAGGAAAATCAAGCCCATATTTTCCCCCCGTCCGCTCCGCCGGTACGATCACGGGGCGAAGGAGGGCCCGCAGGCAGCGGTTCGCACACAGTCTCCAGCGCACGGTGAAACCTCCCGCCGGCGGCCGGCGCTCCGCCTCTTCCTCCGGGCAATATTTTTCTTGCTTTTTGCCATGGGCCACTATATGATAATGAAAATGCAAAAGGAGCGAGGCCGATGAACACAGCACCAAAAGCCGCCCCAGTATGAGGGCCCTTGAAGCCCGCTTGCAGGACGGGCAGACCCTGTTCGCCTTCCTCTCGGAGGCGGAGCCTCCCCCGGCAAAGGCAGACTTTGTTCTGGCAATGGGCAGTCAGGACCTGAACACGGCGGACACGGCCGCACGGGCCTTTCGTGAGACCCGGGCAGAATTTCTGGTGTGCAGCGGCGGGTTCGGCAAGGACACCGCCGCTCTCTTCCACCAGCCGGAGGGCATCCTGTACGCACGGCGCTGCCGCGGCGCGGGCGTCCCGGAGGAATGTCTGATGGTCGAGGACCGGGCGTCCAATTCGGGGGAGAACTTCCTGTTCAGCAAGCGTCTGCTGGAGGCACAGGGCATCTTTCCGCGCACCGGTGTGATCGCCTGCAAGCCCTACATGTCCAAGCGGGCCTGGGCCGCCGGAACGAAGCAGTGGCCGGAGGTGCGCTGGAGCGTGTTTCCTCATTCTGTCTGTTTGGTCGATTATCTGACTCAGGGAAACGATCTGACGGCGGTTCTCGACCTGATGACAGGAGATCTCCAGCGCCTGCGGGCCTACGCCGGGACCTTTCAGACGCCGGTGGAGGTGCCGGCCCCCGTCTGGGCGGCTTACGAGCGGCTGGCGGCAGACGGATATGACCGGTTTGTCATCCGAAATGCCTGAGAGGTCCCCCCTCCCGCGGCGCCCAAGGATTGCAAACCGCCGGACTGTATGGTAGAATCGTCCTGCGGATATCTTTGCGGAAAACCGGCGGAGCAGGGCATCAATCACCCAGACCGCGGTGCTTCACCGACGAACCAGCTCTGAACAAACCCCGGGGCGCCGGAGGCAGTATCCCCGACAAAATAAAACAGAAAAGAGGTCAACTATGAACCGAGAAAAACTGCTGGAGACCCAGTCCTGGGTAAAAAGCGAGCTGGAGCGCTCCGCCGATTTCTGGCTGACGCACGGCATGGACAAGGAGCACGGCGGCGTCTACACCTGCCTGGACCGGAGGGGCGAGATCTACTCCACCGACAAGAGCGTGTGGATGCAGGGCCGGTGCGGCTGGATTTTCGCCTTCCTGTGCCGCAGCTACGGCGTGAAGCAGGAGTGGCTGGAGGCCTCCAGAAGCTGCCTGGACTTTATGGAGGCCCACTGCTTCAACCATGGGGCCGGAGACCGGATGTACTTCACCGTCACGGCGGGGGGGCAGCCCCTGCGCCAGCGGCGCTACTACTTCTCCGAGGCCTTCTGCGCCATCGCCAACGCCGAGTACTACGGCGTCACCGGGGAGCGCGCCCGGCTGGAACGGGCACGGCAGTGCTACGACCTGTACTGGGACCTGAGCCGGGGAATGCCCGATCCCGTGGGCATGGGACCCAAGACCATCCCCGAGACCCGGACGGGACGGGCCTTCGGCACCCCCATGATCATTCTCAACGTCACCGGCGTGCTGCTGCGCACCGATCCGGAGCGGAAGGCCCTCTATGAGGAGCGAGCCCGGCAGTGTGTGGACGACATCTTCAAGTACCACGTCAAGCCCGAGCTGAAATGCACCCTGGAGAACGTGGACGCGGACGGCACACCGCGCCTCTACTATACCGAGGGCCGCACCGTCAACCCCGGTCACGACATCGAGGGGGTCTGGTTCCTGCTGGAGCACGCCCAGCGCACCGGGGACAAGGAGCTGGTGAAAAAGGCGGCGGAGATGTTTGACTGGGCCATCACCGCCGGGTGGGACGGCGAGTACGGCGGGCTGCTGTACTTCACCGACTGCCTGGGCAAGCCCCCGGAGGCCTATGAGCACGACATGAAGCTGTGGTGGCCCCACAACGAAATCCTCATCGCCTCTTTGATGCTCTACCGGGACACCGGCGAGGAGAAGTATCTGGACTGGTTCTATAAGACTGTGGACTACTGCAAAAAGCACTTCGCAGATCCCGAATACGGCGAGTGGTACGGCTACCTCCGCCGGGACGGCCTGCCCACGGAGCCCTCCACCAAGGGCAGCACCTTCAAGGGGCCCTTCCATATGCCCCGGAGCATGATCCTGGTGGATAAAATGATCGACGAGATTGCAGCAAGGCCGTAACAGGCGGGAGGTGCGCTTTGGGAAAGAACATCGTGGCGCTGATGATGCAGGAGTACGAGAGCTTCACTCGCTCAGAGCGGAAGATCGCGGACTACGTGCTGGAGCATCAGCAGGAAACTCAGTATATCAGCATCACCGACCTGAGCGCCGAGTGCGAGGTGGCGGTGTCCACGGTGTCCCTGTTCTGCCGGAAGCTGGGACTGGCGGGATTCAACGACTTCAAACTGGAGCTGGCCCGGGCGGCGCTGCCAGCCGGGCCCCAGGCCAGCCAGCCCGGCGGCGAGATCACCCGGGAGGATACCCCGGGACAGGTGATGGGCAAGGTGCTCCACGCCGCTCAGGACGCCTTGAACAACGCCTATCATATGCTGTCGGATACCGCCCTGGAGCGGGCGGCGGATCTCATCCAGCGGGCCGGACAGGTGATCTGCCTGGGCCAGGGGAACCACTCCGTGGTGGCCCTGGCGGCCTGGGCCCAGTTCTCCACCACCTCACCCAAGTTCAAGACCATCCAGGACTCCCACTTGCAGACGGTGGTGCTGTCCACCCTGTCGCCGGAGGACGCGGTACTCTATTTCTCCTACTCCGGTGCCACCCACGAGGTTCTGGAGGCGGCGGAGGTAATCCGGAACCGGGGGGCGCGGCTGATTCTAGTGACCCGGTACCTCAACTCCCCCGCCAGCGCCTATGCCGACACGGTGCTGCTGTGCGGGCCCAACGAACAGCCCTTCCAGTTCGGCTCCTCCTCCGCCCTCATGGCACAGCTCTACGTGGTGGAGGTGCTCCTCAGCGAATTTATACGCCGGGACCCGGAGCCGGCAAAACGCAGCCGCCAGTCTGTGGGCAAAGCGCTGGCCAAGAAGTGTGTGTGACAGCGGCCGAAGCCGCAAAATGCAAATTCTGATTGTGTTCGCCGCCTCCGGGCGGCAAACCTTCGGCGGAGGATTTTCATGGGTGATCTCTTCAATCCGGAAAAGGGAATCTGGGTCTGGCTGAGTACGCTGGTGGACATCTGCGGACTGTCCATCCTGTGGACATTTCTGTGCCTGCCCGCCGTCACCGCCGGTCCCGCCACGGCGGCGCTGTACTACACGGTGGTCAAGTGCGTCCGGGGGCGGGAGAGCGGGGCCTTTGGGCACTACTTCCGCTCTCTGCGGCAGAATTTTAAAACAGGCTTTCTGGCGGGGCTGATCGCCCTGGCCGCGGCGGCGGTGCTGCTGGGCGGTCACTTTATCGTACGCTGGTACGGCACCCGCCTGGGCGGCGGACTCTACATTCTGTACGTTGCACAGTATTTTGCCCTGATTTTCCCGGCGGGGATGCTGTGTTGGCTCTTCCCCCTGCTGGGACGGTTTGAGTACACCGTAGGGGGCCTGTTCCGCGCAGCCTTCCAGATGACCGCCGCCCACCTGCCCAGCACCGTTGTAGTGGTGCTGCTGACGGCCCAGACCGCCGTTTTCTGCATCCAGCGCTGGTGGCCGGTGCTGTTTATGCCCGTGACCGCCGTGCTGCTGGCCTCTCTGTTCTTTGAGCGGATTTTTCAAAAGCACTCCCCCGAGCTGGCTTCCCGGGAGGAACCCGAGCCAGAGGAATAGAAAACAGGCCTGACGCTTCCACTGGCGTCAGGCCCGTTTTGTTTATTCAGGAAAACCACCCCGGCAAGACAGTCACAGCAGACCCGGCACAGCCTCCGCCAGCATCGCCGCCAGCTGAGCATGGCCCTTCCGGGTCAGGTGCATCCCGTCCAGAGCATTGAACTCACAGTCTCTGGCATTCAGGTAGTGGGCGCCTACCAGGGCCGCGGTCTTCTCATAGTATCCCGGCAGCTCCCGGGACTTCTCCAGGCAGCCCTTCCCCATGGGCTGGCCGCACTCCGCCAGTTCCATCTCCGGGCGGATGGGAGGCGGACAGACAACCAGAATATTGGGGGCGTGATTCCCCCAGCAGTCCACGCTCTGGGCCTTGCGGACCAGCCGCTCCATACCGATGGCAATGCAGGCGGCGTTGGCCCCCAGGCGCTCCTTCGTATCGTTGGTTCCCAGCATGATCACCAACAGATCCACGGTCTCATGGCTTTTCAGCAGGGCGTAGAGGACGCCCACGGCATCCATGCTCTCGTGGAGGGGGTCCGGGAATACGGTGGTACGGCCGCTGAGTCCCTCCTCCGTCACAAGATACTCCGGCCCCAGTGCCTTTTGCAGCAGGCAGGTCCATCGCTCGTCCTCATTGAACCGGATGCCGCCGTCGGCACAGTCGGCGGGGTCTGCGCAGTAGCCGTGGGTATTGGAATCCCCCAGGCAGAGAATATGCTTCTTCATGGTCCTCTCCCTTTCACTTTCAGATTTTTGCCGTCTCCGGCCGCCTCTTCTCTATTAGGCTACCAGTTTTTTCATGTTTGTCAAGGCGTTCCCTTGCGTAAAGACAAGTAATTTCGAGTGTAAATTGCCTAAAAATCGAAATATTTTTTGAAACATCCACTAAAGATGCAATTTTTTTGCAAATTTTTTCGATTTCAATTGACAGATATAGGAATCGCTTGTATAATTTACACAGTGAGAAACGTCTCACAGGCCTATTTTTTGTGATTTTGAAGGAGGATCCGCGATGAAGAAGCTGCTCGCAATTCTATTGGCCATGACCATGGTCATGGCCCTTGTTGCCTGCGGAGGCAACAGCGGCCAGAACAGCAACGACACACCCCCCGCCCAGGACCAGCCCCAGGAAAACCCCAGTGATCCCGCTCCCGCCGACGGTGGTTCGATCACCCTGTGGACCTATCCCATCGGCGACTGGGGCAAGGAGGAGAAGGTCAAGGCCATCACCGACGCCTTCACCGCCGACACCGGCATTTCCGTAAAGGTAGAGTACTTAGCCTACGCCGACGGTGACGACAGGGTCAACTCCGCCATCACCGCCAAGGCCGCTCCCGACCTGATCATGGAGGGCCCCGAGCGCTTGGTGACCAACTGGGGCGACAAGGGCTATCTGGTGGATCTGAGCGATATGTTTGACGACACCGACAAGAGTGAGATCAACGCCGCCGCCATGACCGCCTGCACCCACTCCAACGGCGCGGTCTACGAGTATCCCCTGGTCGTGACGGCCCACTGCATGGCCATCAACCTGAACGCCTTCAAGGAGGCCGGTGCCGACCAGTATCTGGATCTGGAAAACCACACCTGGACCACCGAGAACTTCATCAAGGCCGTTGACGCCCTCTATGCCCACTTCAACGCCCCCGTGGGCGCCGTGTACTGCAAGGGCCAGGGCGGCGATCAGGGCACCCGCGCCCTCGTCAACAACCTGTACGGCGGCACCTTCGCCACCGCCGCCCACGACAAGTACACCTGGGATGATCCCAAGAACATCCAGGCTCTGGAGCAGCTCAAGGGAATGTCCGGCATCACCTTTGACGCCTCCCTCGAGGGCGGCGACGAGATCAAGGTCTTCTACCAGGGCATCCTGAAGATGGCCTTCTGCTGGAACATCGCCCAGCAGCTCAACCCCAACCAGGCCGACACCGGTGCAGGCCTCACCGCCAGCGGCGAAGAGATCGTCTTCATGGGCTTCCCCTCTGAGAGCGGCACTCCTGCCCTCCAGGGCGGCATCTGGGGCTTTGGCATCTTCGACAACGGTGATCCGGCCAAGGTCGACAACGCCAAGACCTTCATCAAGTGGATGTGCGACTCCGAGCACACCGTTGACGCCGTCAAGACCGCCAACTACTTCGCCGCCCGCTCTGCCGCCGAGGGCACCGACCTCTCCAACATCTGGGCCGACAACGAGATCATGAACGAGTACCAGGTCCTGATGCCCTACCTGGGCGACTACTATCAGGTCACCAAGGGCTGGATCGGTGCCCGCACCGAGTGGTGGACCATGCTCCAGAAGGTGGGCGAGGGCGCTGACATCGCCTCCACCGTCGCCACCTATGCCGGAAACGCCAACGCCAACGCCGGTTAAACCCAATCAATTTTCAAAGCGATAAAGGGTTCTGCGCCCCTCTCCCGCGAAGGGCGGGAGAGGGGCGTGCTCTTTCCCTGCGGAACCCGCTCTTTTCAGAGCCTGATTCCAGTTGTAAAGGAGTGTTTGACTTTGGCAAAACAGTCCACCCATACCATGAGCCGCGCCCTCCAGCGGAGGGAAAACATCTCCGGCTATCTGTTCCTGCTGCCCAGCCTGATTTTCTTCCTCGGCTTTGTGGTCATTCCCATGATCATCTGCATCATCACCAGCCTGACCAACACCAATATGCACGACCCGGGCATGTTCGGCAATTTCATCGGCTTCACCAACTTTTCCCGGCTGTTTCATGACGAAACCTTCCTTGAGGCGCTGAAAAACACCTTTATCATCGTCATCGTCAGCGTCCCGGCGGTGTGCGCCTTCTCCCTGTGGGTCTCCTCCGCCATCTATAAGCTCAGCGGGCCCGTCCTCTCCGCCTTCCGCTGCATCTTCTACCTCCCCGTGGTCACCGGCTCCGTAGCCGTCACCGTGGTGTGGAAGTGGATGTACGACAACTACACCGGCATCTTCAACCACGTCCTCAAGGGCGCGGGCCTGATTGAACAGAACATCAACTGGATGGGCGATTCCAGATACGCCCTCTGGGGCATCATCCTGATCCTCTTCACCACCTCCGTGGGTCAGCCCATCGTGTTGTACGTCTCCGCCCTGGGCAACGTGGACCAGACCCTGGTGGAGGCCGCCGAGGTGGACGGGGCCACCAGCTTCCAGGTCTTCTGGAAGGTGAAGTGGGCCCAGATGATGCCCACCACCCTGTATATCCTGGTCATCACCACCATCAACTCCTTCCAGTGCTTCGCCCTGATTCAGCTGCTGACCAAGGGCGGCGCGGGGACCAACACGGTGATGTATCACATCTATTGGACTGCCTTCAAGCTGACGGAGCAGGCGGGCCACTTCGGCTACGCCAACGCCATGGGCGTGGTGCTGGCCATCTTCATCGGGCTCCTGTCCGCCCTCCAGTTCAAGCTGGCAAAAGAGAAGTAAGGGGGTGCCGGTATGAAAATCGAAAATGGGCGCGCACACGCGTATAAAATTGTCTCTGTCATCATTCTGGTCATTCTGGCGGTCCTCTTCACCTTCCCGCTGTACTGGATCGTCACCGGCGCCTTCAAAAACGGCGCCGACATCAACGCCACCAAACCCATCTGGATCCCCACCGAGTGGGTGATGAACAACTTCGACAAGCTGATGAAGCAGCGCAGCGTCCCCCTGTGGGAGGTCTATCTGCCCTTCGGCAGCTTCTTCAACGGCGGAAAAAAGATCCTTCTCACCGCCGGACCGGACGCTCCCGCCGCCATTCGCTGGCTGATCAACGCGGTGCTCATGTCCGCCCTTGCCATGCTCTTCACCTGCCTCACCGCCGCCATGGCTGGCTACGCCCTGGCAAAAAAGCGGTTTAACGGCCGGGTAATCGTGTTCTCCCTCATCGTCTGCGCCATGGCCCTGCCCAAGCAGGTCATTCTCATCCCCCTGCTGAAAGAGATGGCTGCCCTGCATCTGTATGACAGCCTCTGGGCCGTTATTTTCCCCACCGTAGGCTGGCCTTTCGGCGTGTTCCTCATGAAGCAGTTCTCGGAGAGCATCCCGGGTGAGATCCTGGAGGCCGCCCGCATCGACGGCTCCAGCGAGTGGAACACCTTCTCCACCGTGGTCATGCCCATGATTAAGCCGGGCATCGGGGCCTTGGCCATCTTTACCTTCATCAACTGCTGGAACGACTACTTCATGCAGTTGGTCATGCTGGCCAGCGGCAGCAACTACACCATACCGCTGGGCATCGCAACCCTCCAGGCGGAGACGTCCGTGGACAACGGCCTGCTGATGGCAGGTGCGGCCCTAGCGGCAGCACCCATCATCACCGTGTTCCTGATCTTCCAGAAGTACTTCACCCAGGGCATCACCATGGGCGCGGTAAAGGGTTGAGCATGTGGGACAGAGCGCCTGGGCAAGTTTTGTTCAGTCTTTTTTCAAAGAGATTGCAGGGTGCAGGGGCAGAGCCCCTGGGGCTTCCGCGTGCTGTCCGCGAAATACAGGTGGCAGCAAAGGAGACAGTATGATCTACGCCAAAAATAAAGATGCCCCGGCCTACCGGGGCATCCACCCCAACCTGGACCTGGCTCTGGACCACATCACGCCGGAGTTTCTCACCGGCGTGGGCCCGGAGCGGGTGGAACTCAAGGGCGGCGACGTGTACGCCACCCGCTTCACCTATGAGACCGTTCCGGCGGAGGACACTTTTTTTGAAGCCCACAAAAAGTTTCTGGATATCCACATCATGGTTCAAGGCTCCGAGGGCGTGGAGATCGCCCCGCCGGAGGCGCTGGAGGAATTCGACCAGGTCGAGACCAACGACTTCTACGCCTATCGGGGCCTGGGGCACTACAAACTGACCCTCTCCCCCGGGGACTTCCTGGTGGTCTTTCCCGGGGACGCCCACCGCATCAAGATGCGGCTGGACAGACTGGAAACCGTGAGCAAAGTGGTCTTCAAGGTACGAATGATTGATGATTGAGGAGTGACAACAATGAGAGACCTCTCCAAATACCAGGGCATTTTTCCCGCCTTTTACGCCTGCTATGACAAGGACGGCAGAGTGGACGGCAAAGCCGTCCGTCTTCTCACAAAATACCTGCTGGACAAGGGCGTCAAGGGCCTGTATGTAGGCGGCTCCTCCGGCGAGTGCATCTACCAGAGCGTGGCCGAGCGGAAGGAGACCCTGGAGAACGTCATGGCCGAGGCGGACGGCAGGCTGACCGTCATCGCCCATGTGGCCTGCAACAACACCGCCGACAGCCGGGAGCTGGCCGCCCACGCCGAAAGCCTGGGAGTGGACGCCATCGCCGCCATCCCCCCCATCTACTTCCATCTGCCCCCCAAGGGCATCGCCAAATACTGGAACGATATCTCCTCCGCCGCCCCCGGCACGGACTTTGTAATCTACAATATCCCCCAGCTGGCGGGGGTGGCCCTGACGGTGCCCCTGCTCCAGGAGATGCTGAAAAATCCCCGGGTGATCGGGGTGAAGAACTCGTCCATGCCCGTCCAGGATATTCAAATGTGGCATGACGAGGGGGCCCTGGTGTTCAACGGGCCCGACGAACAGCTGCTCAGCGGGCTGGCCGCCGGAGCCGCCGGCGGCATCGGCGGAACCTACGCCGCCATGCCGGAGCTGTATCTGGAGATCTTCCGCTGTTTCCAGACCGGTGAACTGACCAAGGGGCGGGAGGTCCAGAACGAGTGCTGCCGGATCATCTACAAGATGTGCTCCGCCCAGGGGAACATGTACGCCGTAATCAAGGAGATCCTCCGCCTCCAGGGCGGGCCAGACATTGGAAGCGTCCGGGCTCCCCTGCTGGAGCTGGCCCCCGGCGATCAGGAGCCCATTGCCCAGGCCCACAAGATGATCCGGGCCGCTATTGAAAAATACTGCTGATGCAGAAACGGGGCTGCCCAGATCAAGTCAGTTAAAAACCGCCGGTTTGCAAAAGTTGCACTTTTGCAAACCGGCGGTTTTGATTATTGAATATTCAATTGTCGTTTTCCATCCGGACAGCCTTTGCGTAAAATGTCCCCACCGGCATGGCGCAGGCGTCGGCAGCCTCTTTCAGCGTGAGCTTCTTCCCTCTCCAGTCCCTGTGGATCTGGCGGAAATTCTCCGGCAGAGGGTGCGGCGGCCTGCCGAACCGCACGCCCCGGGCCCTGGCCGCCGCGATGCCCTCTGCCTGACGCTGGCGGATATTGCTGCGCTCGTTCTCCGCCACAAAGGACAGCACCTGCAAAACGATGTCGCTGAGGAAAGTCCCCATCAGATCCTTGCCCCGGCGGGTATCCAGCAGCGGCATATCCAATACGGCGATGTCCACCCGCTTCTCCCGGGTGAGAATTCGCCACTGCTCCAGAATCTCCTCGTAATTGCGCCCCAGCCGGTCGATGCTCTTGACGTAGATCAGATCGTCCGGCTTCAGTTTTTTTACCATCCTCTGATACTGCGGCCGCCGGAAATCCTTTCCCGACTGCCTGTCCATAAATATGTTCTCCTCTGCCACAGACAGCTCCCGCATGGCAATGAGCTGCCGGTCCTCGTTCTGCTCCTTTGTGCTGACCCGAATGTATCCGTAAGTTGATGCCGCGATGGTCTCCACCTCCTGTTGAGGCACGGTCTGAAACGACTGATTTCCTCAATATAGTTACTATTGAACATAAAGGAGACGGAACAAAAAGCCAATAGTATTTTTCGCACTTTGCGAAAAATACAGCAAGACAGGACCTTGACTTTCTCGGCAAAGGTTATAAGATAATAAGAGCCCAGATTCATAGCCGAAGGACATCTCCCCTGGGAAGCCCTTGAAAAATTTTCATCCGAGTGTCCCCAAGAGGCCTTCTTTCGACATATATATTACAGATATCTGAATGGATTCCCGAGCAGACCAAAAACAGGCCCGCACAGTCCGGCAGGAGGTGATGCAATGGAGGACCGGAAACCGTGGGAGGCCGCGGTGGAACAACTCTATAAAGAGCTCTATCCAGCGCTCCACGTCTACGCCCTGCGGGTCCTGGGGGAGCCCGCCCTGGCAGAGGAGGCCATCCAGGACGCCTTCTGTATCGCCTGCGCCAAGCGGGAGCAGTTTCTCTCCAGCGCCGACCCCCGGCGCTGGGTCATGTGTACGCTGAAGCATGTGTGCCAGAATATGCTCCGCACCCAGGCAAAACTGAAAAAGCTCCTGCTGTCTCTGGACGCCGACGGGCCCCTGCCGGCCGGGACACCGGAGCTTGTGAGCGTGGATGTGCTGTTCGGCGACCTGTCGGACAGTGAGGATTTTCGGCTGCTCAAGCGCATCGCTCTGGACCGCTGTACCATACTGGAGGTGGCAGAGGAGCTGGGGATCTCCCTGGAGAGCTGTAAGAAACGGGTCCAGCGGGCCCGAAAACATTTACAGGAAAAAATCGAGGCCTGCATTTGACACAATATATCTGTTCGAGAGGAGGGATACAGGATGACACTGTCCGAAAAAGCGCATCTTAGGCGTCTGAAAGCCCTTGAGCGGACCAGCTCCGCCGACCTGGAGGCACTGCTTCTGCTGGATTTCCAGTCTCAGGAGACCGGAGAGGCGGAGATGGACGAGGTCCTCCGCGCGGCGGAGATCCTGGCGAAGCGGCAGCCCCGGCAGGACAGCAGCGGCGCGGACCGGGCCTGGGCGGAATTTCTGGAAAAATACCGCCCTTTTGCGGACGGCAGTTCTCTTTATGAGAGCGCCGAGGCGCTGGGCGCCTCGGCCGTGGCTGTACAGCCACGGCCCTCTCCCGCCCTCCGCCGGCGAATACGGCGGAGAGACCGCAGTTCCCGCCACCCCATACGGCGCCGGATTATTCAGACTGCCGCGTGTCTCGCGCTGTGTCTCCTCCTCAGCGGCGGTCTGCTGCTGGCTTTCAGCCCTGATGCCCGCTCCGTCTTTTCCGGATGGGTCCGGGAAATCCGCGGAGACTGCCTCGAGTACCGCTATGCGTCTTCCACCGCCGGCATGGAGGCGGAGCTTCTGATGTCCGTCTTTGCTGACCTGCCCCGGGAGGAGCTGATCGAAATGGCGGAGAGCGTCATCATGGGGCCTTAGAGTCTAGATAGTGTCGTCAATAAATAAGGAGCCAAATAGCAATACAACGGATTTGGACAGCGGCAACGAAGGAAGCGGCGTTTTTAGCGTAGCGCGTAGCAATACCACGCCACCTTTTGAGAAGCAGAAAAGCATTCTCAACGAGATGGCGGAG
>CAJTZI010000033.1 GCA_910584075.1 uncultured Oscillibacter sp.
CGGGCCGTCAGCGATCTGCTGGGGGTGGAGATCGGCTACGACTCCGCCACGAAAACCGTCCTCCTGGGGAAGCAGCCTGCGGCTGCCGGCGCACTGTCCAGTTATGAGACGGAGCTGGAGGGACGGCTGGCGGAGGCCAGGAAGATCGCCTATCAGGACCTGGACAGCGCCTCAGAGGAAATGCGGGCAAAGATCCTGGAGGCCCGTGCGCTCATCATCAACAACACCGCATGGGTGGCCGATGGTTACACCGCCTCCCAGGTGGACCCGGACGGCAATGAGGTATCCCTCCCCCACTTTTCCGAGCTCTTCCCCGGCTGGGACCTCCCCAAAGCCTAAAACGCTCAAATTTCGATACGCTTATTGGAAGCGCCCAAAACCGTAAAGTTATACAAATAAATACAGGATCCGCTGTTTGTAAAACCTGTCCGGGCTGGTTCTTCCTATGGCATCACAAGGGTTATGGAGCGCGGTGGACTGTCTGCGGCTCTGGAGCTGGCCTTTGCATACGATGACCACATCATTTTGGAAGAAGCGATCTCCGGCTTTGAAGTCGGGTGCGCCGTTTTGGGAAATGACACCCTGACGGTGGGGGAACTGGACGAAATCGAACTGGCGGACGGCTTCTTTGATTTTACAGAGAAGTATACGCTGAAAACCTCCGCTATCCATGTCCCCGCCCGCATTTCTCCAATAAAAGCGGCGGAAATGAAAGAAACTGCCCAGCGCATCTATAAGGCCCTTGGCTGCCAGGGCTTTGCGCGGGTGGATATGTTTTTGGATGAAAACGGCAGGGTGGTATTTAACGAGGTCAACACCATCCCCGGCTTCACCGCCCACAGCCGTTATCCCAGCATGATGAAAGCGGTCGGAATGCCCTTTGAGCAGGTCATTTCCAATGTAATCGAATTGGCGGTGAGCAAATGAACAGCCTGATTTTGGTCAATCGCAGACACGCATATTCGCAAGATACAGAACAAGACCTGATCCCTGTTCATGAGGACTATCCCAATATCCTGCTGGAACAGGAAGCAGCTCACGCCCTCTCTCTTATCATGGAGCAGCTGGACGGATGGCGGTTTATTGTCCCTGTGAGCGGATGGCGTTCTCTGGAGGAACAGTTGACAATTTACGAGGAATCGCTCCAGGAGAACGGCCCGGAGTTTACGGCGAAGTTTGTAGCTATGCCCGGACACAGTGAACACCAAACCGGGTTAGCCATTGACCTGGGCCTGCGTCAGCCAGAGATAGACTTTATCCGTCCGGCGTTCCCCTATGAAGGCATCTGCCAAATATTTCGGGAACTGGCACCCGCCTATGGCTTTATTGAACGCTACCCGGCGGGTAAGGAGCATATCACCGGCATCGCCCATGAGCCGTGGCACTTCCGCTATGTTGGTACGCCCCATTCGGAGATCATGGCCTTTAAGGGGCTGACACTGGAGGAATATTTGGCATGAAGATACAGGCGGCGTTGATCCATTGGTCGAGAGGCGAAAATCTTGGACTGGCTCTCCTCATACATTAGCAGGTCCTGGATCTCCGCCAGCGTCAGCTTGCCGCGTTTCTTTTCGATCCGCAGGACCAGACGATCCTTGTAGTCGTAGGCCCACGACATTTCAATACCGCGTTTCATACGTTCCCCTTTCGTGCCCTCGTAACCTCGTATAATAAGATTTGCAGACGATTTAGAGTGGGTCTGCTTAGTTCACTTCATTGGTCAACAGGCTTAGAGATGCCTGTGGTACAATAGCTGTAGGACAGCAGGGTCAGGTTCCACGTAACCTTGTTGAGCCGTAAGGCTGCTTCATCCGGAGTCCGTTCCCCTGAACCGGAAGTTAGCTGCAAACTCATTAGCTGTTTGCCGGAAGCGGAGCCGCCCTTTTAGCAGTGAGGACTATCGCATCGGCCCGCCCCGGAATGATTCTGATACGCGAGGTTGCGGATGCTCCGGATATCATGGGTATCTCAAAGCCCGCTGGCCTGAAATCTCCACGCGGGGAGGTGAAAATGTGAACCCACTATTCGTAGGCATTGACGTGAGCAGCAAAAACAATGTGACCTCATGGGGAAGAAACCGTGGATCGTCCCCATCCCCGGCACTCGGAAGCTGGAGCGCATGATCGAAAACGGCAGAGCGGCGGAGGTCCACCTGACTGCGGCGGAAATTGCCGAGATTGACCGGGCGCTGGATGCGTTCAGCGGTAAGGAATGAGACAATGAAGGGTATCGAAATGATGATGACGGCCGCCATGTGGCTGGCGTCTCTTTTGTGTGGATGTATGAGTGAAAAAGAAAGCCCAACCACTCCGGCAGTAACGGCTACCGGAGTATACGAAACCAGAGAAATCCATGTTGACCGGGAGGGAATGGACATCTATGGAATGGCGCACATTCCCTCCGGTGTGGAGGGAAAAATGCCTGCGGTGATCCTCTCTCACGAGCTGGGCGCTACTTTGGATCGTGTGAAGGGCTACGGGGAGGCGCTGGCCGAAGCCGGGTATGTGACTGTCTGCTTCGATTTCTGCGGCGGGGGCTACGGAAGCCGGAGTGACGGGAATGTGCTGGATATGTCGGTTCTGACGGAGAAAGCGGACCTGGAGGCTGTACTGGAGGAAGTGCGGGGATGGGATTTTGTGGATGTGGATTCCATCTACCTGATGGGAAACAGTCAGGGCGGAGTGGTCACTGCGATGACTGCTGCGGAACACAGGGATGAGATTCGGGCTGTGATTCTGATTTATCCGGGCTTTTCGCTTTATGATAACGTCCATGCGATGTTTGATTCACCGGAGGAAGTACCAGAGACACACAGCCTGCTGGGAATGCGGCTGGGACAGCGGTACTTTGTAGATATTTGGGATCAGGAACCCTATGGGCTGATTCGGGAATACGGCAAGGACATTCTTCTGATCCATGGCAGCAGGGATTCCATCATCCCAATCGCTTATTCGGACCGGCTGGCGGAAACCATAGAAAATGTGGAATATCATGTGATCCAGGACGCTGACCATGGCTTTTTAGGCGAGGACTTTGCGCTGGCGGTATCCTACATCACAAACTTTTTGAACAGCGCCCAAACGGGCGGGGAGGCAGCATGAAAACAAGAAAAATTGGAGAACTGACTGTATCGGCGGTTGGCATGGGCTGCATGGCCTTTTCCCACGGTTACGGCCAGATTCCCCCGGAGGCATACAGTATTGAGGCGATTCAGAATGCCTACCGGCATGGCTGTACATTTTTTGATACGGCGGAGATCTACAGCCCGAACCTGTCCGGCACCGGACACAACGAGCGCATTGTCGGAAAAGCTCTGCGAGACGTGCGGCAGAACATTGTCCTGGCGACCAAGTTGTTCCTGGACCGTTCCGAGGTTCGCAGCGCCGGTTCTGTGTACGATGCGATTCACCGACACCTAGACGGCTCCCTGGACCGGCTCCAGACAGATATGGTGGACCTCTACTACCTCCACCGCACCAACGGCGGCGTCTCCGTGGAGGAAGTGGCGGAGGCCATGGGCCTGTTGATCGAGGATGGCCTAATTCGCGGCTGGGGGCTGTCCCAGGTGGACGTGGACATGATCGACCGGGCGCAGAAGGTCATGCCCTTAACCGCCAAGCGCCCGGAAGACCCGCCGCGAATACAGAGCCGTCACCGCAGCGGTCGCCGCCGCTCCCAGCAAAACGGCCCAGGCCGGACAGCCCTCAAACAATGCCCCGTAGACCGCCTGCCCCAGGGGCGAGGCGCAGTTGGACACCGCCATGATGAAGGCCATCACCTTGCCCAGCAGCTCCGGCGGCGTCTGGCCCTGGACGGCGGCGCTGAGCACCACCACCAGCATGGTGGACAGAATCATGACAGCGAAGCTCATGACCGTGACCGCCCACCAGCCGGCGGAGGGAGGGACGCCCGGCAGCAGGGACAGCCCCATGACCGCCGCCGTCAGACTGGCTGCCAGCAGGATGAGCCCGCCCCGCCGCAGCCGCAGGCGCGCACCTAGGAATGCCGTCAAGACGCCGCCGCAGAGCCCGCCCAGCCCCATGGCCCCCTGGGTGATCCCCAGGCGGCTGTCGCTCATGTTCAGCACCTGGACCACCGCCACGGGGATGCCAACGATCAGGGCGGCGGACAGCACCAGGTTGAAGAGAGCCAGCACCAGCATGACGGACAAAAACACCGGGCGCTTCCGCCGGACGAACCGCCAGCTCTCTCTCAGATCCCGCCGCACCGTGGGCAGCACGCCTCCTGCCGCCGCCTGGGGCCGGTGAGGGATGTGGATGAAGATCTCCATGACGGCGGAGAGGAAGAAGCAGCCCATGCTGACCCATAGAATGGGCTGGATGCCGAGGGCCCCGAACAGTACGCCGCCAGTGACCGGCCCCAGCAGGCCGGACAGCGTGCCCACCATGTTGATGACGGCGTTGGCGCTGGTCAGATGCTCCGGCGAGGCCAAAAGAGGGATGCTGGCCTGTACCGCGGGCTGATAAGCTCCGGCAATGCCGTACAGCAGCATGAGACAGGCCGCCGTCAGCGGCACCAGAGGCGCCCAGCTCAGAAGCAGGGTGAATACCAGAACCAGTCCCGCGGTGGAGAAGTCCAGCGCCACCATGATGTTCCGCTTGTTCACCCGGTCCGCCGCCACGCCGCCGATGGGGGAGCACAGCACAGCGGGGATGAACGCCGCAGCTCCCACCGCGCCGAACAGCGCCGCGGACCCGGTCTGCCGCAGAAGATACAGCGGCAGGGCAAAGCGCAGGATCGCGTTGCCGAAGAGGGAGATGACCTGCCCGATGACCACCAGGGTAAAGTCCCGGTGGAATAAAGAGGTCTGTTTCAGTTCCATATTGGCTCTCCTTTTATAAACCGACCGTCGGTTTTTATATTTCCAAAAAGAAACCGCCCGCGCGCGGCGGTTTCTTTTCAGTCGCAGATTTCTCCCTCGGGAGAGGGGGGATGGGCCATCTCCGCATAGCGCACCAGGGTGTCGATGATCTCCCGGTCGATCAGCTCCGAGATGCCGAAGCTGTTGAAGAGACAGTTGTATAAGGCGCACCGGGCTACGATCTCCTCCGGCGTAGTGGGGCGGGCGATGGGATTGAGCCAGATATCCGACAGAAGCATCATGGCCTCTGCCAGCTCTCGGGGATGGTCTGTGTGGATGGAGCCGTCGGCCATGCCCTGGCGGATGATGGGCTCGATGAAGAAGGGGGCGACCTCAAAGAAGATGCTCCGCATCTCCGTGGTCAGGAACTTGGCGTTGTCCAGCAGATAGGGCATCATGCAGAACATCTTGGCCTGCCGTTCCGGCTGCATGGAGACTTTGAAAATGGTCCGCAGCTTCTCCAGGCCGTTCAGATGGGGGTTGTCCCGGACCTCCGCCAGGATCTCTCCGTTCCGCTGGCCGATGCGGTCGCAGACGGAGTAGAAGATATCCTCCTTGGAGGTAAAGTGGTGGTAAATGGCCCCCTTGGAGAGACCTGTCTGCTCAATGATCTCCTGGAGAGAGGTGTGGTCATAACCCTTTTCAATGAACAGCCGCTCCGCCGTGTCCAGGATCTTCCGAATCGTCTCCTCCGGATATTTGTTTCGTCCCACTGGACGTTCCTCCCCTTAAACAGACCAACGGTCTGTATTTTTAAAATAGCACAGCCGCGCCACAGTGTCAAGCCTGTTTTTTCAAAACCTCCCGCCGGACATAGTCAAAGGCCGCGTCTTCGCCCTCGTCCTGCAGCCTGATCAAAATTGTCTCCAGCAGGGCGGAGGTGGCGGGGTGCAGCAGGAGGCGCTTGTCCCGGCCCCGGAGAAAGAACTTGTAGGGGTCGCCGGGGTCGAAGTCCGCCCCCCGGTAGACTTTGCTGGCGGCCAGACGGTCGCAGAACATCTCCGCCACGTATTTTGCCGGCATCTCCACGCCCTGAATGCCCTCCGGGCCGTAGTCCGTCCAGAACTCAAAGTGGTGGCGGTTGCGGCCCTTGTGGTGCATCCAGGAGGCGCTGTATCCCCGGGCCTTGCGCTGGGCGTCGTTGGGGCTGTGGTCCCCCTGGAAGTACTTCACCCCGGTCCAGAATTCCACGGGAGAGTACTTGCTGAGATCGTGGGTCAGTCCCTGCCAGTACAGCCCCAGGCGGAAGCAGTATTTCCGCACCAGCGCCCGGTGGCGGTTCACGGTTTTCAGATGGCCCCAGAGGTTCACGGCACTCGCCTCCTGATTCCTGAGATTCTGAACGGATTCCAAAAGACAGTATAGCACTTCCCGGGCAAAAAAACGAGTAAAATTTTCATGGGCAACCATACTAGGGCTTGTTTGATAATTGGTGATATGCCCAACAGTGAGAAATTTTTTGCCAGACAAGGCAAATTTTCGCAGGCATCCTGACGGATGGCAAGAAAATTGAACGATGTATGGCAGAAAAAGGCCCGCTGCTTGGGCGTGCTGACAATTTTCAGACAAGCCCTAATTGCGAGGTGGTTTGATGGAGGGAGCGATTTTTGACTGTCCGGCCCTGTGGCTGGAGCATCTGCCCCCCGGCGTTCTGGGGGCGGAGTCTCCTGCGGGACTGGCGGGGCGGACATGGGATCTGCTGGCGCTGACCCGGCGGGGCCGGGAGACCTTGGGCAGGGCGGAGATCTCCTGCCGCGTTCTGCTGATCCCCGGGGACAGCCCGCCGCCGCTCCGGGCGGAGACCGTGATCACCTGCGGACTGTCCCCCCGGGACAGCCTGACTCTCTCCAGTCTGACGGAGCCGGTGCTGTGCGTCCAGCGGAGTCTGCCCCGGCCAGATGGAGCGGTGATCGAGCCCCAGGAATTTCCCCTGCCGTCCCTGCCGGGACCGCCGGAGGAGCTGCTGCCTCTGCTGGGGCTGCGGCTGTTGCTTATGCCACTGGCAGAGCCTCCCGTTCTGTGGTAAACTAACGAAAAAACGGGAGGAGAGAGGACTGTGGCGTGGTATGGCTGGTTGTTTTTAATCGCGGTTTTAGCGGTGCCGGGGGTGATCTGCGGGATCCTGTACAGCGGAAAAAACGACAGCACCCCCTGCATCGGCTGCGGAGAGTGCGTCCGGACGGGGGAGTGCGTGCTGATCAAAAACCGCCAAAAGGCGAAAAAGGCGGCGGAGAAGCGGAAAAAAGAGCGGGAAGATTCTTGACAAATTCCGGAGATGGGATATAATGTCACTGTTCATGAAGCGAAACGCGGTGAAAAAGCCAGCCTCACGAAACCGGCTCTCAGCGAGAGGGAGATGGTGCGAGCCCTCAGCCCACGCCGCGAGGCAGCCACTTTGGAGCGTCCCGCAAGGAGCGGGCCGGTTCATCCCCGTTACCGGATGGCTAAGATGTCTCCACAGGGGGGATAATTAGGGTGGTACCGCGAAGCAGGCCTTCGCCCCTATGCTTGGGGCGGAGGCTTTTTTAATTGGGAGTGAGGCGTCTGGAATTTTGAGCCGGACGGAAAATGACGGCTTCTCGGGTTCCTTATGCCGGTTTCCCGACTGTGGGCAGACCATCAACTTTTAGGAGGAAGAAACATATGTCACACCCCTATCACGGCGTAAACGAGCTGCGGGAGATGTTCCTGAGCTACTTTGAGAGCAAGGGGCACCTGCGGCTGCCCAGCTTTTCCCTGATCCCGCCGGCCAGCGACGCAAGTCTTTTGCTGATCAACAGCGGCATGGCCCCCATGAAGACCTGGTTCACCCGGGAGGAGGAGCCCCCCAGAGACCGGGTTACCACCTGCCAGAAGTGCATCCGCACCGGCGACATTGAGAACATCGGCAAGACTGACCGCCACGGCACCTACTTTGAGATGCTGGGCAACTTCTCCTTTGGCGACTATTTCAAGAAGGACGCCATTCCCTTCTGCTGGGAGTTTCTCACCAAGGTGGTGGGCCTGGAGGAGGACCGACTGTATCCCTCCATCTATCTGGACGACGACGAGGCCTTTGAGATCTGGAACAAGGACATCGGCATTCCCGCTGAGCGGATCTTCCGCTTCGGCAAGGAGGACAATTTCTGGGAGCACGGCGCCGGACCCTGCGGCCCCTGCTCCGAGGTTTACTACGACCGGGGCCCCGAGCACGGCTGCGGCAGGCCCGGCTGCACCGTGGGCTGTGACTGCGACCGGTATATTGAGGTTTGGAACAACGTCTTCTCCCAGTTTGTCAATGATGGCGAGGGTCATTACGAGGAGATGACCAACAAGAACATTGACACCGGCATGGGTCTGGAGCGGCTGGCCTGCGTATGTCAGAACGTGAACTCCCTGTTTGACGTGGACACGGTGATGAACATCACCAATAAGGTCAGCGAGATCACAAACGCCCACTACGGCGAGAGCCACAAGACCGATGTGTCCCTCCGGGTCATCACCGACCATATCCGCTCCTCCGTGATGATGATCTGCGACGGCGTGCTGCCCAGCAACGAGGGCCGGGGCTATGTCCTGCGCCGCCTGCTGCGCCGGGCCGCCCGCCATGGCAAGCTCCTGGGGGTGGACCGCCCCTTCCTACACGAGGTGGTGGACACGGTGGTGCATGAAAATGAGACCGCCTATCCCGACCTGCGGGAGAAGCAGGGGTATATCACCAAGGTCATCCGCACGGAGGAGGAGAACTTCGCCAAGACCATCGACGGCGGCATGCGGATCTACAACGACCTGCTCTCGGCCCACAAGGCCAAGGGGGAGAAGGTCTTCTCCGGCGCGGATGCCTTCAAGCTGTATGACACCTTCGGCTTTCCCATCGACCTTACCGTTGAGATGGTGGAGGAAGAGGGGATGACCGTGGATCGGGATGGCTTCGACAAGCTGATGGAGGAGCAGCGCCTCCGCGCCCGGAAGGCCCGGGAGGCCCTGGGGGACCTGGGCTGGGCCGGCATCGAGTTCGGCAGCGACGTGCCTGCCACGGAGTTTGTGGGCTATGACAGCGGCCGCATTGAGGACGCCAAGGTGGTGGCGATTGTGGCGGAGGGCGCGCTGGTGGACGAGATCGTCGCCGGCGTGGAGGCGGCCGTGGTTCTGGACCGTACGCCCTTCTATGCCGAGATGGGCGGACAGGTGGCGGACCGCGGCGTTTTCTGCGCCGGTCAGACCGGCTTTGAAGTCACGGACGTGCAGAAGAACAAGGGCGGCAAATTCCTCCACTCCGGCAAAATGACGGAGGGCGTGCTGAAAGTGGGCGACACCGTCTGCGCCCAGATCGACCCAGAGCGCCGCAAGGCCATCCGCCGGGCCCACAGCGCCACACACCTGCTGGATGCCGCCCTGAAAAAGGTGCTGGGAGACCATGTGCATCAGGCGGGCTCCCTGGTGGAGCCGGATCGCTTGCGCTTTGACTTCACCCACTTTGAGAGCATTACCCCAGACCAGCTCGCCGAGATTGACCGTCTGGTGAACGACGCCATTTTGGAGGGTTATCCGGTGGTGACGGAGGTGCTGCCCATCGAGGAGGCCAAGCGGAAAGGCGCCGTGGCCATGTTCGGCGAGAAGTACGGCGATGTGGTCCGGGTGGTGGAGATGGGCGATTTCTCCATGGAGTTCTGCGGCGGCACCCATCTGGACAACACCGCCAAGGCCGGCCCCTTCCGTATCAAGTCCGAGGGGTCCGTGGCCTCCGGCGTCCGGCGGATTGAGGCCACCGTGGGCAGACTGACGCTGGAGACAGTGAATCGCAACCAGCAGATGCTGTTCCACGCTGCCCAGCTGCTGAAGACCAACCCCGGCGATCTGGAGAGCAAGATCAGCCAGCAGGCGGCGGAGAACAAGGAGCTGCGGCAGGCGCTGGAGAAGTTCAAGGCCGAGGCGTCCCTGGGTGAGGCGAGGCAGTTCCTCACCGCCGCCAAGGACGTGGGCGGATTGAAGGTGCTCACCGCCGTCCGCAACGGCCTGGATGCGGGCGGCCTGCGCCAGATGGGCGATTTCCTGCGGGACAAGGCGCCGGATGTGGTGGCTGTGCTGGCCTCTGTCAACGGGGAGAAGATCTCCTTCCTGGCCGTCTGCGGCAAGGAGGCCGTGGCCAGGGGTGTCAAGGCCGGCGACCTGGTGAAGAACGTCTGCGCCATTTGCGGCGGCAAGGGCGGCGGAAAGCCGGACAGCGCCATGGGCGGCGGCACGGACATGCTGAAGCTGGACGATGCGCTGGCCAGCGTGGATGATTTTGTGGCCGCAAAGCTGCGCTGAAAGCGGGGGGCGGCGAAGCCGCAGATGAATGTTTCACCAGCCTTTTCAAAGGCTGCGGGGGTCCAGGGGGCGGTGCCCCCTGGGGTACCCGCTTTCAAAAACCCGGGCTCCCGCAGGAGCGAAGCCAATTGCCGCCCATAATGGTAAAATAAAAACGGCGCCCAAGCCAGCTGGTAAAAACAATACAAAAGCAGAGGAAGGAGCGCGATCCACATGCCCCATCCCCGCAGCGTCCCTGTCAAGCGCCGTCTGGCTGCCATGATGGAGGTGCGGTTTCCGGCGTTCATATTTTCCTATGACTGGAAGGGCTTCTATGGATTTGTCCGCGAAAATCCCGGGCGGCTTTATGACTATCTGATCATTGGCCGCCGTTTCGAGCAGTTCCAGGCCGGGTGGCGGGGGTATTTGGGCGTTGGACCTGTCTGCCGCGGGTATAACCCGGACTGGAACTATTGGTCCACCGGCGACCCCTGGCGGCGCGGGATCTATACTGTGGAGAACTATGAGGACATCCTCTACCAGCAGGACCGCACCGCCTTTTTGGATGACGCCCTGGATCAGCTGGCGGAAAAGCTGGAGCGGGACATTCTGCCGCTCTACACGGATTTCTTCTCCCATCCGGATATGTTTCCCCGTCCCTTCGCCGCCTCGGACATGGTCCGCTGGCAGTTTCTGGCGGAGCGCCTTCTGCCGGAGATGGAAGCCCTGGCCCGGTCCAGCCCAGCCCGCTGGGAGGAGCTGCGGAAGTGGGTGAAAGCCGCCGCCTGGAACAGGGCGGGGGAGCCGCCGGAGGAGATGGCCCGCTGGCTGGCGGAGGTCCGGACTCTGCCGGGTTTTCAGGAGGAGTACGGCCGGTCTCCCATTCTTCAGGAGGATGTGTTCTGCTGGCTGATCCACGCCATGTTTGTACATCCGTGAATGTTTTTTGAGAGGAGAACCCATATGCTCATTGATTTCGACGCCATGGAGACCACCGTCATCCCCCATATGCGGGGCGGCGAGAAGGAGGTCTCCGCCAGAATGTACACGGATCCCCTGGGAAAGATCATGCGGGGCACGCTGATCCCCGGGGCCTCCATCGGCCTCCACACCCACGAGACCAGCAGTGAGATCATCTACATCCTCTCCGGTACCGGCAGGGTGCTGTGCGACGGGGCGTATGAGGCCCTGGGCCCGGGCTCCTGCCACTACTGCCCCAGGGGCCATGAGCACAGCCTGATCAACGACAGCCCGGAGGGCGGGGAGGACCTGACGTTCTTTGCCGTGGTGCCGGAGCAGTGAGGGCTGTGCGATGATTCCGAAAGATCCTGCTGTTCTGCTGAGTTTTGTGAACACAAAGCTGCGGGACGAGTACCCCAGTCTCGCGGAGCTGTGCGCGGCGCTGGACGCCGATGAGACGGTGCTGCGGGATACGCTGGCGGCGCTGCGTTACGAATACGATGCCGGTCGGAACCGGTTTGTATAGGGGAGGCGTTTTTATGGCGTTCTCTGTGTGCAAGTACCATCCGGACCCGGTTCAAGAGGCGGACTCCGGCGGCGGGCTGCCTCTGCTGCGGAAAGCGCCTGCCGCATATTGACTGCGATTGAAAACGGCGGCTTCGCCGGGAGAAACAGAGGAGGTTTCAAAATGTCTGATTGTCTATTCTGTAAAATCGCCGCGGGGGAGATCCCCAGTGCCAAGGTCTACGAGGACGAGCTGTGCTATGCCTTCAAGGACATCGCCCCCCAGGCGCCCACACATTTCCTGGTGATTCCCAGGGAGCACATCGCCTCCGTCTCCGGCGTGAACGCCGGAAACAGCGCGGTGACGGCACACATTTTTGAGGTAATCGCCAAGGTCACGGCGGAAATGGGCATCGCGAGCTATCGTGTGGTGTCCAACATTGGCGAGCAGGCGGGCCAGAGCGTGCCCCATCTGCACTTTCATGTGCTGGCCGGACGGGATATGACGTGGCCGCCGGGCTGATGGACCGGCGGCAGGGGGGGGACGGAAGTCCCCCCTCTTTTCTGTGCCGGGTCCGGCGTCCGCGGAACAAAGGGCAAAAGGACGGATCGCCGTCTTGAAAACGCGGAAGAACTGTGATATAGTGGATAAAATTGAGAATCAGCGGCTGCTGGTTTTCGACCGGCGCGCCAAGGGCGCACCGCCGCGCAACGCGCGGATTCGTCTGCCGGAAGGCCGGACAAACTTGCGGCTCTTTGTGGAAACCGCCGCTGAAAAGGACCCACGGTCCTTTTCGGATTTTCCGGCGGCCAGCCGGCAAGGTCAAGATACGCGCAGGACCCATTCGGTGATTTTTGAAATCAAGGAGGAGATGACCTGTGAAGATCATGGAGAGAGCAGGGAGGAAAATCGGTCTCATCTGCCTGGCGGCGGCGCTGATGGCCGCACTGGCGGGGTGCGGCGCCAAGAGCCCCCTGGACCCCAAGGACCCGGTGTCCCTGACGGTCTGGCACTATTACAACGGCTCTCAGCAGGCGGCCTTTGACGCGCTGGTGGAGGAGTTCAATGACACGGCGGGCCGGGAGTTGGGGATCTATGTGGAGAGTTACTCCCAGGGCTCGGTGCCCGATCTGGAGTCGGCCGTGCGGGATGCCATCAACGGCAAGGTGGGAGCGGCCGCCATGCCGGACATCTTTTCCTCCTACGCGGATACCGCCTATGAGGTAGAGCAGGCCGGCGCCCTGGCGGACCTGTCCAGCTACCTCGGCGGGGAGGAGCTGGAAAAATATGTGGACTCCTACATTGAAGAGGGCCGAATTGCCGCCGACGGCACCCTCCGGATCTTCCCAACGGCGAAGTCCACGGAGATTATGATGATCAACCGGACGGACTGGGAGGATTTCTCGGCGGCCACGGGCGCCGCCCTGGAGGACCTGCGGACCATTGAGGGCGTCGCGGAGGTGTCCAAGGCGTACTACGAGTGGACGGACAGCCTCACGCCCGATGTGCCGGAGGACGGCCGGGCCTTTTATGGCCGGGACGCCATGGCAAACTACTTCATCATCGGATTGCAGCAGCTGGGCGTGGAGATCTTCCAGGTGGAGAACGGAGAGATGACCCTGAATACGCCCCGGGAGGAGCTGCGCCGCCTGTGGGAGAACTACTATGTCCCCATGGTCAAAGGGTATTTCGGGGCCTACGGCTCTTTCCGCTCCGACGATGTGAAGACGGGGGATATTTTGGCCTATACCGGCTCCACAACGTCCGCTATGTATTTCCCCGACCAGGTGGAGCTGGATGAGGGCAGCCGCCCCATCGACTATATCGTGATGCCGGCCCCGGTATTTGAGGGCGGAAGGGCCTGTGCCGTGCAGCAGGGCGCCGGGATGGTGGTCAGCAGGTCGGACCAGCGGCATGAGTATGCCTCCGTGGAATTTTTGAAGTGGTTCACCCAGGCGGAGAACAACCTGCGCTTCGGCTCCGTCTCCGGCTACCTGCCGGTGCTGAAGGAGGCCAACAGCACCGAGAAGCTGGATGAGGTCATTGCGGACCAGGGGCTGACGGTGTCCCCGAAGACCTATGACTGCCTGACCACCATTTTCAGCGAAATGGAGGGGATGAACCTCTATACCAACAAGAGCTTCCAGAATGGCTCCGCCGCCAGAAAGGTGCTGGAGTACCATCTGGCGGACCGGGCGGCGGCGGACCGGGCGGTGGTGCTGGAGGCCATTGCCCAGGGCGAGAGCCTGGAGGAGGCGTCGGCGGACTATGTGTCGGACGGCGCCTTTGAGGAGTGGTACGGCGCCTTCTGCGAGGCGCTGCGGGCCGCTGCCGGCAAGTAGGTATGTCATGAGAGGTGTTGATCAGAAGCGGAAAAAACGAACGATTTTCCGTATGTTCCTGATTCCCCTGATCGCCATCATGCTTCTGCAGGGTGCCATCACCATCGGCACGCTGGTGATACGGCGGATTACGGGGACGCTGGAGGAGTACTCCGGCAATATGATGAGCCGTCTGGTGGAAAACCGGGGTGTAATCCTGCAAAACGACATGAATCAGCGCTGGGCGTCCGTTCATGACCAGGAGGTGCTGATGAACGGCCTTCTGGAACAATATCTGGACAGCCGGGATGTGGAGGTGGACACGGTGCTCCGCTCCGGCGAGATGCGGGACGGCCTTTTGGAGCTGCTGTTTCCGACTTGTCTGGATATTTTGCAGAATAATTTCACCAATGGGGTCTTTCTGGTCCTGACGGGGCCGGAGCCCGGGGCGGCAGGGGAGTATGAGGGATTCTTCATCCGGGACTCCGATCCCGACACAAATCCCGTGAACTATACGGATCTGCTGCTGGAGCGGGGGAGCAAGGAGCTCTCCAGAGCCTGGAATATCCCGCTGGATACCAACTGGACCACCCGGTTTCATATGGACGGACGGGACGTAAGCGCGGCGGACCGCTATTTCTATGAGCCCTGGCAGGCCGGAAGGGACTTCCCAGACGCGGATACGGCGGACCTGGGCTACTGGGCGCTGCCCTTCTGCCTGGAGAAGGATCGGGCGGACCCCCACGAGATGATTACCTACTCCCTGCCGCTGCGGTATGACGGGGTGACCTACGGCGTATTGGGCGTGGAGATCTCCAGCAGGAGCCTGTATGACTACTTTCCGGTGGCGGAGCTGAACGACTCACAGCAGTCCGGGTATCTGCTGGCCGTCCGGAATGGGGACGGCAGTTATAGGCCCCTTGTGGGCAAGGGGATGCTCTATGAGCAGGTCCGCTCCGCGGGCAGCGAGTTCTTTCTGCGGGAAACCGCTTATCCGGACCTCTGCCGTATGGAGGAGCTGACGCTGAACAACCAGGGCATCTATGCCGTATTGTGCCCCTTGCGGCTGTACAGCACGAATGTACCCTATGAGGATACCGAGTGGGTGCTGGTGGGCCTGGACACGGAGGAGGACCTGTTCGGCATGAGCCACCGCCTCTATATCTGGATGGTGGCGGCTGTGCTGCTGGGCCTGGGCGTCGGCGTGCTGGGGATCTATCCGATGGTCAGGCATTTGACCCGGCCGGTTCAGGAGCTGATGCGGTGCATCAGCGGGGGATCGGAGGGCCTGCAAAGCTTCAAGCCCTCCAACATTCTGGAGATCGACAGACTGTACGACGTGGTTGTGGATCTGACGGAACGGCAGCGGAAGGCGGAAAACATCCTGCTGGAGGAGAAGGAGCGCTACAAGCTGGCGCTGGAATCCTCCAAGGACATCTTCTTCTCCTATGACCTGCGGAGCGAGACACTGGATGTGGTCAACCATCCGACGATGAGCGGACAGTGGCAGTGCGGCGGCTATGGGGGCTGTTTTATTAACCCCAGTTATATCTATGAGAAGGACCGGGCCCGGGCCGTGGAGGCGCTCCGGAGCGAGACGGATCACCTGTACGCGGAATTCCGGCTGAAGTGGCCGGAGGACGCGGAATTTCTCTGGGTGGCGGTTACGGGAAAGGTGGTCTGCGATACCGACGGCCGGCGGTGGAAGCTGGTGGGCAGCATCCGCGACATTCAGGAACAAAAGGAGCGGGAGGCTGAGCAGATTCGGAAAAACACCGTGGACGGAGTCACCGGTCTCTACGCCTGCGGCGCTGGATTGAAAAAGCTGGCGGAGTACCGGCGGGAGAGGCCGGAGGGCGTTGTGGTCAGTCTGGTTCTGGACCAGATGAAGAAGATCAGCGAGGAAAACGGCATCGTCTTCGGGGACATGATCCTGGAGGAACTAGGCGAGCTGGTGCGGGAGTGCTGCCAGGCACTTGCGGAGAAAAGCGGGAGCCGTGTCGCCGCCCTGCGGCTGAACCGAGACGAGATTGTTTTGTGGCTGGAGGGACAGACGGAAGCTCAGGCGGCGGAATTTACAGGAGAATTGCTGGAGGCGTGTGCCGTCCGCTTTTCCATGGTTTCAGTGCGGGCCGGTCTGGCCCTGGCGGATCGGAACCTGAGCGTGGAACAGCTGATCCGCATGGCGAAATTGGCGCGGAACGCCCCGCATTCCAGTCCTGCGGGACGGCCTTTGTTCTACGGGGAGCTTCCGGAGACGGAGCGCACCGCCCTGCCACCGCTGCAGGACCATGAGATCACCACCGTTGGATACGGTGAGGATATGAGCCTAGTATCCGTGGCGCTGAACCTCTTTGGAAAGGGCGGAGACTTCCCAGCGCAGATGATGCTGATGATCCGGAAGATCGGCCGGTACTATCAGGCCGGCGGCGTTCTGGTATCCCTGCTGCGGGCGGATTTCAACTCCAACTATCTGAATTATCAGTGGTATCAAAGCGGAGAGGACGTGGTGAAGGGCGTCAGGAAGTATAAAGAGGAGGAGAAGACGGCGTTTTTCAGTTGGCTGGGCAAGGACGAGGTGCGGTATTTCTCCTCGGAGGACAGCCGCCAGGAAATGCTCCAGTGCTTCTTGAATGTGCGGCCGGGCCAGCAGGGGGCGGTGCTGCCCATGTATGACAGCGGCAGCTATATGGGAAATATCTGTATTCTGGATATCCCGCGGACGCTTTTGGAGGACCCTGAGACAGAGCAGGACCTGGCGGAGCTGGGCCGGGTCATCCAGGGCCAGCTGAACCAGCGGCAGCACGATATTGCCAGCAAGGCCAAGTCCGAGTTTCTCTCCCGCATGAGTCACGAGATCCGCACGCCGATGAACGGCATCATCGGCATGACGGCCATCGCGCTCCAGAACGGGCAGAGCCCGGAGCGGGTCATGGACTGCCTGCAAAAGATCCAATCCTCCTCCGATTATCTGCTGGGGCTGATCAACGATATTCTGGATATGTCCAAGATCGAGAGCGGCAAGATGAAGCTGGATCCCTGTGAGTTTGATCTGCGGGAGATGCTGGAGACCGTCCGGGAGCTGATTGCGCCCCAGGCGGCGGCCAAGAAAATTACGTTTACCCAGGATATCTCCCTGACCCAAAACTGGTTCCTGGCGGACAAAATGCGGATCAGCCAGGTGCTGGTCAATCTGCTGGGCAACGCCGTGAAATTTACCCCGGAGCAGGGCCGGGTGACGCTGAGCGTGCGGGAGGACAGCACCGGCGGCGGAGAGCCGTTGGTCCGCTTCGCCGTGAGCGACACCGGCATCGGCATTGCCAAGGAGGAACAGGAGCGGGTCTTCCGCGCCTTTGAGCAGGCCGCCGCCAATCCCTCCAAGCAGCAGGGAACCGGGCTGGGACTCTCCATCAGCAGCCGTCTGGTGCAGATGATGGGGAGCGGCATCCAGCTGGACAGCGCTCCCGGCAAGGGCAGCACCTTCAGCTTTGCCGTCCGCCTGCCCGTCGGCAGCCCTGTGGAGGCCGGAGGAAAGGGAGAGGAGCTCTCCTTTGACGGGTACCGGATTCTGGTGGTGGAGGACAACGAGCTGAACGCCGAGATTGCCCAATGTCTGCTGGAGGAGCGGAATTTTGAGGTGGATTGCGTCGGCGACGGCGCCCAGGCCGTGGAGCGGATCCGAACGGCGCCGCCGGGTACGTATGATGTGATTCTGATGGACATCATGATGCCGGTGATGGATGGCCTGGATGCCGCCCGGGCGATCCGGCGCATGGAGCGGGAGGACTGCCGCACCATTCCCATCATCGCCATGTCGGCAAACGCCTTTGACGAGGACTTGAAAAAGTCGGTGGAGTGCGGCATGAACGGGCATCTGTCCAAGCCTGTGGAGGTGGATAAGCTTTATCAGGTTCTGGACCAGGTGCTCCGGTGAGAACAGGGACAGATGCGGAATTAAAATTCCCAGTAATCGGACAGGGGCCGCCCTTTGGGAGGCTCCTGCGGGTTGTAAAAGCCGAGAGACAGCTGGGGGTGCCGCTGTCCCCGGCGGTCGGGTTCCTGTTATTTTGCAATTTGCTGTAAACAAGAGTTGGCTTTTCCTTTTTATGCTGTTATAATGCTTTTTATGGCCCCACATGGACACGATCATCCGAGAGGATGTCTCCGTTTGGTAGCATTTTTTACGGGTGATAAAATGGAAATTAAACGCATGCGGGATTTGCGAGAAGACAGTGACCGGACACAGAAGAACATTGCGGATCTACTGAATATGCACCGCAGTGTATACCGGCGCTATGAAAGTGGAGAGCGTGAGACCCCGGCTTGGGTGGTTGTAAAGCTGGCCGATTACTACAACGTCAGCACCGACTACCTTCTGGGCCGCACGGACCAGCAGACGCCCTATCCGCCTGCCCGCAGGAGATGAGAAAGCTGGCGGTTTTCGCCGGGGCCTTCTCCCTGGGAACCTTTCTGGCCCAGTATCTGCTTTGGCCAGAGCGGCTGCTGCCGGGGGCCCTGGTGTTTCTGGGCCTGGGCTGGGCGTCCTTTCTTCTGCCCTGGGAGCTCCGCCGCCGGAGCGTCGTGGCCTGTGCCGCCCTGGCCCTGGCTCTGGGGTGGAACTGGCTGTATCTCCGGCAGGTCCAGCGGCCTATGGAGGCCTTGGCCGTCACGGAAGACACTGCGGTCATGACGCTGTGCGGCTATGCGGAGGAGACGGACTACGGCGCGAGAGTGTTTGTCAAGCTGGATGGATATTCCTTTGGAAAGGCTGTGTTTTACGGGGACTCGTCCCTGCTGGAGCTGGAGCCGGGACAGACGGCCGCCGGCGCGGTCCGCTTTCAGAGCGCCGCGAAAATCCGGGATACGGACGTCACCAGCTTTACCTCCAAGGGGGTGTTTCTCCTGGCCTACGGGCGGGGAGAGGCGTCATACGGCCCCGGAACCGCCGGCTCACTCCGCTGGCTGCCTGCCCGCCTGGGCCGGGCCATGGCGGAGAAGGTCCGGGAGCTCTGTCCGGACGGCACGGCGGGCTTTTTGACCGCCGTCCTCACCGGGGACAGGAGCGGCCTCTCAGAGGGTGATGGCATTGCCCTGTCCGAAGCTGGGCTGTACCACATCATGGCGGTCTCCGGAATGCACTGCGGATTCCTCCTGACCCTTGTGACAGTGCTGACGGGAAGGCGGCGGCGCCTCACGGCGGTGCTGACCCTGCCGCTGCTGGCGTTTTACGCCCTGCTCACCGGCGGGAGACCCTCGGTGGTGCGGGCCTGCGTCATGCTGGCGCTCCTCCTGGCCGCGCCGTTGCTGCGGCGGGACAGCGACCCGCCCACGGCTCTGGCCGCGGCGCTGTTTCTGATCTTGCTGGCAAATCCCTTTGCCGCCGCGTCGGTGAGCCTGCAGCTGTCCTTTGCCGCCATGGCGGGCCTCCTGTGGCTGACACCGCGGCTGATGAGCACCTTGGTAGGAGAGCGGCCCCGGGGCAGGGTCTTCCGGCTTTTGTCCGCCAGCTTTTCCGCCACCATGGGCGCGCTGGTGTTCACCACGCCGCTGACCGCCTGGTATTTCGGGAGGCTGGTGCTGGTGTCGCCTCTGAGCAACCTGCTGTGCCTCTGGGCAGCGGGGCTGGCGTTCATGCTGGGGCTTTTTTCCGTGGCGGCTGGTTTTGTCTGGACGCCCTTGGGCGCCGCGCTGGCGCTGGTCCCCAGGGTGCTGGCGGGGTATATCCTCCATGCGGCCCGCCTGTTGGCGGGAATTCCGCATCACGCGCTGTACTGCGCAAACCCCTATTTGAAATACTGGCTGATCTATGTTTACGTTCTCTTTGCCCTGGCGTATGTGTTCCGGTCCGGGAACCGCCGGAGGTATGCCGCCGCGGCGGCTCTGGCGGCGCTGGCCCTGGCGGTGACGGTAAAGCTGGGCCAGTGGCGCTGCGGGGCGGATCTGGATATTTTTATTTTAGACGTGGGCCAGGGCCAGTGTGTGCTGCTGGCCTCCGAGGGGCGCTTCACTCTGGTGGACTGCGGCAGCGGAAACAGCTGGCTCAGCGCCGGGGACATTGCGGCGGACCATCTGGCATCCCTGGGCTGTAAGCGGCTGGACTACCTCATCCTGACCCACTATGACACCGACCACGTCTCCGGTGTCACCGCCTTGACGGAGCGTGTGGGTGTGAAGGCCCTGTTGGCGCCGGATGGCGCGGACAGCGCGGGCCTGCGGGAGACCGTCTTCTCCGCGGCAGAGGCGGCGGGAGCATCCGCTTTGTCCGCAGAGGAAATGTGTGTGCTCCCCCTGGGCGCGGCGGCGCTGACCGTCTATCCGCCGGTGGGGGAGGGCGGGGACAACGAGGAGGGATTGGCTGTGCTGGCCTCTGCCGGGGACCTGGACCTGCTGGTCACCGGCGACATGGACCGGGCCACGGAGCAAAAGCTCCTGACGGCGTATGACCTGCCGGACCTGGAGATTTTGGTGGCGGGCCACCACGGCTCCGGGTATTCCACATCGGAGGAGCTGCTGGAGGCCCTCCGGCCGGAGACGGCCTGCGTCAGCGTGGGGAGCAATTCCTACGGGCATCCCTCGGAGGAGACCCTGGAGCGGCTGGCCCGACAGGGCTGTACCGTCTTCCGCACAGACCTCCACGGGGACATCCATATATCACTGAATCGGGAGAATTGACCATGGCCTACGGAAAAAAGACGTCTGGCAGCGGCGGGGCGTTTCAAAAGTTCAAGGGGGACCTCTCCGCAGGGACCCTGGGCTGCGCTTACATTTTTTACGGCGAGGAGAGCTATCTGCGGGAGTACTATCTGGACGCGCTGCGGAAAAAGCTGATCCCCGCCGGGTTTGAGGACTTCAACTACCACCGGGTGGAGGGGAAGGATGTAAACGTCCAGTCCCTGACTGAGATGGCGGAGGCCATGCCCATGATGGCGGAGCGAACGCTGCTGGCGGCGGTGGATTTTGACATCTTCAAGCTGAACGAGGAGCAGCGGGACAAGCTTATCGCCCTGCTGGAGGACATCCCGCCTTACTGCTGCATCGTGTTTGTGTACGACACGCTGGAGTACAAGCCCAACAAGACCATGAAGAAGCTGTGTAAGGCCATTGACAGCCATGTGGAGGCGGTGGAGTTCCGCCCCGCCAGCGGAAGCGACCTGGAGGCCTGGATTGCCCGCCGCTTCCGGGCCCTGGGGAAGGACATCGACCGTCAGACGGCGGAGTATCTGATCTTCACCTGCGGCGGGCTGATGACGGGGCTGGTACCGGAGATCGCTAAGATCGGGGCCTATGCCAAGGGCCCCTCCGTCACCCGGGCGGACATTGACGCCGTGGCGGACCCGGTGCTGTCCGCGGAGGTGTTTCGGCTGTCTGACGCGGTGCTCCAGGGGGACTACGACAGGGCATCGGCGATTCTGGGGGACCTTTTGAAGATGCAGACGGAGCCCATTGTGATTCTGGCGGCCCTGGGAAGCCAGCTGCGGCGTATCTATACTGCCCGCATGGCCATTGACAGCGGACGAGACAAGTACTGGCTCATGGAGCTGTGGGATATGCGGTCGGATTACCCGGCAAAGCTGCTGCTGTCCGCCGCGCGGCGGGCCACCGCGGAGTGGTGCGCGGGGGCGGTGCAGATGTGCCAGGTGCTGGACCGCCGGATGAAAAGCGAGAAGGGCATGGATCCGGCGGGGGAGCTGAAGCTGCTGCTGGTACGGCTGGGGGCGGCGCGGAAATGAGAAGAATCAAAGAGGTCATCGTGGTGGAGGGGCGGTACGACAAAAACACCCTTGCCCAGGCGGTGGACGCGGCGATTGTCACGCTGGGGGGCTTTTCCGTCTTCAACGACCGGGAGAAGCTGGCCTTTCTCCGCCGTCTGGCGGAAAAACAGGGGCTGATTATCCTGACGGACAGCGATGGCGCCGGCTTTGTCATTCGGAACTATCTCAAGGGGGCCCTGCCCAGGGACAAGGTCAGGCAGGCCTATATCCCGGATGTCCGGGGCAAGGAGCGCCGCAAGCGCCGCCCCGGCAAGGAGGGCAGGCTGGGGGTGGAGGGTATGCGCCCGGAGGTTCTGGTGGAAGCTCTCCGCCGGGCGGGAGCTACCTTCCTGGATGAGACGGCGGAGGCGCCCGCCAAAGAGGCGCTGACCAAGGCGGACCTCTTTGAGCTGGGGCTCACCGGCGGCCAGGACAGCGCCGCCCGGCGTCAGGCGCTTTTAAAACGGCTGGACCTGCCGGAGCACCTGACCGCCAACGGCCTTCTGGAGGCGCTGAACCTGCTCTATGACCGGGAGGAGCTGGAGGCCCTGCTCCAGGACAAGGAGGAACCCGGGGCGGGCCTAGACTGTCCATTCCCAAAATAATTTATTAAAAATCGAAAAGCGACATAATTCGACAGAAAACAGCCGGTATTTGATGGTATACTGGCGGCGACCCTATTTGAAAAATGCCGAAATACCCGGAACCGGATTTTTTGACCGCTGAGTATTTCGCATATTTCAGACAGGGCCGTATTTTTTTGTGAAAAGAGGTCGTTGTGTGCGGAAAATTTGGTTTGGCCAGTCGGAGTGCTGTGGAGCGGAGGTATGCTATTACCTGGTAGCGGAGGAGATGGCGGGGGTGGAGCGCTACGGCATCCAGGTCTGCTATGGGGACGAGACGGAGACTGTGGCGGACATCACCAGTTCCCAGAGGCAAATCCAGTTGCTGCTGGACGCCCTGGTATGGGGCGGCGTTACACCTGCGGCGGTCCGGGATGTGGTGGAGGACTGGCTGAACAGGCCGGAGATGTGAGGGGAGTGTCCAATCCAGAGGCATTTTGTGGAGGCGGAGATCATCCGCCCGTTCTATGGAAGCACCGGAGTTCGCGGGGAGACGGACCGGCGAGGGCGCCAGCCCCTGCATGACTTTCAAATATATCATAAAACGCGTGATTGGACACTCCCAGAGGTGGATATAGCAGAAATAGTTTGCCTGTCCCTAAATCCGCTTGTCATTGGATTATGTATTGATGGCTTTTTCGAGCGAAGTTATTTCTGGCTTTATATATTGATATTGTTGCAATTACTGCTCATCGTTGTCCGTACTATCAATAAAGTTTCTGATAATAGGGTATACGAACCAATTATTGAGGACGAACGCAATTCTTATTACGAAAGAGGGATAGCAGCCAACGTAAACGAATCCGAACTAAGCTCAAGATTGGATTTGGTTGTCCGAATCCCGGAATTTTTTGAAAATGGGTTTGGTTGAAATTATAGATATGTTTGGTGGCATCCTTTTTTCGCTATTTTCCCTCTATATTTCTGCTGCAACTCCATTGCTTGCCGCTGCTGGTATAACTTCTATATTGATTTTTGCTTTTACACATGGATTTCACAAGGAAATTGTTGAAAATAATAAATGCCTTCAAGATAACGATGAGAAAAGAGAAGGCATTATCTTAACTAAGGAAATTGTGAAGTATGTTCTGCTGTACGAGCGGATCATCAGACCGAAGCTGTGAAAAGTGTCCGGCAGGGCGGGAACAAAATTAGTTCCCACCCTGCCGGACGCTTTTCTGTTGTAGCCACAATTCCAGCAGGTCGAGCAGCATTTCTTCAAACCCGTTGCGCCGCAACGGTTACCGGCCTGCATCTTTTTTCTCTACAGAAGGAACATCTTTGCGGAGTGGCACGCAAGAGATACCAGCCGGAAGATACGGGCGATTTTCGGCGCGAGGACGGCGGCGGGAAAGCACGTCACCGGCGCGCTGCCCTACGGCTATCTGCACGACCCGGACGACCGCCAGAAATGGATTTTGGACGAGGAAGCCGCCCCCGTTGTCAAGCGCATCTTCCAGGGCGTTATCGAGGGCAAGCCCCTTGCCAGAATTGCGGAGGAATTGACCGCCGAGCGGATACTCACCCCCGCCGCCCATTGGAGGGCCATCGGGGAGCGGGTGAGCATGGGCGCGTCGGGCGCAGACCCCTACAAATGGGCCACCGCCACGCTTATCCAAATCCTCAAAAAAGAAGAATATATGGGCTGGACAGTCCTCAACAAGACCGCCACGGAAAGCTACAAATCCAAGAAGCGGGAGGCCACCCCGCAGGAAAACCGGCTGATTTTCAAGGACA
>CAJTZI010000034.1 GCA_910584075.1 uncultured Oscillibacter sp.
CCATGGCGTGCATCAGCAGGAAGTTCCGGGGATTCTCCTTCTGGCCAACCATCTGGGAGACACGGGCGGCCATAGGCACGGCGGAGACACCGGCGGAGCCGATGAGGGGATTGATCTTCTCCTTGAGGAACAGATTCATGATCTTGGCCAGGATCACGCCGCCGGCGGTGCCAAAGCTGAAGGCCACAATGCCCATCACCAGAATCATCAGCGTCTTGGGGGAGAGGAAGGTGGCGGCGGTGGCCGTGGAGCCCACAGACACGCCCAGGAAGATGGTGACGATGTTGATCAGCTCGTTCTGAGCGGTCTTGCTGAGGCGGTCCATAACGCCGCTCTCACGGAAGAGATTGCCCAGCATCAGGCAGATGATCAGGGGAGCGGCGGAGGGCACCAGCAGGGAGACGAAGATGGCCACCATGATGGGGAAGACGATCTTCTCTGTCTTGGAGACCTCCCGCAGAGGCTTCATAACGATCTGGCGCTCCTCCTTCGTGGTCAGAAGCTTCATAATGGGCGGCTGAATCACGGGGACCAGGGCCATGTAGGAGTAAGCGGCCACGGCGATGGGGCCCAGCAGCTCCGGGGCCAGATGGGTGGTGACGAAGATGGCCGTGGGGCCGTCCGCGCCGCCGATGATGCCAATGGAGCCGGCCTGGGCGGCGGAAAACATGCCGGACAGGCGGCAGCCCACATAGGTCATGAAGATGCCCAGCTGGGCGGCGGCGCCCAGAAGCAGGCTCTTGGGATTGGCGATCAGGGGGCCGAAGTCGGTCATGGCGCCCACGCCCATGAAGATCAGGCAGGGATAGATGCCGAGCTTAATGCCCAGGTACAGAATGTCAACCAGGCCCGCCGTAATAGACTGGCCGACAGCGACGCTGGTCAGGACTTCCTCCGCAACGCCCAGGCCGGCCATCTCGGTCAGGAACTCCTGGGTAATGGGAGCGCCGCCGAGGAGGTCCCAGTGGATGTGGCCTCCGGCGAAGAAAATCTCGTGGTACATGTTGGCGCCGGGCAGGTTGGTCAGCAGCATGCCGAAGGCGATGGTGCACATCAGCAGGGGCTCATACTTCTTGTGGACGCCCAGGTACAGCAAAAAGCAGGCGATGGCGATCATCACCAGGTTTCTCCAGCCGCCGGCTTGGAAGAACTGGTAAAAACCAGAGTCGGCAATAAAATTTAAAATAGGTTCCATATCATGTCCTCCAGTCTTTGATTACTGGATGACACACAGCAGAGTGCCGGACTCCACAGAGGCGCCCTTGGAGGTGTTGATGGAGGCCACAGTGCCGCTGCGGGGGCACATAATCTCGTTCTCCATCTTCATGGCCTCCAGAATCATCAGCACGTCGCCCTCCTTCACGGCGGCACCCTGGCTGACCTTGATGTCCAGAATGGTGCCGGGCATGGGAGAAGTGACCTGCTCGCCTCCGGCAGGGGCGGCGGCAGCCGGAGCCGGGGCAGCGGCGGGAGCGGCGGCAGGGGCAGGGGCGGCGCCGGTCAGCTCCTCCAGCTGGATCTCATAGGCCGTGCCATTGACGGTGACTCTGTACTTTTTCATGTTGCTCTCTCCTTTTTCCTCTTACAGTTTTTTCATGGATACGATCCGGATGCCCGTGATGTCCGTGCCGAGCTCCTCCGCGATGGCGGCGGAGACGGCGGCCACCAGTTCCTGGCGGTTGGGCTCCGCGGCTGCGGGGGCGGTGGGAATGACCGCAGGCGCGGCGGCAGGAGCCGCGTGGCCGCCCACGATCTTGCCCATGACCGTTGTCAGGACGATGAGGCAGATGAGACCGAAGAACACGGTGCCCATGCCCATCAGGCAGACGAATAAGTTGGAATATTCCATATACTCCCTCCCATAAAAATGATAGCAATCGTATTGTATCAACTCCCGACGGAAAAAACAATGACTTTCCGAAATTTTATACAGAAAATTTATTGGGTTTTTTCACGGCAAAACGATTTCTTCTTTCACAAATGGTCTCGACTGGAGGAGAAATCTATGGTATGATCATACAATATATGCAGAGGACCCGGCCTTTGGCGGAGGAGGAGATGCCATGCGCTATGGAACCGTGATTCCGGGCCGTTTTGTAGACAGGCCCAACCGTTTTGTGGCCCATGTAGAGACGGCGGAGGGGCTCCAGACTGTCCATGTGAAAAACACGGGGCGGTGCCGGGAGCTGCTTCTCCCCGGTGCGGCTGTTTACCTGGAGCGGGGGACCAGTCCCGCCCGCAAGACCGCCTTCGACCTCATCGCTGTGGAGAAGGGGGAGAGGCTGATCAACATGGACGCCCAGGCCCCCAACAAGGTTTTCGGCGAGTGGGTGAGGGGCGGCGGATTTCTGCCGGGAGTCATGGCGGTGCGGCCGGAGTTCACCTTCGGAGAGTCCCGGCTGGACTTCTGCCTGGAGACGCCCCAGGGGCCCTGCCTGGTGGAGGTGAAGGGCGTCACCCTAGAGGAGGGCGGCGAGGCCCGCTTTCCGGACGCCCCCACGGAGCGGGGGGTGAAGCACATCCGGGAGCTCCGGCGGGCGGCGGAGGCCGGTCTGGGAGCCGTACTCTTTTTTGTGGTACAGATGGAGAACGTCCGCTCCGTAGCCCCCAACGACGAGACACACCCCGCCTTTGGGGCGGCACTGCGGGAGGCGGTGTCCCGCGGCGTTCGGGTCTGTGCCTGGGACTGCGCGGTGACGCCGGAGAGCATCGCCATCCGCAGCCCGGTGCCGGTGAGACTGTGATAGACGAGAGAGATGGAGGAGAACTGTCTATGAGTTTTTTGGAGCTGCTTTTGATCGGCGTGGGCCTCTCCATGGACGCCTTTGCCGTGGCCATCTGTCAGGGACTGTCCATGACCCGTCTCAACTGGCGCCACGCCGGGGCGATCGCCCTGTTCTTCGGCGGATTCCAGGCCGCTATGCCCATGCTGGGATGGGCGCTGGGGTCCCGGTTCGCCGTGTACATACAGGAGCTGGACCACTGGGTGGCCTTTGTCCTGCTGGGCCTCATCGGCGGCAACATGGTGCGGGAGGCCCTGGGGCCGGAGGAGGAGGCGGAAACCGCCTGCGCCGCCGGACGGCTGGATCTCCGGCAGCTTTTTCTGATGGCGGTGGCCACCAGCATCGACGCCCTGGCAGTGGGCGTGACTTTCGCCTTTTTGGAGGTCTCCATTGTTCCTGCCGCGTCTGTCATCGGCGTCACCACTTTCTGCCTGTCCCTGGTGGGGGTGGCCGTGGGCAACTTCTTCGGGGCCCGGTACAAGCGGCGGGCGGAGCTGTCCGGCGGCGTGATCTTGATCCTGCTGGGGGTCAAGATCCTGCTGGAGCACCTGGGCGTATTCTGATGCGGAGAGGAGATTCCATGGAATTTTCAAAAGAGGAATTGACGGAGGCCAGACGGCAGATCGGCTCCACAATCCACAAGCTGCGGGAGACGGTGAAGACTCTGGAGGGAAAGGAGCGTCCGGAGCGGTACAAGGCGCAGATCACCCTGGCAGTGCGGCGGATCCGGGCTTTTGAGATCGCGGACGCACTGATTGTCCGGGAGCTGGAGCGGGAGTAGACGGAAGGGGCGCGGCTTGTAGCCGCGCCCCTCCTTGATTTGCAACTTATTTTATCCGTTTTGCATATTTCTCTCTGGCGTATTCATAACTCTCCCCAATCAGGGGTCTCAGCTCCTCAAAGGTCTGGCGGGACGGATTCAGAGCGCAGACCCAGCCCATCCAGGCGTAAACGGGGTGGGGCAGGAGGCAATCCGGCTGGGAAAAGTCATAGGGCATCTCCACGATTCCGCCTTTGGGCGGGCGTGGAGGCAGGGGGCCGAAGAGGCGGAGGAAGGTCTCCCGCCGCAGTCCCAGATTGACCCGGTATACGCCCTCCCGGTCCAGACGGGAGCTTTTGTCGTTTTCCCCGTTCTGCTCCTTGACGGTCAGCACATAGACGCCCCGCTTCAGCTTTCCGCCGGGATTGTAGAAGATGCCCCGCTCCCCCCAGCTGGAGACCAGGACCGTTCCCTCCAGGGTGTGCAGGCAGTGGCTGAGGATTTCATCCGGTGTCATATCGCCGCCCCCTTCTTTTTTGCAATCGCTATGATACCATATTTTTTTTAACGACGCAACCCAGGTCTTGTTTGAAAAATGTCAAAACGCCCAAACGGCGGATCTTTTCTGCCGCTTTGCGTTGGTTTTCCTTGCCATACACAGAGTATGGTAAGGAAAACCGCCTTGATTGGTGAAAAAATCTCTCGCCGCTGTGCATTTCGCCATTGATCAAGCAAGGTTCAAGGAAAGCACAAATAATAAAATGCGCAGTAGGACACGCATACTTTCGTTCTCCACTTGCCTTTCCCGCCCAAAGGCGGTAAAATATTTCCATCAACTTACGTTTTGGAGGGAGAACCACTATGACCTATCAGGAAGTCCTGGCGGCCAGCCGCACCTGCATGGGGCCCTACTGCAAATCCTGCCCCGTCTGCAACGGCCTGGCCTGCAAAAACACCATGCCCGGCCCCGGCGCCAAGGGCCTGGGCACCGGCGCCATCCGCAACTATCAGAAATGGCAGGAGCTGTGCGTCAACATGGACACCATCTGTGAAAACCTGCCCGTGGACACCAGCTGCGAGCTGTTCGGGCGCAGGCTGGTCCTGCCCGTGTTCGCGGCCCCCGTGGGGGCGGTGACACTGCACTACGGCGACAAGTACAACGACCTGGAATACAACGAGATCCTGGTCCCCGCCTGCGCGGAGGCAGGCATCGCCGCTTTCACCGGCGACGGACAAAACCACGATGTCATGCGCGCCGCGGCAGAAGTGCTGACAAAGAGCGGCGGCTGCGGCGTACCCACCATCAAGCCCTGGAACATGGAGCTGGTGAAGGAGAAGCTGGACCTTGTGAAGGCCGCGAACCCCATTGCCGTCGCCATGGACATCGACGCGGCGGGCCTGCCCTTTTTGCAGAACATGGAGCCCCCCGCCGGCCGGAAGACCGTGGAGGAGCTGCGGCAGATCGCCGCCTGGGCAGAGCGGCCCTTGATCCTCAAGGGCATCATGACCGTGGCCGGGGCGAAAAAGGCCCTGGAGGCCGGGGCCAGCGCCATTGTGGTGTCCAACCACGGCGGACGGGTGCTGGACCAGTGTCCCGCCACCGCTGAGGTCCTGCCGGCCATCGCAGACGCCGTGGGCGGGAAGATGACCGTCCTGGTGGACGGCGGCATCCGCTCCGGCATGGATGTGTTCAAGGCCCTGGCCCTGGGGGCCGACGGCGTGCTGATCTGCCGCCCCTTCGTGAACATGGTCTATGGCGGCGGCATGGAGGGTGTGAAGCTCTACGTGGAGAAGCTTCGCGCGGAGCTGGCAGACGCCATGTCCATGTGCGGCGCCCACAAGCTGTCGGACATCAGCCGGTCCATGCTCTTCGACTGTTAACTGTACTGAAAAACAGAAAACCGGCCCTGGGAACAGACGAGATTCCGGGTGAAATGGGACAGCGGCATGGAGCAAAGCTCCATGCCGCCATTTTTCAGGTGATGTGTGTCCGCTGACCGGTTACATCGCCGCGCAGCTTCCGTTGCAGAAGCCGCCGCCGTGGTGGTGTCCGCAGTAGGCTGTACCGCTGTGGGTGTGCTGTCCGGTGAGCGCACAGCCCTCCACAGGGCAGAGGGCCCGGCAGTTCCCGTCACAGAAGCCGTCCTCATGATGATAACCGCAGTAGGCCGTGCCGCCGTGGCTGTGCCGCCCGGTGAGCGTACAGTCCTTCACCGGGCAGAGGGCCCGGCAGTTCCCGTCGCAGAAGCCGTTCTCATGATAATAGCCGCAGTATACCGTGCCGCTGTGGCTGTGCCGCCCGGTGAGCGCACAGTCCTCCACGGGGCAGAGGGCCCGGCAGTTTCCGTCACAGAAGCCGTCCTCATGATGATAACCGCAGTATACCGTGCCGCCGTGGCTGTGCCGGCCAACGGAGGTACAGCCCTCCACCGGGCAGACAGCTATGGCGGCAGGCTGGACGGTATTTTGGCCGTGGCGGCCGCCGTGGCGCCCGCAGCCGTGGGCGGAGGCCGGAAAAACCAACGAAGCAGCAGTCAGCACGCAGAGCAGACAAGCCGCAAGCTCCCTCTTCATCCGCATAACAAACAGTCCTCCCATTTACTTTGCAGAATATTGAAATATAGACATTTTTATTATAGCACAGCCCGCTGGCCCAGTCAAGATGCCTTCAGGCAGGGAGTGCCCGATTGCGCGTTTTACGATATTTCCTGAGAAGAATGCAGGGGCTGGCGCCCTCGCCGGCCCGTCTCCCCTCCGGTTCTCCCATAGAACGGGCGGATGATCCCCGCCTCTACAAAACATCCCCGAATTGGACACTCCCCCAGTCAACCCCTGCAATCGCCGCCCTTACATGAAAATCTGCGAAAACGACACGCCCCCGGCAAATCCGAGCTGGTCTCAGAGGTGAATACAGCCCCTCAAAGGTCGGGCTGGGGTGGATTTTCGGTGTCCAGCAGAAACCGCTCGTAGGCGTTGATAATGGTGGTCTCCCCCCGCCGCAGAACCCGGGGCAGGTTGGCCCCGTAGTTGGCGTGGACGTGGCCGTGGATCAGGTACTTGGGCTGGTGCTTGTCCACCAGCCGCAGGAGAGAGGAGAAGCCCTGGTGGGCATAATCCTCCCCGTCGCCGTAGCCCCGTATGGGGGAGTGGGCCAGCACAATGTCCACGCCGCCGCTCCGCCAAAGCTGGAACCGCAGGCGCCGGATGCGGCTCTCCATCTGCCGCTCAGTGTACTGGTGGGGGCCGCCGCTGTACAGGTAGCTCCCCCCCAGCCCCAGGATCCGCAGTCCCTTGACCCGGAGGATGCGGTCCTCCGCGCAGTCGCACCCCTCCGGCGGATTCTGGCCGTAGGTCTTGTCGTGGTTGCCGTGGACATAGACCAGGGGCATTCCCCCCATGGTCACAAGGAACGAGAGATATTTGGAACTCAGGTCACCGCAGGAGAGGATCATGTCCACACCTTTGAGCCGCCCTGGCTGGTAGTAGTCCCAGAGGGCGGGACACTCCTTGTCGGAGATCAGCAGCAGCTTCACAGGATGGGGTCCTCCTTCTCCGGAGGAATTCCCTCCCGATAGACGCCCTGGAGCCGGACGATGGACCGGGCCATGGGCAGCAGGTCCTCATAGGCGGGGATGCTGCCCTCCACACAGCTGCTGAGCCGGTCCATGTGGAGGATCTTCTCGGTGGTGGCCCCCTGGAAGGGCTGGATAGACCCGTCGATGATTCCCCGGCGAAGGATCTCCGCCAGCTGCCGGATGCCTGCGGGCAGGCTCTCCCCCAGCAGGATGTCGATGGCGCGGCTGTTCATGCCCCACCAGTAGTTTACCGCCTGGCTGCCCCGGGGGCCCAGGGCGTCCCAGCCGCCGTTGAACACGCTGCGCACCAGATTGGTGTAGACGTTGCCCCAGTGCCAATAGGGGGAGGCCAGGGCGCGGAATTTTCCGTCCTCCACCCGGCACAATCCCCAGGGCTCCCGGATGCGGTCCGGAGTGGGGATGTCCCGGTTGGAGATCAGTGTGACTCCCTGCCGGGCCAGCTCCTCCATGGCGTTCTCCTCCACACAGGACCAGCGCAGGAAGATGCGCACACCGGGGTTGGTCAGCTGGGCCCCCTGGGCGAAGGCGTTGATGCTGGCGGGCACGCCGAAGATGGGGCTGGAGGCCACATACCCGATGCGCCCGTCCCGGCTCATGGCCCCGGCGATGGCCCCGGCGATGAACTTCCCCTCGTAGATACGGCTGTAATAGGTCTGCACGCCGGCATAGGGCATGGAGACCGAGCAGTTCAGAATCCGCACGTCCGGGTGCTGGGCCGCTGTCTTGCGGCAGGCCCCGATCAGCGGCGGCGTGACGGCGAAGATCAGCTGGGCTCCGTTCTCGATGGCGGTTTCCATGGCGGCCTCGGCCTCGCCGCCGGGGCGGACGCCGTTGAACACCTGGGTGGTCACACGGTCCCCCATGACGGCCTCCAGGTACTGCCGCCCCAGATCGTGGGCCCGGGCCCAGTCGCTGTGCTCCGGCAGCTGGTCGCTGACAAATGCCACGTTGAGGCGGGCGGGCTTGCCCTTGAAGATGCGGCCCAGGAGGCCGCTGTCCCTGGGCTCCGGCGCGTCGGTCTTGACCTCAATGGGCTCTGTCAGGGCCCTGATATCCGCCCACACGGCTTTGATGCTCTTTGCCAGCTCCGTAGTGGAGAAAGACACCAGCTGGTCGAAGTCGTAGACCTTCAGCCACACCAGCAGGGCGTCCGCCGTGGTGATGTTGAGCTCCCCGCCTCCCAGCTTGCGGAAGGGCTCCTGGAAATAGGTGTACCCGGCGGTGAAGCGCCGCCGCTCGTCGTCGGTCCACACGTGGTCCGGCTCATAGCCCATGGCCTTTTGGAGCTTCTGGAAGCTGCCCGCCCGGCTGAACCGCACCCGATAGAGCTTTGTCTGGGGGTAGGACTCCATAAATTCGTAATAGGCCAGAATCTCCGGGTCCCCGGACCACACGGGCACCATCCGGGTCACGTAGCCGGAGATCACCGGCGCGCCGTAGCTTCTGAGCACACTGACCCGCTTGTTGCCCTCCTGAACATAAAAGCGGCCCAGGTACTCAAAGCACCGGATGGGCTCCCGGATGCCCTCGTCCCCCAGATGAGCCGCGCAGAGATCCATCCACTTGGTGCCGAATTCCGTGTCCGGGTCCAGCAGAGGCATGAAGTCCGCCGCGAAGGCGGTGCGCCGTCCCGCCGTCTTGGTACCCTTGATCTGGTCAATGGGAATCTCCACCACGCCCAGGTCCACCTGTCCGGCCACCATGGTCTCGCTGATGATCTCGTCCAGCACCTGGGGGTAGGGGTAACGCCCCCGGAGCACGCAGTCGTGATAGGTCTTGCGGCCCTGTTTCAGCGCTGCTGCGTACTGCGCCGCGGCCTCCTGCCGGCTCATAGCCTCGCCTCCTGTTTAATCGTTTACTCCCCATGATTCTACCGGATTTCCCGGTGGAATACAAGGATTCTTTGACGATTTTCAATCCAAATTTCACGGGCCGGCGCGGCGGTGGTTCGGCGGTTTTGACGGGACGGGCGGAGGAGCGGACGACAGCGCAAAACCCGAAAAAACGCTCCGTGCTGCCGTCTCAGTCAGGACGGCAGCACGGAAAACGAATCAAACCGTGTTCAAAATCCGAAAGCGGTTCTCCAGCAATTGAACTGCCTCAGAGGGTTTTTGCGGAATCAATCAGATGTGCTCCCGGATCAGGCGGCCCATCTCCCGGCAGCCCGCCAGCTTTCCGCCGCCCTGCATGATGTCGCCGCAGCGCCAGCCCTCTCTCAGCACGGCGTCCACCGCCGCCTCCACGGCGTCGGCCTCGGCGGCCATGTCGAAGCTGTACCGCAGCATCATGGCGGCCGCCAGTACGGTGCCGATGGGGTTGGCCTTGTCCTGGCCCGCAATGTCCGGAGCGGAGCCGTGGATGGGCTCATACATCCCACGGGTACCCTCCCCCATGCTGGAGGAGGGGATCATGCCGATGGAGCCGGTGATCTGGCTGGCCTCGTCGGAGAGGATGTCGCCGAAGAGGTTCTCCGTCACGATCACGTCAAACTGGCTGGGGTCCCGGACGATCTGCATGGCGGCGTTGTCCACGTACATATGGAGGAGCTCCACATCAGGGTACTCCTCCGCCACCGCCGTCACGGTCTTCCGCCACAGGCGGGAGGTGTCCAGCACGTTGGCCTTGTCGATGGAGGTGACCCGTTTCCGCCGCTTTCGCGCCATCTGGAAGGCCACATGGGCCACCCGGCGGATCTCGTGCTCACTGTAAGAGCAGATATCCTCCGCTTTCAGCTCCCCGTTCACTTCTGCGGTGGTGTGCCGGCCAAAGTACATTCCGCCAATCAGCTCCCGGACCACCACAAAGTCAATGCCCTTGGCGGCGATGTCGGAGCGCAGGGGACAGGCGGCGGAGAGGTCCGAAAACATTCGGGCAGGCCGGACGTTGGTGTAGAGGCCCATGGCCTCCCGCAGCTTCAAAAGGCCCCGCTCCGGGCGGTTGGCGGAGGGCTGGGCGTCCCACTGGGGGCCGCCCACAGCCCCAAGCAGCACGCTGTCGGAATTGAGGCAGGTCTCGAGGCTGGAGTCCGGCAGAGGCACACCGAACGCATCGATGGCGCAGCCGCCCATGAGGGCCTCTTTGTATGTGAAGGTGTGGCCGAATTTGACGGCCACGGCGTCCAGCACGCCCAGGGTCTCCCCCACGATCTCCGGGCCAATGCCGTCGCCCCGGATCACCGCGATGGTCTTGTTCATATCCGCGCCTCCTTTGCTCTGAGAGAGGCCATCAGGCCGCCCTTGGCGATCATCTCCCTGATGAAGGGCGGGAAGGGCTCTGCCTGATAGGTCTCGTTTTTCGTGACGTTGGTGATGACGCCGGTGTCAAAGTCGACGGAGACCTCGTCGCCGTCGCCGATGCCCTCGCTGGCGGCGGGACACTCCAAAATCGGCATTCCGATGTTGATGGCGTTGCGGTAGAAGATGCGGGCGAAGTTTTTGGCGATGACGCAGGAGACGCCGGCGGCCTTGATGGCGATGGGGGCGTGCTCCCGGGAGGACCCGCAGCCGAAGTTCAGCCCCGCCACCATGATGTCGCCGGGTTTGTTCTTTTTGGGGAAGTCCTTGTCGATGTCCTCCATGCAGTGGGCGGCCAGCTCCGTGTGGCTCTGGGTGTTGAGATACCGGGCGGGAATGATGACGTCGGTATCCACGTGGTCGCCGTACTTATGGGCAGTTCCGTGTGCGTTCATTTCAGCACCTCCTCAGGGTGAGCGATATGTCCGGCCACGCCGGAGGCCGCCGCCACGGCGGGGGAGGCCAGATAGACCTCGCTGTCCACGTGGCCCATGCGGCCTACAAAGTTGCGGTTGGTGGTGGAGACGCACCGCTCTCCCGCCGCCAGGATGCCCATGTAGCCGCCAAGGCAGGGGCCGCAGGTGGGGGTGGAGACGATGCAGCCCGCGTCCAGGAAGATGTCCGTATAGCCCCGGTGCATGCACTCCCGGTATACGCTCTGCGTGGCGGGGATGACGATGCCCCGGACGCCGGAGGCCAGACGGCGGCTTTTGAGGATCTCCGCCGCCGCCGCCATATCCGGCAGCTGTCCGTTGGTGCAGGAGCCGATGACGATCTGGTCGATGGCGATGTCCTTTCCCTCCCGGGCGCTGCGGGCGTTCTCCGGCAGGTGGGGCCAGGCCACGGTGCAGTCCACCTGGTCGAGATCAATCTCCACCGTGCGCTCGTACTCCGCATCCGGGTCGGCCTCCACAGCCTCCCAGGGGCGGTCTACCCGGTCCTGAACATAGGCCCGGGTGACGTCATCCACGGGGAAGATGCCGTTTTTCGCCCCGGCCTCAATGGCCATGTTGGCAATGGTCAGCCGGTCATAGATGGTGAGCTCTCCGACGCCCGGTCCTGTGAATTCCAGAGACTGGTACCGGGCGCCGTCCACGCCGATCATGCCGATCAGGGTCAGGATCACGTCCTTTCCGGAGACATGGGGCCGCAGCCTGCCCGTCAGATTCACCCGGATGGCGGAGGGTACCTTGAACCAGGTTTCCCCCGCTGCCATGGCGGCGCCCATGTCCGTGGACCCCACGCCGGTGGAGAAGGCCCCCAGGGCGCCGTAGGTGCAGGTGTGGGAGTCGGCGCCGATGACAGCCTCGCCGGGGGCCACCAGGCCCTGCTCCGGCAGGAGGGCGTGCTCGATGCCCATGGAGCCCACGTCGTAGTAGTGGTCGATGTCAAACCGGCGGGCAAAGGTCCGGCACTGCTTGCACTGAGTGGCGGCCTTGATGTCCTTGTTGGGGGCGAAGTGGTCCATCACCAGGGCGATTCTGCTCTTGTCAAAGACCCTGTCAAAGCCCGCCGCCTCAAACTCGTTGATGGCCACGGGGGTGGTGATGTCGTTGCCCAGCACCAGGTCCAGCCGGGCCTGGATGAGCTGTCCGGGACGGACGCTGTCCAGGCCGGCGTGGCGGGCCAGGATCTTCTGTGTCATAGTCATTCCCATCGTGTCGTACTCCTTAGCTTTCGTCGGGGGCCGTGCCGGCCTCGATGATCTTGTTGATGCTGTTGACATAGGCCCGGATGGAGGACTCCAGAATATCGGTGGACAGGCCCGTGCCGGTGTAGGATTCGCCGTTGCTGTCAGTAACCTTCACCACGGCCTCGCCGATGGCGTCCTCGCCGTCGGTGACGGCGCTGAGACTGAAGCTCTCCAGCTTGATGTCCATGCCCAGCATCCGGTTGATGGCCTTGTAGGCGGCGTCCACGGGGCCGGAGCCGATGGCCACTTCCTCCATCATCTCCCCGTCCCGCTCCAGCTTGACATAAGAGGTGGTGGGCAGGATGTCGCTGGTGCTGGTGTTGATGGAGTGGCCCACCAGGCGGCAGGTGGGATTGATGTTGTTGCGGCGGTGGAGCACCAGGGCCTCCAGGTCGGAGCCGGTGATGTTCTTCTTCTTATCCGCCATGACCTTGAAGCGGGTGAACACGCTCTCCAGCTCCTCGTCCGTCAGCTCGTAGCCCATAGACTCCAGCTTCTCCCGCAGGGCGTGCTTGCCGGAGTGCTTGCCCAGCACCATGGTGTTCTGGGGGATGCCCACGTCGGTGGAGTTCATAATCTCGTAGGTCTGGGCGTTGGCGATGACGCCGTGCTGGTGGATGCCGGACTCGTGGGCAAAGGCGTTGGCCCCCACAACGGCCTTGCTGGGGGGAATGGGTACGCCGGTGATGTTGCTGAGGAGCTTGCTGGAGCGGTAGATCTGCTTTGTGTTGACGCCGCTCTCCGCGCCGTAGAAGTCCCGCCGGGTGTGGAGGGCCATGACGATCTCCTCCATGCTGGCGTTGCCCGCCCGCTCGCCGATGCCGTTGACCGTGCACTCCACCTGGCTGGCACCTGCCTGAATGCAGGAGAGGGTGTTGGCCACGGCCATGCCCAGGTCGTTGTGACAGTGGACGGAGATGTCCACGTTCTCAACGCCCCGGACGTTCTCCCGCAGGTAGCGGATCAGGTCCCCCATCTCCTGGGGGGTGGAGTAGCCCACGGTGTCGGGGACGTTCAATGTCGTGGCCCCGGCGGCCACGGCGTTGGAGTAGCACTGGGCCAAAAAGGCCCAGTCGGACCGGGATGCGTCCTCGGCGGAGAACTCAACGTCACTGCACTTGGCCCTGGCGTAGGCCACCATCTCGCTGATGCGGGCCAGGACCTGCTCCCGGGTCATCTGCAGCTTGTACTCCATGTGGATGTCGCTGGTGGCGAGGAAGACGTGGATGCGGGGATGCCGGGCCTCCTTCACCGCGTCCCAGGCGGCATCGATGTCCCCCCTGACGCACCGGGCAAGACTTGCCACCGTGCAGTTTTGCACGGCCCTGGCGATCTTCTGTACACTCTTGAAATCCATGGGGGAGGCGATGGCGAAGCCCGCCTCGATGATGTCCACCCCCAGCTTCTCCAGCTGGCGGGCCATCTCCACCTTTTCGGGGAGGTTCATGCTGCATCCCGGGGACTGCTCGCCGTCCCGCAGGGTGGTGTCAAAAATTTTAACGCGCCTCATAGATCATTCCTCCTGACGATTGTTCAAAGCCGGCACAGACAACAAAAAAAGCCTCCATCCCTTCTCACTTGAAGAGACGAAAGCCCAAACTTCCGCGGTACCACTCTCATTGGCAAAAAACTGCCCGCTTCCGAAATCAGCACGGCGCCGCCGCGCGAATCCCGCCTCTCTGGTAACGGTGAGGAGACCCGTTCCCGCCTAACCGCAACGGCTCAGCGGGAATACTCGAGGGCCAGTGACATCCTTCCCTCCGCGCCGCCTCGCAGCAACCGGCGGCTCTCTGAAGCGCTCCGGGAGGATTTTTTCCCTGTCATCGTATCTGTGCTGTTTGCTTTTTTTATAAATTACAGGAGTTTGGCCGATTTGTCAAGACTGAATTTTTTTGCTGGGATTTATACCCAAATGGCACGGGGCGGAGAGTTTTTTGGAGTGTCCCATTCGGAGAGGTTCTGTGGAAGCGGAGAATACCGCCCGTTCTATGGGAAAACCGAAGTTCGTGGGGAGACGGGCCGGCCCCTGCATTGTGCTCAGGAAGCATCATAAAACGCGGAATCGGGCACTCCTGGTTTTTCCCGTCCATGTATCCCTGGCCGCAGAGTGATAAAATCCATCCGGTCCCAAACTCACCCCGTTGGAGAAAGGAACTTGATCATGGGCGTCAAACAGCTCTTTGCGGTTTCGCCGCTGCTCATCTGTGGAATCACACAGGTCTCAGCGCCCCCCTCTCCCTGGACGGTCTGACTGTCCCCGCCTTTGATCTTGAGGCGGAGCACGACCTCTATACCGCCGCCGACGCGGAAAAGCGGGTGGAACAGGGGATCGATCCGGACTCCCTGGAGCTGGCCAGCACCTATCGCTGTGTCCTCCTCGCCCGCCCGGAGGTTGAGGAGTGCTATATCCTGAGCCTGGACGCCGGGAGCTTCTCGGAGGACGATCTGCTGGAATTTGCCGGGAGCTTTCGGTATTGAAAGCGGTTCCGCCGGTCATACCACGCCTCCTGTTGTCTGAAAAATTTTCCGGTGTGCCCAGGGGTGATCCCCTGGGTTTTACTGTCGCATTTCACCATAAATCAGACCTGTTCTGCGGAAATATTCGTGGGTTCATCCAGAATCCGCGGCTTTGTAAATTTTTTTGTTGCGCTTTGCCCCTGCGGCAGGTATAATAGCAAAACAAGACAGGTACTGAAGGAGGCTTCCATGGCTGGTACGTTCGCGCTCAACAGCATTCTGGTCATTCACATTATTCTGGCTCTGGTACTGATTACCGGAAATCAGAATAGTGCGCCTGGTCGTGCGCGGAGAGCGAATACGGGCCTCGGTTCCCACAGAGAATCATTCTAGTCGGAACCGCCGGAAACCGAAGTCGAACTTTTGAAAGTCCGTGACCCGGCCAGGGTCACGGACTTTTTCCATTCACCCGGTACTACCGCCGTCGGATGAGGGCGTAGCACGATAGATTTGACTGTAAACACCATTTTTAGGAGGAATACGGAATATGGCAAAGATGTACTATGAGAAGGACTGCGATGTCAGCAAGCTGGACGGCAAAAAGATCGGCATTATCGGCTACGGCTCCCAGGGCCACGCCCACGCCCTGAACCTGAAGGAGTCCGGCTGCGACGTGTGCGTGGGTCTGCGGCCCGGCAGTGCCAACCAGGCCAAGGCGGAGGCCGCCGGACTGAAGGTCATGAGTGTGCCCGAGACCGCCAGGTGGGCCGACATCATCATGATCCTCGTCAACGACGAGGCCCAGGCCGATCTGTACAGGCAGGACATTGCCCCCAATCTGGAGGCCGGCAATGCCCTGATGTTCGCCCACGGCTTCAACATCCACTTTAAGCAGATCGTCCCCCCCGCCGATGTGGACGTGCTGATGATCGCCCCCAAGGGCCCCGGACACACCGTCCGCTCCACCTACGTCAACGGCAAGGGCGTGCCCTGCCTGCTGGCCGTGGAGCAGAACGCCACCGGCAAGGCCGTGGACGTCGGCCTTGCCTACGCCGCCGGCATCGGCTGCGCCCGGGGCGGCGTGATGGAGACCACCTTCCAGGACGAGGCCGAGACCGACCTCTTCGGCGAGCAGGCCATCCTCTGCGGCGGCGTGGTGGAGCTGATGAAGCTGGGCTTCGAGACCTTGGTGGAGGCCGGCTACGCCCCGGAGAACGCCTATTTCGAGTGCATCCACGAGATGAAGCTCATCATCGACCTGATCAACAAGGGCGGCGTGGCGATGATGAACTACTCCATCTCCGACACCGCCGAGTTCGGCGAGTATGTCTCCGGCAGCCGCATCCTGCCCTATGAGGAGACCAAGAAAAACATGAAGGCCGTGCTTACCGACATTCAGGACGGCACCTTTGCCGGCCGCTGGATCGCCGAGAACAAGAGCTTTGGCCGCACCTTCTTCAACGCCAAGCGGGCCCAGCTGGCCAGGCACCCCATGGAGACCGTGGGCGCGGAGCTGCGCCGCAATATGCTCTGGGGCAATGACACGGACCCCGACACCGCCTCCAACTGACGCAGCACGACAGGGCCCCAGCGATGCTGGGACCCTGTCTCCTTCTTTTCAACACACTGCTTGTACTTTTATAACTCCTTGTGCTATAATGAACTGCAAAATAGTCAATTAACTTGTGTGCTTGACCGATTCGCGGCACCTCGCACTTGTTTTGCCGTCAACAAAAGGGGGAATTTTCCATGCAACAGCTTCTCAGCCTGCTGCCCGACGATATTCTGAGGCGTTATGAAATCTTCAACTATAACCATGCCGCGGAAATTTTAACGCAGTCTTTTCCGGATGAACTGGAGGAAATTTTTGGCGCACTCAGAACGCTGACCATTACGAAAGAGGACATCGTGAGTCCAGGCGGCAACGAATCTCCCATTCCCCCTAAAATCTCCGCGGTGCTGGAGCCCCTCGGCTGGCGTGAAATCAAAATATCCGGTGATCTCATGGTTAAATTCTATCCGCGAGCGGGAAAAAAGGGGCGGTTTTCAGACACGCCAAATCAGGAAAAGATTATTGAAAACTATATCGACGGCCATAACATAGATTTTGTAAAAGGGCGAATCGCTCTGGATGTAGAGTGGAACAGCAAAGATCAAACCTATGACCGGGACCTCTTTGCAATGCGGACCTATTATGAGTGCGATCTGATCAGTGCCGGCATCATCATCACCCGCAGCGAAAGCCTGAACGAGGTTTTCAAAATGTACGGCGTTATGCCGAAATATGGCGCAAGCACTACCTGGATGGGCAAGCTCCTTCCCCGCTTGGATTCCAGACGCCATGGCGGATGCCCGATCTTAGCCATTGGAATTACTCCGGCCTGTATTTCAGATTGGGGTGTTATATATGAGTAAAAAGAGAGATTGCGAACAGACCATTCAGAACTTTTTATCTGTCTGTGATTCCCAGAAATACAGAACCATTTTAGCCGACCCTCCCTGGCAGTTTCAAAACCGGACAGGAAAGGTGGCGCCGGAGCATAAACGGCTAAACCGCTATCCCACGATGGAACTGGAGGATATCAAGAAGATACCCGTTGAAGCCGTCACCGATGAAAAGGCGCATTTATACTTGTGGGTGCCCAATGCTCTTTTACCGGAGGGGCTGGCTGTCATGCAGGCCTGGGGATTTGAATATAAGGCAAATATTGTCTGGGAAAAAGTCCGCAAGGACGGCGGTCCTGACGGCCGGGGCGTGGGGTTTTACTTCCGAAATGTTACCGAACTTCTTTTGTTTGGAATTCGCGGAAAACCAAACCGCACCCTTGCCCCAGCCAGAAGTCAAGTTAACTTAATCCGGTCCATGAAGCGGGAACACTCCAGAAAGCCCGATGAAATATATCCCATTATTGAGGCCTGCAGCCCGGGGCCGTATCTGGAGCTCTTCGCCCGCGGAACACGCGCCGGCTGGACGCTCTGGGGCGACCAGGCAAATTCTGATTATGCGCCGGATTGGCCGACTTATGCAAATCATACAAGCACGCCTCCTCCCAATTCACTCTGAATCAAAATTTTAAAGGAGATTCTCAAATGATGCGTTCCGACGTCGTAAAATCCGGCATCCCCGCCGCCCCCAACCGCTCATTGCTCTATGCCCTGGGCTACACCAGGGAGGAGCTGGAGCGGCCCCTGATCGGCGTGGTGTGCTCCTATAATGAGATCGTCCCCGGCCACATGAACCTGGACAAGATCGCCGAGGCCGTCAAGGCCGGTGTCCGGGCCGCCGGAGGCACCCCGGTGGAGTTCCCCGCCATCGCCGTGTGCGACGGCATCGCCATGGGCCACGTGGGCATGAAATACTCCCTGGTAACCCGGGACCTCATCGCCGACTCCACTGAAGCCATGGCCATGGCCCACCAGTTCGACGGCCTGGTCATGATCCCCAACTGCGACAAAAATGTGCCCGGTCTCCTCATGGCCGCCGCCCGGGTGAATGTGCCCGCCATCTTCGTCTCCGGCGGCCCTATGCTGGCGGGACATTTGAACGACGGGCGCCGCACCTGCCTTTCCCATATGTTTGAGGCTGTCGGCGGCTACTACGCCGGCAAGCTGGACGAGGCCGGGGTGGAGGAGTACGAGAATAACGCATGTCCCACCTGCGGCTCCTGCTCCGGCATGTACACCGCCAATTCCATGAACTGCCTCACCGAGGCCATCGGCATGGCCCTAGGGGGCAACGGCACCATTCCCGCGGTGTACTCTGCCCGGCTGCGCCTTGCAAAGCACGCGGGCATGAAGATCATGGAGCTGGTGGAGAAGAACATCCGCCCCCGGGACATCATGACCGCCGCCGCCTTCCACAACGCCGAGACGGTGGACATGGCCCTGGGCTGCTCCACCAACACCATGCTGCACCTGCCCGCCATCGCCCACGAGTGCGGCATCGAGCTCTCCTTCGACATGGCCAACGAGATCAGTGAAAAGACCCCAAACCTCTGCCACCTGGCCCCTGCCGGGGACACCTACATGGAGGATCTGGACCGCTCCGGCGGGGTGTACGCCGTCATGGCGGAGCTGTGCAAGGCAAATCTCCTGGACACCTCCTGCCTCACCTGCACGGGAAAGACCGTGGCGGAGAACCTTGCGGGCGCGGTAAACCGGGACGAGACGCTGATCCGGCCCATTGAAAACCCCTACTCCAAAACCGGCGGCATCGCCGTCCTCAAGGGTAATCTGGCCCCGGACGGATGTGTGGTGAAGCAGTCCGCCGTGGCCGCCGAGATGATGGTCCATGAGGGTCCCGCCCGGGTCTTCAACAGCGAGGAGGAGGCCATCGAGGCCATCTACGCCGGGAAAATCAGGGCCGGCGACGTGGTGGTCATCCGCTACGAGGGTCCCAGGGGCGGCCCTGGTATGCGTGAGATGCTGAATCCCACCTCCGCCATCGCCGGCATGGGGCTGGACAGGGACGTGGCCCTGATCACCGACGGCCGGTTTTCCGGAGCCACCCGGGGCGCGTCCATCGGCCACGTGTCCCCGGAGGCCGCCTCCGGCGGACCCATCGGCCTGGTGGAGGAGGGCGATCTCATCGCCATCGACATTCCCGCCCACACCATCGCCCTGAAGGTCTCCGACGAGGAGCTGTCCCGGCGGAAGGCCGCCTGGGTCTGCCCGGAGCCCCGGATTAAGACCGGATATCTGGCCCGGTACGCCAGACTGGTATCCTCCGCCGACAGGGGAGCCGTGCTGGACTGATCCGGCGCCGCCGCTCCGGGGCGGCGGCAATCCAAACATAGAAGGAAGTGGCGTAAATGTATCGCGATGTGGCGCACCTTTTGATGTACAGCGATCTGGGAGAGGACAGCATCCTCCTCCGCCTCTCGGAGATCCTCCGGGACTGGGAACGGGGCGGCTTTGACCGGGACCAGCTCATTCAGCGGATTTACAGGGAGATCAAGCGGCTCCTGGAGCTTGGCACTGCATGCGGGTTTGACGAGAACCTGTGGCACTGCTACCTCACATGGCTGATGATGACCAACCGGAACGCCTTTACCCTCACCTGCGAACGCTCCGGCAGCCGGGATGGCAGTGTCAACGGCTTTGTCAAGGGCGACTTCGCCGTCTTCCGCCGCCTGTTCCGCTACGACTTCTCCCCCATTGAGAAGGACCTGGGGGTTGACTGCTTCACCGTCATCTCCCATTACAGCGCCCTGCCAAAGGGGGAGCGGATGTACAACCGGGATATCAGCTGGCAGGTACGGATTTTGAGCCGCGCCCTGGCCCAGGCCCGGGACGAGGAGGACGTCTTCTCCCTGATGACCAGCTACTACCGGCAGTATGGTTTCGGCCTCTTCGCCATGAACAGGGCCTTCCGTGTCCAGGGGCACGGGAGAGAGCTGGAGTTTTTGCCCATCACCAACGTGGACCGGGTGATGCTGGAGGACCTGCTGGGCTACGAGAAGCAGAAGGAGGAGCTCCGCCGGAACACCGAGGCCTTCCTGGCCGGCAGGCACGCCAACAATGTGCTGCTCTACGGCGACGCCGGCACCGGCAAGTCCACCAGCGCCAAGGCCCTGGTCAACGAGTATTTCAGCCGGGGTCTGCGGATGATCGAGATCTACAAGCATCAATTTGAGGATCTCTCCGCCGTTCTGGCCCAGGTGAAGAACCGGAATTACCGCTTCATCATCTTCATCGACGACCTGTCCTTTGAGGAGAACGAGGTGGAGTACAAGTTCCTCAAGGCTGTCATCGAGGGCGGCGTGGAGACCCGGCCGGACAACGTGCTCATCTACGCCACCTCCAACCGCCGCCATCTCATCCGGGAGACCTGGAACGACCGCACGGACATGGAGCACCACGGAGACATCCACCGCTCCGACACGGTGGAGGAAAAGCTGTCTCTCTCCGCCCGGTTCGGCGTCACCATCAACTACAACGCCCCCACCCCCAAGGAGTTCCAGGCCATTGTCCTGACCCTGGCGGCCCGGCAGGGAATCCGGATGGAGGAGAAGGAGCTGCTGGCGCTGGCCAATACCTGGGAGGTCCGCCACGGCGGGTTCTCGGGACGGGTGGCGCAGCAGTTTGTGAATTACATTGAGGGACTGGGAAAGAAGTGAATAGAGGGCCGCCTTCCGGCGCAAAACCGGAGGGCGGCCATGTTTATGCGGCTTATTCTGCCCGCGCTTTGTGCGCCGCAGGCCCGCGGGGCAAAGCCCCCGCGCCCCCGCCGCCCTTTGAAAAGGGCGGCCCTAAACTTTATCAATTCTTTGCCGCAATGCCTCCCGCTCCTCGGGAGATAACAGCGTGACGGTTCCATACACCCCGTCAAAACCCGCCCGCAGCTCCACCTGCCCCTGCCGCAGGCGGCGGATGCCCTCCGCAGCCAGCGGCCCCGCTGCCTGGGCAATGTCCGCAACGGGGACCTCCCGGAGGATGCGGAACTCCGGCCCCAGCGCTTGCAGCAGTGCTTCGTACGCCGCCGCCGTCTTCTTCCCCGCCGGGGAGAAGCCCATACAGGCGGCGATGACCTCCGGCAGGGGCACCAGGCTCTCAAAGGGCTTGGCCTCCGGGGGCCGGAACCCCGCGGGGCGCGCCGCCAGTTCTTCCAACCGGTGCTCCACGCCAACGGTCAGCTTCTTCCCGCATACTGGGCAGAGCCCGCCCCGAGCCGCCGTCTCCTCCGGCGTCAGGCACACGCCGCAGCTCCGGTGGCCGTCCAGGTGGTATTTTCCCTCCTCCGGAAAGAACTCGATGGTGCCGCCGAAGCCCTCCCCGGTGCGGATAGCCCGGGTCAGCGCCGGGTAAGTCCGCTCTGTCTCCAGGAGGTTGGCCTCCCGGCCCAGCCTCGCCGGGGAGTGGGCGTCGGAGTTGGAGACCAGCGTCAGTCCGTCCAGGGCGGGGACCCGCCAGTTCATGGGCGGGTCCGAGGACAGTCCTGTCTCCACGGCGCGGATGTGGGGCGCCAGGTCCCCGAAGCACTCCTCCACTGTGTGAAAGCCGGTGAAGGCCCCGAACATGGAGAAGTGGGGTGTCCAGATATGGGCGGGGATCAGCTCCGCCTCCGGGCACGCCTCCAGAACCATCTCCAACAGACGGCGGCTGTCCAGGCCCAGGATGGGCCTGCCGTCGGAGCAGATGTTCCCCACGGCCTCCAGGCGGGCGGAAAGGGCGTCCGCCGCCTCCAGGGAGGGCAGGAGGATCAGGCTGTGGACCCGGCGGGTTTTCCCGCTCCGCTTGTAGATGGAGCTGATCTCCCCGGTGACGGCAAACCGGGGCGTCTCCCCCGCCGCCGCCCCCGGCAGGCGGTACTCCTCTTTGAGGATATAGACGCCCTCCTCCGCCGGAACCAGCTGCTGCCGCAGCTCCGCCCGCCAGGCGGGATGGGTGAAGTCGCCGGTGCCCAGCAGGCCGATGCCCTTGCGGCGGGCCCACCAGTCCAGATGGGGGAGGTCACAGTCCCGGCTGGTGGCATAGGAGAAGCGGGAGTGGATGTGGAGGTCGGCGATGTACATGGCGGTGCCCCTTCTTTTGAGATCAACGCCATTGTACGCCATTTTCCGCCCTGGTGCAACAGCGGGGACGCAATTCCCACCATCTGGACAATCGCCCGTCTCCACAGTACAGCAGATCTCTAAACGGAGGGGGCAGAGAAATGGCAGGGGAACAGCCTCAACTATGAGCGTCAGGACGCAGGAGAAGAACCGGCCATATACCATTGGCGGGAAGACCATGCCAGGAGGCCATGCCTAAGTACCCGGCAGCCGGCCGACGGAGTGTTCTGAATTCTGCGAACCAAAGTGCTCTGGCCAGTCTTGCCGGAAGCGCATGGAAACCGGAAGAGGGGACACCGCCGGTTTTGCCGGCGGCGTGACAGGGAAATCTGAGAGAAGATTCCGGAAGTCCCGGTGGATCACAGGGAATTTGGGGATACCAGCCATGTCACAGTACATCCGGACGCCGCTGGAGCACAGGACGGGAATCAGACGATGAACCGCACATAAGGAGCTCAACATCAAGTACATTTGGCTATGGATGCACATGGTATGCCGGTGCGATTCCTGGGCACTGCTGCCGCCACAGAGGATTGCGGGATCGAAGTGCGGCTGATTGAGGGATTCCGGGCGGAAGATCTTCTGACGGACTGGGGCTGTGATGCAGACACAACCATTCCGAGGCTGTCGATGAGGGAGTGAGACCGGTTATTCCGCTGAGGAGAAACTGAAAATATCTGGGGGAATATCACAAATCTCTCTGCAAACTCCGGCATTCCGTTGAGAGAGACATTCTCTTTTTCAAAAGATGGCGTGGTATTGCTGCGTGCTGTGCCAAGACGCCGCGTCCGTTGCTGCCGCTGTCCGTGGACCCTCCGTTCTGTCCCGCCATCCCGTCTTTTTCATGATTTCCGAGAACCGCTCTTGGTCAGAGGATGCGCTCCAGTTTTTAGAGGAAAAATTTTTAATTTTTTTGTCGGGAGGGCTTGACAAAAACACCCCCGATCTGTTATAGTAATTTTTGCCCGTTACGGGCAAGCTATGGCGGCATAGCTCAGTTGGCTAGAGCATGCGGTTCATACCCGCAGTGTCCCCGGTTCAAATCCAGGTGCCGCTACCAGTTCCATGGAGCGCCGTCGGGCGCTTCATGGAATCCCCAACATTCTTCTCCTGTTTTCCATGGAACCGTATTCCGGTAAAGCAGACCCGAGTTGATGGAGGGGAGATAGATTTTCCTCAGTCATGGCCCGTTGGTCAAGTGGTTAAGACACGGCCC
>CAJTZI010000035.1 GCA_910584075.1 uncultured Oscillibacter sp.
GATCGGGCAGAAAGTGACGGGCAAAAACGGCACCGCTATCTGGACAGGGCTGAAAAGCGGCACTTACGTCGTGGAGGAAGTCAGCCCCGCCGATGGGTACAGCATCATCAATTCCTCCGAGACGGTGTATCTGGCGGACAGCGGGGAACAGAGTGTCATTACTGTCCGTTTTGACAATTCCCCGGACGGGATTTTGCTTATCAGAAAGGTATGCTCCGTCAATCCCAGCATTACGCTCCAGGATGCCGAGTTCAAAATTATGTATGCAGATGGTACTCTGATCGGTGACAGCAACGGCGTTTACCGCACCGACGAGAACGGCGAAATCCGTATCCCCGGCCTGAAACCCGGCAAGAGCGTGGTAGTCACGGAAACCCGCGCCCCTGCCGGTTTTATCATCGACACCCAGAGCCAGACCGTGCAGATCAAGGAGGGCCGCACCGTTACCCTCACCTTTAAGAACCAGCCGAAAGGCAGTCTGATTATCCAGAAGCGGGACAGTCAGACCGGCCAGCCCCTCCCCGGCGCGGAGTTTCGGTTGGCTACCGCCGCAGGGTGTGAAGTGGGGCTGGCCATGCTGAAAGGAGAGAGACAGGCGGCGCGGGAGCTGCTGGCTTCCTTTGAACAGTCCGCAAAACAAAACCGGGCTGTTCAGCTTCTGCCCAATATCCAGGCCCTCAAGTGCCGGATGGAGCTGTGGGAGGGCAATCTGGACGGGGTGGAACGCTGGATAAAAACAGCCCCGGACGAGGATGTGGAGTTTTGCAGTCTGGAGCGATACCGCTATCTGACGAAAGTACGCTGCTATTTAGCGAACGGGGAGTACATGAAAGCCCAGGCCCTTTTGGAAAAGCTGCGCTACTACGCCGAACAGACCAACCGGCCTTATATCCGCATGGAAACCGGGCTGCTGTCTGCTATCACCAAGGAGCGGGCAGGCGGGCCGTGGCAGGACGAACTGGCCGCCGTTCTCCGGGAGGCGGAGAGCTATCGTTTCCTGCGGCTCATTACCGAGGAGGGTGCGGCGGTGTGGCCCCTGCTCCAGCGGGAGAAAAAGGCCATGCAGAGCGCGGGGACGCTGGATAAGGACTGGCTGCGCCGGGTGTTGGACGAGGCCGCAGAAGTGTCCCGGCGCTATCCGCTATACCTAAAAAAACGGGCAGCGGCGTCAACGGATTTTGGGGGCACAGCTCTGACGATCCTCCGTTTGCAGGCCGATGGCCTGTCCGTCAATCAGATCGCACAAAGGCTGGAGCTGAAGCCGGACAACGTGAAGTATCACATCAAAGAAAACTACCGCAAACTGAGTGCTGACAACAAAGCGGACGCGCTGCTGGCGGCGCGGAGTTTGGGACTGATATAGGCCGTGAAATGCGTCTCACGGTGAGACGCATTTTCCGGCACAACGAGGGAATGAGTATGAACGCAGTTATATACACCCCGTCCGACACTGAGTATGAGCTGTTCACCCGCATACTGCGGGAGGAAGCGCCAGACGCAAAAATCACCCGCGACCCGGACGACGGTTTCTTTCACTATGACCCGGAACACGATTTTGTAGTGGTGAGCGTAGACGGCGCAAAGGGGATGGAGCAGGTTATCAAGCACCGGGAACTCAACTGCAAAACGATGGTTGTCTGGATCACCAGCGACCGCTATTTTGCGGGAATGGCAATACGCTATCAGATTTTTGAATTTCTGACCCGCCCATTTACCGAAGCTGACTTCCGGGCGGCGGTAAAGCGGTTTTTAACCGGGGACATCCTCCCCCAACAGAAAACACCCTTTTGGCAGAGGACGCGACTTTAGCGTGAAGCAAAAATGCGTCTCACGGTGAGACGCATTTCAAGGAGAAAAAATCCAATTTCTATTTCCAAGGAGGACGTTGTTCTATGAAGCGCAGAATTTTGAGTATCATCACCGCTCTGGCCCTGTGCCTGAGCCTTTGCCCCACCTGGGCGTTCGCGGTGGAGGGTGAGCCGGACACCGGGCTTTGTGACCATCACCCGGAACACATCGGCTGCGGCTACACCGCCCCCACCGAGGGCCACGACTGCGGCCACCAGCACACAGCGGAGTGCTACACCCTGGGGGTACTCCCCGACGCGGACGGCGGCGACCCCTACGAGGTCGGCGCGGACACGGAAAACCTTCTGGACTGCCAGCACAGCCATGACAGCGAGTGCGGCTATGTCCAGGCCGACCCCGGCGCGTCCTGCGGGTATGAGTGCCGTATCTGTCCCATCGAGGACTTGATCGCCGCCCTGCCGGAGCAGGTGACAGAGGACAATGCGGACGATGTGCGGGCACAGCTTGACCATATCCTCGACCTCTATCCTCGCAGATTTCCTCCACGGTGTAGTAGATATAGACGCGCCAAGTGTCGCTGTCATACCAGTCGTTCCTGGCGGAAAGGCTCATACGGTCCAGCAGCATCCCATACAGCAACTTGGCGTCCGTGGAGACGTGCTTGAACTTCGGGTCCGTGATCAACTGGCGGGGGATTTTGAAAAAGACAAATTCCTCCGATTCATCGCCGTAGAAATAATCTGATAAAATGATTTCCGGCATGGTCAGGGCCTCCTTTTGGGCAAAAGAAAAAGCACGATCTTTCAATCGTGCTTTCGCTCGGGTGTTAATTTGTGTCACATTGGCTTCATTTTGCGGTGACTGCCTGATATTTTTGGGTTCTGCGCGTCATTCTTTATCAGGCACACCCATTCGGCCTCCTGTCTTTTCGGTTTTAGGGTTCGGCTGTGGGTGGGTTGGGTGCTTCCTTATCTGTACCCACCTAAAGCGCACGGCCCTGTTTCGCTCACTCCGCCGGGGACTCGCGGGCGGGAGCGGAAACCTCCATTCCCCGGGCCGCCTGCACATCGGCGGGGGTGATGGACATCAGGTCCTCCCGTGTCACGTGCTCCATGGCCGCCAGACGGTTGGCCTGATTCACCAGAATCTGCTCGAAGATGTTCCGCACGCCCCGGGCGTTGCCGAAGGAGACCGGATCGGTGTTCTCCTCCTTGATAAAGTCCCGCACCAGCCCCGCCGCCTCTGCCTCCAGCGTGTAGCAGCCCTTTTTGCACTGCATCTCGAAGATTTTCATCATCTCATCGGCGGTGTAGTCGGCAAAGTGGAGGAAGCGGTTGAATCGGGATTCCAGACCGGGGTTGGAGTGGATGAACCGGTCCATCAGATCATCATACCCCGCCGCGATGACCACCAGATCGTCCCGGTGGTCCTCCATGGCCTTGAGAATGGTGTCGATGGCCTCCTGGCCGAAGTCGTTTTCCGCGCCGCCGTTGAGGGCGTAGGCCTCGTCAATGAACAGCACGCCGCCCAGGGCGGAGTCGATCACCTTTTTGACCTTCAGAGCCGTCTGACCCACGTAGCCCGCCACCAGGCCGCTGCGGTCCACCTCTACCAGATGTCCCTTGGACAAAATGCCGAGACTGTGATAGATACGGGCCATCATCCGGGCGATGGTGGTTTTGCCGGTACCGGGATTGCCGGAGAACACCATGTGCAGCGAGAGATCCGCCGCAGGCAGATTCTGTTCTCTGCGCATTTTGTGGACCGTCACCATGTTGATGAGGTTCTTCACCTCTTTTTTCACCGAGGCAAGGCCGATGTAGCCCTCCAGCTCCGCCTGGAGATCCTCGATCTTCTCCGGGGGAGGGGGCGCTTCCGCCGCCGGGGGCTCCGTGGCGTCGTTTCCGGTAGAGGAGGCAGTGGGCTTCTCCGGCGGGCGGTCCACCCGGGGCCGCTCCTCCGCGGGTTTCTCCGCTTCGGGCGCGGCGGGAGAGCCCCAGAAATCCGTGCCCATGCGGTTCAGGTTGTTCTCCGTCATGGTGCGGATCACCTCCAGCTGCTGGAGGATGATCTCGTCCTTTTTGCTCACCGGTTTCCGGTCCAACGCAGTCACTCCTTTATGAGATGTCGCAGATTTGTGTGGCCCAGGGTCTGGAAGAGGCACGCGCTCACCAGTCCCGTCAGGGTCCCCGTAAGCAGGGACACCGCCAGCAGAACGGGCAGATAGTAGAGCGGCGCGGTACTGCCCAGGGTCAGCACCGCCGCGGCCATCTGGCCGCAGTTGTGGGCCGCAGCCCCGCCCACAGACACGCCGTAGACAGAGCATCTCCCCAGCCGGACCAGGAGAATCATGGCCAGCATGGCGGCCAGTCCCCCCAGCAGGGAGAACAACAGGGCGTTCATGTTCCCGGCGAACATGGCCCCCAGCAGACACCGGGCGGTGAGAATCATCAGCGCCTGTCCGGGCCCCAGGGCGTACAGGGCAAACACCGTCACGATGTTCCCAAGGCCCAGCTTCACCCCGGGGATGGGAATGGCCAGGGCCAGGGGGAAGAGGTTCTCCAGATAGCTCAGGGCCAGGGCCAGGGCCGTCAGCACGGCGCAGAGGGTCAGCTGCTTTGTGGTCAGTTTCATCCGCCGCCTCCTAACCCAGCACGGCGTCCACGGCGCCGGGCTCTGATTCCGCTCCGGTCAGCTGGACAATGATCCGGGCCGGGAGGCATACGATGCTCTGCCCGCTTTGGGTGATGATCCCGGTGCGGACGCAGTCCTGGGTGGGGCACTCCGACCGGGCCACCTGGACGCCGGCCTCCCCGGAGGAGGGGGCGTGGTCCGGCGGCGGGTCCTCCTCGCCCCGGAGACCGTAGGCCAGCTCCAGGGTATAGCCGTTGCTGGAGTAACTTCTGGGGCTTTCCAGCAGCGCCGACAGGGGGAAACGGTCCGCCTCCCGGCCGTCGATACTTACCACCACCGTCCCGGGACTCACCTCCGCGGCGCCGCCGCTCCAGACCGCCAGGGCGCTGCCCGCGGCCAGTGCCAGTACCGCCAGAACCACCAGGGCGTCCCAGCCGTTGGGACGCGACTTAGGAGACGATCTCAAGGGTATATCCGCTCCCCTCATCCAGAGTAAAGGACTCCGCCAGCCCCTGTGTGACCACCACCCGGCCGTCCTCCGTGATCAGCACCAGGTCAAAGAAAGAGGGGGATTCTTCCTGCCATTCCCGCCAGCCGTCCAGGGCCTCTTCCTCCCCCATGATAAAGAACGCCGTGGAAAAGGCGTCGCACAGGGTGCCCACGCAGTCGTCGTAGGTGCAGTCCGCCACCACGGTGACAGAGGTCAAATCGCTGTCCGCCGGGTATCCCGTGGCGGGGTCGATGATGTGGTGGTACCGCTTTCCACTCTCCTCAAAGTACCGCTGGTAGCCCCCGGAGGTGACGGCGAAGGCGTTTTTCAGGTTCAGGATGCCCGCAAAGGCGTTCTGCTCGCCGGGCCGGGCCGGGTCCTGGACACCCACCCGCCAGGCCGTGCCGTCGGGCCGGTCCCCCCAGGCCAGCACATTGCCCCCCAGCTGGGCCATGGCCCGGGGAATCTCATACTCCCGGAAGAGGTCCGCCAGTTTGTCGGCGGCGTACCCCTTGGCGATGCCCCCCAGGTCGATGGCCTGGTCCGGCCCCAAGGTGAGCCCCTCCGGCGATTCCTGCAGGGCGGTCTCCTCCACCACTTTCAGCAGCCGGCTGATCTCCGACGGGGCGGGGACCTGGTTGTGGTCCGTGGTGAAGCCCCAGGCACTGACCAGCGGCGCGACGCCGATGTTGAAGGCTCCGCCAGTCCTGTCCCGGAAGCAGGACGCCAGACGGAGCAGGGTGGTCAGGTCCTCGTCCGGTTCCACCGTCTCTCCCCGGTTGAGCCGGGAGACGGCGCTGTCCGCCTCCGTCCTGGAGAGCCGGCTCTCCAGGTCCCGAATCAGGTCTTCGGAGGCATAGGCGGCGGCGGTGCTGCGTCTTCCGTAGGTGGAGATGAGCATGGGGGTGTCCATGGCGATGACCTGGATGCTCTCCTGCACCGTGTCCGGGTCCACCGGGGGTCCGAAGCAGCCGGTCAGGCTCAGGAGCAGGAGCGGAGCCAGGATAATGCTGATGAAACGTCTCATATCATCCCTCGATTTTTGTTTATCATGATCAGCGAAATATTTGACATACTATAAGATATTGATTCATTATAGCATGTCCGCCGCCGTTTCTCAACCACGGATTTCCGGGATGCGGCAAAAATCTGGCATAGCTTTCACTTTTTCCCTTGCAAATTGGAAAAAAACCTGTTATACTATTCGGGTATGTTGGCGGGGAAGTTCCCGCAGGCATCATCAGAAAGAAAAAACTCCCTGGAGGTCCTTATAAATGCCTAAGAATCCCAATCAGCGTTCCAAGCCGGTGAAGCGGGACGAGCCCATGACCGGCGCGATGAAGTTTTTCCTGGCCGGCTGTGTGGCCGAGCTGTATCTCCTGATTGTCCGCCGCCTTTATGTCAACGGAAACGCCCAGCAGCAGATCGACTGGTACGACAAATATCTCTGGGTTCTGGCGGGCCTGGGCGCAGTTGTTCTCATTCTGGGCGTCATTCTCAGCGTCATGTGGAAGGCGGAGCGGAAGAAGCGGGTTGCCGGCTGGTACACCGCCGGCGGCGGCGCTTTCCTGGCGGTCTCCGCCCTGATGATCCGGGCGCTGAATGCCTCGGCGGTGACGCTGCTGTCTGTGGTGGTGCCGGTGGCGATGCTGTTGGTGGTCCTCTGGAGTCTCTATGACCGGGAGTGCGCCGTGGCGCTGACCATTCTGGGTGTGTCCTTGATCTTTGTGTGGATCTGCCGCAGGATGTTCTTCAATATCTACTACGGCACGCTGGTCCGGGTGGCGGCGGTGCTCTTCCTGGTGCTGTTGGCCGCGGCGGCCTTTCTGTCCAGAAAAGCCGACCGGAACGGCGGAAAGCTGGGCAAGGTCCGCCTGCTGCCCTCCGACGCGGATCTGCTGCCCATTTACACTGCCTGCGGCCTCTCCGCCGCGGCTGTGGCGGCGGCGCTGGTCAGCGTCAATGTCGCCTACTACGCCATGTGGGCTCTGGCCGTGGTGGTCTTTGCCCTGGCGGTGTACTATACCGTAAAGCAGTTGTGACAAAAATCCCCTCCGAAAAGCCCCGGGGCTTTCCGGAGGGGATTTTTCATCTCAGGGACGTGGCTCCTCCGAAGCGGTCTCCGCCGCGCCGCCTCGGAGGCGGCGCAGAGTCTCCGCCAGATTCTCCTGATGGATCTCCGCCGCCGGGAAGCGGAGCAGGGCGAAGTTCAGATTGAACAGGGAGCCCAGGCCCAGGGCGGCGATCACGGTGCCCGCGCCCACCTGCCCGCCCATGCGCCAGCCGGCCAGGATGATGACCAGCTCCACCACGGCCCGGCAGACGCCCACGGAGCGGCCGGTGCGCCGGGCCAGAACCACCATCAGCGCGTCCCGGGGCCCTGCGCCCAGGGCACTTTTCATGTACAGCCAGGTGCCCAGGGCCAGCAGCTCCAGTCCGCCCAGCAGCATCAGAACGCCGGACCAGAGCCGCTCCATGGCGGGGATCCACCCCAGGTACAGCAACAGGTCGATCAGGGGGCCGCAGATGAGGATGTTTCCCAGAGTGCCGATGCCGAAACTCTCCCCGCAGGCCGCGGCGATGATGATGACCACCGCTCCCACAATGACGGCGGCTGTGCCGTAGGTCATGCCGAAGGTCTGGGCCATGCCCTGCTGGAGGACGCTCCATGGTTCCAGTCCGATGTTTGCCTGGAGCATCATGGTGATGCCCACGGCGCTTACCGCCAGCCCGCCCAGCAGCACCAGCAGGCGGCGCACGTATTCCCGAATCATTCAGAAAATCCCTCCATTTAATATGTGTTCTATGTGTTCAATGTGACGGCGCCGGTAGCTCCGGCGCCGTCTGCTTTTTCCCAAAATCTGCATTTACAGGCGCCAAGCGCCGCCGGATCGGGCCTTTTGCCGTAAAACCCTCCGCAATGCGCGGCGATCCTGGCCCGCCTTGGATTTTCCGCCCAGGAATACGGGCTCTCATCGCTTGATCTGCGCCAGATAGCGGTATACGCTGGCCTGGGAACAGCGCAGTCCGGCGGCCACGTCCTTTACGGAGCCCTTGAGGAGGAAGATGCCGCTCTCCTCCAGGGCGGTGATGATCTGGAGCCGCTCGTCAGAAGTCAGCCGCTCTGCCGACACGCCCAGCCGCTCCAGCTCGTGGTGGATGGCGTCCAGGGCCACAGCCTCCGTGGAGTTGCGGAAGGTCTCCGGCCGGTGGGGGGGAGACTGAGGCGGCGGGCTGCCGCCCTCCTGGGGCTGGAAAAGCCGTTGGGCGAAGAGGTCCGGGTGGCACAGCTGCAGGATCTGATTGCTGACGGCCTGATAGCGGCTGTCGTCAAAGTTGATGCACAACATACCGATCAGCCGTCCGTTCTGCTTGATGAACATGGTGCAGGAGCGCAGCTTTTTGCCGCCGGCGGAGACGCCGGAGTAGTGCAGGCGGTAGTCCTGGGTCTCATAGCTCTTGTCCATCAGGATGCTCAGGGCCACGTTGGTCAGCGGCGCGCCGATCTCCCGTCCGCTGATGTGGCTGTTGGCAATGGCGATGATGGAGCGGTTCTTGTCCGTCAGGTCGTGAAGGGCCACCTCGTAGTCCGGCCCCAGGGCCACACCCAGAAATTCGGTTAGCTTCACATACTGCTGCAGCAGCGCGTTGGGAATGTTGGGCATATGCCTCTCCCTTCCGCCCGCCTCAGCGGGCAATCCCACGGGTCATCCCTCTCGATCGAGCCCTGTCCGCACCAGTCCGGACCCGCGGCTCTCCGGCGGACTTCGCCCCGGGATTGCGTGTTTGTCCGATGTGAGCAGGCCCCCAGCTGTTTTTCACAATTCACAATAGGCATTATGGGTGATTTCATTATATTCCCCAAACCACAGCCTGTCAAAAGAATTTTTTCTCGAATAAAAAATATCCAGCCTGTCAGATTTTTATTTATCATTTCCATAAAATTATAGTTTTCAAAATGGCTATTCGTACAAACCTGATAATTTTCGTTGACAAATTTTTTCAATTCTGATAAAATCATTTCATGTTAAAAGAGGAGGCACACTTTTATGAAAGCAATTGTCAGTACAGATCAGGCCCCGGCGGCCATCGGCCCCTATGCCCAGGCTGTCAAGACCGGCGGTCTTGTCATCACCTCCGGCCAGCTGCCCATCGATCCCGCCACCGGCGCGTTCCCCGAGGGCATTCAGGCGCAGACCCGCCAGTCCCTGAGCAATGTCAAGGCCATTCTGGAGGAGGCCGGCCTCACCATGGACGCCGTTTTGAAGACCACGGTGTTCCTCAGCGACATGAACAACTTCGGCGCCATGAACGAGGTGTACGCCTCCTTCTTCACCGAGGGCAGCTTCCCCGCCCGCTCCGCTGTGGAGGTGGCCCGCCTGCCCAAAGACGCGCTGGTTGAGATTGAGGTTATTGCCGCTTTGTAATCCCAGCCTCAGGCCCATCCCCGGGAGATTCCGGGAGACCTGTGAATGAAAAACGCACTGTCCGCCTGCTGGGGGCCCTTTCCGGCTCCCGGCGACCGGGGTGTTTTTTTGCGGAGTTCCTGTGAGCGGCGCCGTTCTCCCGCCGGGGAGGAGCGGCGGGGAGCGGGAACGCCGCCCAGCAACCATGTGGCCAGGCTCCCATCCCAGGAGCTTTCGCAGATTCCCAGTCCCTCTCACCAGGTACTGTCCGCTAGGCGCCGGACCGGAATTGGGAAGTCCGGACCGGTGACGACCGGGGTACCTCCAAAACAATCGGCGCAAGCCAAGAATTTATGGAGGTAATTTAAAATGGACAAGAATGCGAAGCACTATCCCCTGAATGCGACCATGCCCCAGCACTGCGCTTATGTTGTGCGTGACCTGCCCCAGGCCACGGTGGAGCAGCGCGAGCGCGCTCTGAACGCCACCCACTGGAATGAGTTTGCCTTCCCCTCCGGAATGCTGACCGTGGATATGCTGTCCGACTCCGGCACCACCGCCATGACCAACCAGCAGTGGGCCACCTTGTTCCTGGGCGACGAGGCCTATGGCCGCAACACCGGCTACTATGTGCTGCTGGACACCTTCCGCGACATCTTTGAGCGGGGCGGGGAGAAGAACTGGAAGAAGAGCATTGACCTGGTCCGCACGGACTGCCGCGACATCGAGAAGATGATGAACGAGCTGTACCTGTGCGAGTATGAGGGCGGATTGTTCAACGGCGGCGCTGCCCAGATGGAGCGCCCCAACAGCTTTATCATTCAGCAGGGCCGTGCCGCTGAGTCCGTCCTGATGGAGATCGTGAAGAAGATCCTGTCCGCCCGTCATCCCGGCAAGGTCTTCACCATTCCCTCCAACGGCCACTTTGACACCACCGAGGGCAACATCAAGCAGATGGGCTCCATTCCCCGCAACCTGTACAACAAGGAGCTGCTGTATGAGGTTCCCGAGGGGGGGAAATACGAGAAAAACCCCTTCAAGGGCAACATGGACATTGACAAGCTGGAGCAGCTGATCAGTGCGGTGGGTGTGGAGAACGTGCCTCTGATCTTCACCTGCATCACCAACAACCCCATCTGCGGCCAGCCCGTCTCCATGGCCAACATCCGGGAGATCAACCGCGTGGCCCACAAGTATGACATCCCCCTGGTGTTCGACGTGGCCCGCTGGGCTGAGAACGCCTACTTCATCAAGATGAACGAGGATGGCTATGCCGACAAGTCCATCGCCGAGATTGCCACCGAGATGTTCTCCTACTGCGACGCCTTCACCATGTCCGCCAAGAAGGACGGCCACGCCAACATGGGCGGTATGCTGGCCTTCCGGGACAAGGGCCTGTTCTGGAAGAAGTTTTCCGACTTCAACGAGGACGGCACCGTCAAGACCGATGTGGGCGTGCTGATCAAGGTCAAGCAGATCTCCTGCTACGGCAACGACTCCTACGGCGGCATGAGCGGCCGTGACATCATGGCCCTGGCCTGCGGTCTCTATGAGTCCTGCGACTTTGCTTATCAGCATGACCGCGCCATGCAGTGCGAATACCTGGCCCAGGGCTTCTACAAGAACGGGGTCAAGGGCGTGGTGCTGCCCGCCGGCGGCCACGCGGTGTACATCAACATGGACGAGTTCTTCGACGGCAAGCGCGACCACACTACCTTCGCCGGCACCGGCTTCTCCCTGGAGCTGATCCGCCGGTACGGCATCCGCGTGTCGGAGCTTGGCGACTTCTCCATGGAGTATGACCTGAAGACGCCCGAGCAGCAGGCGGAGCTGGCCAATGTGGTCCGGTTCGCCATCGACCGCAGCCGCCTGACCCAGGAGCATCTGGACTATGTCATCGCCGCCGTGGCCCAGCTGTACAAGGACCGGGAGACGATCCCCAATATGCGTATCCTCTGGGGCCACAAGCTGCCCATGCGCCACTTCCACGCCTTCCTGGAGCCCTACGCCAACGAGGAGAAGTAATACCAACCCATAATTCAGCGTAACTGCGCCGCGTGGAGAGTGCGCAGCTTCCTTTGAACCAACAGACGGCGTCCGCGAAAACCGAAATGTTCCCGCGGACGCCGCCTGCGTCTTTTTACCGGCATCCAATTCCTGGAAAAAGTCCCGTGGGCTTTTCTCCGCCGTACTCCATACGGCGGAAGATGTGTGTTGAACGCGACTGAGAAAGAGGAGGAACCTGTTATGAGCAATGAGACCCTACAGACCCGCGACGGATTTAAGAGCCAGTGGGGCTTTATTCTGGCCTGTATCGGCTCCGCCGTCGGCATGGGCAATATCTGGCGCTTCCCCATCATGGTGGCCAAGTGGGGCGGCCTCACCTTCCTGATCCCTTACTTCATCATCGTGTTGCTGGTGGGCAACTCCGGCGTCATGGAGGAGTTCGCCCTGGGCCGCCGGGCCCAGGCAGGTCCCATCGACGCCTTCGGACACGCCACTGAGGCCAGAAGCGGCAGCAAAAAGCTGGGCCAGATCATCGGCCTTGTCCCCGTCATCGGCTCCATGATGATGGCCATCGGCTACACCGTGGTCATGAGCTGGATCTTCAAGTACGCCTTCATGTCCCTCAGCGGCGGCCTGTACGCGCTGGGTCAGGACATGGGCGCCATCGGCGGGACGTTCGGCGGTGCGGCTCCCGAGGCCGAGACCCTGGGCGAGGCCATCGGCATGATGTTCGAGGGCGGCATCTTCGGCGTGGGCAACAGCATGTGGCTGATCATCGGACTGGTGGTGGCCATGGTCATCATGGCCATGGGCGTGGCCAACGGTATCGAGGCCGCCAACAAGATCATGATGCCCGTATTGTTCGGACTGTTCGTCATTCTGGCTGTCTACATCTGCTTCCAGCCCGGCGCCTTCGAGGGCTACAAGTTCCTGTTTACCCTGAACCCTGCGGGCCTTGTGAATCCCCAGGTGTTGATCTACGCCTTCGGTCAGGCCTTCTTCTCCCTGTCTGTGGCGGGCAACGGCTCTGTGATCTACGGCTCCTATCTGCCCAAGGATGAGGACATCCCCGCCTCCGCCCGGCGCGTGGCTGTGTTTGACACTCTCGCCGCCCTGCTGGCCGCTTTCGTCATCATCCCCGCCATCGGCGCTTCTGGCTTCTCCTTTGAGGGCATCGGCACCCCCGACGGTATCAGAGCCGGCCCCGGCCTGATGTTCGTGTATCTGGTGAATATCCTCAACGGTATGCCCGGTGGACGGATCGTCGGCATCGTCTTCTACGTGGCTGTCCTCTTCGCGGGCCTGAGCTCCATCGTCAACCTGTACGAGGCTCCCGTGGCCACTATGCAGGAGCAGTTCAAGCTCAAGAGAGGTCCCGCCGTGGCCGTCATCGGCATCGTGGGCGTCATTGTGGCCCTGCTGATCCAGCCCTGGACCTCCCAGTGGATGGACTTGGTCTCCATCTACATCTGCCCCTTGGGCGCGGGCCTCGCCGCCATTATGTTCTTCTTCGTCCTGCCCCGCAAGGAGGCTCTGGAGGAAGTCAACCACGGTGCCAAGAAGCCCGTGGGCAAGTGGTTCGAATATCTGGGCTATGTGTTTATTGCCCTGTGCGTCCTGGCCCTGGTGGCCGGCGCCATGCTGGACGGCATCGGCTGATCCCCCCCTTTCATTTCACCATCACACGTTCTCCCCATACGAAACGCCCGCCGTCCAGAAGGACGGCGGGCGTTTCTCTGCTTTGATAGTAGCGAAGGCAACCCCCGGCTTATCTTAATGAGATTGGGCTTAGCCGGAGTTTTAACTGTGGGTGCTGCAATTATGCTGTTGGGCGGTTTACTTAGACCTTTAGATTTATAGGCGGCGTTATGGCCATATTTCCTGCCTTATTCCACATACTCTGTGCAGTAAAGGCCCTTACTGCGGGAAAACACTCAGGCATAAATGCGGATTAGTTTTGCCGGTTCTGTGGAGCGCAGATCGACTGACAGATCAGAAATTTGCGATTGCAGAGGCCGTTATGAGAGCGGAAGCAGTCTATACGTTAGAGTATGCTGAGCCAGATGCCGCGATCAGGAAAAATCGCCATGCAGTGCAGAGCCCGCATAATCCGATGATGTTTGAACGTGAGGCCCGCGTTTTTGAATTGCTGATGGCAGAGGGCTTGTTTGAACGATAAATTTAAGCTGATCCCCTGGTCCCTGCTGACACGTTCAGGGACGGCATCAGCAGGGGTTCAGTGTCAGGCGTCAAAAGAGCAGGACAGACCATTTTGGTCTGTCCTGCCGTGCCTTTTGGTGAAGCGCGTCCCCCGAATGCTCTCCGTTTTTCTATTCCGCCGCTGGCGTGACGCCCGCCAAAACGGCGGGGCCGTCCCCCGGCGTTCCAGACCCGGTAGACCTGGCCGCCAAGTACCGACAGCGCCTCGTCCGGCCCGAACCGGAGGACGCCGGAGAGCGTCCGGGGCTCCATCGCCCCGGGTGACGATGAAGCGGGGATGGCCATGAGCGGGAAGAGGGGCGCCCGGGACTCCGGGTGTGCGGATGGACACATTCAGAGCGCGCTCCGCCTCCACAAATATCCGTTTTGCCGGGGACCCTGTGCGCAAGAGGACCGGTGCCGTCGATCTCAGTCCACCTTGGGCAGCGTGCTGAGGCTTCGCTGGAGCTCGGCGTCAGTGGGAATATAGTCCGTCATCTCGCCGTTGTGGAACTTCTCGTAGGCCACCATGTCAAAGTACCCGGTGCCCGTCAGGCCGAAGACAATGGTCTTGGCCTCGCCCATCTCTTTGCACTTCAGGGCCTCGTCCATGGCCGCCCGGATGGCATGGCTGGACTCCGGGGCGGGGAGGATGCCCTCCACACGGGCGAACTCCTCTGCCGCCTCAAAGACCTTTGTCTGCTCCACGGAGACCGCCTCCATCAGCCCATCGTGGTACAGCTGGCTCAGGACGGGGCTCATGCCGTGGTAGCGCAGGCCGCCGGCGTGATTGGCGGAGGGGATGAAGCCGCTGCCCAGGGTGTACATCTTGGCCAGAGGGCAGACCATGCCGGTGTCGCAGAAGTCGTAGGCGAAGCGGCCCCGGGTGAGGCTGGGGCAGGAGGCGGGCTCCACGGCAATGATGCGGTAATTCCGCTCACCCCGCAGCTTCTCACCCATAAAGGGGGAGATCAGGCCGCCCAGGTTGCTGCCGCCGCCGGCGCAGCCGATGATGACGTCGGGTACAATGCCGTACTTGTCCAGGGCCGCCTTGGTCTCCAGGCCGATGACGGACTGGTGCAGCAGCACCTGGTTTAAGACGCTGCCCAGCACGTAGCGGTACCCAGGGGTGGAGGCCGCCGCCTCCACGGCCTCGCTGATGGCGCAGCCCAGGGAGCCGGTGGTTCCGGGGTGTTGGGCCAGGATCTTTCTGCCGATCTCCGTTTCCGCAGAGGGGGACGGGGTGACGGAGGCGCCGTAGGTCCGCATGACCTCCCGGCGGAAGGGCTTTTGCTCGTAGCTGACCTTCACCATGTAGACCTTGCAGTCGAGACCCAGGTAGGCGCAGGCCATGGACAGAGCCGTGCCCCACTGGCCAGCGCCGGTCTCGGTGGTGACGCCCTGGAGGCCCTGCTTTTTAGCGTAGTAGGCCTGGGCGATGGCGCTGTTGAGCTTGTGGGAGCCGGAGGTGTTGTTGCCCTCGAACTTGTAGTAGATTTTTGCCGGGGTCTGGAGCTTCTTCTCCAGGCAGTAGGCCCGTACCAGGGGAGAGGGGCGGTACATCCTGTAAAAGTCCCGGATCTCCCGGGGGATGGGGATCTCCCGGGTGTCGTTGTCCAGCTCCTGGCGGATCAGCTCGTCGCAGAACACGCCTCGCAGGTCCTCAAAGCCCATGGGCGCTCCGGTGCCGGGGTTCAGCAGGGGGGCGGGCTTCACCTTCATATCGGCCCGGACGTTGTACCATGTCCGCGGCATCTCGTCCTCGGTGAGGTAGATTTTGTAGGGGATCCTGGTTTCGGTTTTCATAGCGCTTACTCCTTTCGATAATCGGCCCCCTGTGAAAGGATGCGTCAAAAAAAGACCTTCATCCCAACATAAAGGACCTGAGACAGGTTCCTTTGGGACAAAAGTCTTGAAACTTCTGCGGTGCCACCCAAATTGACGATAAAAATCGCCCGCTCGGCGGTATGCCAACACATACCTTTCCTTGGTAACGGGGGAAAAGCCCGTCGGAGCTTACTTCGCCGAAAGAAACTCCACCGGTCCGTTTCGCCTGACGGCGAAACTTCCACTCGGTTTTGTTCCTCTCTCCTCTCCCTACAAAATCCTGCGATTTTGCGGAGGCCCCACAGGGGAACGGTTCGGCCCGCCCTCGGCAGTCCATTCAACAGAGTTGTTCCTGCCGCCCTCACACTGCCGGCGGCTCGCTGGGAGAAACGCGTTCTGGCTACTCGTCTGCGTCATCGGTTTTGCTGTGAACTTGAACGCAGTATAAACCCAGAGGCGGGCGGCTGTCAATCCCCGGACAGCAGATTTTCTGAATGTGATAAAATCCGCCGGAAAGCGGGGCCGGATTTTGTCACTTCTTGAGAAAATTTATGGCGGCTGAGAAGAACGGAGAAACGCGGGCCGCTCCCAAAGAGGGAATGGCCCGCGCGCTTTGTGCTTGCTCAGCCGCCCAAGTAGGCCTTTTTGATGTCCGGGGAGGCCAGCAGCTCCGCGCCGCTGCCGGCGGTGACCACCTTGCCGGTTTCCAGCACATAGCCCCGGTCCGCCACAGACAGCGCCGCCTGGGCGTTTTGCTCCACCAGCAAAATGGTGGTGCCCGCGTCGTGGAGGTTCTTGATGATCTCAAAAATCTGCTCCACCAGGATGGGGGCAAGGCCCATGGAGGGCTCATCCAGCATCAGCAGCTTCGGACGGCTCATCAGAGCACGGCCCATGGCCAGCATCTGCTGCTCACCGCCGGAGAGGGTGCCCGCCACCTGCCTGCGCCGTTCTTTCAGGCGGGGAAACTGGTCGTAGACCTTCTCCAGGTCCGCCGGATCGGGCTTTCCGCTGCGGGTGTAAGCGCCCATCTCCAGGTTCTCCTGGGTGGTCATCTGCAAAAAGATGCGCCGTCCCTCCGGCACCAGGGCGAGGCCGCGGGAGACCACCTTGTGGGCCGGGACCCTGCCCAGGTCCTCCCCCAGGAAAGTGACGGAGCCGGTCTTGCTCCGCAGAAGGCCTGAGATGGTGTTCAGCGTGGTGGACTTGCCCGCGCCGTTGGCTCCGATCAGCGTGACGATCTCCCCCTGGGAGACCTCGAAGGACACGCCCTTGATGGCGTGGATGCTGCCGTAGTAGACGTTGATATTGTCGACTTTCAGAATCGTTTCCATGTCACGCCTCCTTCTGCTTGCCCAGGTACGCCTCGATGACCTTCGGATTCTTCTGGATGTCCTCCGGGCTGCCCTTGGCGATGACCCGGCCAAAGTTCAGCACGCAGATGCCCTCGCAGATGTTCATCACCAGGTTCATGTCGTGCTCAATCAGCAGTATGGCGATCTGGAAGGTGTCCCGAATCTTGCGGATGTTCTCCATCAGCTCCGCCGTCTCGGAGGGGTTCATGCCCGCCGCCGGTTCATCCAGCAGCAGCAGCGAGGGGTTGGTGGCCAGGGCCCGGACGATCTCCAGGCGGCGCTGGGCGCCGTAGGGCAGGGAGCCGGCCTTCACGTCCGCCAGATCCTCCATGCTGAAAAGGGAGAGGAGCTCCAGCGCCCGGTCGTGGGCTACCTTCTCCTCCTTCCAGTAGCCCGGCAGGCGGAGGATGCCGCTCCACATGTTGTAGCGCATCTGGGTGTCCATGCCCACCTTCACGTTGTCCTCCACGCTCAGGTCCTGGAAGAGGCGGATGTTCTGGAAGGTCCGGGCGATGCCCGCCCGGTTGACCTTCATGGTGTCCATGCCGTGGGTGTCGGTGCCGTCCAGCAAAATGGTGCCCTTGGTGGGCTGGTAGACTTTGGTCAGAAGGTTGAAGACCGTGGTTTTGCCGGCACCGTTGGGGCCGATGAGGCCGGCGATCTCCGTGCGGCCGATGGTGAGATTGAAGTCCTCCACGGCCTTTAATCCGCCGAAGGTGATCCCAAGGCTGATGCACTCCAGGATGGGGCGTTTGCCGATGTCCCGGTCGGGGATCATGCTGCCGGAGGGGACGGGAACGAGTTTCGAGAGCATGTCAGGCAGCCTCCTTTTCTTTGGATTTCCAGACCAGGAAGGTTTTGATGGTGGGGTTGTTGGTGGCCAGCATCACCAGGATGAGCACGATGGCGTACACCAGCATCCGGTAGTCGGAGAACTGCCGCAGGGCCTCCGGCAGGATATAGAGCACGGCGGCGGCGATGACGGAGCCCCAGATGTTGCCGAGGCCTCCAAGCACCACGTAGACCAGCACCAGGATGGAGGTGTTGAAGTCGAACTTGCTGGCGGCCAGACTGCTGTAATTCAGCCCGTACAGTGCGCCGGCCGCGCCCGCCAGGGCGGCGGAGGTGATGAAGGCGATCATCTTGTACTTGGTGACGTTGACGCCGATGCTCTCGGCGGCGATGCGGTTGTCGCGGATGGCCATGACCGCCCGGCCGGCGCGGCTGCGCACCAGATTCAGCACGATCACAAGCGTCAGCATCACCAGGATGAAGCCGGCGCCGAAGGAGGCCAGCTTCTCCGTGCCGGTGGCGCCCTGGGCGCCCTTGATGATGGCGGTGCCTCCGGGGGTCATGCCCAGGTCGTCGATGGTCAGTGTGCCGCTGATGTTGAAGGCCATGTGGAGGCCGTTTTCATCACAGCCCACCAGCAGGCAGTTGATCAGCTCCTTGATGATCTCGCCGAAGGCCAGCGTGACGATGGCCAGGTAGTCGCCGCGGAGCCGCAGCACCGGCACGCCCACCACAAAGCCCGCCAGGGCGGCCACGACCGCGCCCACGGCGATGGCAATCACCAGCCGGACCCAGCCGAAGGGGACTGCGCCCTGGAGGCTCATGGCGGCGATGACGCCGGAGAAGGCGCCCACGCTCATAAAGCCCGCGTGGCCCAGGCTCAGCTCGCCCAGGATGCCTACCGTCAGGTTCAGGGACACCGCCATGACGATGTAGCAGCAGATGGGCACCAGCATACCCGTCAGGGAGCGGTTGAGGAATCCCCCGTTTTTCAGCAGGGAGACGATGACAAAGGCGGCGATGACGCCGAGATACGTGGCGAAGTCCACTTTGGTGGTGGCTTTCAGGGATTTCAGCTTTTTCATGTCCGCACCTCAGACTTTCTCGGGCACGTATTTGCCCAAAAGGCCCGCCGGCCGCACCAGCAGCACGATAATCAGCACGGCGAAGACGATGGAGTTGGCCAGCTGCATGGAGATGTAGGCCTTGGCCATGGCCTCGATGATCCCCAGCAGCAGCCCGCCCAGAAAGGCCCCCGGGATAGACCCGATGCCGCCGAACACCGCGGCGGTGAAGGCCTTGATGCCGGGCATGGAGCCGGTGGTGGGCATGAGGGTGGAGTTGTAGGAGCACAGCAGCACGCCGGCGATGGCCGCCAGGGCGGAGCCGATGGCAAAGGTCATGGAGATGGTGCGGTTGACGTCGATGCCCATCAGCTGGGCCGCGCCCTTGTCCTCGGAGCAGGCCCGCATGGCCTTGCCCATCTTGGTCTTGCCGGTGAAGAGGGTCAGGGCCACCATGATGACGATGCAGGCCGCCACGGTGAGAAGGGACACATAGGGGATGGACAGCTGTCCGTCAAAGAGCTTCAGGGTGTCCGGAGCCACGGAGGGATAGACCCGGGGATTGGCCCCCCAGATCTGGAGGGCGGCGTTCTGGAGGAAGTAGCTGACGCCGATGGCGGTAATCAGCACCGCCAGAGAGGGGGCGCCCCGCAGGGGCTTGTAGGCCAGTCCCTCAATGAGAATGCCGAGCACGGTGCATACCACCATGGCCAAAAGCGTGGCCGTCACGCCGCCCACGCCCAGGGAGGTCATGGCGATCAGGGAGATGTAGCCGCCGATCATGATGATGTCGCCGTGGGCGAAGTTCAGCATTTTGGCGATGCCATAGACCATGGTATAGCCCAGGGCGATGATGGCGTAGATGCTCCCCAGGCTGATTCCGCTGATCAGGTAGGAGAGAAATTCCATAGTATCTTACCTCTCTTTTCTCTTGCTGTTCCATGGCAAAAACAGGGGCGGCCGAACGCACCGGAGGGCGGCGGGTTCCGCCGCCGCTGTTTTCGCCATGGCCGCGATGTGGGGGGATGGCCGCCGGGAGGGGATGCCTCCCGGCGGACCGCCTTTGTCATTTTAGGCTGATGGCCGGTGAGATCAGGGAGTGACGTACACGCCGTCCTTGATGACCACGGCCATGGGGGCCTTGGATACCTCGCCGGTGGAGGCCCAGGTCATGCCCTGGCCGGTGAGGCCGTCCACAGAGATGGTGGGCATCACGGCCACGATGGCCTCGCAGATCTCCTCGGCGGACATGTCGCCGGTGCAGCCGGCGGCCTGGAGGGCCTCGTAAATGATATACACGGCGTCATAGCCATCGGCGGCAAACTGGTTGGGGGTCTCGCCGTGGAGTTCGTTGTACTTGGATACGAAGCTCTGGGTGCGCTCGTCGGCGGCGTCGGCGGAGAAGGGGGTCAGCAGCATGACGCCCTCGGCCAGGGAGGTGTCAAAGCCGGGCATGGCCAGGATGCCGTCCATGCCGTCCACGCCAAAGAAAGTGGGGGCGTAGCCCATGCCCTTGGCCTGGTTGAGGATGACGGCGTTGGGCTGGTAGTAGGTGGGCAGGAAGATCAGGTCCGCGCCCTTGCTCTTGGCGTCGGTCAGCTGCACGGAGAAGTCGCTCTGGGTGTCCTTGGTGAAGGTGCCCTCGCTGACGATCTCCAGGCCCACCTTGCCGGCCTCGGAAACGAAGGTGTCCCGGATGCCCTGGGAGTAGGCGTCGTCATTGCGGTAGATGATGCCCACCTTGGCCCCGGGCATGTTCTGGGAGATATAGTCGGCGGAGCCAACGCCCTGGTTGGGGTCGGTGAAGCAGACCTGGAACATGTTGTCCTTGCCGCTGATGACGTCGGTGGAGGAGGCGGAGGGGGTCAGGGCGAAGACACGGTCATTGTAGACCTCGGCGGACACGGCGATGGCGGCGCCGGTGGTGACGGGACCCACCAGAACCTGCATGCCCCAGTCCATCAGGGTGTTGTAGGCGTTGACGGAGGTCTCGCCGTCGGCCACATCGTCCTCGGCCTGGAACTCAAACTGGATGCCGCCCAGGGCGTTGATCTCCTCCACAGCGATCTTGGCGCCGTTCATGGCGGCGTTGCCGTAGATGGCGGCATCGCCGGTCAGGGGGCCCACGCCGCCCAGCTTGAAGGTGCCGCTGGCGCTGCCGGAGGGGGCGTCGGCGGAGGGCTGGCTGCTGTCAGCGGGAGGGGTGCTGCTGTCGGCGGGCTTATCATTGCCGCCGCAGGCGGCCAGACTCAGTACCATGGCCAGAGTCAGCAGGATACCAAAAAACTTCTTCATCATACATTCTCCTTTTGCGTTGTTAATTTGACATTCATATATAAAAAAGCGGCTCCGCCACAAGAGCGGTGCCGCATTGCTGTCCGTTTTACGGAACGCGACTTACCTCTTGGGCTTGATTCGGCGGAAAACCGGCAGGACCGCCAGCAGAACCAGAATGGCCAGTACCAGGGAATTGGACAGGCCGCCCAGAATTACCAGGGAAATTACAACAAAAATGGACGCCAGAATCATGGCGTCCAGAATATTGGCAATAGCGCGGAAAGCGGTGTGCGCGCAGGCGCAATGCGTATGGGAAGCAGAGGCGTCCATGGAGCCGGCGGACGCCCAATCAGACATCATATCCATGCTGTACATACCCATAGCGGTCATAGCCCGGCTCCTTTCTGAAAACTTCTGTTTCATTTTTCTCATATTGTACCGAAGTGCCTGACAGAAGTCAATGGGCGTTTTTGTTAGAACTTTTCCGGAGCGGGCGGGTTATTTCTGTATAATTAGTTCATAAACCGGCGGAAAATGAGAAGAGATTTCCCGGGGTGAGAAAATTTTTCAGCAGGGGCGGGCGTTCCCGTCCGCCCGCTTGCCGGGAGCGCCGGGCCATTCCCCCTCTCTCCGCGGTTTTCGGGGGAGGGGCCCATTGGCGGACGGTCCCCCTTGTAAGAGGGAAAAAATCGGGATATAATAGAGAGAACAACACTCCAAGGAGGCGCGCGATGGCGAATCTGATGGATTACCTGGACTGGCGGGGAGACCTGACCCTGGACCAGTCCCCCTTCAACGAGGTGGATAACCTCATTCTGGCGGAGCTGTCCTTTGTGGATTTCCAGGGCATCGTCCCCAGCCCCGGGGAGGGGGAGGGCGTGCCTTTGGCGGAGGCGGCGGAGGCCTTTTTCGCCCGCTTCCCGGAGGGGGAGAAGATCGACATGGGCGTGCTGGTGCCCGATGCCATTCCGGAGATGCTGGGGAAGATGAGCGCCTCCCGCCGCTTCAAAGGGATGAGGCTCAACTGCTTCACGGACCACCTGGATGTGGGAAGGGGGGAGCAGTTCGCGGCGCTGGCCGTGGAGACAGGGGACGGATTGGTGTATCTCTCCTTCCGGGGCACGGACGACACCCTGGCGGGCTGGAAGGAGGACTTCGAGCTGGCCTGTATGCCGGAGGTGCCCGCCCAGAAGAAAGCGGTGCGCTACGTCCGGGACGTGGCGAGGCAGTATCCCCGGCGGCGTCTGCGGCTGGGGGGCCACTCCAAGGGCGGGAATCTGGCGGTGTACGCCGGGGTGTTCTGCCCCGCGGCGGTGCAGCGGCGGATTGAGGCTGTCTGGTCCAACGATGGCCCCGGGTTCCACGAGGACCTGCTGGACCTGCCGGAGCACCGGCGGATTGCGGAGCGCATTTACTCCATTGTGCCCAAGTCCTCGGTGGTGGGGATGCTCTTAGAGCACGAGGAGGACTACGCCGTGGTGGACAGTGATCAGCTGGGCTTTTTGCAGCACGACGGCTTCTCCTGGCAGGTGATGGGGGACCGCTTCGTCACCCTCCGCCAGGTGACCCGCCAGGCCCGTCTCAGCGATCTGGCGCTGCGGGAGTGGGTTCACGCCATGCCGGTGGAGCGGCGGGAGAAGTTTGTTACCGCCCTCTTTGACGTGCTCTCTGCCTCCGGCGCAGTGACGCTGAAGGATTTGAAGGCGGACTCCTTCAAGGCGGCGGGGGCCATGGTGAAGGCCATGAAGGACCTGGATAAGGAGACCCGGGACGGCCTTTTGAACTTCGTGGGACTGCTGTTCAAGAGCAACCTGCTGATGACCCTGGAGGGGATTCAGGAGGAGACGGAGAAGCGGCGGGCCGTCCGGCGCAAGGGCGCGAAAAAGAGAGAGGCGACGACAGCGCAGAATATATAATGATACTCCCTTACCGCCACAGTCCGAGCGTTCAAAGCGTCGCAGGCAATGGGTAGGGCTGCATGAGAACCATGCAGGGGTGAAACTCCCGTGAGGTTACGCTATTAACCGTCCGATCACAGCCCCTTTTCACTATTAACCTTTTACCCATTTTTGAAAGGGGGATTTATAGAATGAACAATGCTGATGTGCCTATTTGGGAAAAGTACACGCTTACCATTGAGGAAGCGTCAAAATATTTCCGCATTGGGGAAAACAAGCTGCGCAAACTTGCAGAGGAAAACTGACCACAAAGGGGCGTGAACGGCTGATGAAGCTGTTGGAAGCGGATAAACTTGGTTATCCCCGGCGCCGCCGAGGGCTACCGCTATATGTTCTCCTGCCGCTGGGAGGAGCTGATGAACCCCATGGTGTGGATC
>CAJTZI010000036.1 GCA_910584075.1 uncultured Oscillibacter sp.
GGCAGAAGAACCGTGCGGCCACGTTCAAGATCAAGATTGGCCGCAAGCCCTCTATCCGCAAGCAGCTTGCCGAGGCCAAGAGCGCCGCCGCCCCGAAAAAGGCCCCGGCCAAAACGAAAAATCAGGAATTGGAGGTAGGATGATGGTACATTTCACAGTTGAGGAAGAAAACCTGGTCTGTGTCACATAGTATGGGATACCCCCGCCTCCTTTGAAAGTGCCTCACGGGTCATTCCTGAGCCTTTGATACACTCCAAGAGGGCTTCCTTGCTGACGGCCTTCACCCCGGACAATCGCTCATCCGGGGATTGCAGGGCCTTGTACAGCTTGTTCAAATGCTGCGGGCGAATATCGCCCAGCTTCATACTGCCAATAGAAGGCACGATCCTGCGCAGAATGTCCCGATAGGAACAGATCGGTGTTATGCTTTATCCTTTTGCGCTCCTTTAGGTCGATCACATAGCGGGCGTACTGCTCAAAGCTCTGCCGGTCATCGGCCTGGAACCCCTGCTCGATCTGCGTCTCAAACTGTATGGCAGCTTTCTGGGCCTCCCTCTCCGCACGCTTCTCCCCATGCCAGCCGGGGGCGTCCAGGTCATATAATGGCGTATCTGCTTCCCGGAGCTGTCCCGGCCTCTGGTGACGGTGACCTTGTAACTGACGCCGGTTTTGCCGTCAATTCTCTTAATGTTCGCCATACGCCGCTCCGTCCTGTCACTCAGGAAACACCTTGCTCAGTTCAATAAAGCAGCCATCCAGAACGTTGACCTTTGCCACGCCCTGCCGGTCATAGACTTCATGGGGGAGCAAAGAACCGTCCTTGTTCAAAAACACCTGTACCGTCTGTTCCTCCGGGCTGACAATCCAGTACTCCCGCACCCCGGCCCGCTGGTATAGGCCCAGCTTCACAAGCCGGTCATGACGCTGCGTGGAGGGGGAAAGAATCTCCACCACCATATCCGGGGCCCCCTTGCACCCACGATTATCCAGCTTGGAGGGGTCACACACGATAGTTATATCAGGCTCCACCACCGTATCCACATCCTCCGGGGTATCACCGTCTTTCTCAAAGAGACGCACATCAAAGGGGGCAGAATAAGCCTGACAGCGTTTCCCCTCCAGATAGTTTCCAAATTGCCGGCACATCTCAAAGCTGATTCCTTGATGTCCCCTGGACAGGGCCGGGGCCATCACGATGACTTCCCCATTGATAAGCTCCGCCCGTTCATTGTCCGGCCACGCAAGAACATCCGCGAACGTGTACCGTTCCTTCTCTGCTGGTAATGGCATAAGATCAAGCCTCCTTTTCCCGTTCGCCTTCTGCGGCCCTCTGCGCCGTTTCGGAATTCTCCGAGGGTAAGGCTATCCCCTCCCCTAAAGCGGCTCCTGCGGGCTCTGAGGGAGCTTCTGCGCCGTCTCGTTCCATAGTCTCGGATATAGCCCGGTTGATGAAGCCGTTTACGGACTCGCTGCGGGCCGCCGCATGGGCCTGTATAGTATTCTTGGTCCCTTTGCGAACCCTTACTTTGATTTCATCGTAATTTTCCTTCATGTATTTGCTAACGGCTTTCTGCTGTGCCTTTGAAGCTGGCATGATATTCCTCCCTTCGGGGAGGCTATTTTTTAGATAGTCTCTCCCTCATTATAGCCGTATTATACCGCATTGATATATAGGGAACAATATACATTTTTCACATATATCGGGTACGATATTTCGTTATAATATCACAGCAAGGGACAAGCGAGCTGCGACGGACGGGCCGAGGACGATTCGGATATTCCCTCTATATCTCTCTTGTGGGCGGGACTGGTCACGACAAAGGTCCGTGATATTCCGAATGGTGCCTACTACAGCTGCCCACTCTCCCTTGATGACAAAAATAACGCAGGAGGTACACAAGATGAACGTCGACACCATGAACGAGAAGGTCAAGGAGGAGCTGCCGCCCCAGCCAGAGAAGAAGCCGGAGCCTCCCGCGCCGCCTCCCTACGCGAACCATCCGCCGGCACGGTCTGAGATCAACGCGATCACAGGCCCCAGGCAAAAGCCGGTGATCACCGTCGTCAGGCCCACCGTGGAGCCCAGGAAAAGGCCCACGGACAAAACGGAGATGTCCCAGGCCATCCGGACCTGACGGTAACTCCACCGCCTCACCCGGGCGGCGATCAGCTGGGGGACGGCATCATAGGGCGCCACGCCCAGGTCCGCCACCATGTAAAAGGCCGCGGCCACCAGAAAACCGGCCATGCTCAACACGAACATCACCACCCTGACCGCCATGGAGAGACCCTCTGCCGGAATCAGCGGCTCCATGAGCTTCATGCAGAAGTCCGCGATATAGCCAACGCCCACCATGTTGCCGATGGTCCCGATCCCGATCCGGGAGAGATCATACCGGAGCACCGGGACGAACATCAGCAGATTGAACGCCAGCTGGCAAGTTCCGAAGGACACGCCGGTATGGGCGGACACCCCCAGGGTGAAGGTGGAACAGGGGTCGGTGCCGAAGCCCACCGCCTTGAATACCGCCACACAGATCCCGATCACAATTAGGCTGAGCGTCAGAGCCAGCAGCCTGCGGCCCATGCGGGGCCGGATCCAATGTCCGACCAGGTCTTGATGATTCACAGACATATCTCTCACTCCTGCGCAAAATTTTTCCCGTAATTTTGAAACAGCACCAGCAGCCTCCACGTTCACGGCCGCAGCAGCGCCACCGCCACGTCGTTGACATTGGTGCCTGTGGGACCGGTGACGATCAGCCCGTTTACCGCCGCCAGGGCGTGGTAGGCGTCATTGTCCGCCAGCACCTTGTACACATCCAGTCCCTTTTCTGCCAGGGCGGCCAAAGTTCCGCCGTCCACATAGCCGCCGGCGGCATCAGTGGGACCGTCGGTACCGTCGCTGCCCACGGAGAACACCGCTCCGTGGGAAATGCCGCAGATTCCCGGCGCGGCCGCCAGGACCAGCTCTTGATTCCGGCCTCCCAGACCCCTGCCGGTCAGATGGACCACGGTCTCTCCCCCGGCAATGAAAGCCAGCCGCCGCCCCTCCCCGGCGTGGGTTTGGAGGATGCTGGCCAGAAAGCTCCCCGCCTCCCGGGCCTCACAGCAGAGGCAGTCTGTCAGCAGAACCGGCTCATAGCCCAGCTCCCGGCACCGCTCCGCCGCCGCCGCACACAGCTCCCGGACGCTGCCGGTGATCTCGGTGCGCACATTGTCCAGCGCCTTGGGCGTCTCTTCCCCCAGCAACAGCCGGGCCTCCGCCGTCAGACGGAGGCCGTATTTTTCCGCTATGGCCTCGGCCTGGGCACAGGTGGAACTGTCCGGACAGGCGGGACCGCTGGCGATCATGTCCAGCGGATCGCCCAAAATATCGCTGAGGACAATGCCAAACACCCGGGCCGGGGCGCAGAGCCGGGCGAACCGGCCGCCCTTGACCTGACTCAGCCGCTTGCGGATGGTGTTGATCTCCACAATATCCGCGCCACAGGCCAGCAGCTGCTCCGTGATCTCCCTCAGCTCCTCGCCGGAGATCCGCGGTTTTTCAAAGAGGGCGCTGCCGCCGCCGGAGAGCAGAAACACCACGGTGTCCTCCTCCCCCAGCTCCCCTGCCAGTTCCATCGCCCTTCCGGTGGCCGCGAAGCCGTTTTCATCCGGCACGGGATGTCCGGCCTCACAGCAGACGACCCCAGGGATCGCCCCCTTCACATGGCCGTATTTTGTAATCACGATGCCGCCGTCCACACGGCCTAGGACGTCCACCGCCGCCCGGGCCATCTGCCATGCGGCCTTGCCGGCGGCCACCAGCACTGTTCGCCCGCCCCGGGGATGGCAGTGCTTCAGCGCCCGGCGCACCGCCGCGTCCGGCTGAACCGCGCGCAGGCTGGACTGGATAATCTGTTCCGCGTCCTTTCGCAGTGCTTCATTCATATCCCATGTTCCTCCTCAGCTGTCCCGCCCTCTTAGAGCCTGCATGCATCGCCACAGAGAGTTTTCCGCAGCCATGCTGAGGCATGGCAAGGGAGAACGACGCCGCACGGCGGGAAAACCGCCAAACAGCGTTCAACGGTTTTGAATGCGGGCTCTTACAGGCGGACGCCTTCGAATATACCGTAAAATCACTCCAGGCGGCACATGGTCCAGACCGCGTTGTGGTCGGAAAGCTCCGCCCCGGTAAAGGCCGCCAGCGCTGAGCCGGGGCGGGCAAAGGTCAGGTCCTCCCGTGCGGTGGAGACTGTGCGGCTCTCCCCCGCGCGGGCGCCCTTCAGCAAGATCCAATCCAGCCGCAGGGGCAGGAAGCCCCCTCCGGGCAAGGGCTTGCGCCGGGTCATCTCCGGCTCGCCGGGTACGATCTCATAGCCTGCCTCCGCCGCCATGGGCAGCAATGCCTCAAACTGAAACACATCTTCCAGGCACCGGCGGCGCAGTTCCGGGCTTGCGGCGATGTCCCCGATGTCCTCCTTGTCCCGGCCGTCGAAGGTGTTGGTATTCAGATCACCCCCCAGAATCACCGGCATACCCGGCAGCTCCTGTTCCACAGCCTTGAGAATGGTCTCCATCTGCGCCCTGCGGCCCTCACCATGGGTGCGGTTTTCCAGGTGGACGGACACGGCACCCAGAGGCCGCCCGCCCACGTCCAGCTCCGCGAACACCGCCAGCCGGCCCCCAATCCGCCGCTGGCGGTCGAAGTACCAGTTGTACTGCTCCGGCAGACGGATGACCCCCGCCCGGCGGATGGGCCAGCGGGAGAACACGGCATTGCCGTGAAAGCCCTTCTCATTTTCGTCGTTCACCAGCTCGATGAACTCCAGGCCCCAGGCGTAGTTCAAACCGGAGGCCTTCGCCAGCTCCCGGGCGGTGTTTTTGTTGCCGGACCGGGCGCAGCCGTCGTCCAGCTCGTTGGCCAGGATCAGGTCGAAGTGCCGGATGTCCGGGCACTCCCCCAGGAAATCCTGAATTTCCGCCAGGTGAACGCCCCGCTCCATATTGAACATCAGAACTCCCAGGGATTCCGGCACCGTCTCCGGAGGGGCCGTGAAGCAACCGGTCTCCGCCTCCCCGAACTGGGGGATGCGGTCCATGACCTCCGCCTGGGACTGCCGTTCCAGCAGAGCTCCCAGGGCCTTACGCTCTTCCAGCGGGATTTTGCGCATAGTATTCACGCTCCTTATCTTCTCGGTCAGCAATAGAATAGCACATTGAAGGATCTTCCGTCAATGAACAGAGCACTTTTCCCATATCCCCCGGCCCAGAATCCCCCTTTTGTCATATTGACACAACGGGGGAAGTCCATTAAAATAGAGATAATTATGCACAGAGCCGCAGAAGCATTCGCGGGCTTTTGCTGTTTGGAGGAAGATCATCATGTATTACTGTCAACTGCACGTCTATTGTCTGGGCCGCCGGCAGGAGCTGTTCGATACGGTCAGGGCAATCCCTCCACTGGAGCATTTCACCCACACATTTTCAAAGAGCGACGCACCGGATCCCGCTCTGGCCGCCCAGGCAGACGTGATTCTGGCCGATCTGCGAGAGCTGGACGGAGATGCCGCAGGCCTGCTGGCCGCCGGGGAAAAAACGGTCCTGATCCTTCTGGCGGAGCGGGAACAGATCCCCGCCCTGGAGGACCGTCTGGACACGGCCGCGGACCTCTGGGTCCTCCCCATGTCCGCCGCGGAGATCTCCTTCCGCTTCCGGCGCCTCCAGGCCCGTATGAAAGAGCGTGCCGACGCCTGGCAGACCAGCCACTTCCTGGACGCCGCCATCGACAGCACCCCCAACCTCATCTGGTTTAAGGATAAAAACGGCATCCATGAGAAGGTGAACGCCAGCTTCTGCGAGACCGTGGGCAAGACCAAAGCGCAGGTGCAGGGCCGGGGCCACGCCTACATCTGGGACGTGGAGCAGGACGACCCCGCCTGCATTGAGTCGGAGCGGATTGTCATGGAGAACCGGGAGACCTGCGTGTCTGAGGAGACCATTCAGACCGGCGGCGGCACCCGGCTGCTGACCACCTACAAGTCCCCCCTGTACGATCTGGACGGCAGCGTCATGGGCACCGTGGGCATCGCCATTGACGTAACCCAGGAGCGGGCCTATGAGCAGGAGCTCATCGCCAAGACCCAGACCCTGGAGACCCTCTTCACCACCATGGACTGCGGCATCATGTGCCACAGCCTGGACGGCTCCCGTATTCTCAGCGTCAACCGGGCCGCCCTGGAGATTCTGGGATACCGGTCCGAGACGGAGCTGATGGCAGACGGGTTTGATATGATCGCCTCCTCCGTCCTGGATGAGGACAAACCAAGGCTGCGGAAGGCCATCCTCTCCCTGAGCCGGGAGGGCGACAGCGTCAATGTGGAGTACCGGGTCCGGCACACCAACGGCGCCCTCCTCCACGTCATGGGCAACATCAAGCTGATTCGGGAGGGCGGCGAGCTGTTCTACCAGCGCTTTCTGCTGGACTGCACCGCCCAGAAGCAGCGGGAGCAGGAAGTCCAGGTCGAAACCGAGCGGCGGCACAGAAGCCTGGTCCAGGCCCTGGCCACTGACTACAATCTGGTGTACTTTTTCGATCTCCAGACCGGGCTGGGCGAGGCGCTCCGGACCCACGCTTGTCCTTTCGGCATTCTGAATTCCCTCTTCAACGGCGAAATGCCCCTTGACGCCAGCATGGAGCGATACATTCAGACCTGTGTCCTTGAGGACGACCGGGAAATGCTGCGGAAGGCCGTCTCCACGGATTCCCTGCGGGAGGAGCTGACCGACCGGGACACCTTCTACCTCAATTACCGCGCTGTCTGCGGCGATGAACTGCGCTACTTCCAGATGAAAGCCGTCCGCACCGGGGACTGGAACAGCAGCCGCGGCGTGGTGGTGGGCTTTCGCAGCGTGGATGAGGAGACCCGGGCTGAGATGGAGAAAAAAGCCCTGCTGGAGGATGCCCTCTCCCAGGCCAACCGGGCCAGCAAGGCCAAGAGCGTATTCCTCTCCAACATGTCCCACGACATCCGTACGCCCATGAACGCCATCATCGGCTTCACAGCCCTGGCCACCACCCACATCGACCAGAAGGAACAGGTGGCGGGATACCTCAAGAAGATCATGATCTCCGGCAACCACCTGCTGAGCCTGATCAACGACGTGCTGGACATGAGCCGCATTGAAAGCGGCAAGATCTATCTGGAGGAGAAGCCCTGTAGCCTGCCGGACATCCTCCACGGCCTGCGCAACATTGTCCAGGCAGACGTCCACGCCAAGCAGATGGAGCTCTATATGGACGCGGTGGATGTGAAAAATGAGGGCATCTTCTGCGACAGGCTGCGGCTGAATCAGGTGCTTTTGAATCTGCTGGGCAACTCCATCAAATACACTCCCGCCGGCGGCGTGGTCTGCGTCCGGGTCATTGAAAAGCCCGGCGCCCCGGCCGGCTGGGCAAAATATGAATTTCACGTCAAGGACACGGGCATCGGCATGAGCGAGGAGTTTGTCTCCCATATCTTCGAGCCCTTTGAGCGGGAGCAGAATTCCACCACCAGCGGCATCCAGGGAACAGGCTTGGGCATGGCCATCACCAAAAACATCGTGGACATGATGAATGGCTCCATTGACATCAAGAGCAAGCTGGGCTCAGGCACCGAGTGCATCGTCACCATCTCCTTCCGCCTGTGCTCCGAGGCGGCGATCCCCCAGACGATCCCGGAGCTGAAAAACTGCCGGGCCCTGGTGGTGGACGACGACTTCAACACCTGCGACAGCGTCTCCAGCATGCTCCAGCAGATCGGAATGCGGGCGGAGTGGACCCTCTCCGGCAAGGAGGCGGTGCTGCGGACCCGTCAGGCAGTGATGCGGGACGACCAATACTACGTCTACATCATCGACTGGCTGCTGCCTGATATGAACGGTGTGGAGGTGGCCCGCCGGGTTCGTGCAGAGTGCGGCGAGGATGTCCCGATCATCGTTCTCACCGCCTACGACTGGTCCGACATTGAGGATGAGGCCCGGGAGGCCGGCGTCACCGCCTTTTGCAGCAAACCCATCTTCCTCTCCGAGCTTCGTAGCTGCCTGCTCTCCGTGGTGGGCACGGAGGAGGAGCCCGCAGCTGAGGCGGCCGAGGCGCCCACAGTCCGCACAGGGCGTATCCTGCTGGCGGAGGACAACGAGCTGAATCAGGAGATCGCCCAGGCCATTCTGGAGGAGGCCGGCTTCTCCGTAGAGATCGCCGGAAACGGGCGGATTGCCCTGGAGATGCTGCGCGTGTCCCATCCCGGTCACTACCAGCTGGTGCTGATGGACGTCCAGATGCCGGTGATGAACGGCTACGATGCCACCCGGGCCATCCGGGGGCTGGAGAATCCGGAACTGGCCGCCATCCCCATTCTGGCCATGACCGCCAACGCCTTTGAGGAGGATAAACAGGAGGCCCTCCGGTCCGGTATGAACGGGCACATCGCAAAGCCAATTGACATCGGCGAGCTGATGAAGGCCCTGGACACCGTACTGCGGTAACCGAAATCAGACGCCCCCGCGCCGCTTTTGCGGCGCGGGGGCGCTATCTTCATCCGGCGGGCCACAGAATGTCCTGGGCCACCGGCGTATAGAAGAGGCGGGCGACCTCCTCCCGCCGCCGGGTCTGGCCCAGAATCCACATCAGCTTCGCCACCACCGCCTCGGTGGTCATATCATAGGCCTCCAGCACCCCCAGTTCATTTTTCAGGGCGTGGCCCACGTGATACACCCCCAGGTCGCTGCCCTCGTTCTCCACCTGGGTGGTGAGAACCACGGTCTTTCCCGCCGACATGGCGTCCCGGACGCAGTTGTACAGACCGCTGTCCTCCGGAAGCCCCCCCACGCCAAAGCTCTCGATAATCAGCGCGTTGTTCCGCTCCAGAAGATAGTCCGCAAGTCCCCGGCCCACGCCTGGAACCAGCTTCAAAAGAGCCACCTTCGTATCCAGCCGGTCATAGAACACGGGGGCTGTTCCGCACTCCTGCCGGATATAGCGCAGCAGAACACCGTCCCGCAGGACGCCCAGGTCCGGATAGTTGATGCTGGAGAAGGCTTGGAAGCTCTTGGACCGGGTCTTTTTCGCCCGGGTGCCCAAAATCACCCGGCTGTTAAACACGATGGAGACTCCCGGCAGGTCCTCCGCCGCGCAGCGAAAGGCGTCCATCAGGTTCACCTTGGAATCTGTGGAGTCAAAGCCGATGGGCTTCTGGGCTCCGGTGAGGACGATGGGCTTGGGACTGCCCTGGATGAGATAGCTGAGAGCAGCCGCCGTGTAGGCCATGGTGTCTGTGCCGTGGGTGATGACAAATCCGTCGTACTCCTCGTATCGGGTCTGGACACTCCGGGCCATCATCTGCCAGTGGCCTGGGGTGATGTTGGTGCTGTCCAGATTCAAAAGCTGGACGCAGTCCACGCCGCAGATGCCGGAGATGGCCGGGACCTGGGACAGCAGCTGCTCCGTGGTCAGCTCCGGCGTCAGTCCCCCCTCCGTCATCTCCGAGGCAATAGTGCCGCCGGTACCGATAAGCAAAATCCTCTTCATACGCCTCACCCCAGATCCCGGTGGTCCAGCGCCGCAAGACCAAAGCGGGCCGCCTCATCCACGGTATCCCGCTCCGCCTCGCTCTCCGCCCCCTGCCGCCGCTGCCGCAGCTGACGGAGAAACAGTCCCCGGAGGGAGTCCTCCTCCGCCCGGGCCCAGATATCCTCCGCCATGCGGGTGCGGTCCCGGAGCTCCAGGGCGTAGAACCGGTCCGCCAGGGCCTCCTGAAGCCCCCGGACGTCCGCGCCGCCCTCGCCGGTCTCTCCCGTCAGCAGAATACGGTACAGATGCCGGGCGGTGTCCTCCGGCAGGGCCGCCTCCACAGCGGAGCGGGGAGACCGGCCCGTCACGTCCACCTCCAGAATTTCATAGCGCCGCTGAGCAAAGGGGACAAACTCCAAAGAGATCTGTCCGCTCCCGCCGATGGTCCCCCGGTAGAAGCCCTTCTCCCCCAGCTCGTCAAAGCCCCGGCCCTCGATGCACCCAGGCCAGGCGCAGAGGGTCTTTCCAAATCGCAAGGGCTCCGTCCGCCTGTGGATATGCCCCAGGGCCAGATAGTGAAGACCGCTGGCGGCGATCTCCTCCCTCCGAACGGGGCCGTACCGGGCCTGCGGCGGGTCGATCTCCCCGTGGAGGAGGCCGATGTGGACCCGTCCGTCCTCCGGGGCCGCAAACCCCGTCAGAAAGCTCTCCGCCCGCTCCGAGGCGGTGAAGGCCCCGCCGTAAACCGTCAGGTTCCACTCCGGCAAATCCACGGCGGTCAGTCGTCCCTCCCGAAACACGTGCACATTTTCCGGCCAGCGAACGGTCATCCAGGGGCTGCCAGGTCCGGCCCAGTCATGGTTCCCCGGGGCAATGAAAACCCTGGCGTTCATCTGTCCCAGGGCCTCCGCCAGCTGCTCCCCGGTCTCCCGAAAAGCGCTGCCGCTGTCAAACAGGTCCCCCGCCAGCAGCACCAGATCAACGCCGTTCTGATTTACATAATTGGCAAGCCGGAATCCCAGCTCCCGGCTCTCCCGGCGGCGGCCCGCCGCCTGCCGGGCTGTCAGTGCGCCAAAGGCGCTGTCCAGATGGAAGTCCGCCGCGTGCAGAAAAGTCAACATAACAACAACTCCAGCAGAAAATTTTCCCTCACTGCCACGCCTTGCAGACGTCCACCCACTCCACGAAGTTGGAGGAATACCTCTCCAGCTCCTCACAGGTCAGCTCAATGGCGCTGCTGCTGCTTCCGGCGGCGGGAAAGACTGTCTCAAACCGTCTCAGGGACACATCCAGATAGACCTTCACATCCTCCGGCAGGGCGAAGGGACAGACGCCCCCCACATCGTGGCCGATGAGATCATGGGCCTCTTCATGGGTCAGCATCTTGGCCTTGGTGTGGAACTGGGCCTTGTATTTGCCGTTGTCCACCTTGGCGTCCCCTGCCGCCACCACGATGACAGGACGCTCCTCCACCTTGAAGCTGAGGCTCTTGGCGATGCGGGCGCCCTCCACCCCCACCGCCACCGCCGCCAGCTCCACCGTGGCGGAGGAGACCTCGAACTCCCGGATGCGGCCCGCCATATCCCACTGCTCAAAATAGGCTCTTACTCTCTGGATCGACATAATCGTTTTCCTCTCTTTTTCTTCAAAATATCCGTTGTCTCCTACCGCAGATCCACCCGCTCCACAGCGGTACAGAGGCCGGTGCCGCTGTCCAGCGTAAAGACGGCCCCCTGCATTTTACAGGCTCCCTCCGGCTGTCTGTACCGCCCCGGCAGACCGCCCAGAAAGCTCTCCACCGACTGCCAGGGCTCAATGCCCAGCACGGACTCCGCCGGTCCGGTCATCCCCAGGTCCGTCAGGTATCCGGTGCCCTTGGGATACACCCGCTCATCGGCGGTGGGCACATGGGTATGGGTTCCCCACAGAGCGCTGACCCGCCCGTCCAGATAGTACCCCATGGCCAGCTTTTCACTGGTGGCCTCGGCGTGGAAGTCCACCAGGGTGAAGTCCGCCTCTCCCTCTTTCAAAAGCCTGTCCGCCGTGGTAAAGGGGTTCTCCGCCCCCCAGGCCAGATCACAGCGTCCGATGAGGTTCATCACCCGTACCCGGACAGCCCCCAGGTCGAAGATCCCGCAACCGCGGCCTGGCGTCCTCCCGGTGTAATTGGCGGGCCGCAGCAGCCAGGGGGTGTCCTCCAAAAAGGTCTTGATCTGCATCTTTCCAAAGGAGTGGTTGCCCAGGGTCACCGCGTCAGCCCCGGCGTCCCGGATGCGCTCCGCCTGCTCCGGTGTCAAACCCACACCGGCGGCATTCTCGCCGTTGACCACGGTAAAACGGATCTGCTTTAGCTTCTGCAAAGGCCGCAGGTTTTTCTCCAGGTGCCGCAGCCCCGGCTCCCCCACCACGTCGCCTATGGCCAGGATATGATATTGCATATGCTTTCCTCCGCTGTTGAGATCATTTCATGGGGTAGTATATCAGAAAAGCCGCCTCTTGGAAAGGCTTGATTTGGATTCCTTTGGGAAAATAGGTGTTGTCTTTTACTAATATTTTCATTATAATGATTATAACTCTTATGAGAGATATTAGTTTTTCTACTGAACGGACAGCCCGCCCTTTGAGCGGGGAGTTTTTTGCGCCCTGACGAACGATCACCGCCCGCACCCGAGGCGTAAACCCCGGCATCCCGCCCCGCGGGGCGGATGTTGAAGAAGTCAAGCTCCCCCTCCTCCGTCAGGAGACACCAAAGGAGGTCCCCCATGGCAGTAAAGCTGGAACTCTACCGCGTCTTCAAAGAGGTCGCCGAGACCGGCAACATCTCCGAGGCGGCCAAAAATCTCTACATCTCCCAGTCGGCGGTGAGCCAGTCCGTCAAGCAGCTGGAGACGGCCCTCCAGGCCCGGCTCTTCGCCCGCAGTCCCCGGGGCGTCACCCTCACCGGTGAGGGCCGGATGCTCTACCAATACGTCCGCAGCGCTCTGGGACTCATCGCCACCGGAGAGGACAAGCTCTCCCAGGCCCAGCAGCTGCTGCTGGGCACCCTGGTCATCGGCGCCAGCGACACGGTGACCGGCCTGTTCCTGACCCCATACCTGGAATCCTTTCACCGGGAGCATCCGGGCATCCGGCTGAAAATTGTCAGCGGGCGCAGTGCAAAAGTGCTGGGGCTCCTGCGCTCCGGAGCCGTGGACATCGCCTTTGCCTCCTCCCCCGTGGAGACCGGCCTCACCGCCTGGCCCTGCTTTTCCACTCACACCGCCTTTGTGGCCGGCAGCGGCTACGGCTGCGATTTCGACCACGTCCACACCCTCCAGGAGATCGCCGCCTTTCCCCTCATCCTGCTGGAGCGGAAGGCCAGCAGCCGGGTTTTTCTGGAGCAGTATTTCGCCAAGGGCGGCATTACATTGACACCTGAAATCGAGCTCTCCTCCCGCCAGCTCCTGGTATCCCTGGCGGCCATCGGCCTGGGTGTGGCAGGGGTGACGCTGGAGTTTGTGAAGGAGGCTCTGGACGCCGGGGAGATCCGGCAGCTGAAAACGGACTTTGACGTCCCCGCCCGCAGCGTGGATATGTGCACCCTCCAGGACGTGACGCCTACCGCAGCGGCGGCGGCCTTCATGGAGATGGTGCGCTCCGGAAGGCGGTGAGACGCCTGTGGATACTGTCATTTTGATTGTCGAGCTGGTGGGCGTCCTCTCCTTCGCCGCCTCCGGGGCCATGACGGGCCTGCGGAAGAACATGGACCTCTTCGGCGTGTGCATCCTGGGTCTCACCACCGCCGTGGGCGGCGGCGTTCTCCGGGACGTCATCCTGGGCAGCACGCCCCCCGCCACCTTTCAGGACCCCATCTATGCCACCGCAGCGATTGCGACCTCCCTGGTGCTGTTCCTGCCCAGGGTCCGCCGCCTGCTGACCCGCAATCAGCCCCTGTACGACCTGGCCATGCTGGCCATGGACACCCTGGGCCTTGGCATCTTCACCGTCATGGGCGTCCAGATCGCCTACACCCACGTGGCGGAGCCCACGGTGTTTCTGCTGGTGTTTGTGGGGGTGGTCACCGGCGTGGGCGGCGGCGTCTTGCGGGACATGATGGCCGGGGACACGCCTTATATCTTCGTCAAGCACGTCTATGCCTCGGCCTCCCTGGCGGGGGCGCTGGCCTGTGCACTGCTGTGGCTCCCGGGGCTGGAGCTGTACGCCATGGGGGCCGGAGCTGTTACGGTGATCATCATCCGCTTCCTCTCCGCCTACTACCACTGGAACCTGCCCCGGGCCCACGACTAAAAGACCGCCCTCCCGAATCGGGAGGGCGGTCCTGATTCACAGCTCGCTGATGTCCTGTTTTCCCATCTTCTCCATCTGGTCCCGGACCCGGTGCTTCTCCCGGGCCGCCCAGTAGATGGCCAGCAGCACCAGAGTTGGGATGTTCCCCGCCAGCAGCGTCACCGCCACCAGCAGGACATTCTGGGACACGCTGCCGGTGTCCGCCACGTTCAGGGGTCCCAGCAAAGAGCAGAGAAACGTCAGCAGGGGCAGCACCAGCCCCGGCCAGCGGCTCTCCCGCTTGGAAAGGAATATCTGCAACAGAACGCCGCCGACAAGAAGAAGCAGTCCACCGGTAAACACACCGAGAATTACTGTCTCCATAACCGCCATGGTCAAATTCCTCCTCACAAATCGTCAATTCGGGTCTTTTTCAGCTGCCGCCTCTCTTTTCGACGCCGGAGCAGATGACAGACAGCATAAATCGCCAGCAGGATCAGCCCCGGCCACCACTTTTCCCGCCGGGAGAGAGCGATTTGAAGCGCGATGATCCCAGCAAAAGTAAGAAGCGTCACCGGCATATTCAGAAGGTTGATGGAAAAACAAAAGTTCGGATAGATATCAATCGAAATTCCCGGAAGGTGCATTTACGTCCCCCCTTTCGTCTTTCGGTACTCACCGATGAGAATTTTCGCGGTGTCAAAGTCCAGCTTGTCGTCCACCGCCAGCCGCTTCACCAACGACACGTAGGGGTCCGCCTCCGCCGTCTCGCTGATTTTGATCTTCTGGATGAGCCGGTCCAGCCGCAGCCGCACCGTGGGATAGCTGACGCCGTACAGCGCCGCCACTTCCTTCAGCGAACCGGAGGACAGGACGAACTTTTTGATAAAGGCCGCGTCCTCGTCCTCCAGGTCCGCCAGCCAGATGGGGATGTTCTCCACAGGCATCCTCCTTTCATAAAATTAAATATAAACTTTAATTTTATGAAAGTCAAGTGTAAATTTTATCTCTTATAAAATTGTTTTCAAAAAGCACAGGGACGGCTGTCTGCCGCCCGCACAGCAAAGCGCCCCCTGGGTTCTCAGGGGGCGCTTTCCAGCACCATTTTCATGAATTCCGGCTCTGCAAAAGCTCCGGGCCATAGAGGTAGTAGTCAAAGGGGTCCTGGGGCAATCCATCCTGCCAGACCTCAAAGTGGAGGTGGGGCCCTGTGGACTGGCCCGTGGAGCCTACCTTGGCAATGACCTGCCCCTGCTCCACGGTATCTCCCGCCTCCGCGCACAGCTCCTGACAGTGGGCATACCGTGTCGCCAGACCATCGCCATGGTCCAACATCACATAGTTGCCCAAGGACGCTTCAAATCCGGCCTCCGACACAGTGCCGTCCAGCACAGCAAAAATATCTGTACCCGCCGGCGCCGCCACATCTACACCAAAGTGCATCGGGGCACCCTCTCCGCCGGGGTTCGCACAGGGATTGAAGCTGGTGACAATGGCCTTAAAATCCGTCACCGGCCAGACCATGTTCTTTCCGGCGCTCTCCCGCCGGGCGGTGTACTCCGCCTGCTCCTCCTCGCTGAGGAACTCCAGGCCCGTCAGAGCGCCGTCCTTGTACACGGCCCACACCTCTCCGGCGTCCTTGTCAAAGAGGCCGTTGCCGGTGTGCTCCGTAATCCAGGTCTCCCCGTCCACGATGCCCCGGACCTCACGGCCCCGGAGGGTCATCCGCAGGCCATTGCCGTCCCCGTCGGGGTCCTCAAAGGTATATTCCAGCCCCAAGGGCAGATAGGGCGCCAGAGTCTCCGCCCACTGGGCCTTCACTTCGGCGGAGAAATTTCCGTCCATCGGACGGGGCAGCCAGGGCAGCAGGTCGATGTCCACGTTCTCCCGCCCATCGGTGCCGTTGATGGTCAGCTCGTCATAGGCGGCCTCCGCCAGCTGGAATTGATAAGTCCTCCCCGGCTCCCAGCTCTTAGCGGCGCTCTCCTCCTCCAGGTAGTAGACGCTCATATCCACGCCGCCGGCCAGGATGCGCCCAGCCACCTGGAGGTCCCACTCCGCCTTCCCCTCCGGGATGGTAAAGGAGAGGGTGCCGTTTTCACAGATGATCCTCTCCGCCAGACGGTCCGCCAAACTCTTCGGCGGCTCCTTGGCGGAGGTGGCGAAGGCGGTGGTGACGCACACCGCCAGCAGCAGCGCACAGGCCGTAAGGAACACAGGGACACGTTTTTTCTTCATCATTGCTTGAATCCTTTCTTCAATGGGGCTCTGGGCAAACCGGGGACACAGCCCCGCCCGGGCCTCCTCCATGGCCAGCAGCGTCCGGGCATAGGCCGCCGGATCTCCCAGACGGCGCACCACGGCCTCGTCGCAGGCCAGCTCCAGATCTCGGTTCGCCAGAACGGCCATCAGCCACACCGCCGGATTCCACCAGTGAACGCACAGCGTCCCCGCCAGAACCAGCTTGGTCAGGCCGTCCAGATACCGGATATGCACGTACTCATGGGTCAAAATATGGCTCAGCACCGTCTCGTTCTCCCGGTCCATCCCCCTGGGCAGGAGGATGACAGGGCGCAGAAGTCCGTAGGTCAGAGGGCCGGAGATCCGGTCGGACACTCGGACGGAGACACGAGGGTGCGTCTCCTGCCAGCGGGAGACATAGGCGCCCTCCGCGGGCAGGGAGGCCTGGAAATTCCAGTGGCAACGAAAATAGACGGCAGCAAACCAGACCGCCAGCAGCAACGTCCCCGCCAGCCAAACCAGCGCCCAGGGAAAACCCGCCGGAGGGCTGGAGGAGGGCAGCATCTCCCCTGCTGCCGGAGCCGCCGCAGTCCCCGGCAGCAGCCGCACCACGGCGGCCCCGCCTGCCGGACGGGGCATGGCGGGCCGCGGAGCCCCGGCAAACAGGTTGTACACGCTGAATCGGGAGGGCAGCTCCCAGGGCAGCAGCAGCCGCAGCACAGCCGCCCACCATAGCACCCGGCAGGCCTTCCGGGGCAGAGACTGCCCTACCGCCACCCGCAGCAGGGCGACGGCCAAGATCAGGACCGCTCCGCTCAGCCCCCGCTCCAGAAGCGTCATGACCGGTGCTCCTGTTCCATGGCGGTGACCAGCTTTTTCAGCCGCTCCAGCTGCTCCACGGACAGCTTCCGGCTGTCCAGCAGCGAGGCGAAGAGCAGGTCCGGAGAACCGTCGAAGAGCTTGCCGATCAGGGCCTCTGTCTCCGCCGCCTGAACCTCCGTCTTGGAGATCAGGGCATGGCACTGGAAACCGGGCTCACTGCGCCGGATGGCCCCCTTGGCCACGCACTTTTTAATCACCGTGTAGGTGGTGTTGGTGTTCCAGCCAATCTCCTCCCCCAGGATGCCCGCAATCTCCCTGGCGGTCCGGTCGCCGTCCCGCCAGAGAACGTCCATTACCTTCAGTTCTGAGTCAAATAGCTTCACTGTCATAATAGTCCTCCAATAGTCCTCCAAAAAACTATTGCAATAGTTTATGTAGTTATACTATCACAGTAGTTTGATCTTGTCAATACTATTCCTGTATTTTTTCTGATTTTCCTCCCGTCTTGGACTTGATCTGTTGAAAAAGGCGGAGCAAAGAGGCCTTCTCCTCTTTGCTCCGTCTTTGCCGCCAATGGCTTTGAAAATCGGGTATTGCTTTTTAGGTGTTGATATATGCCGCTGCAGCGTAGCCTACGTAATCCCCGTAGTGGACCACATACCAGCCCTGCCACTCGCCATAAATGGTGACGATGGCCCCGTTGGGCAGGTTCGCCAGAATGTTTCCCTTGGGGGAGGGGTAGCTGCGCAGATTCAGCGTGCCGTAATTCACCCGCACGGTGCCTCCCACCGGGGTCATGGGGTAGATGAAGGGCAGGCCGAAAAAGCGGGTCATAGCCCGGGCCAGCTGCTGGGCGATGTCATCCATGTGGCCCTCCACCCAGGTGGCATCGGCGTAATTGTCGTGGTAGCCGATCTCCACCAGCACCGCCGGGGCCTTGGACTGGCTCACCTCCCCCAAGGTGGTGGTGGCACGGGTGGTGACCTTACCCGGCAGCGGGTAGATCTTCCGCAGCTCCTCCGCAATCAGCTCCGCCGCCCGCTGGCCCTTGGAGCTGCCGGGATAGTAAAAGGCAATGATACCCCGCTCCTCGCCGTAGTGTCCTTCCGGCGCACCGTTGGAGTGCAGGGCCAGGTAGAGATCATAACTTCCGGCGTTGGCCTCCCGGATGGAGGACCCGGCGGTCATCTCCGGCCGGTTTCGCTTGTATTGAATGGCGTTGGAGAGCAGATAGGGCACCAGGGCATCCGCCAGCAGATTCATGTTGTACTCCTCAGAACCGCTGCCGGTGACGTACTGATTCCATTCTTGTGTGCTTGGACTTAAATAAATCGTGGGCATAATAGTCCCTCCTTCTCACTTATTTATATGGCAATCGGCAGCAAGATGTGATATAGTGAATCAAAGGCGGCAGGTCACTTCTTCCATCGCCTCCCCCCTGCCGCCCCTGACTCCTGATTTACGGAAGGACTGATCGATATGAAGGCAGAGAGAACCTATCCCAGATACACCGTCACCCCCAAGGCGGAAGCCGCCATTCTCCGGGGACACCCCTGGGTCTACGGACAGGAGGTGCTGGCCACGGAGGGTGAGGCGGAAAACGGCGGTCTGGTGGACGTCCTCAGCAAAAAGGGGCGGTATTTGGGCACAGGCCTTCTCTCGGAGCGGTCCAAGATCCGTGTGCGCCTCCTCTCCCGCAACGCAAACGACCGCTTTGACCTGGCTTTCTGGCGCCGGAAGCTCCAGTGGGCCTGGGAGTACCGGAAAACCGTCATGGATCCCCAGGACCTGGACTGCTGCCGCGTCGTCTTCGGCGAGGCGGACGCATTTCCGGGACTGACGGTGGACAAATTCCACGATCTGCTCTCCGTGCAGGTGCTGTCCGTGGGAATGGAGCGGATTAAGGGGATGCTGCTGCCCATGCTGGCGGAGATCCTGCGGCAGGACGGACAGACGGTCCGGGGCATTTACGAGCGGAACGATGCGGCCTTGCGGGACAAGGAGGGCCTCCCCCAGCACAAGGGCTGGTTTCCCCTTCCCGGCGAGACGCCGCCCGTCTCCCCCCTGACAGAGATCACAGAAAACGGCATCCGCTATCTGGTGGACGTGGAGAATGGGCAGAAGACCGGCTTCTTTCTGGACCAGAAGTACAACCGCCGGTGCGTGGGACGGCTGGCGGCCGGGAAAACCGTGCTAGACTGCTTCACCCATACCGGCTCCTTCGCCCTGAACGCCGCCCTGGGGGGGGCGGAACACGTCACCGCCGTGGATGTGTCGGAGACGGCGGTGGAGATGGCCCGGGCCAACGCCGCCCGCAACGGTCTGGAGGACCGGATGGATTTCCTGGCGGCGGACGTGTTTGACCTGCTGCCCCGGCTGGAGAAAGAGCCTGCCCGGTACGACTTCATCATCCTGGACCCGCCGGCCTTCACCAAGTCCCGAAAGACCGTGGAGAACGCCATGTCCGGCTACAAGAAGATCAACTACCGGGCCATGCGGCTCCTGCCCCGGGGCGGGTATCTGGCCACCTGCTCCTGCTCCCACTTCGCGGAAGAGGGCCGGTTTCTGGCCATGCTGCGGGACGCCGCCCATGACGCAGGCGTTCAGCTGCGGCAGATCGAGGCCCGGCAGCAGAGCTGTGACCACCCCATTCTCTGGGGCGTGGAGGAGACGAATTATTTGAAATTCTATCTGTTCCAGGTGATATAATATGAAAATTCAGGGCCGCCCTTTTCAAAGGGCGGCGGGGTCCGGGGCAAAGCCTCAGCGGCCTCGGACCAAGCCCCCAACAAATTTTCAGCCGATTTAGGCAATATAAAAAAGAGCGTGTTTCCGTTGGAAACACGCTCTTTTTGCTTGCAGAGAAATTATCTCTTAACCTCAATACACCGGACATAGCCGCCGCTGGTGTAGATGGTGCACTGCTCCGCGTATGCATGGGCCTCAGACAGAGTCACCCACATCTTCATGTCCCGGTTGTAGCAGTGGACATCGGATGAGACCTTGTAGGTCACACCGCCCACCGTCACCAGATTCTCACTGGTCCAGGCGGAGTTGGGAACGTTCTTGGTCTCGTCCAGCTTCTTCAGGCTGGAGAAGCCATCCTTCCCCCGCAAGGTTATGGCCACATAGTCGCCGGAGCTGATGTTGTAGGGCGTGGTAAAGGGGCCAACCTTCTGGCCGTTGCCGTACTCGACGCCTACGGCCTCCCAGGTTCTGGTCTCATAGATAATGTTCCCATGCTCGTCCTTTAAGGGCTTTCCGTCTGCATCCGTTTTCTCTTTCGTTTCCTCACGGAAGTCCACGAACGCCCGTCCATAGACCACTATACCATCAACACCGGAGTTGATCACGATCAGATCCACCTTATCCGAGGAATTCACCCGGGCGTAGGCGATCCGTCCGGCGGGAATAATGCCGTCGGTGAGGCTGCTGAGGCTGACGCTCTCCGCGCCGTTCACGCCGTTCTGGAAGATCATTACGTTGTCCGCCAGCTTCCGCTGTCCCATGGTGCGGGCGGCCACATCCAGGTTGCCGCCGGCGTTGCCGCCGCTGAGGCGGGAGAGGCTCAGGCGGCCACGGGAGGTGGAGGAGACCCGGACCAGCTGGCCCACCAGATCCTTCCCGTCGTCGCTTCCGCCGGAGAGGCTGATGCCGCAGAGGAGGTCCACCCGGCCGCCCTCACGGACGATGCCGATGGCGTTGCTGGCGGCCACGGCCCCCTTGGCCTCCACGGCTCCGGCCACCTGGTTGTCCTCCGTCAGCAGGAGGGTCAGCTGGTCACCGGGCTTGAACTTGGAGATACTCTCCCGGGCCGTAGCCAGCACCGGGAAGGCATGACCCAGCACGGTGATCTCCGAGGGCTCGTCGGGGCTGGGGGAGCAGCTTTCGTAGAAGCCGCTGATGCGGGTGTCGCATACCCGGATGGAGTTGGTAGCGGGAGAGTATGTGGCCACGTCGTACTTCCGGATGTCCCTGCCCAAAACCTCCGCGCCGTTTTTATAGAGCTTGTAGTTGGTGCTGCCGCCGGTGAGGTCGGCAAACCCGGCGGTGGAGCCGTTGTCGTAGACGATGACGGCGGAGCTGGCTGCGGAGCCGCCGCCCACAAAGATGTAGTCCGCGCCGCCAGCAGAGTTGAGGTACAGTGTCACCGTGCTCCCGGCGCTGACCCAGGAAAACACCTCGCTCCAGGGCTTCTCCTCGCCATTGTAGTAGGTCTGGGTCTTGCCGGTGACAGTGTAAACGGCACCGCTGACATCCACAATCTGGCCGGCCTTGGCGCTGGCCACCGTAATCGTCGTCTGCACACCCATGGCGTCTGGCACAAAGGTGATGACCTTGCCGCTCTTATTCAGCACCAGTGTTCCCCGCAGGCCGTTCAACGCCCCGTTGGACGCCTTGCCGGAGGCCATCTGATACACCGTTTCGCCGGAGGCCAGCTTCATGGCGGTCTCCAGCCCATCGGGGCCTGTGGCAGAGGAGGTCACCAGCACCTGATTCTCCAAGACCGTAGCATTGAGGGAGGAGAGATAGCTGCCCTTCTCCTTCATGTCGGCACGCAGCAGATTCAAAAACAGCTGGGCCGCCTGCCCGCGGGTCAGCGCGGCATTGCCGTTGGTGCCCACGCCGTCGGTGAGGCCCACGGTGGCCCCCACCGCCATATAGCTGGCGGGCCACACACCGCCGATGTCCTTGTCCTCATAGCCCAGCATCCGCAGCAGGATTGTCACAGCCTGTCCCACGGTGACAGAGCGCTCCGGGTGGAACTTGCCGTCGGGAAAGCCAGCGATGACGCCCTTCCGGGAGGCCATGTTGATATAGGCCGAGGCCCAGTGGGAGGGCTTGGCGTCGGGGAAGATGGTGACGGTGTTGTACAGACCCAGCTCCTCCTCGCCGTTCATGGCATACACCGCCATCTTGCAGAACTGGGCCCTGTTCAGCGCCGCGCCGGGGCGGAAGGTGCTGTCGCTGTATCCGTCCAGCACCCCCATGAGCCGCAGGGTTTCCACGGCCATGATGGTGTTTCGGTCCGTCACATCGGAGAAGCGGACCACGTCCGCCGCCCCCGCCGGCAGCACCAGCAGAGACAGCGTCATGGCCCCCGCCAGCAGAAAACTCAAAAATCTCTTCATGTTCTTCCTCCTTATTCAGCCCTGAGGGCCTCCACAGGCTGGAGCTTAGCGGCCTTGGCCGCGGGATAGATGCCGAAGATTACGCCCAGGGCTACCGACAGTGAAAAGGCGCTGGCGGTAATCCAGGCCGCTGGATAGATGGTCATCTGGAACAGCAGCTTGCCCGCCAGCAGGCTGCCGCCCGTGCCCAGCAGGATGCCGATGATGCCGCCGATGCCGCAGAGCATGGCCGCCTCGATCAAAAACTGGGTGACGATGGAGCTCCGCTGGGCGCCGATAGCCCGGCGGATGCCGATCTCCCTCGTCCGCTCGGTGACGGTGACCAGCATGATGTTCATAATGCCGATGCCGCCCACCAGCAGACTGATGGCGGCAATGCCGCCCAGCACCAGGGAGATCATAGCCATCTGCTCATTCATGGACTGCTGCCACTGGTTGTCGGAGTCCACCCAGAATCCGCCGGTGGACTCGTCCACCAGGCCCTTCAAAAAGCCCTGGATGCGGCTGGTGGCCTCCTGCACGGACTCGCCGTCCTTGGCCTTGACGATAAAACTCTCCATGGTCTCTCCCCCC
>CAJTZI010000037.1 GCA_910584075.1 uncultured Oscillibacter sp.
GATGGAGGGCATGAAGCAGAAAGCGGGCCGGAAGAAGAAAGGGACCGTCAAGGCGGAGGAACTGGACAGCGATGAAAAGCTGGCCCAGGAAATGGGCATGAAGGTGAGCAAGCTCAACCGGATCATCCGTCTGTCCGAGGCCACCAAGGACGTGTGTGACCGGGTGGATGACAACTCCCTGCCCCTGTCCATCGCCTCCGCCATCTCGTTTTTGAAACCGGAGAATCAGGATGAGGTTCTCCACCTGTCGGACCTGGGGTATAAGATCACCACCGAGCGGGTGGAGCGCATGAAAAAGACGGAGAAGGCCGGAAAACTGAATGAACAGGCCATGCGGGACATCCTGGAGGACAAGGACCTGGCTCCCAAGCAGACCACTCCGCCCCCGGCTCCCCAGCAGCCCGCACCGTCCAACGGTCCCTCCGCTCCGCCGCCCATTCCCCCCTCCCCGGACGTGAAGCCGGAGCAGGCGGCGCCTTCGGCTCCCAATGTTCCCGGTATACCGGGGCCCACACCCTCTGTTGGTTCTCCCGCGCCAGAGAGCACGGTCCCGTCCTCCGGCCCCGCGGCGCCGCCTGCCGGTCCCGCCGCCAATGTTCCCCCGGAGGAAAAGGCCCCCTTCAAGGGTGAGCAGGAGCGGCCTGAGTACACCAAGGTCATCCTGGCCGGGGACCGTCTGCGGAAGTATTTCCCCGATGTGTCCATGACGCCCCGCGAGATCGAGGAAAGCGTCTATGACGCCCTGGAGGAACGCCGCCAGCGGCAGTTGAAGGCCCAGCAGAAGGAGAGCGTTTTCAAAAAGAACGTCCCCAAGAGATAAGGTATGGAGTTTACCGCCAATATCGCCAACCTGGGCAAGTACAACGCCGGGGTCCTCGCCGCCGCGTGGCTGTCCTTCCCCGCCACCACGGAGCAGGTACAGTCCGTTCTGCGGGAGATCGGCGTGGACGGCCTGCGGTACGAGGAAACCATCATCCTGGAATACTCCACCAGCGTCAAGGGCCTCGCCGGGCGGCTGGGGGAGTACGTACCCATTGACGAGCTGAACTACCTCGCCAGCCGGATCGGGGCCCTGACGCCGGAGGAAGCGGACAAGTTCACCGCCGCCGTCAGCCACGGGGAGTACGGGGACAGTATGCAGGATTTGATCAATCTGACCTACAATCTGGACTGTTACGACTTTCTGCCGGACGTGCGGACAGAGGAAGAATACGGGCGCTGGCTGGTGGACCACCGCCAGGAGTTCCGCTTGCCGGAGAAGGCCAAGCTCTACTTCGACTACGAATCCTACGGCGGAGACACCTGTATCAACGAGGGCGGGGACTTTTCGGAGCTGGGTTACATCTTCAATAACCGGACACCGTTCCAGGCGGTCTATGACGGGCGGAACGTCCCGGAGAAATACAAGGTGTTCCGCTATCCCCTGCAAGCGAAGGTGAGGCCCGTCCGTTCCGGCAGGGGGCGGGACAGCCCCTCCCGCAAGCGCCCATGAGGGCGCTTTTTTCATATCAAATTTCAATAAAGGAGCTGATTATTTGAATGTTTTGGTAGTGGAGCCCGGAATGGCCCCCTACGAGAAGGAGATCAACGGACTCAAGGATATGCAGGCTATTGTAGACGGCATGATTACCGCCAGTTACCCCTTCGAGGAAAAAGTCGCCATTGTGAGCAATGATGAGGCCCTTGTCAGGGGCATGGAGTTCAACCGCAGCATTGAGGGCGGGTACGGCGGCATCTGCGGCCCGTTCTTCGTCTGCGGGCTGGGCGAGGAGGACTTCTGTTCCCTTACCCCGGAGCAGATGGACTTCTACAAGAAGAAATACCACCACGCGGAAATCCTGCTGGGGTTCCAGAAAGGTGAACCTGTTACCAGTGAGAACTGCATCACCCTGTTTACCTGCGTCCGGGATCAGCGGGAGTACCGCTGGTGCGTCCGGGCAGTCGAGACTTAAAATGAATCCCACCGTGAGATTGATTTGACAGACGGATTTTTGACGCTTTTCCGTATTTTTGGTACAATATTAGTAGGGAAACCCACTAAAAAGCCAACAGGAGGTATCAAAAATGAAAGGGAAGTTTCTGCAATTCGCGCTGGGCGTTCTCACCGGGGCGGCGCTGTTTGGCGGAGCCTCCGCCGCAGCCGCCGGGATCGCGGCACAGCCCGCATGGTCCCCCATCTTCGTGGACGGACAGCAGGTACAGATGACAGCCTACAACATCCTGGGCAATAACTATGTGAAGCTCCGGGACATCGGGAAGGCCGTGGGCTTCAACGTCTACTACCAGGGCGGCGTCCAGGTGGACAGCAAGGCCCCCTATACCGGCGAGGCCCCGGCCAAGCCCGCGGAGGCGGTCCCGGAATCCACGGACGAGCTGACGGAGGTCCGCCAGGAAATGATCCGGCTGATCAACGAGGTGCGCCGGGAAAACGGCGTGGAAGAGCTGGCCGTCAACACGGCGCTCATGGACGCCGCCCAGGACTGCGCCCGGCAGGGCTTCGAGGCGCATGATGTGCGGTACGAAAATGAATCCGCCCTGCGGCATGGCTACCCCTACGGCTTCGGGAGCAATCTCACGGTGTTCACATACAACTGCAACACGGACATCGCGCGGACGGCAGTTTCCCATTGGAGATATTCGCCGGGACACTTCCAGACCATGATCGCGGAACGCTATGACAGCATCGGCGTGGGCGTCATGCTCCAGGACGATTTGGCCTACTGCTACATGTTCGCCGGAAACTCCAACGGCATCAACCCCTATGCGTAAGCCCTTCCACAGCAGCCCTCTCAGCCAAAAGCTGGGAGGGCTTTCCCATCCCCTTTTGCGTCTCACGGTGAGACGCATTTCTTTTTGAAATCTGAAAATGAAAGGAAAACGGTTTATGAAGAAAATGAACCATCCCCTGCGGACCCGCGTGACGGCGCTGCTGCTGGCGCTGGTCTGCGTCTTGGGTCTGCTTCCGGCCACGGCCTTCGCCGCCAGCGACACGATCAAGCTGGAGCGGTTCGGCATGTCCGGCGTCAGCTACGAATCCGCGGCCCTGGGCAGCTGCTCCCTCCACGAAATGTACTTCTCCGGCGGGAACAAGACCTCCGTAGGCTTTTGCGGCACCAAGGGGGCCGGAATGGGAAGCTCCCTGATTGGCCAGACCTGGGGGAACAAGACTCCCGTCTCCGACCCTACCGTCCTGACCATGATGGCCTACTACTACGCACACTCCACCGGCGTCTTTACAGATGAGGCCAAGGCCCTGGGCGTGGATACCATTTGGGGCGGCGGCTATACCTGGTATATGAACGCCTGGGTGCAGGCGGTCATCTGGCGGTATCAGCAGGGCAGCATGGGCGATCCCGTGACAGCCTGCGCCGAGGAACTGATGGCGGTCTATAACTCCCTGGAAGGCACCCACTTTACCAGCATCGACCAGGAAAAGGACGGCAGCTCCTTCCGCTCCAGGGCGCAGTATATCCTGGACCTGGGCCAGCGGGGCGTATGGGGCGAGTGTACGGCCTATGAATACGGCTTCACCGGCGCGGGAAGCAGCGCCCACCCCGCAAGCGGCGTCCAGAAGATCATCCTGGGCGAGCTGAAAGTCAAGACGGAGGACACCTATACCCTGATCGTCAAGAAGGTGGATTCCAAGAATCCCACCAAGGGCCTCCCTGGGGCCAAGTTCCATATCGAATCCGAAAGCGGCTCCTTCTCCAAGGACGTGACCACCGGGAAGGACGGAACGGCCACCCTGGAGAACCTGACACCCGGAACCTATGCCGTGACGGAGACCGATCCGCCCGCCGACTATGAGATCGACAACGCCGGACCGGAGTACGTCGTTCTCCCCGGTAACGGGAACAACACGGTAACTGTCACCTTCCGGGACACCCCCACCATCACCAGCGAGGGCAGTATCCGCAAGGTAGACGCGGACGACCCCACCAAGGGCCTTGCCGGGGCTATTATTAAGATCACCGGCGTGGACAATAACTTTTCCGGCACCTTCATGACCCGGGAGGGCGGCTATATCACCGATGTTCCCTGGGACACCATGCCCGTGGGCAGCTATGTGGCGGAGGAAATGACCCCGCCGGAGGGCTATACCATGAGCCCGGACCAGCACAAGATCAAGCAAACCTTTGTCTGGGACGGCAAGTCCGATGTTGCCCTGGTTTTCGAGAACGACGCCAAGGTGAAGGTCCGGCTGGTGAAGCTGGATGACAGCAACAATCCTCTCCCCGGCGCTGTGTTCAACATCGTCAAGGACGGCCAAATCGTCGGCACCGAGGCCACCAAGGCGGACGGCTCCATCACGGTGACGGACGTAACTGAAGGAATGTACGCTTTTGTGGAGGTCTCCGTGCCGAAGCCCTACGCCAAGCTCACCGAGCCGGTCATTGCCTATGTGGATCAGGCTGCTGTCAACGGAGGCGGCACCGTCACCGTGACGGCCTCCGATAAGAAGCTCCCGAACCTGACCATTTTGAAGCGGGACAAGCAGACCAAGGAGGTCATTCCCGGTACGGTCTTTGAGATCAAGGGCATCCATTACCACTACCACAACGATGTGACCACCGGCGCAGACGGCAAGGCTGTTCTTTCCAATATTCCGGTAGATTCCTATGAGATCACGGAAAAGAGTGTCCCGGACCCCTATGTGGTAGGCGATGAGCCCATGCAGACCATTTACCTGGGTCCCGGCGAGGATCGGGAGCTGATCTTTGACAACTTGAAGCAGCCCCTCCTGACCATCGCCAAGATCGACGCCGACACACAGGAGAAAATTCCCGGCACCGTGTTCACCATTCAGGGGATCAGCAGCGACTACAAGCACGATGTAACCACCGGCGCGGACGGCACCGTCTCCCTGCGGGTTGCCCCTGGCTCCTACAAGATCACAGAGAAGTCCGCCCCCGCCCCCTACTACCTGCCCAGCAGAAACGCGGATCGGGAGCAGACGATTTCCCTAAATCCCGGAGACGAAAAGACGGTCACCTTCAAGGACCACAAGGTCCCGGAGCTGACTATCTTTAAGGAGGATTCTGTCGCTGGAGCTCCCATTGAGGGTGCGAAATTCCACGTCACCTTCACGTCCAACGGTGAGGCCGCGGACGCCCCCGGCTCCATTGACTACGGGTATCTCTTTACCGATACCAGGGGCGAGATCAAGGTGCATGAGCAGGGGAAGAAGCTCTATCCCGGCGAGTACACCGTGACCGAGGTGGCCCCCGCCCCCGGTTTTCAGATGAAGGAACCCATTACGCAGAAGGTCATCATCCACGGCGGAGAGAGTAAAACCCTCACCTTCCAAAACGAGCCGTTGAACGGAATCGTGGTCCAGAAGTATGACAGCGTGACCGGCGAAGCCCTGCCCGGCTGCACCTTCCAGCTCCGCTTTCTTGGCGGGACCTCTGGCACCGGCGGCACCGTCATCGGGCAGAAAGTGACCGGGAAGAACGGCACCTGCATTTGGACCGGCCTCACCGCAGGGACCTATATCGTGGAGGAAGTGGACCCCGCCGATGGGTATAGCATCATCAAATCCTCCGAGACGGTCTATATCTCCGATGACGGCGTGCAGAATGTCGTTACCGTCTCCTTCGACAACGCCCCGGACGGCCTGCTCCTTATCAGAAAAGTTTGCAGCGTCAACCCCAGCATTACCCTCCAGGACGCCGAGTTTAAGATCACCTATGCGGACGGCAGCGTAATCGGAGACAGCAATGGGATTTACCGCACAGATGAGAACGGCGAAATCCGTATTTCCGGCCTGAAGCCCGGAAAAAGTGTGATTGTCACCGAGACAAAAGCCCCCGCAGGATTTTTGATTGATACCCAAAGCCAGACGGTGCAAATCAAGGAGGGCCGGACTGTAAGCCTTACCTTTAAGAATCAGCCCAAAGGCCAGTTGATTGTGCAGAAGCGGGACAACATCACCGGACAGCCTCTTCCCGGAGCGGAGTTCCGGGTAACGACCGCCGCTGGCTGCGAGGTGGGCCTGGACGGCGTGATTGGCACGTCCACGCTGACACAGGGCGGTATTTTCAAGACGGACAGCAACGGCGAGATTCGGGTTTCCAACCTCGCCCCCGGAGCTTATGTGCTGACGGAGATCAAGGCCCCGGCAGGGTATGTCATGGACGAACCCAGCAAGAACGTGGTCATCGGGACCAACGGGGACACGCAGACGGTGGTTGTCACGAATACCCCCAAGGGCGGCCTCCTGATCCGCAAGACCGACAGCGTGACGGGCAAGGCCCTCTCCGGCGTCAAGTTCAAGATCACCGCCGCCAATGGCGAGCTGATCCCCGACAACGAGGGCCTGACCTCCAGCAACGGTCTGTACACCACCGATGAAAACGGCCAGATTTATCTCCGCAAGCTGAACCCCAACACCTATGTTGTGACCGAGGTCGAAACCATTGACGGCTACCTGCTGAACGCCGCCCCGCAGACGGTGGTCGTCAGCGAGGCGGATACCCAGGTTTTGAGCTTCACCAATATGCCCCTGGGCGGGTTGTTGGTGAAGAAGATGGATTCCGCCACGAAGGAGCCTCTGGCGGACGTCATTTTCAAGATCACCCGGACGGACGGGACGGTTGTTGGCAATTCCAACGGCGAGTACCGGACCGACGAGCGGGGCTTCATTTCCCTGCCCGATCTGGAGCCGGGCGGCTATATCGTGCGGGAGGTCCAGGCCAAGCCCGGTTATCTGCTGGACGATACCCCCCATGCCGTGGAAATCAAGGACCACCAGACTTACACCCTGGAGGTTTTCAACCAGCCCCTGGGCAATCTTATCATCAATAAACTGAGCTCCGCAGACAACTCCCCCCTGGAGGGCGTCAAATTCCAGATCAAGTACGCTAATGGGCAGGTCGTGGACAACAAGAACGGGCAGGTTTCCTCCAACGGCATCTACTACACCGACCGCAACGGACAGATCATCCTCTCCGGCGTCACCGGGACAGTGGTGGTGACGGAGCTGGAGACGATCCCCGGCTACCGCATTGACCCCAACACCCGGACGCAGACAGTGGTCATCAACCCCAACGACACGCAGACCATCAACTTCTACAACACCCCTACCACGACCCTGATTATCCGCAAATTTGTGGAGGGCACCGAGAACGAGCCCCTTTCCGGCGTGGCCTTCCGGGTGGTGGACGGAGCCGGGGCCGCTGTCGGCCCGGACGACGGCCTCTATTATACCGATAAATCCGGCGAGATCGTCCTGCATGGCATCGAACCCGGCACCGTGGTCATTGCCCGAGAGGTCAAAACCGCAGAAGGCTTTGTGCTGGACGGCACCCCCCAGGACATCAAGATCGAGGCGGGCCATGTGCAACAGCTTACGTTCTGGAACAAGCGGGCCGGAACATTGGTCATCCAGAAGAAGGACAAGGTTTCCGGCGCGTTTATCGCCGGGGCGGAGTTCCAGTTGACGTATGCGAACGGCGGCTACGTTGATAATGACAACGGGCATCTGTCCTCCAAGGGCCTTTACACCACCAACGACAAAGGAGAAATCCGCGTCTCCGGCGTGGTGGGAACCATTGTCGCCAAGGAGACGAAAGCGGCCCCCGGTTATGTGATCGACCAGACCACGCAGACACAGACCGTCACCGTGAACCCCATGGACACGCAGACTTTGGTTTTCCTCAATGACCCCTTGTGTTCTCTCACACTGACGAAGCTGGATTCTGTCACCGGAAAAGCCGTTCCCGGGACTGAATTTGCGGTGAAGGACGGTGACGGCAATGTGCTGGCACGCTGTACCACCGGAAAGGACGGCACCGCCACTGTAACCGGACTTGTTCCCGGAAGCACCGTTATTGTGGTTGAGACAAGGGTCCCCAGCGGCTATGTCCTCGATACCACGCCGAAAAGTATTGTCGTGAAAAATGGCTCTGGAAACAGCTTCATCAGCGGAGGCAATACCTCTGGCGGAAGTAATTCCGGCGGCAATTCCAGCGGAAGCAACTCCAGTGGAAATGATTTGACTTTCGAGAATGATCCCAAGATGAGTTTGACGATCCATAAATATGTTGAGGGCACCGCCAATGAACCCCTGGCTGGCGTGGCCTTCAAGGTAGTGGACGGCTCCGGCAAGCCCCTTAATCCTGATGGGGGCATTTATTATACCAATGATGCCGGAGAAATCGTCCTGGAGGGCCTGGAGCCCGGCACCACCATCACCGCCCAAGAGGTCAAGACTGTGGATGGCTATGTCCTGGACGGGCGGCCCCAGAGCATCAAGATCGAGGCAGGCAAGGCACAAAATCTCACCTTCTGGAACAAACCTGCCGGTTCCCTCGTTATTCGGAAGCTGGACAAGCAGACCGGCAAGCCCTTGGCGGGTGTGGAGTTTGAGGCCATCTATGCCGAGGGCGGCTATGTTGACACGGACAACGGGCATCTGTCCTCCAAGGGCCTTTACACCACCGACGATCACGGCGAAATTCACATTTCCGGCATCGTCGGGACTGTCGTTGTCAAGGAAACCCGGCCTCTCCCCGGCTATACCATCGAACCGGGCCGGGAGAGCCAGACCGTCACCGTCAATCCCCAGGAGACGCAGACCCTTACCTTCTACAACATCCCCGCCAATACCCTGACCATCCAGAAATACGTTGACGGTTCCGACAATGAACCTCTCGCCGGAGTGGAATTTTTGGTGACAGACAGTTCCGGCGCCGTGGTAGGCCCGAACAACGGTTACTACACCACGGATAAGGACGGGCGCATTTCCATCCCCGGCCTGACCCCCGGCACCACCATCACCGTCAAGGAAACCAAGACCTTGGACGGCTTCATCCTCGATGGCCAGCCCCAGAGCATCACCATCAAAGAAGGCGAGGCCCAGAGCCTGACCTTCCGCAACAAGAGAGCGGGAGGGCTGATTATCAACAAAATCGACGCGGTGAGCAAGGAGCCTCTGGCTGGCGTGAAGTTCCGAATCACCTATGCCGACGGCTCCAACGTGGACCTGGACGGCGGCAAAATTTCCTCCAACGGCCTCTACACCACCAACACCGAGGGCCAGATCGTCATTTCCGGTATCACCGGGACCGTCATCGTGACGGAGCTGGAGGCCCTGCCCGGCTACGTCCTGGACCCCAACGCCAAGAGCCAGACGGTGCAGGTGCATCCCAACGACACGCAGACCATCACCTTCCAGAATACGCCCATCGGAGGACTCACCATCATCAAGAAGGACGAGGAATCCGGGGAGCGGATCAGCGGCGTGCAGTTTGAAATCCGCAAGCTCAACGGCGAGGTCATCGGCACCTACACCACGGACCGCACCGGCGTCATTACGCTGCCCCAGGCGGAGAAGGGCTGGTATCAGGTGACGGAGCTCCAGGCCGCCAAGGGCTACCGCCTGGACAGCCAGCCCTACCAGATCGAAGTGAAGGACGGCGGCACCGCCACCCTGGAGATCACCAACCGGCAGAGTGGCAGCGCCATCATCCGCAAGGTGGACAGCCTCACCGGAGAGGGCATCTATGGCGTCAAGTTCCTGATCTCCGACGCCTCCGGCCACCCCGTGGGCACCTACGAGAGCGACAACGAGGGGTATGTGTACATTGAGCGGGAGCTGCCGGACGGCAAGTACACCGCCCGAGAACTGGAGTGCGCGGACGGCTACATTTTGGATACTGTGCCCAAGACCTTCTATGTGGAGTACGGCGGATGCACGACCATTACCTGGCCCAACACCGCTGTTCGAGGCCAAATCCAGATCGTGAAGAAGTCCGCCGACTACAACTCCACCAACGGCCTCCCCGCCGGAACGCTGCTGGAAGGGGCCACCTTTGAAATCTGCAACGAGCGGACCGGGAACAAGGTGGATACCATCGTCACCGGAGCAAACGGTCTCGCGTCCTCCAAGCAGCTTCCCCTGGGCCGTTATACCATCCGGGAGGTCAAGGCCCCGGCAAATTACGGCGTTTCCACGGAAACGTACACCGCCGTTCTGGAATACTCCGGCCAGATCGTGAAGCTGGAGGTTTCCAATAAGAGCATGAGCACCGGCGTTTCCATTACCAAGACCGGGCCTAAGGAGGCCATGAGCGGCCAGCCGGTCCGCTATGTGTTCTCCAAGATCGGCAACAGCTCCAATGTCATGCTCCAGTCCTTCTATTGGCGCGATACCCTGCCCGCCGCCGTCCGGCTGACCAGTGTTGTCACGGGGACCTACAATTTCCCCGGCACCTACAAGATCGTGTACAAGGTGAACAACTCCGGCGATTACCGGACCCTGGCCGACAGCCTCTCCACCAGCCAGAACTACACCCTCGCCGCCTCTCCCGTGGCCCTGGGCCTCGCGTCTAACGAGCGGGTGACGGAGATCATGTTCGTGTTCGGGCAGGTCCCCGGAGGCTTTAGCCAGGTGGAAGCTCCGATGATCTACTGCAAGACCATTTCCGGCCTTGCCGCGGGGAGCAGCTTTGCCAATGTCGCTGACGTGGGCGGCACCTACAACGGCGTTTGGGTCCAGGCGGTTTCCCGCTGGGTGACGACTGTCTACGGAAAGAAGGCCCCCACCCCTAAGCTGCCCCGGACCGGCTACTAAAATAAATCCCACCGTGGGACACAAAAATAGATCCCACGGTGAGACGCGAATCAACAGGAGGTTTCCGTGAAGCAGAAGAACAGCGACCCCCTCCCGTGGCTCCTGCTGGCCGTCCCCGTCCTCTGGGCGGGGGCGGCCCTCGCCAGCGGCTACCGGGAGGGCATGACCGTCTTTGACCTCATGGGGCGTTTCAGTATCATGCTGGAACGCCCCTTTGACATCCATTGGACCCCCCACACCCTCAAATTCATGCTGGGGGCGCTGGTGGCCTACGCCTTCGCTATTGTGCTGTACATTTCCTCCAAGCAGAACCGCCGCCCCGGAGAGGAACACGGCTCCGCACGCTGGGGGAACGTCTACCAGCTTGACCGAAAGTACCGGGACAAGGACCCTCACAATAACGCCATCCTTACCCAAAACCTCCGCATGAGCCTCAACGGGCGGAAGCACCAGAGAAACCTCTTGCAGATCGTGGTGGGCGGCTCCGGCGCAGGCAAGACCCGGTATGTGGTCAAGCCCAATCTCTACGAGGCCAACGCCTCCTATATCGCCACTGATCCGAAGGGGGAGCTGGCCCGCTCCGCCGTTCCGCTGCTTCTGCGGGAGGGCTACACCATCCGCATTATCGATCTTGTGGACCCGGAGCACTCCGACTGCTACAACCCCTTCCACTACATCCGAAATGATGCCGATGTGCTGAAACTGATTGCAAACTTCATCCGCAACACCACGCCGAAGAACGCCCATTCCAATGACCCGTTTTGGGAGAAAAGCGAGATCGCCCTGGATTCCGCCCTCATGCTGTATCTGCTCCATGAGGCCCCGCCGGAAGAACAGACCATGGAGATGATGCTGACCATGCTGGAATACGGCGCGGCCAAGGAGGGGGACGGGGACTACCAATCCCCCCTTGATCTGCTGTTCGAGGCCCTGGAGGAAGAAAACCCAAACCATATTGCCCTCCGCCAGTACAAGGTGTTCAAGCAGGCCCCCAGCGAGACGGCCATGAGCATCCTCATTACCGCCTCTGTCCGGCTGGCCCCCTTCACCTTGCCGGAGGTCCAGAGGATCACCAGCCGGGACACCATGGAGCTGGGGAAGCTGGGGGAGCGGAAGCAGGCGGTGTTCTGCATCATCCCGGACAGCAACGACGCCTCCTTGAATTTCCTGGTGGGTATGCTGTATACGCAAGCCTTCCAGGAGCTCTATTATCAGGCGGACAAGGTGCATGGAGGCAGCCTGCCCATTCCGGTCCGGCTCATGTTTGACGAGTTCGCCAATGTCGCTCTCCCGGACGGCTATGCCCGGCTCCAGGCCACCATGCGCTCCCGGAACGTCATGGCCACCATCATCCTGCAAAATATCTCGCAGTTGAAGGCGCTGTTCAAGGACGATTGGGAGGGCATCATCGGCAACGCGGACGCCTTTATCTACTTGGGCGGAAATGAGCAATCGACCCATAAGTACGTCTCTGAGCTGCTGGGCAAAGAGACGATCCAGACGCAGACCAGCAGCCAGAGCAAGGGGCGCAACGGCTCCTTCAGTCAGAATTTCCAATCGGCGGGCCGCGAATTGCTCACGCCGGATGAGGTGCGGATGCTGGACAATCGCCTCGCCCTGGTCTTGATCCGGGGCGAGGCCCCGGTGATCGATGCCAAGTATGATCTCATGCGCCACCCCAACATCAAGCGGACCGCCGACGGCGGGGCCGCCCCCTACACCCACAGCGCCCGCTGCCTCTATGCTGCGGACGACCTGGATTTTACATTCACATCCCTGGACGATATTGAAATCTTTGAAGATACGGAGGAATCTTGAATATGAAAAAATACCTTTCCAGCAGCACCCATCCCCGCACGAATCTCACCCGCCAGCAGCTCCGGCAGAGGGACCGGGCCCGCCGCCTCTACTTCTCCGCCGTTCTGCTCCTGGCCTTTTGTGCTGTGCTGACGGTCCCGGCCTTCGCCGCCGGAGGCAGCGACCCCCTCACCATCGTCAACAACCTGTCCGACTTCATCTTCTCCATCATCAAGGCCCTGGGCATCATTATCCTGGGCTGGGGGATCGTGCAGGTGGGCATGAGCTTCCAGTCCCACGATGCCAGCCAGCGGACCCAGGGCTTCCTCTGCCTGTTCGGCGGCTTGATGATAGCGTTTGCTAAGGAAATCCTGGGCGTGATCGGCGTGGTATGACGAAGCCGAAATACAACCGGATTCTCTGGTGCGACCAAACAGTAGAGGGCTGGAACTTTGGCCTTGAAGCGCCTAACGGCGAAATTTTTACAATGCACTACATCGGGTACAGCAAAGCCGAGGCCACCAGAAGGGCGCGCCGGGAAGAATCCCGCATAAAAGCCATCGTGAATCAGCCGCCTCCCCGCCGCAGACATTCACGGTAAAAATCAAAAGCGGGAATTGCGTCTCATCGTGGGACGCAATTCCCATGGAGGTGATTTTCAATTAGCGACAACTGGATCGTAAGCATCCTAGAAAGCGCCCTGACGGACTGGAACGGCAAACTGTCCGAGATATGGACCCTGCTGACGCAGACGCCGCAGAGCTTCAAGGGCGGCGACATTTGGACAGCCGTCTCCGGCATCCACACCGCCATGGTGGGCATCGGCTACGGCCTCCTGGTTCTGTTCTTCGCCATGGGCATCTTCCAAAGCGCCGCCAGCTTTCGGGACTTCCAGCGCCCGGAGTTTGCTTTGCGGCATTTTATCCGCTTTCTTCTGGCGAAGGTGGCCGTGGGGAGCTGCATGGAGATCATGACCGCCATTTTCAGCGTGTGCGGCGGGATCGTAGCGACGGTCATGAGCGGCATGGGCGGCTCCGTCACCACGGCGGCAACCCTGCCCGGCGAGATCGTGACGGCCATAGAGGGCCTGGGCCTCCTGGAGAGCATTCCCTTGTGGCTGGTCTCCCTGCTGGGCAGCCTGTTCATCACGGTCATGTCCTTTATCCTGCTGCTGACGGTGTATGGCCGGTTCTTCCGGCTCTATATGTTCACGGCCCTGGCGCCTTTGCCCCTGGCCTCCTTTGCTGGGGAGGGCACCGCCGCCAGCGGCAAGGCGTTTCTCAAAAGCTACATCGGCGTCTGCATGGAGGGGGCGGTCATCGTCCTGGCCTGCCTGATCTACTCCGCGTTCCTCTCCAGCAGCAGCCCCGCCGTGGACAGTAGCTTACCCGCCGTCACCATGGCGTGGCAGTACATTGGACAACTCATTTTCAATATGCTGATCCTCACGGGACTGGTGAAGGGGGCAGACCGGATCGTGAAGGAGATGTTGGGCTTATAGGGAAAAAGTACAATGTCATTTACGCCGACCCGCCCTGGAACTATCGGGTATGGAGCTGCGGCGGGCTGGCAAAGAGCCACTATCCCACCATGACCATTGAGGACATCAAGGCCCTGCCTGTTGCCGAGCTGGCCGCCGATGACTGCGCCCTGTTCCTCTGGATCACCATGCCCATGCTCTGCGAGGCGTGGGAGGTCATGGAGGCGTGGGGCTTTTCCTACAAGACCGCCGCTTTCGTCTGGATCAAGCTGAACCAGAAGGCGGACAGTGTGTATTGGGGTATGGGCCACTGGACCAGGGCCAACGCGGAATTGTGCCTGCTGGCAACCAGGGGGACCCCGCACCGCCAAGCAAAGAATATCCACCAAGTCATCCTCTCACGCATTGAGGAACACAGCAGAAAGCCGGAAGAGGCCCGACGGCGCATTGAGGCCCTGATGGGAGACGTGCCCCGCGTGGAGTTGTTCGCCCGCCGCCCCGCTCCCGGCTGGGATGTTTGGGGGAATGAGGTGGACAGTACCATTGACTGGATCAAAACTTGAAACGAGGTGAGCAATTATCGAGATCAAAATTCCCAAAGAAGTTCGCCAGCACAAGGAGACCATCTTCTTCGGCCTCTCCACCCGGCAATTCTTCTGCGCCGTGGCCGCCGTGGGGATTGCCGTGGCCGTCTACCTGGGCCTGGGCCCCGTACTCGGCCAGGAGACCGCGAGCTGGCTCTGCGTCCTGGCCGCCGCGCCCATGGCCGTGGCCGGGTTCTTCAGCTACAACGGCCTGACCCTGGAGCAATTCGCCTGGGCCTTCCTCAAGTCCGAGCTGCTCTGCGCCGGAGGGCGGCGCTTTGTCTCCGAGAACTTCTATTACACCATGCTGAACCGAAAGGAGGCCATAGACTTTGATTAAGGCCCTTTCCGACGCCAACAAGAGCGAGCGGGACAAGTTCAAAATTCCCCGCAGCGTCCAGCAGTCCATCCCCGTCAAATGCGTCTACGAGGACGGCATCTGGCTGGTGGGCCGCAAGCACAGCCGGACCTGGCGCTTTTCCGACGTGAACTACGCCGCTGCATCGGAGGATGACCGGCGGGGCATCTTCCTCTCCTACGGCGGCGTCCTCAACTCCCTGCCCACGGATGCCGCCGCCAAAATCACCATCATCAACCGCCGTCTCAACCCCGTGGATTTCCAGCGCACCATTTTGATGAAGGAGCGGGGGGACGGCCTGGACCAGTACCGCCGGGAATCCAACCGCATTCTCACCCAACGGGCGGCGGAGAGCAACAATCTGGTCCAGGAGAAGTACATCACCCTCTCCATCCCCCAGCGGAAAATCGAGGAAAGCCGGGCCTACTTCCGCCGGGTGGACGCCAACCTCTCCAAGAGCTTCGGACGCCTGGACAGCGGCGCCCGGCCCGTCTCCACCCATGACCGGCTTCGCATTTTGCACGACTTCTTCCGCCCCGGCGAGGAACAGTATTTCACCTTCGATCAGTCCGCCGCCGTCCGCCGGGGGCTGGACTTCCGGGATCTGATCTGCCCGGACGGCCTGCGGTTCCGGGCCGGGTATTTTGAAATGGGGGACAAGGTGGGACGGGTCCTGTTCCTCAAGGACTACGCCAGCTACATCAAGGACAGCATGATCTCCGACCTCTCCGATTTCTCCCGGAGCCTCATGCTGTCCATTGACATTCTCCCCATTCCCACGGACGAGGCCGTGAAGGAGATACAGGGCCGTATCCTGGGCATTGAGACGGACATCACACGCTGGCAGCAGCGCCAGAACGACAAGAACAACTTCACCGCCACGGTCCCCTACGACCTGGAACAGCTCCGGGGCGAGGCCAAGGAATTTCTCTCCGACCTCACCGAGCGGGATCAGCGCATGATGTTCGCCGTGGTAACGCTGGTACATATCGCGGACAGCCTGGAGCAGTTGGATGCCGACACGGAGACGCTGCTGTCCATCGGCAGGGAACACCTCTGCCAATTCTCTGTCCTGCGCTACCAGCAGGAGGACGGACTGAACACCGTCCTGCCCTACGGCCTGCGCCGGGTGAAGGCCCTGCGGACGCTGACCACCGAGAGCGCCGCCGTCCTCATGCCATTCCGAGTCCAGGAGATACAGGACCCCGGCGGCCTGCCCTACGGCGTCAACGCCATCAGTAAAAATCTCCTGATCTGCGACCGCAAGCGGCTGATCTCGCCCCACGCCTTCTACCTGGGCGTCTCCGGCTCCGGCAAGTCCATGGCGATGAAATCCACCATCCAAAACGTGGCTCTGGCGACCCAGGATGACATTATCATCATTGACGCCGAGCGGGAGTACGGCCCCCTGGCCCACGCCCTGGGCGGGGAGGTCATTGAAATCTCACCCCACAGCAAGCACCATATCAATCCTCTGGAGGTGACGGAGGACTACGGGGACGGGGAGAACCCCGTTGCCATGAAATCCGAGATCATCACCAGCATTTTGGAGCAGCAGATGGGCGTGGGGCGGCTCACCGGCAGCCACAAGTCCATCATTGACCGCTGCACCGCCAACGTCTACCAGACCTATTTCAGCAGCCGGGGGAAGGCCCCCATGCCTCTGCTGACGGACTGGCGGAACGAGGTCATGCGGCAGGTGGACCCGGAGGCCCGGGAGATCGCCCTGGCCGCCGAGCTGATTACCGAGGGCAGCCTGAATGTGTTTGCCCATCCCGGCAACGTCAACATGGACAGCCGGATCGTGGTGCTGGACCTCTATGAGATGGGGGAACAGCTCCGGCCCACGGCCCTGGTCGTCACCCTGGAGGCCATCCAGAACCGCGTCATGGAGAACCGGAAGAAGGGCAAGTACACCTGGGTATTCCTGGACGAAGTTTATTTGTACTTCAAATACCACTACTCCGGGGAATTTCTCTACCGGGCCTGGAAGCGGTTCAGAAAGTACGCCGCGCCCATGACGGCGGCCACGCAGAACATTGAGGAATGTCTGAAATCCGAGACGGCCCGCCTCATGCTGGCGAACTCCGAATTTTTGCTGCTGTTCAACCAGGCGGCCACGGACCGGGCGGAGCTGGCGAAGCTCCTGCATATCTCCGACACGCAGATGGGCTACATCACCAACGCCGAGGCGGGCCACGGCCTCCTGCGGATCGGCGGCGCCCTGGTGCCCTTCTCCAATACCATCCCCAAGGATACGGAGCTCTACCGGCTCATGTCCACCACCCCCGGCGAGGGATAAATAAATCCCACGGTGAGACGCAATTTCTGAGAAAGAACTACGCCCCAAACACGGGGCGTAGTTCTGGGCAATCCAGCTCTTGCTAGGAGGTATAATAATTACATTATAAATTGGTATCAAAATACAGAAAGCCATTCCATACATAAATGACTTCCTGCAAACGGAATGGAGCATTACTATTGACAAATGTAAGATGGAACATCTGCTTGTTCTTTTATGGCATCTACGGGTTGCCTTGGGTGCTCTTAGTCGAATAATTAAGCAACATATCAATATACTCGTCAAATCGTTGAAATTGAACTCTTTTTTTGCAGGATTGAATGTGTTGAGCTGAAATTCCAATGGTGTGATAAATAATTGCCAGCAAGACAAATTCAAGAATATGACAAGCAGCTAACATTTCTTGATAAGATGGTTCTACATGGTTTTCTCCATAATGAGTGAAAAAATTTCTCATATCAGCTAATGCTTTTGATAAGGGAGCAATTATACTCTCTAAAATTGCAATATCGTCTTTCAACAGAGTAAAAACATCTTCAAATCTATACCTTAGGTATGGTGGATCTTGGGGACGCCTTTTATGCTTTACTTGCATATCAGTGATTCTCTTTGCTTCATTTTCCCGATATTTGCAAGAATACACCTCAACTGCTTGGGCCAGATTTAAAAATCTATTCGTACGTGTAGAGCGATCACAAATAATTTCATAAAAGAGAGTTGGGATATGTTTGGCCTCTTCATATAGAAGAAGCCATTTTTCCCAAATATAGGGGAAATCATCAGAAAACATAGAAGTAGTTATTAAAAACAACTCTTCGGGTTCCGGAATGTTTTCGTTGTGGTTTAGGAATATTGAACAGTCATCTAGGAATATACCATTAGCTTTTGGAGATTGCTCATCAGAAAATGAAAAGGACTTCAATGGTAAGTTATAGTTTGCGAAGAATGAAAAAAGATTTCGAACAGTAGCTATCCGCCCAACAGCATCCATTGTTTCCATAGAATGATAAAATTGATATTCAATAACTGGCCTAATTTCAAAATTGATTCCACAGGCCCCTGTCCGGTAACCAAAAGTCTGATACACATTTATGTGTCCGTATTTATCATCTACTGTAATTCTTTCCGGAAAGGTATAATCAAGAATAGATGGTTGTGTTTTTGAAAAATTTGCTTTCAGATCAAATGGGAATGAAGAAAACATGTAATTTAATGCTGGAATAGTTGTTGAAATATGCTTTATATTAAGTTTATCGGAAACAGCGCGTCCTATCACAATTTCAGATGGCGAAAAGTCTACTGATTCACATTCTTCTTTCCAAACATAGTCTCCACTTTCAAAGTAGCAATTCAAAAGAGTGATTGGTGTTCCTTGGACGTTTCCCCAAACCTGGAAAGGTTTATAATGATTTATCTTGTTGCACTGTTCAAGGCCTACCCTTCCCCGTAAAGAAACTTTATTGCCTTTGTTCAGTAATACCCCTGTAAACATGGTCTCTTCGCCAGAAATAATACAGTGGAAATCAGATACTCGCTCTAAAATATCTTTCAACGGCTCCATAGATTTATCACCTTTCCCTTGCCACTATCGCTGTCCACATTTGTTATCCTATCATTCAGAGCTAATCGAAATCATCCCACGCAAATCACTTTAATGCGCTCATATTAAATTATTTTTCGACAAAAGTCAACAAATGAGTCGCTATCATTGCAATATTTAATTAAAATGTAGAATTGCTAAACCGTTAATCCGGCAAAGTACGATGTGGAGGAGCAAAAGACTATTACTCTAGTATTATCGTTCTCCAGAAAACTCCATCGCCCTGCCCTGCGCCGAGTATATCATGGCAGGGATCAGTGAAGTATTGAACCAATGACCGGACGCGCCTCTTGCGGGGGCGCGTCCTATTTTTGATGAAGGAGGCGACGCCATGCCCAAAGCAAAGGAACGAAAACCAGACGATAAGATCAAGAACCAGGGTAAGCGCAAAGGCGGCAAGCCGGTCCAGGATCAGGCCCGCCGCGTCATGACGGCGAAAATGCGGAAGGAGCTGGCCCAGCAGAAGCGGAGTGCCAGCGGCACCACTGACGAGGCGGCCCGGGAGAATAGCCCGACCACCGAAGCCGTAGAGCAGGTGGAGCAGGCCACCGAGGCCGCCGTCCAGGAAGCGGGTCAGCGGACAAAGCAGGGAATTTCCCGAGCTGTCACCACGGCAAAACAGAAACGCCGGAAAATCAAGGAGCGGCAGGACCAGCCGAAGGAAAAGGATTTGCCGCCGGAGACACCGGCCTTGAAGGCCCAGGAAGCCCCCGTCCCGGAGATGCCGGATGTTCCCGCCCCCAGGCCGGACCGCCCAGCACCCAGGGAACAGGCCAGCCGGACGCCGCCGCGCTCCAGGCCCCAGCCGCCCGGCAGAACTGGCGACAGACCAGCGGTCCCGAAGGAGAGGCCCGCCCCGGTTATCCGCTCCAAAACTCCGAAAACACGGCCCCAAAGGGTCCCGGAAGCTCCGGCCATTCCGAAGGTGCGCCCGGCAGATACACCGGCAGATCCTCCGGTCCCCAAGACACGGACGGCGAAAGCGCGGCCCACGCCGACACCTGATAAACCGTTACTCACTGAACCATGGACAGCGGACAAGCCGCCCGCCCCGCCAACGCCGGGGGAGCGTATGCGGGAGTGGGCCGTGGACAAACGGAGGAAACAGGTCCAGGAGCATGGGGAAGTCCCCGCCTCACCAGAGTGCGGGGAGCCGTCCCTGGTCAGTCATTACGGAAAATCCCCCGTTACCCCCGGCAGCTCCACTACTCCTAAGACGGCCCCTTCTCTTGAAAATCAATCCATCTATCCATCCATCAAGGAACGGCCCCGGTCCTCTGCCATTCTGAAAGAGAAAGCCCAGGGCTGGACGATCACCCCCAGGACCCGCCGGAGCGTGGAACAGGCCGCCGGGAGTACGGCCATCCCTCCGAAAGCTCCTGCCTCCATAGGAAAGAAAACTACCGCAAGGTGCCTTGCAGAGCGGATGCGCCAGAAAGCAAAAAAAGAGGCCCAGCAGGCCATGGCCCAGGGCACGAAAAGGACAGCCAAGGCCGCCGTGGACCTCTCCCGGAAAGCGGCCACAGCCACCGCAAAGGCGGTGAAGTCGCTGATCGGCGCCCTCTCCGCCCTGGTAGGCGGGGCCACCCTCGCCGCCGCTCTCTGCGTGATCTTCTTGATCGCCGCCGTGATCGCCTCGCCCTTCGGACTTCTCTTTTCCAACGAACCCTCTCCCGGAGCCATCCCTCTGAACGCCGCCGTGACGCAGATCAATGTGGAGCTGACGGACAAGCTGTCCCTTCTGCAAACCGGGGACTATGACAGCATCGACATCCAGGGCACCGGCCCGGACTGGCGGGAAGTGGCGGCGGTATTCGCCTGCAAGACCGCTCTGGGGGCGGGCGGCGTGGACGTGGCCGCGCTGACCCCGGACCGGGTGGACCGGCTGAAAGCCGTCTTTTGGGATATGTGCGAGATTACCAGCAGCGTGGAAACCATAGACCACCCCGCCAACGGCTCTGCGGAGGCATGGACGGAGAAGATTCTACATATCACCATCACAGCCAGGACCGCCGATGAAATGCGGACGGTCTATCTTTTTACCCCCGAGCAGAACAGCGCCTTGACGGAGCTCCTGGCGGAGCTGAACGGGATCGGGACCCTGCTGGGGGACCTGGGCATCACCCAGCAGGACGCCGCCGATCTGCTGCGTCGCTTGCCCAAGGACCTGTCCCCGGAGCGCCGGGCCGTAGTGGAGACGGCCTGCAAGCTGGTGGGTAGGGTAAATTATTTTTGGGGCGGGAAGTCCCTGGTCCTTGGCTGGGACTCTCGCTGGGGAACCATCCAAAAGGTTTGGGCCGCTGGCAGCCCCTCCACGGGGACCTACCGACCCTACGGTATGGATTGCTCCGGTTTTGTGGACTGGACCTTCTACAATATGTCCGGCGGAAGCTACGTCATAGGCCACGGCGGAGGGGCCCGGATGCAGCATAACTACTGTACCCCCATTTCCTGGTCCCAAGCCCAGCCCGGCGACTTGGTGTTCTACCCGGAGGACACCCATGTGGGCATCGTGGGTGGCTGGGACGAGAGCGGAAATGTCCAGATCATCCACTGTGCCAGCGGGCAGAACAACGTGGTTATTACCGGAAAGGCCGGGTTTACCTCCATAGGCAGGCCGGACTACTACGGCTAAAAATGAATCTCACGGTGAGACGCGATTCTTGTCGAGAATCAGATCCCACCGTGAGATTTATTTTGACGCAAAAACATCCTAGCTAGACAATCCTGCTTTCCTCAATAGCTCCATCTAACGCTCCCTCAATCACAGGGAGATGTACCTCTGGGCATATCATCACCTTGCGGCTGATACGCTGGCGCTGGTCGTTTTGATCCCCTGCTAAGAGCGGATTGAAATACTTTTCTGACGGCAGACCAAAGATTTGAATAAGCTGTATGATAACCGGCAGGCTTGGCAGGACGTGGTTATTCTCAATGTTGATAAGGTAGACCACCGAGATATTCGCCATTTCAGCGACCTTTTGCCTGGACAGCCGCCGCTTTTTCCTCGCCGCCTTGACATCCGCCCCAAAGGGTTCAAAACCAGGGCAATCTTGAATGTTAGCCATATTGTATCACCCATTTATATTGTATACTTTACTTTTTGGCTTGAAAATAAAGTATACAGAACAGGCCCTAATCTTTATTGTTTACACTCTGAGAGTTGATTTATTCGTTGTATCTCCGTAAAATATAGACTATAATACATCAAATATGGAAACTGCCGTGAGATTTCTGTGACATTTTCATGTTACCTTATCAGGAAAAGGGAGTGAAACTATGAGGCTTTTAGTCGTTGAGGATAATCGTCTTTTGAACAATACACTTTGCTACAATCTTTCGGCGGCGGGCTACACTGTGGACGCTGCTATGTCAAAATCAGCGGCGGTCAATTTCTGCGAAACGCAGGACTATGATCTGATTGTGCTAGATGTCAACTTACCTGACGGGAACGGATTTGACTTCTGTACGGAAATCAAAGAGCGCCGTCCTGATACCGCCGTAATTTTCCTGACCGCAAACGATATGGAAAGCGATATGCTAAAAGGTTTTGAGTTGGGAGCAGACGATTATGTGACGAAGCCGTTTCCAATCAGTGTATTCCGAAAAAAGGTTTCGGCCCTGCTGGGCCGCATCCAGAAGCAGACAGGCGGAGATTGCTACACGG
>CAJTZI010000038.1 GCA_910584075.1 uncultured Oscillibacter sp.
ACCGCCGCAAATGCTTTATGATGAATACATGACCGTGGCGGCCTGACCAGCTGAACACGGGAAAACGACCAGGCCGGAACCGCCCAGGGGAGCCGGCCAATTCTTTGCGCCATTTTTGCACCGCCAGCGCCGTGGAGGCGCGGAAAACGGGGATCCCACCTGGAGCGGGCCCCCGTTTTGAGGCAATTAAGAACTTTTTAATACTTTTTGTAATTTGGTCTTGACATTTTGTCAGCCATCATTATTACCAAGCCACATGAACAGCGGCAATCGCCGCCTGTTCAAAACCATCTGCGTCCGGACCGCGGTCCGGACGCAGATGGTTTTGGCGGTTTTGGAAACTACCGGATGTTTCCGGAGCGTGTCTTCTACTCCGCGGGAGCCTGCTGGGCAGTCTCGGATTTCTTCCGCCGTCCACTCCGGCGGGGCCGGGGGGACTTTGCGGGCTTCTCCGCCTCGGCGGCGGGCTCTTCTGCCCCCTGGAAGATCTGCTTGAGGTGATTGTACAGGGCGCTGCCTTGGGCTTCGCCGCACTCCCTGGCCAGGGCGTTGCGCAGGTCCTGGCGGTTGGCGGCTTTTAGGATGAAGGGCAGGTGGAGACAGGCCTCAATCGAGGGCCGCAGGTCCACCTCCTGGAAGGCGTCGGCGTACCGGGCACGCAGGGCGTCGATGGAGGCGGCGTAGCCCTTGTCCTGGCTGATGACATAGGCGTAGTCCGCCTCCCGGCGGCCCACCAGCACCCCCAGCTCTGTGATGATCTGGAAGTCGATGGAGTTCCGGCCGCCCCGGACGCTCTCAATGTACTGCACGTCCGCGGCAGTCCCGGCGCACAGCTTCTGGATTTTGCTGAGGGCCAGCCCTTCCTTCTGGTAAAAGACCAGAACGGTGTCCTGCTCGGAGAGCATCTCGATGCCCTTTAGGTCTGTGCCAATGTTGTTGTCACCGTCCACTAAAAAAATCATTTTCATATAAATGCTGTCTTTCTTCTGTTGTGAATTTTGGCCCCAGCGGTAGGGCGTTTTTAATAGTATAACAAATTTTTCGCAAAAGCGCAAGCGGTGAAACCTTTTCCCGGGAAATTCCGACTATCAGGGTAAACAAAGGAGGAGATCTGAGATGAAATGGCAGGAGTTCGGCCAGCTGATTTTGACACTTCTTCTGCTGGCGCTGCTGACCGCCTGCGGCGGGAGCCCCATCCCCGCGGAGCCCGCTGTCCCCGTCCCGGAGGAGACCGCGGCGGCGCCGGAGGAGGCGCCCTGTGTCCACCGGCCGTTCCAGGGGGACAATGTGACAGAGCACGAGGCGGCGGGTTACTGCGGCAACACCGTCACCACGATCTCCCGGGAGGAGCGAGTGTGGGATGAGCCCTGGGAGGCGTCCTTCTGGGGGGAGGACTCTGTGGCCCTGACGGATTTGCTGCTGTATCTGGATTACAGCGGGGACGTCTGCCGGTGCCTGCCGGAGTACAGCGTGGACACGGAGTTCGGCACGGGCTACGGCGTCAATCTGACGGAGGGCTATGCCCGCTCCGGCGGCGGGCAGACGGACCTGACGGAGGAGCAGGTGGAGCAGATTCGGGAAATTCTGGAGCGGCAGGGAGAGACGCCCCGAGAGGGGACCGCCGCCAAACGGCGTGGGGCCAATCTCCCGCCGGGAGGGCTGCGCCTCACACCAGATGCCGGACCAGCGTGAGAATACCCGTGAGCCCCACATAGAGAAACACCAGCTTCTTCACCCGTTCCGGGTCCAGTCTCTCGCTTACCCGCAGCCCCAATTGCCGGCCTGCCAGAATCGCCCCAATTCCCAGCACCGTCATCGGCAGAAGGGCGGCCGTGTACGCTCCGCTGCTGACGCGCTGAGGAAGCCCGGCGGCGTATGTAACGGCAAACAGGAACTGGATATTGCCCAGGTATTCCTCCTTGCGCTCCGTGACCGCCAGATAATACAGCGCCATGGTAGGCCCGCCGATGCTGAACAGTCCGGCGCACACACCGGAGACGGCGCTGCAAACCACCATGGAGACCCGGCCGCTTTTCAGCGCAGCTTTCGAGCCAAAGAAGAGAAAATACACCGACAGAGCGGTCAAAAACACGCCAAACCCGATGCTCAGCAGCCGCAGGTCCGCTCCGGCCGCCAGACGGATGGCCAGAATGCTCACCGCGGTGTAGATCAGCGACGGAAGCAGAACCAGCCGCAGCCGGATAGCATGGCGAAAGCGCAGCGCCAGGGAGGCCGCCAGTCCCATACATATGGACGAGGAAAGCGCCGGAGATGCCGCCATATCAAAAAAATACGGCAGAACCAGCATGAGCACTGTGGCCGCCCCGAATCCGGTGACCGTCTGCAAAAATCCGGCCGCCGCGGAGCTCAGGCCCACTGCCAGAAAGACCATATTCCATCCCTCCTGAAAAAGGGCCGGACAGCATGGATCTGTCCGGCCTTTTGCGTTATTTCTTCATTGTGCCATCAGAACACAGACCGGTTCAGCCGCGAATTCTGGACAGGATCTCCCGCATATGCTGTTTCGCATCCGCCTTGATCTTCTCCTCGTCCAGCGTGAGAACCTGACGGTTTCGCATCACCACTTTGCCGTTGATGATGGAATCTGTGACATCACGGCCGCCGGCCGCGCACACCAGGGTGTTCACCAGATTCTGCGTCGGCGTGATATGGGGCTGGTCAATATCCACCAGAATCATATCCGCCAGCTTACCCGCCTCGATGGTTCCCAGCTCGTCTCCCAGGCCCAGCGCGTTGGCGCCGCCCTGGGTGGCCATACGCAGCAGCATTTTGCAGGTCATGACCACCGGGTCAAAGTCTGCCAGCCCCCAGAAGGCCTGACTGCCGTACCGCAGCGTCTTCATCTCCTCAAACAGGTCCGCGTTGTTGGGAGCAGCGCCGTCCGTCCCCAGGCCCACGGATGCGCCCGCCTCCAAAATCTGGGGAGTCTTGGGGAAGCCGTGGTTGGAGAGATTGCACCTGGGGCAGTGGACTACCTTGACGCCCCGCTCCGCCATAATGTGAATGTCGTGCTCGGAGAGCAGGACATTGTGGGCGGTGAGAAGGTTGGGGCCAAGAACGCCCAGACTGTCCAGAAATTCCGCGGGGCGCATTTTGTAATTTTGCAGGCAGAAGCTCACCTCGTCCCTGTGCTCGCACAGATGGGCGTGAATTCCCGTGTGCAGCGCGGCCGCCCGGTCCCGAACCATGCCGATGAGCTCCGGCGTGCAGGTCATCACTTGGCGGATGGCAAAAAAGATCCGAATCCGGTCCTCTCCGCCGCCGTTGTATGCCCGGTAAAGCGCCTCCGTATTGGCGATGGCCTCCTCCCGTGTCTCCTTCATGGCGCCGGTGATGGCGCTGCCCATATCCATGGTGGACTTGGCAATCGCCGCACGCATACCGGACTCGATCACCGCGTCGGCGACGCGGTCCATGAATACGCCGCCGGCGTCCGCGAAGGAGGTGGTTCCGTATTTGATCATCTCCAGGCAGGCCAGCTGACCGCTCACATAGGAATCCTCCGGCCGGAGATTGCTCTCAAAGGGAACCAGAATCCGGGTCCAGATCATGGGGTATTCATCCGCGACGCTGCCCCGCAGAAGCTGCTGGCAGCAGTGGGTGTGTCCGTCCACCAGGCCGGGCATCAGCAGCTTTCCCGCCGCGTCGATCACCTCAGCCGCGGCCGGAAGGCTCTCCCCTCCGGTGAAAACACCCGCGATCCGCTTCCCGCTGACCGAGACGGCGCATCCGTCCGCAACGGTAAAGTCCTTTTGCAGAAGACGGCAGTTTTTGATCAGTAAATCACAGGTCTGTTCCATAAGTCCTCTCCTTCCTGTCAAATAACGCCGGTGGTTTTTAGAACAATCTGGGCAATGATCGCGGAGAACACGAATGTACCGAAAATGACGAACAGCGTGATGATGATGTACTTCCAGCCCATCTTGGCAAAGGCCTTAATCTCCTTGCCCAGGGAAATGCCGATAAACGCGCCCATGGCAGCGGTGGGGGCCATGAACTGAACGTTGGAGGTCAGGGCGACCACCTGCTCCTGCACAGGGGAAACGGGGCAGGCCAGCAGAACCGCCAGAACCACCACATACATCATGGACGGGAGCTTGACAAAGCGGCTCATCACCTTGCTGATGGTCAGCCCAACCAGGCCGATGCCGCACAGAATCAGGATGCCCGGCACAGACTCGGCAACGGTGATGCCGTAGCCCACCGTGTTGGAGATGAGAATCAGGGTGAAGATCATCACCATCAGGGCGCAGGTCTTTCCGAAATATCTGGCAGCCATTTATTTCTCCTCCTTTGCGGCGCGCTTCCCAATCCGCGGCGACATCCACTGATACAGCTTTGTCGTCAGGGAAAGGCTGATAAATGTTCCCATGTAAATGCCTGTCGCGCCTGTCAGCATATCGCTCATGCTGCCCATGAGCAGCACCTGTTCACCAAACTCGGGATATACGTCCGCCACGGTGGCACACGCTGCGGACATCATGGCGCCGCTGCCAACGCCGCTGGCCATGCCCAGCGCCAGAGGGTGGAAAACATCCAGCTGGATTACGAAATTGACCAGCAGGGAGATGAAAACCGTACCGATGATGGAGCCCACCACATAGACGGAAAATGTGCCCTTTGTCTCCGGCGCATCCGGGCCGTAAATATCCGTGGTAAGGCCGAGGTTGGAATCCCGGTTGATGGAATAACAGGCGCCGATGGACTCCCGTTTCAGCCCCAGCAAAAGCGCAAGCGGCAGGGAGAGAAAAATGGTGCCCAGATTGCCGAATTCCTGCAAAACCAGGGCGGGGCTCACAGCTACCAGCTTGCTGAGGTTCGCGCCCGCGGACACCCCCATCTTGGCCATGAAGGGCGCCAGAACCACAAGCACCAGCGCGCCCGCGGTCTCGCTCTCCTCCACAGTGAATACTTTCAGAATATCCTGTCCCAGCAGGCCGGCGATCACCGTCGTAAAGAGCAGAGAGAAAAACGTAAAGGTTCCGATTGGCGTGTTGATCCGCACCGTGCCAATGCGGTCACAGACCGCGCACAGCACTGCCGCCACAAGATATATTTTCCAATATTTGCCCACAAAGGCAGAAACTCTCTCCATGAAATCAGCCCTTTCTCTTATGTCGAATCAAATTACTCCGGAGTGTCTTTTATTATAAGAGAAAACCGTTCTTCTGAGAAGTATCTAAAAAGCGTTTGACATCTATCGGTTTTATCGATGGATACCATATAAAATTTCAGTCCCTTTCCAATTCCTCCTGGAACAGCCGCAAAAACTTCCGCGTCAAAGGGGACTCCTCTATTTTTGACCGCAGGAGATAGCCGATCTCCCAGGAACCGCAGTCCGCCACCGGAACCGCCAGAATCCCGTTCTGCCGCTCACTCGAGGTGCGGTATCCGCTGCCAACGATAAAGGCATCCAGTTCCTGGAGCAACATGTAGGCGGCGGCACGGTCATTGACGTTGATGGCACGGGGGGAGTAGCGCTTCAGCGCGTCTGTGAAAATGATATCCGTGTCAATGCCCCGGTCGTAGGCGAGTCTGGGGTAGCCCGCCAGATCCTCCTCATGAATCACGCTGCCTCCCGCCAGCGGGTGGCCCTGCCGCAGGTAAACGTGGATGGGCTTGTAGGCGATGTGGTTGAACACCGTGTCGCTCATACGCAGCTTATGGATCAAAAACTTCTTGCTGTCCGCGGTAAAAAACAAAATCCCCACATCAAATCTCCCGGCGGAGACGGCATCCAGGACCTCCGCCGTGCGCATCTCGAAGAAGTTCACGCTGTAACGGTCCTCCATATGCTCCCGGACCAGACTGCACAGCGCGTCAATTCCCGGCATATGGTGCTGCGTGACAACGGAAAATTCCATGCGCTGCTCCCTGTGATCCGCATATTTCGCGTCCAGCAGATCCATCTGCTGCAAAATGCGCTTCACATCCAGCGCCAGACTGGCCCCCCGCTCTGTCAGGTCCACCCCGCTGCTGGTGCGGTTGAATACCGCGAATCCAAACTCAGCCTCTATATTTTGTATGGCGACAGAGACCGTAGACTGAGCGGTATACAGCTGCCGGGCGGCCTTGCTGACAGAGCCCGCGTAGATCACCTCCAGGAAATACCGCATCTGCTGAATGGTCATCGTGCTCCCCTCTCCTCTCTCCGGAAAGTCCCGGTTGTGGTCTGAAAATGCCGGAACGCCCAAAACGGGGAGGCCTGCCGGCCTCCCCGCCTGTATGTTCCATTACTCCTCCTCGTCCGTGACGATCAGGCCGTAACCGCCGGATTTGCGCTTGTAGACGATGGACAGGCTGTCGTCATCGCTGCTGCGGAACACAAAGAAGCTGTGGCCCAGCAGATTCATCTGCAAGATGGCCTCCTCGGCGCTCATGGGCTTCACCGCGAAGCGCTTGGTCCGGACGATGGGGAACTCCTTCTCCTCCGCCACCTCGAAATCGTCCGCCGGGGCCGGAGGCGGGAAACCCTCGCTCCGCAGCCGCTTGGACAGGCGGGTTTTATTCTTCAGAATCTGACGCTCGATATACCCCACCGCGGCGTCCACGGCGCCGCGCATGTCCCCGTCCGGCGCCTCCGTCTGGGCCCGGAGCAGCGTTCCGCCGTCCCGGATGGTGACCTCCACGGCGCACAGGTGGTCCTTCTCCACGGAGAAGAGCACGTGGGCGGTGGCGCTGTCGTCCCGGAGGTACTTCTCCAGCTTGGAGATCTTCTTCTCGGCGTAGTCCTTGATGGAGTTGTTCAGGGAGACTTTTTTACAGGTGTAGGTGTACTTCATCGAGATCGCTCCTTTCGTGTGGACGGGAGGCGCTCCCTCCCTTTTGTGTAGTATAACATATGTGTTGGTTTTTGAAAAGGGGGTTGTGGTGAAAAAGCACAATTTCTTTTTGCCCGCCTCGATTCGACAAAAGAAGTGGGAATCCGCCAAAAGCTCCTATTTACAAAACCGATTCCCAGGGTGTAAGATAATCCAGGAAGCTTTCCAATATCCCACCCGCTTGGGCCGCACGGCGCACGTCGCCGGGCGGCCCCTTTTTATGAAGCTGTGCCGCCCAAAGCCGTATACCCCAGCCGTTAACGCGGCTTCTCTCCGTTGTCAAACCGGAGCGTTTCTGCTATAATGGACCTATCGAAATTTCAGCGAGGTGGACACCGTGAAAAAACGTTTTCGTGCTTTTGAATTGGGAGCGCTCCTGCTGGCAGCCTGCCTGCTGCTGGCAGTGCCGGCCCGGGCGGCCGGCCGCTGGCCGGAAAAAGAGCACCTGCCGGTAGATTTTGCCGATATGGAGTATACCGGATACGACGGTGCCGACCTGCGGTCCGCTCTGGCCGCCCTGGAGCGGATCGCCGCCTCCTCCGCCGCCCAGACGGAGAGCGCCGCGGTCCGGGCGGAGCTGGAGGAGCTCTACGGTCAGATTCTCGCAGAGGTGGACCGGCTGTCCACCCAGTCGGCCCTGATCGGCATCCGTTACGACGCCAACGGAGCAGATCAGGAGACCGCCGGCGAGTCCGCCGCCCTCTCCCAGCTGTCCGTCCAGATCTTCGACGAGTGCTACCGGGCTCTGGGCCTGCTGGCGGACACCCCCTACCGGGACATTCTGGAGCGGGACGCGGGGCCGGAGACCGTGGAAGAGCTGAGGAGTTATCAGGCCCTGACGGAGCGGGAGTCCGCCCTTTACGAGGAAGAGGAGCGGCTGGTGCAGTCCTACGACCAGGTCATGGCCCGGCCGGTCCAGGTGGTCTGGGAGGGCCAGATATGGACAGAGGAGTCCCTGGCCCAGGACCGTGAGCTGGATGACGGGGACTGGTGGGAGATCAGTGCCCTTTTGGAGCGGGAGCGGAACCGGGCCGCCGGGGAGATCTTCCTCCAGCTGGTGCGGGTGCGGACGGAGATCGCCAGGGAGAACGGCTACGACAGCTACGCCGACTACGCCTATCTGGAGAACTACGGCCGGGATTACACCACGGAGGACATCGAGTCCGTCCGCCGGGCGGTGAAGCGGTACTGGGTCCCTCTGGAAGCCAGGCTGGCGGACGCCCTCTCCGAGCGGGATATGCGGGCTCTGGACGTGCGGAGCCGGGCCTGGGGGGACGATATTCTGGACGCCGTTGAGCCCTATATGGGGCGTATCGACCCGGAGCTGGCGGAGACCTTTGCCTTTATGCGGCAGTACCACCTCTACGACATCGCCCCCAGCGACAGCAAGCTGCCGGTGGGCTACACCGTGGGCCTTCCAGCCTACGGCACCGCCTTCATCTTTGACAGCCCCTACGGGGACCACCAGGATTACAGCACCCTCATCCACGAGTTCGGCCACTTCAACGAGACCTTTCACAGCACGGAGCACGACCTGTGGTCCTCTTTCTACATCGACGTGGGGGAGATCCACTCCCAGGGACTGGAGGTGCTGTTCACCGCCTACGCCGGTGAGATGTTCGGCCCGGAGGGCGGCAGGGCCTTCTATTGGTCTACCATCTCCAACATGGTCAGCTCCGTCCTGGAGGGCTGTATGTACGACGAGTTCCAGACGGCGGTCTATGCGGACCCGGACATGACGCTGCAGCAGGTCAACCGCCTGTTCAAGAGCATCTCCGAGGAGTACGGCTGGGCCTATGATGAGGGCGAGGAGGAGAGCTATTTCTGGGTGGAGATCCCCCACACCTTCCAGAGCCCCATGTACTACATCAGCTACGCCGCCTCCGCACTGTCCGCCCTGGACCTGTGGCTCATATCCCTGGAGGACCGGGACAAGGCGGTAGACATCTATCTGGAGCTTGCGGCCATGGGGATGTCCCGGCCCTACCGGGAGACCGTGGAGACCGTGGGCCTGGAGGACATCTTCCGTGAGAAGACCATGCGCCGTCTGGCGGACGGCATCCAGGACCGTCTGACGGAGGAGACCGGAGAGCGGTTCGGCGGCGGGGCCCTTCCCGTGGTCCTTCTGATGACAGCGGGCATCTGCGGAGCAGCCGGGATCACCGTCGGCGTCCTGCTGGGATGGCGGCGCAGGCGGTGGAAGCGGGCCACGGCAGCCGCAGAGGACCCCTGGGAGCCCTTCTGATCCCGTTCTCTCATAGAAATTCGGATGACGCCAGGATATGAAAAGGCCCCGGAGACGGATTCGTCTCCGGGGCCCCTTTTTCTCTATCGCACTGAGAACCGCCAGGAGGTGATTTGCCGGTACTCCTCCCCGGCCCGCAGGACAGGGGATGGGAAAGCGGGGTGGTTCACCGCGTCGGGGAAGTGCTGGGTCTCCAGACACAGTCCGCCGGCCCTGCCGTACCGGGTCCCGCCCTTGCCGGGGCGGTCCGTCAGGAAGCCGGAGGTGTAGAACTGCATCCCCTCCAGGGTGGTGCGGACCTCCAGGGCAATGCCGGTGGCGGGGCAGCAGACCTCCGCCGCCGGACCCGCTCCGCCGTCTAAGACGAAGTTGTGATCATAGCCCCGGGTGCCCTCCAGGAAGGGGTCCCCCAGCCACTCCTCCAGCAAGACCCCCCGCCGCAGGTCCAGGGGGGTGCCGTCCACAGGGGCAATCTCCCCGGTGGGCACATTGCCCGCCCCGCTGGGGGTGTATCGTCCGGCCCGGAGAATCACCTGATGGCCTCCTATAAAGCCCGCATCGTGACCTGCCAGATTGAAGTAGGTGTGGTTGCTGAGATTCACCACCGTGTCCCGGTCGCAGGAGGCCCGGTACTCCATGGTCAAGGTCCCGTCCCGCAGGGTGTAGGTGACCTCCGCGTGAAGATTACCGGGAAAGCCCTCCTCCCCGTGGGGGGAGTCCAGGGAGAACGTGACAGAGTCCCCCCCCGTCTCATAGCTCCACAGCTTCTTGTGAAAGCCCTCCGCCCCGCCGTGGAGGGTGTTGGCCCCCTCGTTGGCGGTAAGGCGGTACTCCTCCCCCCCGATGGTAAACCGGGCTCCGCCGATGCGGTTGGCGCACCGCCCCAGGGTGCCCCCCAGGGCGGAGTTCCAGTCCCGGTACTCCGCCGGGGTGTCGTAGCCCAGGCACACATCCACGCTCCGGCCCTCCCGGTCCGGCACCCGGATGGCCCGCACCGCCGCCCCCAGAGGGATCAGCTCCACGGATACCGGTCCGTCCGCCAGCGTCAAGAGGGGAATCTCCCACCCGTCCAGCAGTCCAAAGGATGTTTTCGTTACCATGCCGTCTCCCTCACTTTACTGTCTCGATGAACCGCACAAAGGCCGCCCGACCCTCCGGGGTGCACTTGTAGACGCCGGCGTGCTCCAGCACCTGGGCGAAGACCGCGCCCACCTCTTTTTTCAGGATGTCCAGGGCGTTCTCCCGGGTAAAGGAATACCGCGTCTTCAGCTCCTCCGCCCAATCGGCGTGCTTGCCCAGCGTCTCGCCGGCCCGGAGATCCTCTCCTTGAACCAGGGCCTCCGCCAGCAGCGCCAGCTCACCCTTGAGGCGGGCGGGCAGCACCGCCAGACCCATGACCTCAATGAGGCCGATGTTCTCCTTTTTAATGTGGTGGAGCTCCTGGTGGGGGTGGTACACGCCCAGGGGATACTCCTCCGTGGTGATGTTGTTCCGCAGCACCAGATCCAGCTCAAATTTCCCCTCCCGCATCCGGGCGATGGGGGTGATGGTGTTGTGGGGCTCGCCCTCTGTCTCGGCGAGGATGAAGGCGTCCCCGTCAGTGTACCCCCGCCAGGCGGCGAGAATATTGTCCGCCAGCTCCACCAGCCGCGCATTGTCTCCGCAGCGCAGGCGGATGACGGACATGGGCCAGCGGACGATGCCCGCCTCCACATCGTCAAAGCCGGGGAAGGTGACCGCCCGCTCCACGGGGGCCCGCTCCATGGCGAAGGTATACCGCCCGCCCTGGAAGTGGTCATGGCTCAAAATAGAGCCGCCCACAATGGGCAGGTCCGCGTTGGAGCCCACGAAGTAGTGGGGGAACTGTTTGATGAAATCCAGCTGCTTGCGGAAGGTTGAGCGGTCGATCTTCATGGGTGTGTGTTCCCCGCTGAACACAATGCAGTGCTCGTTGTAGTAGACATAGGGAGAGTACTGGAAAAACCAGTCCTTCCCGTCGATGCTAACAGGAATCACCCGGTGGTTCTGCCGGGCGGGGTGGTTCATCCGTCCGGCGTAGCCCTCGTTCTCCCGGCAGAGCTGGCACTTGGGGTAGCCGCTCTGGGGGGCCGCTTTGGCGGCGGCGATGGCCCTGGGGTCCTTCTCCGGCTTGGAGAGGTTGATGGTAATGTCCAGGTCGCCGTACTCCGTGGGGGCCACCCACTTCACGTCCTTGGCGATGCGGTAGCGGCGGATGTAGTCTGTGTCCTGGCTGAACTTGTAATACCAGTCCGTGGCCTCCCGGGGAGATTGGGCGTATTTCTCCTGAAATGTCCGGATCACCTGGGAGGGCCGGGGGGTGAGAATCCCCATCAGTCCGGTGTCAAACAGGTCCCGGCTGGTGATGTCCCCCTGGATGATCTCCCGCCGAACGGCGAACTCCGTCAGCATCCCCAAAATCTCCTCCAGCGGAGGTTCCCAGGTCCGGCGCTGCTCCGGCTCCCGGAAGTCCTCCAGCCTCATGGCGGCAAGCAGCGTGTTGACGGCCCAGGTCCGGTCCGCCGGGTCGATCAGACCTCTGGCAATGGCGTAGTCCGCCAGGGCGGCGGTGCAGGCATAAGTATTGGCATCCATCATAGCTTCCCGCTCCTCTCACATTGTTCCGTCCAGCCGGACGCCGCCCACCGGGCGGATGGTGACCGCACAGCAGCTGCCCTCGCCCAGAACAGCCCCCATTCCCGTTTTGAATTTCTCCAGGCTCTCCAGGGGCACAAAGGCCTGGGCCGTACCGGCAAAGCCGCCGCCGTGTACCCGAACGGCTCCCCGGCCTTCCAGCAGCCGCTCCGCCAGGGCCAGCGCCGTCATCATCTCCTGATGCTCCACCGCCCCGGTGGGGACGATGTTCTGGAGGTACATTGCCGAAGACCGGCCGGATTCCCGGACCAGCCGGAGAAATTCGTCGAAGTCTCCCGCACGCAGGGCCCGGGCCTCCGCCGCCGCCCTGCGGTTCTCCCCGTAGACGTGGAAGGCCCGCAGGACGCCCCGGTCCCCGGCGGCTCGGCGCACCTGGGGGAGCTGTGCCAGAAAGTCCTCCTCCGGCACCTCCCGCAGCACCTCTTTGCCAAAGTGCCGGCAGACGGCTTTCAGCTCCCTTGTGACGGCGGCGTATTCGTCCGTCAGGTCCGCGTGGTCCGCGCCGCTGTCGATGATGCACAGGGCGTAGCCGCCGGCGGCCAGGTCCAGGGAAATCTGTTCCACCACGGGTCTGGACGGGTCGGCGAAATCGATGGCCACCACGCCGCCAACGGAGGAGGCGGTCTGGTCCATAAGGCCGCAGGGCTTGCCGAAAAACACGTTCTCCGCGTACTGCCCAATCTGGGCAATCTCCACGGCGGAGGCGCGTCCGCCCCAGAAGAGGCCGTTCAGCATGGTGCCCATCAGCACCTCAAAGGCGGCGGAGGAGCTCAGACCGCTGCCGCCGGGGACGTCAGAGACCATATAGGCCTCCACGCCGCCCACCGGGCACCCCAGCTCTTTCATCCTGGCGGCCACCCCCCGAATCAGGGCGGCGGTGGTGTTCTCCTCCCCCGGAACCGGGGTCAGGCGGTCCAAATCCACCAAAATCAGAGGGTAGCCCTCCGACTGGACCCGGATGACGCCGCTGTCATTGACCGCGGCGGCGGCCAGAATGTCCAAATCCACCCCGGCGGCCAGCACCCGCCCGTGCTGATGGTCCGTGTGGTTGCCCCCCAGCTCCGTGCGGCCGGGGGCGCTGAAAAGGGCCTCCGCCTCTTTGCCGAAGGTTCTGGCAAAGCCCTCCAGCACACCGGTGCACCGGCTCCGTGCCGCCTCCAGCCGCGCCGCGCCGTAGAGACTTTGCAGGGTCTCATCCAGGCCGCCCTGCCGCAGCCTCATCTTCAAAGTCTGTCCTTCCATAAAGTCGCTCCTCTTTCTTCAACTTTTCCCGGCCTGCGCCCCGGTCTCTCAGGAAGCCTCCGGCAGAAACTCCGCCAGATTCTCCCGGGTTACCGCCGTGTGCTGCCGCCAGCAGTATTTTCCGTCCTCCAGCTCCACCGCCGGGGCCTCTCCCCGGGCCAGGGCGCAGCTGAGGGCCAGAATATCCTCCGCCTGTCCGGAGGCGTCGTTGAGAACGGTCCCCCGCAGGGTGCCCTCCTCCACCGCCCGAAGGGCCGGGGCCGTGGCGTCCACTCCCACGATGAAGGGCATCTCCTCCGGCTCCATCCCCGCGTCCAGGCAGGCGTCAATGGCCCCCAGGGCCATGTCGTCGTTGTTGGCGAACACCACCTCAATGGCGTCCCCCAGCTCCTCCAGCCAGCGCTGCATCCGGAGCCGCGCCGGTCCCCGCTGCCAGTCGGCGGCGTTGTTGGAGAGCTTCTCCATAGGCACCCCGGCTGCGGTCAGAGTGCGGACGCTGTGCTCTGTCCGCAGCAGGGAGTCCTGGTGGCCCGGCTCTCCCTCCAGCATCACATACTGCAAAACGCCGTCGCCGCTCCGGTCCAGGGCTGCGGCATCCGCCCGCCAGGCATCCAGCACCAGTCCTCCCTGGATGCGGCCCGCCTCGTCCGCCCGGGTGCCCACATAGAATGCGTACTCCCAGCGGTTCAGATCCTCCTCCACCGGCTCACGGTTGAAAAACACCACCGGCACTCCGGCCCCCTGGGCCTTGTCGATGATCACCGCCGCCGCTGTCCGGTCCACAATGTTGACGCAGATGACATCGTATCCCTTGTCCAGGAACTGATCCACCTGCTCGTTCTGGGTGGTCTGACTCCCCCGGCCGTCCACCACATTCAGGTTGATCTTCACGCCCCGGGCCTGCTCCTCCTCCAAAACCGCCTGCTGGAGATACTGGGAGAGGCTGGTGATGAAGGTGTCGTCCTGCCGGTACAGGGCCACGCCCACCCGAATGGTGGCGTCCCGCTGTCCGCCGCAGGCGGCGAGAAACAAAAGCGCCGATGCCAGCGCTGCGGCACACCGTCTTTTCAGCATCGCACTCCCTCCTCACCACGTCACCGGAAACAGCAGCTTCTGGTGCTCCGGCTCGTACATATTCTCCCGCCGCACCGTGAAAAAGGGCAGCGGCTCCAGGGCCTCCGCCGTCTCCCGACGGGCTGTCCGTGCCGCGGACTCCACCGCTAGGTAGCCGGTGGAAAAGGCGTTCTGGGCCAGGATGGAGGTGATGCGACCCTGCTCCAGCCCCGCGGCGATGGCCGCCGTGGACCCGGCGCCGTAGAGCAGCGGCGGGTCCTCCAGGCGGGAGACGGCCGCCGCCGACCGCTCCAGGCTGGAGGCCTCAAAGGCGATCACCGCCTGGATGCCCCCCTGTGACAGCGCCTCCGTCAGGGCGTCCGCCGTCCCGGCGAAATACCGGACCTCCCGGCCCTCGGCTTGCAGCAGCGCCTCCGCCGCCGTCAGGCGGTCCCCCACGCCGCTGCGCTGGGAGGCGGCCGTCACCAGCAGCACCGTGCCGCCGCTGGGGACGCCGTTCAGCGCCGCCCGGCCCAGGGCCTCTCCCAGGGCGGCATTGTCCACACCCACGTAGCCCGCCGTATCCGCCATATCCGTCTCCAGCGTCACCAGCGCGGCCCTGGAGGACGCCGCGCGCACCTCCTGCGCCAGGGCCTCCCGGTCCGCCGGGAAGAGCAGAATGGCGCTGGCGCCGCTCTCCACCTCCCGCCGGAGGAGCTGCTCCTGCTCCTGGGCGCTGTCGGACTGGCCGGGATACAAAAACCGCAGCTCCACGTTCAGGTCCGCCGCCGCCTGCTCCATGCCCTGGCGGGCGGTGGCCCAGGCAGAGCCGTCGGCCTCCCGGGCGATGACCGACATCTCCAAAAGCTCCGGCCGCCGCTGGATCTGCGCAGGATAGAGGACCAGCAGCAAAAGCAGCAGCAGCACCCCCAGCATCAGCAGGGGCAGAACCCACCGGGTAAACCGTCTTCCGCTCACTGTTCCCCCTCCTTTCGGTATCTCCGTCCGGCCTCCTCATCCAGGGCGGGCAGGCGAATCCGCACCACCGTCCCGTCGTCCGGCTCGCTGAGGATGGTGAGTCCGTACTCCCGGCCGAAGGTCAGCTGAATCCTGCGGTGGACGTTACGCAGCCCGATGCCCGAGCCCTTGGAGCCCGCCGCCGCGTAAGTGCTCCCCTGGTCCAGCAGCCGCTCCACAACCTCCTCCGGCATCCCGAGGCCGTTGTCCGCCACCTCGATGACAGCATCCTCCCCCTCCCGAAAGGCCCGGACGCAGATCTTTCCGTCGCCGTCGGCGTAGTCCATGCCGTGATAGATGGCGTTTTCCAGAATGGGCTGGACAATCAGCTTGATGGTGTAGAGGGACTCCACACCATCTTCCGCCGATAGATCGGCGGAGAACTTGTTCTTATAGCGCATCTTCTGGATGGTGAGATAGTGCCGGGCGTGTTCCAGCTCCTCCGCCACGGTGATGATGTTGCTCCCCCGGCTCAAAGAAATCCGGAACAGCCGCGCCAGAGACGTCAGCATCACCACCGCGTCCTCCGTCCGGCCGTTCTCCGTCATCCAGATCACCGAGTCCAGGGTGTTGTACAGGAAGTGGGGGTTGATCTGGGACTGGAGCACGTCCAGCTCGCTGCGCCGCTTCTGCTCCTCCTGCTGAAGGATGTCGTCCATCAGGTGGCGCATGGTGGAGACCATGGACTGGATGGACCGGCTGAGGTGTTCCACCTCATAGGGGCCGTCCACCTTGAGATCCACCGTCTCCCGGCCCGCCTCCAGCTCCTTCACCGCCCGGTCCAGCTTCTTCATGGGGGCGGTGATCCAGGCGGAGAGCCGCAGGTTCACAAACACCAGCAAAAAGACGGAGAAGAATACGATGAAGAGGAAGAACAGCAGCAGCTGTCCGTAGTTGTCCCAAAGGCTCTCCGAGGGCACCACCCCCACCAGCTTCCAGCCGGTGTAGCCCACTGTCTTCACCGTCACCTGCCGCCGCTGGCCCCGAAAAACCTCGTTGTGGCTGCCGTCGGCGTAGGCGGCGGCAGCGGCGTTGTTCTCCTCCAGGAGTCCGGCGTAGATCAGCTGCTGGCGCGGGTGGTAGACGATCTCTCCCGCTCCGTCCACCAGGTAGAGGTATCCCCCCTGACCGGCTCCCAGGTCCACGTCCTTGCAGATCTGCTCAATGCCGCTGTAACTCATGTCCACCAGCAGCACGCCGCTCTCGATGGCGCCGTCCCTGGTCAGCTCCACATGGCGGCTGAGGGACACCACCCAGCGGTAACGGTAGTCCGGGTCCACGAAGAGATTCTGCACATGGGGCGTGGAAAAATGAAGGTTCTCAATCCGCTCCTGTGCGGCGTCAAACCAGCTCTCCCGCTCCGGCGCCACGCTGTTTTTCAGCTCCGCCAGCGGTGCGGCGGCGATCAGGGTGCCGCTGTCGGAGAATACGGCGATGGACACCAGGGACTCCCGGCTGGTATAGTACAGCAGCTCCAGGTCACGGGTGATGTCCTCCTCCGCCAGGTCCGCGTCCTTGATGACCTGATAATAGGCGGCGTCCGAGAAGCGCATCATCTCCCGCAGGCGGGCGTCCAGATTCAAATTCACCTGGGACAGCACCCGCTGGCTGTTTTCCGCCAGCAGGGCGTTGTTGGAGGCGGAGAACCGCAGAAACAGCGTCAGCCCCAGAAAGACCATGCCCACCACAGCCACAGCGGTAAAGAACAGGGACAAAATCATCTGGATGCTGGAGCGGTGGTAGCGCTCCTTCCAGCGCCGGCGCAGAGACGCGGACAATCTCACCACGGCAAAACCTCCTCTCCTGAAACTTCGGGACACGGCTCAGCGGGCCTTCACACCTCCCGTCAAAACCGGTGCGGCGGGCGCCGCCGTCAGCCGGCGCGGAATTTGGTGGGCGTCACGCCGAAGTGCTTTTTGAACACATAGCTGAAATAGTTGGCGTCCTCATAGCCGCACCGGCGGGCAATGAGATACGTCTTGTCCTCGCTGCTCCGCAGGGCCTCCGCCGCGGCCTCCATCCGGGTAAGCGTCACATGGGCGGTGAAGCTCATGCCCGTCTCCCGCTTGAAGAGGGTGGAGAAATAGGCGGGGCTCAGGTGGAGGTGGTCGCACAGCCGCTCCACGGAGAGTCCGCTCTCCCCGTAGTGCTCCTGAATATAGGCCTTGGCCCGCTCCACGGTCTGGCCGGCGGAGTCCGTCCGCCGGCGGCGGATTAGGGCCTGAATCCGCAGGCACCGCTCCAGGCACCACTCTCCCATGGCCTCAAGGGAGGAGAAATCCGTGGCCTGTACCGCGCCGGTGAAGCCGGTGCCGAACACCTCCTCCACCTCCAATCCGGCCCCCCGGGCCAGCCGCAGCAGACAGGTGAGAAGCTCCAGGAAAAAGAGGTGGCTGGCGGCCAGACCGGAGCGGCGGACCTTCTCTGTCAGCCTGCTTACCGCCGCCCGAATCTCCGCCTCGCCGCCCAACTTCACCGCTGCGGCCAGCTCCCGCTCGTCGTTTTCGTCAAAGCTGACCCGCTCTCCGGCGTTGGGCTCCAGGTCGCCGATATAAATGGCCCGTCCGGCCCCCACCAGCCTCCGGTAGTCCAGGGCGGCCCGAGCACCCGCCGCCGACTGGGCCAGCTCACCCAGTCCGGCAGGCGCGCCCACGCCCATGGTCAGCGTCAGCCCCAGGTAACTCTCCGCCAGGGCGCAGACCCGGTCCATGGCCTGGATTAGGGCGTAGACGGAGCCGCCGTCCCGGGAGACCGCCAGCACCGCCGCCGCGTCCCCGTACAAAAACGCGCGGCAGCTCCAGCCCGCCAGGGTCAGATTCTCCTCCAGCAGCTGCTGGACGGACAGCGCCGCCAGCTCCCGGTCCGGCGCACCGTCCACATGGGCCAGGGCCGCCGCCCAGGCGTCGCCGGTGACGTCCAGCTCCAGACGCTGCGCCCGCTCCGCCGCCTGTTCCGGCGGCACGCGGCCCTCCAGCAGATGTGCGTAGAAGAGCTCCCGCAGCACCGGCAGGCTCTCCTCATAGCGGCGGCGGAGGGTCTCCGTATTCTGCCGCTCCGTGCGCTCCGTGTCCAGCCGGTCCTTCAGCCGCCGCAGCACGCCGCCAAGCTCCGCCGCGCTGATGGGCTTGAGGATGTACTCAAACACGTTCATCCGGATGGCCTGCTTGGCGTACTCGAACTCGTCAAAGCCGGAGAACACCACGAATTTGGCGGCGGGAAGGCGCTCTGTGAGGATGCGGCACAACTCCAGCCCGTCCATGAAGGGCATTTTGATGTCCGTCAGCACCACATCCGGCTCCAGCGCCTCCGCCAGCTCCAGCGCCTCCAGGCCGTTCTCGGCCTCCCCCACCAGGGTGAAGCCCAGGGCCGTCCAGTCCATCTTCCGGCTGATGCCCACCCGGATGTCCTCCTCGTCGTCCACCAGCAGTACCCGGTACTCCTCCATCGAACGCGCCTCCTTTCCGCAATTATAATACAGTTTGCCCCATTTGAAAATAGGGACGGGCATATTTCAAAACCTTCTGTACTGAAAAACTTCCATTGCGGCGGGCAGGAGCCCCCTTCCGGACTGCCCCCATGCACTCCGCCCTCCGGTTGAACCGGAACACACGGCATTTTGACAAACTGAGCGGGGCCGGCGCATTTGCGCCGGCCCCTATGGCTTTTTTGACTCTCTTATTTCTTGGCCAGGTACTTCCGCAGGTCCAGCGCCACGGCCACGATGATGACCAGGCCCTGGGCGATGAAGGTGTACGCGGGGTCGAAGCGGAGGAACTGGAGGCAGATCTTCAAGACCTCGAACACCAGCACGCCGATGAGGATGCCGGAGACCTTGCCCACACCGCCGTTGACGGACACGCCGCCGATGGTACAGGCCGCGATGGCCTCCAGCTCGTAGCCGGTGCCGGTGGCGGTGGAGGCACCGCCGGCCTTGGAGCCAATCAGGAAGCCGGCCAGAGCGTACATGACGGAGGCCAGGATGTAGATGCGGATCAGCGTGGCGGGCACGTTGACACCGGCCACCTGGGCGGCGTTTTCATTGCCGCCGATGGCGTACATGTACTTGCCGTGGCGGGTCTTGTTGTAGAGGAACCACATAAACAGGCCCACCAGCAATGCGGGGAGCAGCAGATAGGGCAGGAGACGGCTGTACCGGCCCAGGACGCTGCTGAAGAAGTTGCCGCTGGCCAGGGCCCGGTAGCTCTCCTTGAAGCCGCCGATGGGCTGGTTGCCGGTGATGATCTGGCAGATGCCGTACACCAGGGTCTGCATACCCAGGGTGGCAATAAAGGGGGGAACCTTCAAAAAGGCGATGACGCAGCCGTTCACCGCGCCGAAGCAGGCCATGATGGCCACGGTGATCAGCAGCGCGAAGACCCAATGCATATCGGGCATCCAGTCAAACACCCGGGCGCTGTAATCCAGGGTCTGCTGCATCATGGCGGCAAAGCAGGCGGCCAGGCCCACCTGGCGGCCCGCCGACAGGTCCGTGCCCTTGGTGATCAGGCACCCGGACACGCCGCAGGCGATAATGAACCGGGGGGCCACGTTGGAGATCAGGTTGCCCACGTTGTCAGCGCTGAGGAAGTTCTGGCTGTTGGCCCAGGTGATAATGGCCAGCAGGATGATCAGGAAAATAATGGCGTGATCGGAAACGAATTTGACGGCGCTCTTGGAGTTCAGCGTCTTTCCTTTTGTCTCTCCCATAGTTATCTCTTTCCTCCTTATTCAAACTGGGTGGCCAGGGCCATGATGTTCTCCTGATTGGCCTCCTGCCCGTCGATGAAGCCGGTAACCCGGCCGTCGCACATGACCATGATCCGGTCGGACATGCCGATCAGCTCGCTCATCTCAGAGGAGATCATGATGATGCTCTTGCCCTGCTTGGCAAGCTCCGCGATGATGCAGTAGATCTCATACTTGGCGCCCACGTCGATGCCGCGGGTGGGCTCATCCAGGATGAAGATGTCCGGGTCGTTGGCAAGCCACCGGCTGATGAGCACCTTCTGCTGGTTGCCGCCGGAGAGGGACTGGATCTGAGTCTTGGAGGAGGGCGTCTTGATGGAGAGCTTTGCCACGTTCTCCTGCACCAGCCGTTCGATCTTCCCGTCATCCAGCATGATGCCGCCGATGAGGTACTGGTTCAAAGAGGCGATGGACACGTTGTCCGCGATGGACAGCACCCCCAGAATGCCGGTGGCCCGGCGGTCCTCCGTCAGCATGGCAATGCCGCTGTTGATCGCGTCCTTGGGCTGGTTGATTTTCAGATCTTTACCCTGATATGTGATCTTGCCCGCGGTGTGGCTGCGCAGGCCGAAGAGGCCCTCCATCAGCTCCGTGCGCTGGGCGCCCACCAGGCCGGCCACGCCCAGAATCTCGCCTTTGCGGACGGAGAAGGAGGCGTGGCGGAAGCTCTTGGGATTGATGGAGGTGAAGTCCTCCACCTCAAAGACCACCTCGCCGGGCACATTCTCCCGCTTGGGGAAGAGGTTGGAGAGCTCCCGGCCCACCATCTTGGTGATGATGAAATCGGTGGTGAGGCCCTTGGCGTCCCAGGTGCCGATGTACTGTCCGTCCCGCATGATGGTGACCTCGTCGCTGATGCGGAGGATCTCGTCCATCTTGTGGGAGATATAAACAATGGACACGCCCTTGGCCCTCAGCTCATTGACGATGGTGAAGAGGGCCTCCACCTCCGCCGCGGTCAGGGAGGAGGTGGGCTCATCCAGAATCAACACCTTGCAGTCCGCGGAGACGGCCTTGGCAATCTCCACCAGCTGCATCTGGGACACGCTGAGGCTGCCCAGCTTGGCCCTGGGATCGAAGTTCAGGTGAACCTCCTTCAGCACCGCCGCCGCGTCTGTATACATTTTCTCGTGGTCAATGGTGACAATGGGCCCCAGGCGTCTGGTGGGGTAGCGGCCCACGTAGATATTCTCGCCGATGCTCCGCTCCGGAATGGGCTGGAGCTCCTGGTGCACCATGGCAATGCCCCGGTTCAGGGCGTCCAGCGGTCCCTTGATCTGGACCTTCTCGCCCTCGTAGATCACCTCGCCCTGGTCCATGTGATAGATGCCGAACATGCACTTCATCAGCGTGGACTTTCCGGCGCCGTTCTCTCCCATCAACGCGTGGACGGTGCCGGGGCGGAGATTGAGCTGCGCGTGGTCCAGCGCCTTGACGCCGGGGAATGTCTTAACGACCCCACGCATTTCCAAACGATACTCTGACAATTCTCGGTCCCCCCCTTTGATTGTTTCCATCGGTTGACAAGGGACAGCACGGACGCCGTCTTTCCACCGGCCGTATTGCCTCTTGTCAATCGATGGTATGAAAACGGGGTGCGTGCGCACCTGCGCACGCACCCCATTGCCTGCTGTTTCTGATTTTCAGGGTTCTTTCAGGATCAGCCCATGAAATCGGCCACGTTGTCGGGAGTGACCTTCACATAGTCAACGTACACGCTCTGCTCACCGGAGGCAAAGGTCTTGCCGCCCAGCAGGGCTTCCATCTGCTCCACAGCGGCGGTGGCCTGGCCAACAGCGTCGTTGAGCACGGTGCCGGTCATGTTGCCGTTGCTGACCTCGTTCAGAGCGGCGTCCAGGGCGTCGACGCCAACCAGGTAGATGTCCTCGTTGACCTTGCGGCCGGCGGCCTGAATGGACTGCAGAGCGCCGATGGCCATATCGTCGTTGTTGCAGAAAACAACCTCAACCTGAGCGCCGAACTGAGCCAGGTCGTTGGCCACGATCTCCTGGCCGCGCTCACGCATCCAGTCGCCGCGGGTGAGGTTCAGCTCCTCAACCTCCTTGCCGGCATCGGTCAGGGCCTTGACGGAGTACTCGGTGCGCAGCTGGGCGTCGATGTTCTCGGGATCGCCCTGGACCATGATGTAGGAGATCTTGCCGTCGCCGTTGATGTCGCCGCCGTTGGGGGTCTCCAGGATCAGCTCGCCCTGGAAGGTGCCGGACTGAGCGGCGTCGCAGCCGACGTAGACCAGCTTGTCATACACGGCCATCTGCTCGCGGGTGGGCTCGCGGTTGATCAGCACGGTGGGGATGCCGGCGTTCTTCACGGTGGAG
>CAJTZI010000039.1 GCA_910584075.1 uncultured Oscillibacter sp.
TGGATGTTCTCAAACAGGGCCAGCCGGTGCTCGTCCGCGCCTACCCAGTACAGGTCGTCGGTGACCATACGGTAATTATACATATAGAGCTGCCTCCTTTATTGTTCTGTTGTTGTGTTACGCCTCGATCTCAATGAATGCGTCCACGGTCTCGCCGCAGTGAGGGCAGGTCCAGCCCTCGGGCAGGTCCTTGAAGGCGGTGCCGGGCTTGACCTCGTTTTCGGGATCGCCCTGCATGGGATCGTACTCATGGCCGCAGCCGTTGCAGATGTACAGCTTCCGGGGCTGATAGACCTTCTTGGGGGCCATGCGCTTCATCTTGGTCATGGGAGGGGCGGGGAGCTTGTCTCCGGTGTCCAAAGCAGCGGTGAGGAGGGGGAGGATCTCCATCACGTCGCCCACGATGCCGTAGTCGCAGTTTTTGAAGATTTTAGCGTTGGGATTGGTGTTGATGGCCACAATGCAGGAGGCGTCCTTGATGCCCTTCAAATGCTGGATGGCTCCGGAGATGCCGCAGGCAATATACAGATTGCCCTTAAATTTCTGACCGGACATACCTACATAGCGGTTGATGGGCACATATTTCAAGGTCTCGGCCACAGGGCGGCTGGAGCCGACGGCCGCGCCGGCCGCCTTTGCCAGGTCTTCAATGAGCTTCATGTTTTCCTTGGCCCCGATGCCCTGTCCGGCGGAGACTACCCGCTCTGCCTGGGTGATGGGAGTGTCCATGGGAATGCCCACGGTGAAGTCATGGCCGTCCTTTTTCAGGTTGGCCACCAGGGCCTCCACCTTCTCCTGGGCGGTGCCGTCCTTGAGAATCAGCCGCTTGCGGGCGCCAGTCTCGGGGCCTTTCTGCTGGGCGGGGGCGGCGGAGGTGTCCTTGGCCGCCTTGCCCAGAATATGAGAGGCGATGACAACCCGCTGAATCTCATTGGTGCCCTCATAGATGGTGGTGATCTTGGCGTCCCGGTAGAAACGCTCCACCTCCATGCCCTTGATGTAGCCGCAGCCGCCGAAGATCTGCAGGGCGTCGTTGGTGACCTCCAGGGCGATGTCGGAGGCGTACTGCTTGGCCATGGCGGACTCCATGCCGTAGGGCGCATGGGCCTGCTTCAGCTCGGCGGCGGAGTAGACCAGGAACCGCGCACAGCGCAGCTTGGTGGCCATGTCGGCAATTTTGAAGGCCACGTTCTGCTGCTGGCAGATCGGCTTGCCAAACTGAACGCGCTCTTTGGAATACTCCACAGCGGCTTCGTAGGCCCCCTGAGCGATGCCCAGCGCCTGGGCCGCGATGCCGATGCGCCCGCCGTCCAGGGTGGCCATAGCGACCTTGAAGCCCTGACCCTCCTTGCCCAGCAGATTCTCCTTGGGAACCTTCACGTTGTTGAAGTTCAGCTGGCAGGTGGCGGAGGAGCGGATGCCCATTTTGTCGTAGTGCTCTTCAAAGGTGAAGCCCTCCCAGCCCTTTTCCACGATGAGGGCGGAGATGCCCCGGGTGCCGATGCCAGGAGTGGTAACCGCGAACACCACATAGGTGTCGGCCTGGCCGCCGTTGGTGATGAAAATTTTCTCGCCGTTGAGGAGATAATGGTCTCCCATATCCTCGGCGGTGGTCTCGGTGCCGCCGGCATCAGAGCCGGCATTTGGCTCGGTCAGTCCGAAGGCCCCCACCTTTTTGCCGGAGCACAGGTCAGGCAGGTATTTCTTCTTCTGCGCCTCAGTGCCGAAGGCGTAGATGGGGTAGGTGCCCAGAGAGGTGTGGGCGGACAAGATCACTCCCACGCCGCCGTCCACCCGGGCCAGTTCCTCCACGGCGATTGCGTAGCTCAGGGCATCCGCCCCCGCGCCGCCGTACTTCTTGTCATAAGGCAGGCCCATGATGCCCAGCTCACCCATCTTTTGGACCACCTCAGTGGGGAACTGGTTGTTCTGGTCCAGCATGAAGGCGATGGGCTTCACCTCGGCTTCGGCAAACTCCCTTACCTTTGCCCGCAGTTCCTCATGCTCCTGTGTGGTTTGATACAGCATACAGATATTCCTCCTCTATATTACATTTCCTGGAAAATGGCGCTCAAGGGTGTTTTCCGCAGTTCCGCGTCCAGCACTGCCTGAATGCGTGACAGCTCGCGGCACAGCCCGCAGCGGCCCTCGGGTGCGTTTTCACAGCGGTAGCCGGGGCCTTGGCAGCGGTTGACAAGGGGGGATTCCTCCAGAACCTGAAATAAATCCCCCAGATACAGCTCTTCACAGGAGATGCTCAACTGGTAGCCGCCGCAGTTTCCCCGGCGGCTGTCTGTCAGGCCGGCGGCGCGGAGCCGCTTTAGAAGTTTCAGTGTAATGGCCTTGGGCATGTTCTCCTTTTGGGCGATCTCTGCGGCGGCCAGCGGGCCGTTTTGATGCAGCGCTCGGAGAATACGCAGGGTGTAGTCCATCTCACGCGTTATCAGCAAAGGATCACATCCCCCAAATGGTACTATTTTAGTCCATTATACCGCATCTGTTCAATTTGTCAATATAAATTAAAAATAAAAATTTAATTTTTGTCATTTTGACAAAAACCGACTGCTGCCTATAGGGAAAACACTTGAGACAGGCCGATGGCACACGCCTTCGGAACAGAGGCCCGCACCGGCCAGGAGGCGCCGCGCACCACGGACACACCCGGTTCCGCCGCCGGAGCTCCCGCCAATTCCGGAGACCCTTCGGCGAAAAAAGATTGACATCTCGGGAAAAACGGCATATACTACGGCTTGCAAGGGAGTCCCCGGAAGGGGGCTGAGAGGAGGGTGTTTTCCCTCGACCTCACCTGATTTGGATCATGCCAACGTAGGGATGCAGCTGTTCGCCGTGCTTTTCGGCGGTTTTCTCGTGATTGTACGGGCGGGACATCCTGTTGGGATGTCCCGCTTTCGTCTTTTGAGAAGGAGGAGTGACCATGACGGTTTCCCAGCGCCTGCGGAAGGCGGCCCGTCCCATCTGGGACCGGTGCCTGACCCATCCCTTTGTCACGGGGATTGGAGACGGCACGCTGCCGGTGGAAAAATTCCGGTACTTCATGCTCCAGGACTACCTGTACCTCTTCGATTACGCCCGAGTGTTCGCGCTGGGGGTGGTGAAGGCCCGGGACGCGGCCCTGATGCGCGTCTTTGCCCGGAATGTGGACGCCATCCTGGGCGGGGAGATGAACATCCACCGGGCCTATATGGCCCGTCTGGGGATTTTGGAGGAACAGGTGCTGACGGTACAGCCCGCACTGGACAATCTGTCCTACACCCACTATATGCTCTCCGTCGCCGGACAGGGCGGGCCTGTGGAGATCGCGGCGGCCATCCTGGCCTGCTCCTGGAGCTACGCCGAGATCGGGCAGGCCCTGGCCGGGATTCCCGGGGCGGCGGAGCACCCCTTTTACGGCGAGTGGATCCGGGGCTACGCCTCGGAGGACTACGGCGCCGCAAATCAGGCCCTCATTGAACTGACGGACTGTCTGGCGGCGGGAGCGGGGGCGGCGCAGTTGGCTTATCTCACGGAGATCTTCGTCAATTGCAGCCGCTACGAGCTGGGGTTCTGGGACATGGCCTGGGAGATGCGTCCATGAGGGCGCTGGAGTTCGACCGCGTCTCCTGCCGCTACCCGGAGGACGATTTTGACATCATCGACAATCTGAGCTTTTCCGTGGAGGCAGGGTCCTTCCACTGCATCGTGGGCGTCAGCGGGTGCGGCAAGAGCACCATTCTCCGTCTGACCTGCGGACTGCTGCGGTCTAAGGCCGGCACCATCCGGGTGAACGGCAGGCCCGTCGCGGAACAGTCCCACTACTGCGGCTATATGCCCCAGCGGGACCTGCTCTTTCCCTGGCGCACCGTGGGGGAGAACCTGGCCCTGCCCCTGGAGATCCGGGGCGGATACACCAGGGCGGAGCGGCGGGAGCTGGCGGAGGAGGCCCTGGCGGACGTTGGACTGGCGGGCTGCCGGGACAAGATGCCAAGCGAGCTCTCCGGCGGGATGCGGCAGCGGGCGGCCTTCGCCCGCACCATGCTGGCGGGCAGTGATCTTCTGCTGCTGGACGAGCCCTTCTCCGCCCTGGATTTTCTCACCCGGGTCTCCATGCAGGAGTGGCTGCTGGAGCAGTGGGAAAAACACAGGATGACCATCCTTTTTATCACCCACGACGTGGAGGAGGCGGTGTTTCTCTCCGGCAGCGTGCTGGCGGTGGACCAGACGCCCATCCGGCGTCTTTCGGAGATCCCCGTCCCGGCGCCGTATCCCAGGACTCGGGCCTGCCTTGCCCGCCCTGAGATGGCGGAGCTGAGGGAGGAACTGATTGAAATGCTGAGAAGGCGGGTGGAGGTATGAACAGGGCCAACCGGGGCGGTCTGCCCGCGCTGATCTTTCTCTTTGCCCTGCTGGTGTTCTGGCAGCTGGGGGCCATGGAGGTGAACGCCGCCTACATCCTGCCCACGCCCCTGCAGATCCTCCGGCGGCTGTGGGAGCTGCGGGGCCCCCTCCTGACTGTCCACCTGCCCGCCACCATGGCGGTGACAGGGCTGGGCCTTGTCATCTCCCTGGTGCTGGGCCTGGGGCTGGCGGCGGCCATGGACTGGAGCCCTCTGCTGCAAAGGTGTCTCTACCCGGTGGTGGTGGCCTCTCAGACCATCCCCACCACCGCCATTGCGCCGCTGTTTGTGCTGTGGTTCGGCTACGGCGTCTGGAGCAAGGTGCTGGTGTCGGTGCTGATGACCTTCTTCCCCATCACCATCACGGTGTACGACGGCCTCCGCTCCGCCAGGGCGGAGATGACGGAGCTGCTGGAAACCTATGGGGCCACAAAATGGGACGTATTCCGGAAGATCAAGATCCCATGTGCCCTGCCCTGCTTCTTCTCTGCCGTGAAGATGGCGGTGCCTATCAGCATCATCGGCGCGGCCATCGGGGAGTGGCTGGGGGCCCAGAGCGGTCTTGGCTATTTCTCCCGCCGGATGATGACCCAGCTGGACGGGGCGGGGGTCTTTGCCCCCATCGTGCTCCTCAGCGCCGTGGCCATGCTGGCTGTCTGGCTGGTGGGACTGGCGGAGAAAAAGATTGTGAAATGGCGGGGAGAGAGCTGAGGAAGCGGCATAACACCGGGAGAGCGGCATTCGCTGCCTCTGGGATGAAAAATTTTACGTGGAACAAAGGAGCTTTGCCATGAAAAAAATTTTTGCGCTTTTAACGGCCGCGGCGCTGCTGCTCTCCGGATGCTCCGTGGGCGTTATCAGTGGAGAGGACGGGCCTGCGCAGGTCTATGTGGGCGGCGGAGACGGCGGGGGAGCCCTCCGGGAGCTGGACGTGGTGCTGGACTGGTATCCCAACGCCCTCCACGCCTTTTTGTACGTGGCCATGGAGAAGGGCTACTACGCCGACGAGGGATTGAAGGTCAACATCCGCTTCCCCTCCAATGCCAACGACGCCATCTCCCTGGTGGCGGCGGGGCGGGCGGACATCGGCCTCTACTACCAGCAGGACGTCATCCAGGCCCGGGCCAACCAGGCCGTGCCGGTGAAGTCCATCGGTGCCGTGGTCCAGGGGCCGCTGAACATCGTCCTGTCCCTTGCGGAGAAGGACATCTCCTCCCCCGCGGACCTGACGGGCAAAACCGTGGGTTACGCCGGGACCGAGCTCTCGGAGGCCATTGTCCGCAGCATCATGGCAAATGTGGGGGCGGATTACGGCAGCGTGCAGCTGGTGGACGTGGGCTTTGACCTCATGAGCTCCATGACCACCGGCAGTGTGGACGCTACCATCGGCTGCCTTGTCAACCACGAGGTGCCCCAGATGGAGGAGGAGGGCTTTGATGTCAGCTGGTTCGACCTGGACGACTACGGCGTACCCACCTACTACGAGGGGGTGTTTCTGGCAAACGACACCGCCGTTGAGCGGGACGGGGAGACGCTGTCCGCCTTTCTGCGGGCCAGCGCCAGGGGCTTTGCCGATCTGAAAGCGGAGCCGGAGGAGGCCCTGGCAATCCTCCTGGCCAACCAGAACGAGGAGAATTTCCCCCTGTCGGAGACGGTGGAGCGGTCCAGCATGGCAGTGCTTCTGCCCATGATGGAGACAGCGGAGTCGGCGTTTTTGTCCCAGTCCGACGAATGCTGGCGGGAGAACATCGGCTGGATGCTGGAGCAGGGGCTGATTGACCGGGCTCCGGAGCTGGATGAGGTACGGGTGAATATCCCCTTTTGACGCAGACGGCGGGAGGCGCACAGCCTCCCGCCGTCTTTTACGCTGTTTCCATGCCGGCGATGAACTGCTCCAGCATGGCGGCCTCGTCCTGGTACCAGGTGTTCCGTTCCCTGAGGGTCAGGTCCTCCCGCTCCAGACCGGGCTGGAAAAGCCGCCGCACCGCCACGGGCTGGGCCAGAATCCGGTTGGCCAGGGTATAGGGCTCCGGGTAGGTGAAACAGGGCTCCAGGGGCAGCTCCGCCTGCGTCAGGCGCCAGCTGAGATACGCCCCGGAGAAGTTGGGAGCTTCCGGCGGCCTCAGCTCCGAAAACGCCTCCTGCGGCAAAAGCATTTTCGCCAGGACCACCAGCCCGTAGGCGTTGAGGCACTGGAGTTTTTGATACTTGGCGGCGGTTTTCAGCTGGCCGTAGGAGGCGCAGGCCGACTGGAGGTGGTCCGTCATGCCAGCCGTGTCCCGGCGCAGGAGGCACAGCAGAAAGCCCACCACGGACCGCTCCCACAGGGGGCGCTTTGCGGAGAGAAATTTTTCCGCCCGCCGGATTTCCGCCGCCTCGTCAAAGCGGGGAGCTCCCTCCCGGTTGTACAGCAGGCACATGAGGAGATTCATGGCGCACACCAGCATGGGATGGCCGTTTCTGCTCATGCCCAGCTCCGGCGGCAGGAGGCGGTACAGCTCCTTTGGACCCTCGCAGGCGGCGCAGTCCAGCAGGGGCCACAGGTCCTGACAGTGGTCGAGGCCTCCGGCCATCCCCGGCAGAAGACGGGTTCGGGTGACCTGGAAAAAGCAGCGGTGGAGCGTCTCAAAGTCCCCTGTCTGAAGAGACGAGGAGATGACGGACTCCAAAATCCTCTGGTAGTCGGAGCTGATATAGCCCATCCACTTTACGACGGCCTTTTGAAAATCCCGCTCCTCTTCTGTGCCGGAGTGCAGCCTGTCGTACATCGCTCCAAACCGGGTCATATAGGCGCTGATGTCGGTCATTGCAGAGTTCCTCCTGTCTTCGTTGTTCTGCTATAATGGCACACAGCCGCGGAAAAATCAAGGACTTAAAGAGGGGGCCGGCTCTTGCGCTCCGGCTCCGACTGTGGTATGATTAAAATCAACCAGAGAAAAGTGAACAGCTCATATAATTTCGCTGTGATGGCGCGAAAGTTTCTACCGGGCCGCCCAAGGCTCTGCTATGAGTGTCTTTCCGCAGGGGGACCCGCCCTGCCGGGGAGGCGCTTTTCTTTCTGCAAAATTTGTGAAAGAGGTGTTACCATGGCTTTGACGATTTTGAAGGGCACTGTCATCTCCGCCCCGGCCCTGGGGAAACTGGACGTGACCGAGCGGGGGTATCTCATCGCGGAGGAGGGAAAGGTCACCGGTGTGTTTCCCGTCCTGCCGAAGCGGTACGCCGGGGCGGCGGCAGAGGATTTTGGAGACGCGCTCATCCTCCAGGCTCCGGCGGACCTGCACCTCCACGCGCCCCAGTACCCCATGATGGGCATGGGCATGGACCTGCCTCTGCTGGACTGGCTGAATACCTACGCCTTTCCCACAGAGGCCCGGTTTGCCGACCCGGACTATGCCAGGGAGGTCTACCGCCGGCTGGCTCAGGACCTCATCGCAAACGGCACCACCCGGGTGTGCATGTTCTCCTCCCTGCACCGCCGGGCCACGCTGATTCTGATGGAAGAGCTGGAAAAGGCCGGGGTCACCGGGTATGTGGGCAAGGTGAACATGGACCGCAACGGCGCGCCCAATCTCCAGGAGACCACGGAGGAATCTGTGGCGGAGACCCTGCGGTGGCTGGAGGAGTGCAGTGATTTCCGGTATGTCAGGCCTATGGTGACGCCCCGGTTCACACCCTCCTGCACCAATGAACTGATGGCCTTTTTGGGCAGGCTGGCGGCGGAGCGGAACCTGCCCGTCCAGTCCCACCTGTCGGAGAACACGGCGGAGGGGGCCTGGGTCCGGGAGCTGCACCCGGACTGCACACAGTACTGGGAGACCTACGCCAAGTACGGCCTGTGGAACGGCCGCACGGTGATGGCCCACTGTGTCTGGTGCGATGAGCGGGAGCGGCGGGCCATGAAAGACGCCGGAGTCACCGCCGTCCACTGCCCGGACTCCAACCAGAATATCTGCTCTGGCGTGGCCCCGGTGCGGGTGCTGCTGAGAGAGGGCGTCAAAGTGGTCCTGGGCACCGACGTGGCCGGCGGCGACACGCTGAGCATGCTGGACGCGGCCTCCTCCGCCATCCGGGCCTCCAAGGCCCGGCGGGTCATGGATAACTGGGGGACGGACTTCCTCTCCGCGGCGGAGGCCTGGTATCTGGCCGCGTCCGCCGGGGCAGCGTTCTTCGGCCAGCAGCCCGGCTTCGCCCCGGGCAATTCTCTCCACGCCCTGGTGCTGGACGACAGCCGGCTGCTCCAACCCCACCCTCTGACGCCGGAGGAGCGGCTGGAACGGTGCCTGTATGTCCGGCAGCCCGGGGCCATCCGGGCGGTGTGGAGCGCGGGAAGAAAGGTGTTTTCCGCGGAGGACTGAGAGCGTTTGGGGCCGCCCTTTTCAAAGGGCGGCGGGTCCAGGGCGGAGCCCTGGCGGGTTGGGCGGAGCCCAAAAAGAAAGGAGCGCCGTTCCTATGGAAATCATGAATCAGCCGGTAAATCCGGATACCCCCTTTTTCTTCCGGGACAGTCCCCTCTCCCTGCCGCTGTACCTGACCCTGGAGAAGCGGATTTTAGCGGAATTTCCGGATACCCGCGTCCGGGTGCAGAAGACCCAGATCTCCTTTTCCAACAGACGGAATTTTGCCTTCGCCTCCCTCCTCCCCGCCCGGCGGGCGGCGGCGCGGCCCAATCCCTATCTCACCGTCACCGTGGGCCTCGGCCGCCGGCTGGACTCTCTCCGGGTGGACGCCGCCTCGGAGCCCTGCCCGGGCCGCTGGACCCACCATATTGTCATTGGCTCGGCGGAGGAGATCGATGGGGAGCTCATGGACTGGATTTGGGAGGCGGCGGAGTTTTCCGCCCAAAAACGCTGAAATTTTTGCAAAATCCTTGACATGGAAGTTACTTGATAGTTTACACTGGGGGTAAAAGGAGGCGGTGAGATGACCAGTAAGGAGATGGAGGCCCGCTCCGGTGTGCCCCGGGCCAATATCCGCTACTACGAGTCGGAGGGGCTGCTGACCCCCGCCCGGGCCGGGAACGGCTACCGGGATTACAGCGAGGCGGATCTGGCGGTTCTGGAGAAGATCAAGCTGCTGCGGCGGCTGGGCGTTCCCATGGAGGAGCTGAAGGAGCTCCGGCGGGGCTCCCGGAGCCTGCCGGAGGCCCTGGACCGCCGTCTGGCGGAGCTCGACGGGGAGCGGGGGACTCTGGAACGGGTGGAGCAGGTCTGCGGGGAGCTGCGGCGGTCCGGAGAGAGCTTTGAGACGCTGGACCCGGGGGCCTACCTCTTGGCCCTGGACGCCCCGGCTTTGCCCGCCGCGGACGGAGAGGTGTGGTGGAAGGCCCCGTCCGCCCCGGCTCTGCCGGAGACCGACGCCCTGCCGGTGTACACCGGCCTCACCCGGCGGCTGCTGGCGCGGCTCTTTGACGAATATGGACTGCTGTTGCTGCTGCTGGCGGTCGCTGCCCTGATGGGGCACAACCCCGCCCTCGCCAGCGGACTGGCGCTCCAGATCGCCGTTCATGTGATCTGGCTGTTTTTGGAGCCGCTGCTGCTGCGCCTTCTCGGTACCACCCCCGGCAAGGCCCTGCTGGGACTGCGGATTACCGGGCGGGACGGGGAGAAGCTGACGTACTCCGAGGGCTTCACCCGGCACCTGCTGCTGCTGTGGCACGGTGAGGGCGCGTTTATTCCCATCTGGTCCTGGATTCAGATGTTTCGCACCGCCAACCGATGCTGGAACGACGAGCCCCAGCCCTGGGACACGGACACCGCCTATACGGCCGCCCCGTTTCGGCCTTTGCGGCACGCCGCCGGCTTTGTCCTGGCGTCAGTGCTGGTGCTGGCGTGCGCCGAGGCGGCCAACAGCTATTCCCAGCTGCCCCCCAACCGGGGGCCCCTGACGGTGGCGGAGTTCGCCGAGAACTACAACCGCCAGGCCGCCTATATCGGCCAGTCCTCTATCTGGAGGCTGGACGAAGCGGGCCTTTGGGAGCGGCTGCCGAACCCACCGGGAGGCGTTATGATCGATCTGAGCGGCGGCCGAAGCGAGGATGACAACTTTCGCTATACTCTGGAGAACGGGGCGGTGCGGGCCGTTACCCTGGAGCGGTCTGTGGAGAACACGGAGGATTGGGTCTGGTTTCCGGTTGATTCCATCACCACAGCGGCCACGGCCCTGATCTGGGCCCAGGAGGATGTCCCACTCTGGACCTTTGGGCGGAAAGCCCTGTTCAGTGATCTGGCGAATGCGGACTGGGAAAACGGCTTCACCCTCCGGGGAAACGGCGCCGTCGTCACCTGGGAGGTGGAGAGCCGGAATTTTCACATCAGCGGGGACTCCGGGCTGGCCATTCCAAACGACAAAGAGAACAACTTTTTCTCCCTCCGCTGCACCATCGCCCTGGAGGGATAGCGCGGGGGCGGCTGTCAGCCGCCCGTCTCATGAGCGGTCCGGGGATTCCAGGGGAGGGGCGGATTATATCCGTCCCTGCATACCGCCGCCGGATTTTGATATTTCTCAAATATATGAATCTGCGGTTGCAAAAGCTGGATATTGGGTGTAAAATCCCACTATCCAGCTTTTCACATCCCTGAAAATTTGGATAAATCGGAGAATTTATCTTATTAGCGAATTACCGCTTTACTTTGCTAATATATTGAAGTAAAATAGGCCGTGACAAGACGGGCGGGGCCTCCCCGCCTCTAAGGAGGAACGTCCCCATGGAATTGGATCTGAATATGCTCCGGCCCCAGGAGCGGGTTTCGCTGCGGACCCGGCTGCTGTTTGAGCGGGAGGGCTTCCGGCAGTACCACATGGGCCGGTTTGAGGAGTACGGGCTGTACCAGGAGAACCGCCGTTTTCTGGCCTCCGACCAGGTCATCACCTTCACGGACCTGGACGGGCGGCTGCTGGCCCTGAAACCCGACGTGACCCTCTCCATCGCCAAGAACGCCCGGGTGGAGGAAGGGGGCTGCGGGCAGTACTACTACGCCGAGAACGTCTACCGCCCCAGCCAGGAGAGCCACACCTTCCGGGAGATCAGCCAGATGGGCCTGGAGTGCATCGGCGCGGTGGACGACGCCGTCACGGCCCAGGCGGTGTCCCTGGCGGTGCGGAGCCTGGCCCTGACGGGCCGGGACTTTGCGGTGGAGTTGAGCCACATGGGCTTTGTCACCGGCCTCTTTGACGCCGTAGGGGCCCCGGAGGCCATCCGGCCAAGGCTTCTGACCTGCGTCCGGGACCGGAACATCCACGAGCTCCAGAAGGCGGCGGAGGCGGCGGGACTGTCCCGGCAGGGGACGGAGGCGCTGTGCCGCCTGCCGGCCCTGGCGGGGGAGTGGGAGACGGTACTGGCATCGGCGGAGCCCCTGGCTCTCAACGCCCCCATGGGCGGGGCCCTCGAGGAGCTGCGAAAGCTCTGTGAGACCCTGGAAGAGCGGGGGGAGACGGAGCGCGTGCGGCTGGACCTGTCCCTTGCCAACGATATGGACTACTACAACGGCCTGGTGCTCCAGGGGTACCTCACAGGGCTGCCCCGGGCCGTATTGAAGGGCGGGCGGTACGACCCTCTGGCGGCGCAGTTCCGCCCCGGGGCCCGGGCCGTCGGCTTCGCGCTGTATCTGGACGAGCTGGACCGCCTGGCGGAGCCCTCGCCGGAAAAGGCCGGGGAGATGATGCTGAACGTGGCCCTCCCCAAGGGCCGCCTGGGGGACAAGGTCTACGAGCTCCTGGCGGGGGTTGGCTACGGCTGCCCGGAGAATTACAGTGACACCCGCAAGCTGGTGGTGGAGAACCGGGAGGCGGGCATCCGCTACTTTCTGGTGAAGCCCAGCGACGTGGCCATCTACGTGGAGCACGGCGCGGCGGACATCGGCATCGTGGGCAAGGACATTCTGGAGGAGTCCGGTGCCGACGTATACGAGCTGCTGGACACAGGGCTTGGAAAGTGCCGCATGTGCGTGGCGGGGCCGGTGGATTTTCGGGACGACCCGGGCCGGACGCTGCGGGTGGCGACAAAATTTGTAAATATTGCCAAGGCGTATTACGCCGCCCAGGGGCGGGATATCGACATCATCAAGCTCAACGGCTCCATCGAGCTGGCCCCCATCCTGGGGCTTTCGGACGTGATTGTGGACATTGTGGAGACGGGCACCACCTTGAAGGAGAACCGTTTGGAGGTGCTGACGGAGTTCATGCCCATCTCCGCGAGGTTTATCGCCAACCGGGCCGCATATCAGTTCAAGCGCCGGGAGATTGAGACACTGCTGGGCAGGCTGGCGGAGGTGACGGAGACATGATGAAAATCCTGGATTTCAACTGCCTTGCCCCGGAGGAATTTTTGAACCGGGATATCCGGGCGGAGGAGGACGTCTCCGCCGCTGTGGACGGCATTCTCCGGGAGGTCCGGACCAGGGGCGACGCGGCTCTGCGGGATTATACGCGGCGCTTTGACGGCGCGGAATTGAAGGACCTCCAGGTGACGGCGGCGGAGTTCAGCGCCGCCAGAGAGGCCGTGGACCCCTGCTTTCTGGAGACGCTGCGTCAGGCGGCGGAGAACATCCGCCGGTTCCATGAGCGGCAGAAGCACAATGATTTTCTCCTTGCGGAAGGCTCCGGCGTGGTCATGGGCCAGCGGTGGACGCCCATCGAGCGGGTGGGCATCTGCGTCCCCCGGAGCCCGGAGGCCTTTCCCTCCACGATTTTGATGAGTGCCATCCCGGCGCAGATTGCCGGGGTGGAGGATATTGTGATCGTAACGCCTCCCCGGAAGGACGGCACCGTCAGCCCGGAGGCGCTGGTGGCGGCGGAGCTGGCGGAGGTGACAAAGGTCTTCAAGATCGGCGGCGCCCAGGCGGTGGCGGCCCTGGCCTGCGGCACGGAGACCGTGCCCAGGGTGGACAAGATTGTGGGCCCAGGCGGTATTTACGTGGCCACTGCCAAGCGGAAGGTTTTCGGCCAGGTGGACATCGACATGATCGCCGGCCCCAGCGAGATCCTGGTGCTGGCGGACGGAAAGACCGACCCGAAGTGGGCGGCGGCGGACCTGCTGAGCCAGGCGGAGCACGACGTGCTGGCCTCCGCCGTGCTGGTGACGGACAGCCGGGAACTGGCGGAGGCCGTCCGGGCGGAGATCGAGGTTCAGCTGGAGGTTCTGCCTCGAAAGGACATTGCCCGCCGCTCCATTGAGGACAACGGCAAGATCATTGTGACGGACAGCCTGGACAAGGCGGTGGAGGCGGTGAACCGCATCGCCCCGGAGCACCTGGAGCTGTGCGTGGACGGCCCCTTTGCCCTGCTGCCCCGGATCAAAAACGCCGGGAGCATTTTCATGGGCCGCTCCACGCCGGAGGCCCTGGGGGACTACTTCGCAGGGCCCAACCACACCCTGCCGACCTCCGGGACGGCCCGATTTTCCAGCCCCCTGGGGGTAGATGACTTCATGAAGCGGTCCAGCTTTTTGTACTATGACCGGACGGCGCTGAACGGCTGCGCGGAGAAGGTCGCGGACTTTGCCCGCCGGGAGGGGCTGGAGGGGCATGCCAGGTCGGCCCTCTCCCGCCGGGAGGGATTTGAAAGCCCGGACTGCCCTTCAGGCGGGTAAAACCATCCCCCATCCGAAGGACGGCCCCCGTCACGTCTCCATAGAGTGGATTCCAAGGAAATTAGCCCCTATTTTAGAAAGAGGTGTTTCAATATGAAAAATTTCCTCTCCCCTGAGGCGGACCGCCTCGCCCCCTACACACCCGGTGAACAGCCCCGGGATCAGCAGTATGTCAAACTGAACACCAATGAGAGTCCCTTCCCCCCTTCCCTCAAGGTGCTCAAGGCCCTCTCAAGGGCGGAGCTCTTGAAGCTGAACCTGTACTCCGATCCCGCCTGCGGGGGGCTCAACGCCGCCATTGCCGCCCGTTACGGTCTCCAGAGCTGCAATGTGATCTCCGGCAACGGCTCTGACGAGATTCTGGCCTTCGCGTTCCGGGCCTTCTGCGGCACGGGCAGGCCTGTGGCCTTCGCCGATATCACATACAGCTTCTACCAGTCCCAGGCGGCCCTGTTCGGCCTGGAGGACAGGGTGATCCCCCTGCGGGAGGATTTTACCCTGAACGTGGACGACTACATGGACTTTCCCGGCACCATCGTCATCGCCAACCCCAACGCCCCCACCGGCATCGCCGTGGCCCGGGAGGACATCCAGCGGCTGCTGGAGGCCGACCCCAATCGGGTGGTGATTGTGGACGAGGCCTATGTGGATTTCGGCGGCGAGAGCTGCGTGCCCATGATCTTCCGCTACGACAATCTCCTGGTGACGCAGACCATGTCGAAAAGCCGTCAGCTTGCCGGCGGGCGGGTGGGCTTCGCCCTGGGCAGCGAGGCGCTGATTGCGGCGCTGAACCGGGTGAAATACAGCTTCAACCCCTACAATGTGAACCGGCTCTCCCTCATCGCCGGCACCGCCGCCGTGGAGGACGAGGCCTATTTCCGGAGCTGCTGTGAGACCATCCGGGAGAACCGGGCCTGGCTGACAGAGGAGCTGGAGGGGCTGGGCTTTGCCGTGTTGCCCTCCTCCGCCAACTTTGTCTTTGCCAGATGCGGCAGAATTCCCGGCGGAGACCTGTACCGCCAATTGAAGGAGAACGGTATTCTGGTCCGCTGGTTTGACAAAGACCGCATCCGGGACTTCGTCCGGATTACTGTGGGCTCCATGGAGCAGCTGGCGGCGCTGGCGGATGAGCTGGCCCGGATTCTGGAAGACGTGTAAGGAGGCGCCGCCATGCGAACTGCCAACATCAAGCGGGATACCCGGGAGACCCAGATTCAGCTGACGCTGAACCTGGACGGCACGGGCAGGTCCGGCGTCTCCACCGGCGTGGGATTCCTGGACCACATGCTGGAGCTCTTTGCCCGCCACGGGGATTTTGATTTGGACCTCACCTGCCGCGGGGACACCCAGGTGGATTTCCACCACAGTGTGGAGGACAGCGGCATCTGCCTGGGGCGGGCCTTCGCGGAGGCCCTGGGGGACAAGCGGGGCATCACCCGGTACGGACAGTTTCTGCTGCCCATGGACGAGACGCTGGTGCTGTGTGCCGTGGACCTCAGCGGCCGGGATTACCTGGGCTGGGCGGTGGACCTGCCCGCCCGAAAAGTGGGGGACTTTGACACGGAGCTGGCGAAGGAGTTCTGGCTGGGCTTTGTGCGAAACTGCCCCGGCTCCATCCACATCCGCCAGCTGGCGGGGGAGAACACCCACCATATCCTGGAGGCCGTGTTCAAGGGCATGGGCCGGGCGCTGAAAATGGCCGCGGCCCCGGACGAGAAGCACCGGGACGAGATCCCGAGTACGAAGGGTGTGCTGTAAATGATCGCCATTGTGGATTACGGCGTGGGCAACCTGTTCTCCCTCTCCTCCAGCCTGCGGGCTCTGGGGGTGGAGACGGAGGTGACCCGGGACGCCGGCCGGCTTCGCGCCGCCGGCCGGATCATCCTCCCCGGCGTGGGAGCCTTTGGAGACGCCCGGGAAAAGCTGGACGGCACGGGTTTGGTGCCCGTCCTTTGGGAGGAGGCGGAGCGCAAGCCTCTGCTTGGCATCTGCCTGGGGATGCAGCTGCTGTTTGACCGGGGTTTTGAGTACGGCGAGCACCCCGGTCTGGGCCTGGTGCCCGGGGAGGTGGTGAGCCTGCGGGAGAGCCTGGAGGACAAATCCCTCAAGGTCCCCCACATGGGCTGGAACAGCCTGGACGTCCTCCGGGACGACCCGCTGTTCCGGTATTTTAAAAGCGGCGAATACGTCTACTATGTCCACAGCTTCTATGCCAGGAACTGCGATGCTTCCACACTGGGCACGTCCCGGTATGGAAACGTGGCCGTCACCGGCGCGGTGCGGTGCGGAAATGTCTGGGGCACCCAGTTTCACCCGGAGAAGTCCGGGGACGCGGGACTGGGGCTGCTGCGGGCCTTCGCGGAGCTGTGAAAGGAGAAAAAGCTGTGAGAGCCATGAGAAGAAAAGACCGTCAGGTGACGGACCCGGAGCGGATTAGGGCGGTAATCGCCGCCTGCGATTGCTGCCGTCTGGGGCTTTGTGAAGACGGGCGGGCCTATATCGTGCCCCTGGATTTCGGTTTTGCAGAGCGGGATGGCCGCTATACGCTCTATTTCCACAGCGCCAAGGAGGGCCGGAAGATCGACCTCATCCGGGAGAGGGGCTGGGCATCCTTTGAGATGGACGCCGGCCATGAGGTGATCTCTGACGAGAGCGCCTGCGAGTATACCGCCCGGTTTCAGTGCGTCATGGGCGGCGGTCCGATGACGCTGCTGGAGACGGCGGAGGAAAAGCGGGCGGGCCTCGCCGCCATCATGGCCCATGTCTCCGGAGAGGAGAGGACGTGGGACTTTCCCGAGGCCATGCTGGAGAGGCCCCAGGTCATCCGCCTGGAGGCGGAGGAGCTGACCTGTAAGATCCACCTGTGAGAGAGGAGCGGCACCATGCAGATTTTTCCCGCGATTGACCTGCGGGGCGGACAGGTGGTCCGCCTCTACCAGGGGGATTATGACAAGGAGACCATCTACGGTCAGGACCCCTGTGCCGCGGCCCGGGATTTCCTGGCCGCCGGAGCGAAATGCCTCCACGTGGTGGACCTAGACGGAGCCAGGGACGGCACTTTGGCCAATTTTGACTCCATTGCCGCCATTGCGAAGCAGGGCGGCCTCTATATGGAGGTGGGCGGCGGCATCCGCACAGAGGAGCGGATTAGGCAGTATCTGGATTTGGGGGTGAGTCGGTGCATCCTGGGCACCGTGGCCGTGAAGGACTTTGATTTCACCACCCGCATGGCCCAAAAGTACGGCGGACAGATCGCCGTGGGCGTGGACGCCCGGGACGGGTATGTGGCCGTCAATGGGTGGAAGGAGCTGTCGGAGGAGCGGGGCGTGGATTTCTGCCGCCGCCTCCGTGACGCCGGCGTCCGGACCGTAATCTACACCGACATCAGCCGGGACGGGGCGGAATCCGGCACCAATCTGGACCTCTACCGGGAGCTGGCACAGATCCGGGGGCTGAATGTCACCGCCTCCGGCGGCATCAGCGGCATTCCGGAGCTGAAGGAGCTCCGGGCCATCGGCACGCACGCCGCCATTCTGGGCAAGGCGCTGTACACCGGGCGCCTGGACCTGCGGACCGTTATTGAGGAGGTGGGCACGTGTTAGCGCGGCGCATTATCCCCTGCCTGGACGTAAGGGACGGCCGGGTGGTGAAGGGCACTAATTTCCAAGGCCTTCGGGACATGGCGGACCCAGTGGACATGGCCCGGTTCTACAACCGGTCCGGCGCGGACGAGCTGGTGTTCTACGATATCACCGCCTCCGCCGAGGGGCGGAAGCTGTTCACGGACATTCTGCGCCGGGTGGCGGAGGAGATCTTCATCCCCCTGACGGTGGGGGGGGGAATCCGGACGCTGGAGGACTTCGACCGGGTGCTCAAGTGCGGCGCGGACAAGGTCAGCGTCAACTCCGGAGCCATTGCCGACCCGGGACTCATCGCCGCGGGGGCCAAGAAGTACGGCGACCAGTGTGTGGTGCTGAGTATGGATGTCAAGCGGGTGGACGGGCGGTTCCGCCTCTTTGCCAAGGGCGGCCGGGAGGACACCGGCATTGACGCCATGGAGTGGGCCGTGAAGGGTGCTGCCGCCGGCGCCGGGGAGATTGTGCTGAACTCCATCGACACTGACGGGGTGAGACAGGGCTTTGACTTGGAGATGCTGGATGAGCTGGCAGGCCGGGTGAACATCCCCATTGTGGCCAGCGGCGGAGCCGGGAAAATGGAGGATTTCGCGGAGCTGTTTACCCACCCCGGGGTGGATGCCGGACTGGCGGCTTCCATCTTTCACACCCGGCAGGTGGAGATCTCTGCCCTGAAGGCGTATTTGAAGGAGCTGGGGGTGCCCATGCGGACATAGGCTCCGGCCCTCCAGACAGGCGGGACATTTTGAAACATCAAAATCCCGGTTCCCCTCCGGGGAACGGGAAGGAGTGTCATCTATGGAAATCAAAGAATTGAAGTTCGATGAAAAGGGCCTGATCCCCGCGGTTGTGCAGGACCACTATACCAAGGAGGTTCTGACCCTGGCCTACATGAATGCCGAGAGCCTCGCCGTCACCATTGACGAGCGGCACACCTGCTTCTGGAGCCGCAGCCGCCGGGAGCTGTGGCGCAAGGGGGAGAGCAGCGGGAATGTCCAGCGTGTGGTTTCCATCACCGCCGACTGCGACTGCGACGCCCTGGTGGTGGAGGTGGTGAAAGACGGCCCCGCCTGCCACACCGGAGCGGAGAGCTGTTTTTTCAACGGCCTCTATCTCTCCGATGAATTGAAGCAGTTCAGCTACGAGGGCCTCTACCGCCTGATCCAGGGACGGAAGACCAGTCCCGTGGAGGGCAGCTACACCACCTATCTCTTCGAGAAGGGTCTGGACAAGATCTTGAAAAAGGTGGGCGAGGAGTGCACCGAGGTCATCATCGGCGGAGGCAAGGAGGACAGGGCGGAGACCGTCTACGAGATCGCCGACCTGTGCTACCATGTGATGGTGCTGATGGTGCAGCTGGGCATTACCGTGGAGGACATCACCCGGGAGCTGGAGAAGCGCCATGTGGTGGACCACAAGGTGAAGCAGGAGCGGATGCAGTGAGGAACTTCTGCTCCGTCCACACCCACTCCGCCATGTGCGACGGGAAAAACACCCTGGCGGAGATGGCCGCTGCGGCCTTTGCCGCCGGGGCGGTGTCCTTCGGAGCATCAGGCCACAGCCATACTCCCATTCCCGAGGACGAGGGCTGCGTTCTGCCGGCGGATATGAGCGCCTACCGGGCGGAGGTCCTGCGCCTGCGGGAGGCGTATCGGGGGCGGATGGACGTGCTCCTGGGCATCGAGCTGGACAACTGCGCCGATGTGACGGCGGAGGGGTTTGACTACTGGATTGGCAGCGTTCACCGGCTGCCTGGTCCTGACGGCCGCTGGCACACCGTGGACTGGGACGCGGAGACCCTGGCCGCCTGCTGCGTCACCGTCTTTGACGGTGACGGCCTCGCCATGGCGGAGAGGTACTACGGCGAGGTCCGGCGGATGGCGGTCCGGCGGCCCGCGATTCTGGGCCATATCGACCTCATCACCAAGTTCAACGAGAGGACGCCCCTTTTCGATGAGACGTCTTCCCGGTACCGCACCGCGGCGCTGGAGGCCCTTCACGCGGCGGACCCCACCGTGACGCTGCTGGAGATCAACACCGGGGCCATGTCCCGGGGATACCGGCGGACGCCCTATCCGGCGCTCTTCCTGCTGGAGGAGTGGCGGCGCATGGGCGGCGGGATCATACTCACCGCTGACGCCCACAGTGCCTCCGCCATCGTCTATGGCTACACCCAGGCGGCAGAGCTGGCCCGGGCGGCGGGTTTTACCCGCTCCGTGGTGCTGGCCGCCGGCGGAGCGGCGGAGCGGAGCCTGCCGTGAAATGCTTTTTTCAGGGAGACAGTGGCGGAATTTCCCTGAGTTTGCGTGGAAATTGTATGAAAAAGGCGCGGCAAAAGCCGCGCCTTTTGGCTTCTTGCCAATTGAGTTATAGGACGTGTGTTGGTAAAATAGGAACACTACGAATGAAAAGTGAGGCGTTATATGGCTCGAACTGTGATCTTTGATCTGGATGGAACCATTCTGGACACCATCGAGGACCTGGCTGCCGCCGGAAACTGGGTCTGCCGCCAGCACAATTGGCCGGAGCACACCGTGGAGCGCTTCAAGGCCATGGTGGGCCACGGCATCCCCAATCTCGTTTCCCAATTCACTCCGGAGACCTGCCGCAGTCCCCTGCTGATTGCCAGCGCTCTGTCCCAGTTCAGCAGCTACTATGGCGCTCATAACATGGACAAGACCGCCCCCTACGCCGGCATCCCGGAGCTGCTGGAGCGGCTGAAGGCCGCCGGAATTCAGATGGCGGTGTATTCCAACAAGGCCGACGAGTTCAGCCGGGAGATCGTGGAGCACTTCTTCCCCGGCGTGTTCCGTCTGGTGCGGGGCAAGCTGCCGGACGTGCCGGTGAAGCCGGACGGAGCAGCCGCCCGGGCCCTGCTGGCGGAGCTGGGGGCGGACCCGGCAGAGACCGTCTTCGTGGGGGACAGCAGCGTGGACATTCAGACGGGCCGCAACGCCGGAGCCAGAACCTGCGGCGTCACCTGGGGCTTTCGGCCCCGGGCTTCCCTGGAGGGTGCGGACTTCCTGGCGGACACGGTGAAGGAGCTGGAGCAGGTGCTCCTGCACTCTGCGTGGTGCTGAGCTTTGACCGGGCCGGGGAGCTGCTGGACACCCTGGCGGAGCGGTTTCCCCAGGCGCTGTTTGACGGCCTCAACGGCGGGGTGAACCTGTTGGAGGAGGCGGTGCCGGACCCGGAGTTCCCACCGGGGGAGATGTACGTTTTAGGGGAGTACTGCGATGATCTGCTGGGCCGGTATATCAACCTGTACTACGGCTCCTTCGCCGCCCTGGCGGCCCTGGAGGACTGGGACGGCAAGACCTGGGAGGAGGAGCTGCGACTGACCCTCTCCCACGAGCTGACCCACCACATGGAGGCCCGGGGCGGTCTCCACGCCCTGGATGACCGGGACGCGGAGGAGCTGGAGGCCTGGCGGCTGGAGTACCGCGAAGAGGAATAGGGCGGGAGGCCGGTTTTTCCTGCCTTCTGCGTCAAGCCCCGGACTGCCCGTCCGGGGCGGCTTTTTTGCTGACAGCTGCCAAAATGTTTTTCCTCATGTTTTCTCTCCTCCGATAATTCAAATTTCAACTGCTGCTTTGGGGAATACGCGGAGAATTGCCAATAAAGGACGATTAACGCTCTGGAGACGTCTGGCGTTGTGCAGAACACCGGGAATCCCACAGTGACAATCGCGTATGCCATTTTTTCTGGAGCGGGCTTCCAGCCCCTGGACCGGGGGATGTTTCCCCGGTCCAGGGGCGCTTTGGATCACAGATTCAGCGTTTACTTCGCGGCCTTGGCGGCGCGGATGGCCTCGGTGAGCATGGGGGTGACCTTGAACAGGTCGCCGCAGATGCCGTAGTC